>NZ_JBVUBB010000001.1:0-573856 GCF_055791185.1 Bradyrhizobium ingae
CTGTTCGAGTATGTGGTCTACTACAATAACTTCAGGCCTCATCAGGCCCTCGGCGGCAAGACACCAAAGGAATTTGCCGAGGTCCAGACCCAGACCATTCGATCAGCGAATTAGTGAACTTGCACAGTTGCGTCATCGGCGCATCTGATGCGAGCGATGAAGGCCGGTTGTGAGATTGCAAATCACAACCTTGTCGCAGTTCCACTTGCTCAATCCGTCGTCAGCAGCGACGGCAAATGTCGCGCGCGCGATCACGTATTGAATCAAATCGACGCGTCATGCGCGACTCGTTGAACCGAGCGGATGGCCAAAAGACCAATTTGCAACTGGAGGTGATAAGCCGCCAGCCGCTACGCAATGGATTTATGGGGGGCGTGGCGCGACGATAACGCGAATTGATTCAAATCAGCCATTTGAAGGAGCGTTGAAATGTCGGACATGAAAAGCGACCAGTTGCAGGGCGGACATGGCGGGCAGGGTTCCGATGCCGCGAGCTTCATGCGCCTGTTGAAGCGTGAGACTTATCAAGCGTTGCAGCTCTCCGATCCCGACACGATCGTGAGCATCATCGCCAAGGCAATCGACCAGGGCCTCGACGATCCCTCCGACACGCCGGACGATGAGGAAAATCCCTTCGTGCCTGCGGCCTACACTTATCTCGGCCAGTTCATCGACCATGACCTGACATTCGATACGCGCTCGACGCTCGCGACGCTTCCGCCAGGCTTGTCGAGCTTCCCCAACGACGTGCGCACGCCGCGGCTCGACATGGATTGCCTCTACGGCCTCGGGCCGTCCGCATCGCCCTTCATGTATGACGAGGACGGACGGCTCGCGACCAACATGGAGCGGCCCTACGACCTGCCGCGTTCGACGATCTTCTTCAAGCCCGACGATGCCGGCAGCCACCGTGCCATCATCGGCGATCCCCGCAACGACGAGAACTCCATCGTCTGCCAGCTTCAGCTCGCCTTCATCCATTTCCACAATGCGATGATCGCGTTCTTCAAATCGCAGGGCATGACCGGAGCAAAGCTGTTCCAGGCGGCGCAGCAGGAGGTTCGCTTCACCTATCAGACGATCATCGTCACCGACTTCCTCAAGCGCATCGTGCAGAAGCCTGTCTATGACAGCTTCGTCCAGGACCGGGCGAGCAACGGCGATGCGGCCTACAAGCTCTACAAGAAGGGTGATCGCACGGAGCTGCCCCTCGAATTCACCGGAGCTGCCTATCGCTACGGGCATTCGGCGATTCGCAACGCCTATCGGCTCAACGAGAATTTCCAGCGCCGCATCTTCGACGGAGCCGACAACGCCGCCGAAAGCCTGGTCGGCTTCGGCGACCTGCCGGAGAGTCATCGTATCGACTGGTCGCTATTCGTCACCGACCAGCTTGCGCCGGGTGTGAAGGGAGACAATCCCTCGCAGGTCGGCGGCGTGGACGTCGGGCTCGACAAGAGCCGCCTGCAATACAGCTACAAGATCGACACCAGCCTGGTGAATCCGCTCCTGGTGCTGCCGCCGCGGATCGGCGGGCAGGACATGCTGTTCCGCTCGCTCGCGGCGCGCAATCTCAAACGCGGCTATAATTTCTCGCTGCCCTCGGGGCAGGATGTCGCAAAGGTGCTCGGCGTGACCACGCAGCCGCCGCTCGTGTTCGGCGAGCGTCTGTTGTCGTTCAAGGACATGCCGGAAATGCCCGGCGCGGATGCCAGCAAGCTCGAAGACAGCACGCCGCTCTGGCTCTACGTGCTCGCCGAAGGCCAGGCCTGCCTCGCCAAGGACGACGGCACGTTCGACATGAAGATCGAGGACGGCGTCAAGGTCGCCGACAAGGATTCCAACGCCGGCACCCAGCTCGGTCCGGTCGGCGGCCGCATCGTGCTCGAGGTCTTCTTCGGCATCCTCGATGACGACCAGAGCTCCGTCGCCAATACCAGCGGGTGGACCTCCGTCATCAAGCCCAACGCGTCCACCATCACGCTGTGGGATGTGCTGCGGTACATCGGAGAGGTGTGATCAGTACGAGAAACAAAGACCCGGCGCACGGCGCCGGGTCTTTGGAATCTGGTCTCGTCACCGTTGCGGGTCGCCGGGAGCAGACCCGCCGGGGGATCAGCCGCGGGCAGCCGAAACGGGATCCGGGATGATCAGGTCGGGAACGATGCCGGGCGAAAGGGCGTGAGCCGCCGCATCGAACCAGGCGATGCGATTGCGGCCGGCGGCCTTTGCTTCGTACAGCGCACGGTCGGCCTCCTCCAGCAGCGATTTCGGATCGTCCGTGAAGGTGTCGCGCCACGCCAGTCCTGCGCTGATGCTCACGTTTCGACCTTGCAGGCCAGGATGAGGCAGATTGACGTTGCTGACCGCGATGCGAAGTTCTTCGCAAAGCTGCTGCAATTCCAGAGCAGTTGCCGACGGGACGATGGCCGCGAATTCCTCGCCGCCATATCTGGCGACGCTGATGCCTGCTTCGCTGGCCCTGTTTGCAAGCGCCTGAGCCACCGTGCGAAGGCACACATCGCCCGCGATATGTCCGGCCGTATCGTTGTACGCCTTGAAGTGATCGACATCCATGAGGATGGCGCCGATGCAGTCGTGACCTCGTTCCGCGCACAGCCGGGTGGCCTCGGCCTCGAAAAAGCGGCGGTTCGGAAGTCCGGTCAGCGCGTCGGTGTTGGATATCCGCAGCAGCTCCCGGTTCACCACGCTCAATTCCGTGGCCGCATGCTCATAGCGAAGCGTCTCGAGGAATCTGCGTCGCCGCTCGACCTCGTTCTTGCGGATGACCAGCAGTGCCGTCAGGCACGCGGCCAGGCCGACGATCGTGTCGCCGGCCAGATGGCTGGCGTCGGCTCCGAAGGCGAGCGGCAATGTCGGATGCAGGATGGCGGCAGTCGCGCAGATGACGAGTCCTGCCGGAAACGGCATCGGCACGGAGGCAACGCAAATGGCGAACAGCATGATCGCCGCGAGCATGTAGTTTTCCTGGATCGCCTTCGGCGCGGCGACGCCCGCGAGTTCGATGACGGCCATGATGGCGATCATGGCGGAGCCATAGGCCAGCCCCATCAGCAGTGTGCTGTGGGACCGAAAACCATAGATGGCCACGCCGGCGCAGCAGAGCGCGACGACGCAGCGCCACATCCATGCGGCGGCAAAGACGTCGATATCGGTCGCGCGATCGAGAGCAATCGCCGCCAGCGTCAGGACTCCACCGACCGCGGCGGAGCGCGCCATGTGACGAGCCATCGAGCGCCCGCGCCGCGCCAGATAGGCGGCCTCCAGCGCAGCCCGGAAGGACCAGCAGGACGCGCGTGCAAGCTCGCTCTCGAATTCGGTTCGATCCATCGCTTTGGGCCAAAAATCGCTGAAAACGCCGAAAGATGGTCGTCCGGGACAAGTTAAGATTGGGTCAGTGCTGCGGCGCCGGATATCCAATTCTGAGGGGGCGGCAAGTTTACGGTAAAGCCTTGCTTCACGCCGGGGTCGGCGACCATGCCGCGACGCGAGACGATGGCGCTTACGGCTTCGGTGGTCGGGCACGGGGAGCGGGGATCAGGGTGGTGCGGGCAGCCGGGGTCGAACCGGCACAGCGCTTGCGCACCGAGGGATTTTAAGTCCCTTGCGTCTACCAATTCCGCCATGCCCGCTTGATCCAACGGGATCAAACACTTAAAGCCCTTGCCGGCCGCCTGGCTTGGGGCCGGGGCGGGGCGAAGGGTGCCCTTCCTTAAGCGACCCGGCCGCACAAGGCAAAGCCTCAATCCGGACATCTCGGCCTGCTTTAGGCAATGTCAATCTACGGGGACTACCAATCCGGCATGTCTGTTTCGATTCTCAATCGCTGCCGTCGCGCGCTTGCGCTGGCCGCGCTGCTGTCGCTGGGCGCTGGGCTCGCGGGCTGTGCCAGCGTGAGCGACACCATCAGTCCGGCCTTCGTCGATCCCGGTAGATACGAGCTCTGGGACTGCAAGCAGCTCGGCCCTGAACGCAAAAGCCTGATCAAGCGCATCGAGGACCTCGAAAAGCTGATGGCGAAGGCGGAGACGGGCACCGGCGGTGCGGTCGTCTCGGAGCTCGCCTACCGCAACGACTATATTGCCGTGCGCGGACAGCAGAAGCTCCTGGAAGAGGCTTGGCGGCGTAACAAATGCCGCGACAGCGACATGGAGCCGGCGGTCCCGCCAGCGCCGCCAGCGTCCCCGACTGCCGCCAAGTCCGCAGCGAAGCCGGCACCGGGCTCGAAGTCCGGCAGCGCCATTCACTGAAGCCGGCACCGCACCTCACGCGCGCCAGCGATAGATCCAGTCCTGACGTGCCAGCATGCGCTCCGGCCCGAGCGCGCGGATCGCAAGATCACGCGCCAGTGCGAAGGGGCCGCCGAGGTGATAAATGCGGCCCTGCTGCCGCGCGGTCCGCTGCACGCGCCTGATGCGGGCCTCGCGCGCCCGGCCATAGCGCGCCAGCGCCGCCGCGATGCTGGCTGCACTCTCGGTGGCGTTGTCGCCGAGATGATCGGCGAGCACGGCGGCATCCTCGATCGCCATGCCTGCGCCCTGCGCGGCGAAGGGCAGCATCGCATGCACGGCATCGCCGACGAGTGCGATTGCGCCCTTGTTCCAGCCAACGCCGTCGGGCAGCGTGAACAGCGCCCATTTGCGCCAGCTGTCGACCGCCGTGAGCATCATTCGCGCAGGGCCCGGCCAGTGCGGCGCCGGGAAGGCATCCTTCAGCTCGAACATGTCGCCGGGCGTGCTCCAGCCTGGCCTGTTCCAGGTGCCGGGCACGACCGCCACCACGTTGATCTGGCGTCCGCCTGCAATCGGGTAGGCGACGAGGTGGGCATTCGGCCCCATCCAGAGCTGCACGCGGCGCGAGGCATGCTCCTTCGGCAGTTGGGTGGCCTCGAACGTGCCGCGCCACGCGATCAGGCCGGAGAAGCGCGGCGCGACATCCGGAAACAGATGCTGGCGTACTGTAGACCAGACGCCGTCGGCGCCGATCAGCGCGCTCGCCACCTCGCTCCGGCGCAACGTGCCGCTGCGATAGACGACGGAGAGGCCCTTGGTATGCGCGGCGACGTCCTCGAAGGTCCCACCCAGCCGCAAATCGATATCAGGATGGTCGGAAACCGCTGCGGCAAGCGCGGCCTGCAGATCGGCCCGGTGCACCACCCAGTAGGGAGCACCGGCGCGCTCGGCGGCCGCCGCACCAAGCGGCAGGCGCATCAGCTCGCCGCCGGCGCGCGTGCTCATGATGCTGACCGCCTCCGGCGTCACCGCGCGCGAGCCCAGCCGGTCCTTCAGCCCGAGATCGACCAGGATGCGGCTCGCATTGGGTGACAATTGCAGGCCGGCGCCGACTTCCTCGAGCCGCTCGGCCTTTTCCAGCACGACGACGCGAAAGCCCTTGGCGGCAACCGCGAGCGCGGCCGTCAATCCTCCGATTCCGGCACCGGCGATGATGATCGTTCGGGAGACGGCCACCCCTTAAAGGATGCCGCCGGTCAGGCCACCCTGTCCTTCAGCACGCATTCGGGCGGGCGCGCCTCGCCGGCCTTCAGGTCGGTCGCGAAGCGGTACAGCGTGGAGCAATAGGGGCAAATGATCTCGTTGTCGTTGCCGAGATCAAGGAAGACGTGCGGGTGGTCGAACGGAGGGTTGGCGCCGACGCACATGAACTCCTGCGAGCCGATTTCGATGACGGGGACACCGGCATCGTTGTGGAAGTGCGGGACGACATGGTCGGACATCGGAACTCATCCTGGAGTGGCAACGGCGGCAGACGCAATCAAAACTGACGCGGCATCATCGAACGCCGCGGACCATACTGAGGGGTGCAGATGATTGCTAGTCCAGTGGAACCAAAAGGTTCGCAACTGCCCCATGCTCATTTGCTCATGCAAATTCGACACAATCTTGTCGCCTCAGAGAAGCCCTTCTTTCGTCGGGGCCGTTGTGTCGCAAATTTGGCATACTATGTCTGTGGACGAACGAAAACCCCTGCGGCAGGCGAATTCCCAAACGAATTTCCAAGCGAACGTCCAGGCTTGAATATGAAGTGGCTGCGAATCAGCACCGCGTTGACCGCTCTCGTGGCATGCAGCGTTGTACTCGTGCAGGTCGTGCCGCGTGCGCGCGAGGCGGGGGCCGTGCTGGCGGCGAAAGACGATCCGGCCGCGCTGTCGGAGCTGAAGCTCGATTCCCTGCTAGGCAAGAACACACTGGGCAAGAACACACCGGGCGAGAACGCACCGGTCAAGAATGCCGCACTCGTTCAGGACAATATCGAAGCGGCGCTCGCAGCCCACGATGCCGATCTTGCGAGCAGCTTCGTCGAGCTCGCGCGCGATCGCAGCATCGCGCTGCCTGACGACCTCTTGAGCCGGGTCAGCGACGCCGTGAGGGAGGAGAACTCCACCGCACATTTCGCCAGGCGTTTTGCCACCGGTCTCGTCACCGGCAGCGCCGATGACGTCGCGAGCCTCTCTGGCACCGTGGCGGGCGATCTCTTCGTGATCGGCGACGTCAGGGACGTCGTGCGCGAGGGCAAGCATCTGGCCATGGGGGAGGAGACCGACCGGCTCGTGCTCGGGCTTGCCGCGGCCGGTCTTGCGGTGACGGCGGCGACCTATGTCTCGGTCGGCGGTGCGGCGCCGGTGCGCGCCGGCCTGTCGCTGGTGAAGGACGCCCGCAAGGTCGGGCGGCTTGGCGAGGGGCTCGCGGCTTGGGC
Organism: Bradyrhizobium ingae; assembly: GCF_055791185.1. Lineage (NCBI taxonomy): Bacteria > Pseudomonadati > Pseudomonadota > Alphaproteobacteria > Hyphomicrobiales > Nitrobacteraceae > Bradyrhizobium > Bradyrhizobium ingae. The sequence goes on from NZ_JBVUBB010000001.1 coordinate 6,736, forward strand.
CGGGCGCTCGGCGCGCGAGGTGGTGGACACGCCGGCACTACAGAATGCGGTCGCCTCCGGTTCGGTGCTGCGGCCGGGCGAGACCGCAAGCGCGATCAAGGCCGCGTTCCGCGTCGAAAAGGCCGGCGCGCTGGTCCGGCTCGGCAAGGACGTTGCCCGCGTCACCGAAAAGGCGGGCACACGCGGCGCGCTGGATACGCTGCGGGTTGCCGAAGGACCGAAGGACGTTGCGCGTGCTGCGCGGCTCGCCGAGGCCCAGGGCGGCAAGACTCGCGCGATCCTGAAGCTGCTCGGCCGCGGCGCGTTGCTGCTCGCGACGGGCGCATTCGATCTCGCACTATGGCTGTTCGGCGCGCTGGTCACGCTGTTCGGCGTCCTGTCCTCGATCAAGGCCACCACCGAGCGGCTGACCCAGTCCTGGTGCGACCGCAGGCGGGCGCGGAACCTGCGCCGGGCGCAACTTGCGCTGGCGGGCGGCGAAGTCGCGGCCTAAGATCATCCTCTCCCCAACAGACGCGGACTTAAGTTGATGCCGAGCTTTCACAACGGCGCAGTCGAAATTGCTTATCTCGACGAAGGCGAGGGCGACCCGATCATCCTGGTGCACGGCTTTGCCTCCAGCAAGAACGTGAACTGGGTCTATCCGACCTGGGTCTCGGAATTGCGCAAGAACGGCCGCCGCGTGCTGGCGCTGGACAATCGTGGCCATGGCGAGAGCGCAAAGCTCTACGATCCCGCGCAATATTCCATTCCGACCATGGCCGGTGACGTACTCGCGCTGATGGACCATCTCGGCATTCCGCAGGCCGACATGATGGGCTATTCGATGGGCGGGCGGATGACCGCCTGGATCGGGCTCAACGAGCCGCAGCGCCTGCGCTCGGCGATCCTAGGCGGCATTGGCGTCGGCGGCCTGATCGAGGGCACCGGGCCCGGCGAGAACGTGGCCGAGGCGCTGGAAGCGCCCTCGCTCGACGACGTCACCGATCCGGTCGGACGCACCTTCCGTGCGTTTGCGGATCAGACGCGCTCCGACCGCAAGGCGCTCGCCGCCTGCCTGCGCGGCACCCGCGATCTGATGAAGAGGGAGGAAGCCGCACGCATCGACGTGCCGGTTCTGATCGCCGTCGGCACCACCGACGATGTCGCGGGCTCAGCCTCAGCGTTGGGAAAAATCATTCCCGGTTCGGAAGTGCTCGATATCCCCAACCGCGATCACATGCGCGCGGTCGGTGACAAGGTCTACAAGACCGGCGTGATCGACTTCCTCTCACGCCGCGGCTGAGGCGTCGTCTGCCGGCTCGTCCCTGCCGAAGGCGCGCGCCAGCGAGGTCAGCACGACGAAGGTCGCAAGCCAGACCATCCGCGCGCCGTAGCGGTCGTGCGGGCCGGAGATGACGGCACAGATGAAAGCGTTGCCGAGCAGCGCCAGCGTCACGGTCGCCCCGAGCAGCGTCAGGTCGTCGAGCCGCCGGCGCGCCAGTGCTTGGCCGAGCAGGGCCACGAGCGCCAGCATCGAGGCGAGCGCGACAGGGACGTGCAGCCAGTTGACGTGATCGAAATTGATGTCCCAGTGCTGTTGCCGCGCGGCGCGCATTGGCGCGATTTGCGAGGGGATGTAGCGCTCGATGATGCCGTAGGTGTGGGGGATCCAGCCATTGGTGCCTTCGCCGGTCGCGACATGCAGCAATTGCTGGCCCATGGCGCGCAGTGCTGCGCCCGCCTGCCAGGCCGGATAGTCGGCGAGCGAATGAACGACGATATAGCTCATCTCGTCGTTCATCCCCTCGAAGCGGCCGAGCGTGTTGAACATGCTGTTGCCCCACAGAAACTCGTCCGCGGTTGCCGGCAATTCGTTGCGGTAGGGGCAGAGCTTGAAACTCTCGCGCGGGCAGTGGTCGCGAAGATAGCTCGCCACGATCCCGTCCTGCATCATGCGCCCGAAAGCGACGCCATAGCCGCCGGGCGTCCAGGCCCATTGGCCCGACAGCGCATGGTTCGCCATGACCAGCATCGCCCCGCCGGCGATAATGGTGAGGCTGCCTTGCGCAAGCCCTGCGAGGGGGAGGCGCTTGCCGAGCAGCGGCCGCAGCAGCCATCCGGCGGCGCAAAGCCCAAGCAGGACGCCGAGCGTCGCGCTGTGGGTCGCTGCGGCAAAGGCGGTGAAGGCGAACAGGGAGATTTTTTCGATGCCGGAGATCCGGTCGCCCCCGGTCACCAGGACGAACAGGGACAGCACCGAGAGCCCCGCGAAAATGTCGGTGAGCAGCATGCTGGCAAGCCAGGGCAGGGCGGTCGACAGGATCAGGAGCAGGCTGATCGCGACGAAGCGGAAGGTCTGCATCAGGCCGAGCACGCGGAGCGTCAGTTGCAGCAGCCACAGCGTTGCCAGCGACTGGAGGGCGAGGTTGAGCCAGAAGCTCGAGCTCTCGCCCATATGCAGATAGAGCCCGAACACCGTGGAGCGGCTCGGGACCAGATAGCCCTCGTACCAGCGCGCCAGATAGCCGCCGGTATCCCATTGAAGCAGGGGATAGCCGTTCCAGAACGCCGGCGCGATCAATAGAAGAGGCAGCGCGACGCCGGCCAGTTTCAGCCAGGCGGATCCGCCGGCGCGGGCGCGCAAGGTGTCAGTGGTGATGCTCAAGTCGTCTCCGTCGGCTGTCGACCATGCCCGCAATAACGGTTGGGGTGAAATTCACCAATAGTTTGACGCTGCCGAGCTTGATTTTGGCAAAACGCTGACCACCTTCAACGGACCTTGCCGTATCAGGGGTGCTGCAAGAAAGTCTTTTGATTCAACGCGTTGACGGGCTTTCGGCGGCAACCCGGTGTTCACTCTCAGGCAAGCCGACAGGGACAGGGCACGCTAGACTGTGCTATAGGCCAAACCAAACGAGCGAATTTCGAGAGCACGCCATGGCAATGCATCAGGTCAATCCGGCAGGAAAGCTCGCCGCGCTCGATCCGATCTGGGATCGGGTCCGGACCGAGGCTGAAGACATCGTCCACCGCGAGCCTGAGCTTGCGACCTTCATCTATTCGACCGTGCTGCATCACAGCCGCCTGGAAGATTCGGTCGTGCACCGGCTGGCCGATCGGCTCGACCATACGTCGCTGTCGGGCGATCTCGTGCGTCAGACCTATGTCGAGGCGCTGCGCGACGAGCCCGATCTTGGCAACGCCTTCCGCGCCGATCTCGTCGCGGTGTACGACCGCGATCCCGCGACCTCCCGCTTCATCGATCCCTTGCTCTACTTCAAGGGTTTCCACGCGATTCAGACCCATCGTCTCGCGCACTGGCTCTATTTGAAGGGCCGCAAGGATTTTGCGTATTATCTGCAGAGCCGCGCCTCCGCTGTCTTTCAGACCGACATCAATCCCGCTGCGCGCATCGGCCGCGGCATCTTTCTCGACCATGCCACCGGCTTCGTCTGCGGCGAGACCGCGGTCATCGAGGATGACGTCTCGATCCTGCATGGCGTCACGCTCGGCGGCACCGGCAAGGAGAACGAGGACCGTCATCCGAAAATCCGTCACGGTGTCATGATCGGTGCCGGCGCAAAGATCCTCGGCAATATCGAGGTCGGCCATTGCGCGCGCATTGCGGCGGGCTCGGTCGTGGTCAAGCCCGTGCCGCACAACGTCACCGTTGCCGGCGTTCCCGCCAAGATCGTCGGCGAGGCCGGTTGCGCTGAGCCGTCGCGCACCATGGATCAGATGATCAACGCCATGGGGCTTTGATATGGGGCTTTGATCCCGGTTCGACCTTGAATCGGGGCGGTGCCTTCCGGCCCCGATCGTCCCCAGAATTCTTTGGGAATTCATGCTGGCGGTTCGTCGCGTCTCGTCCTAAAACCCCGCCACGTTAGATTTCGATTGGAGACTTGCCGTGGACGTCAAAGAAGTGAGGAAGCTCGACGCGTATCTGAAGCGCGTGTTCGGCAATCCCAAGATTCGTGTTGTGCCGCGGCCGAAGAAGGATGATTCCGCCGAGGTCTATATCGGCGAGGAGTTCATCGGCGTGCTGTTCGTCGATGACGAGGACGATGATCGCTCGTTCCAGTTCCAGATGGCGATCCTCGAGGACGATCTCATCGACCAGGAATGAGCTGATACGGACCTGAAGGCCCGCGTCAGCGAAAAGTGTGAAGCGATTTTCCCTTGCGACGAACGCGGAACGCGTTTGCGAAGGGGCATGCTCAAACAATAATCTAAGCGAGCTTTGGTGCGTCGTTGTGGCCCCGTTCGGGGCCACACATTTATATTTCTATTGCGTATATCGCGGTCTCGTCGGCCATTTTCGTATCGTCAGCGTTGCGATTTTGCCAAGCGGCTGCTGTCCGGATTAGTGCGCGGACCATGGCCATGCCAACGATGGTTGCGGTTTCCTGGCTTGCGACGCGGTTGATGCCGGCTTTTGCGCCTGGGCGACATTGGCCGGTTGCCGCGGGCGGGGCAGTGGAATTGCGGACATCACCTTTGGCTCTTGGGGACTCGCCTTTGATGGCGTTTCGGGCATCGCCTTCGGCTCTGAAGCGTTGGCGACGACCTGGGCGAGTTGTTCCTGGCTCGCATTGAGCCGCTGGGTCAGCATCTGGCTTTCGTGTGCCATCGCGGCCTGCCCCGCCTTGAGCTGGTCGATGATATCGTTATTGCGCGCGCTTTCATCCCGGCTCGCCTTGAGTTGGCTCGCGAGATTTTCATTGTCGCTGACCAATTGGTCTTGCCTCGCCTTGAGCTGTTCGACCGTTTGGCTCAAGGCAGCCATGTCACGCGCGATCGGCTGGAGCTGCTGCGCCACCTCGGAATGCAGGGCAACGGTAGTCGGCGCGACGTCCTTCGGCGCGGCGACGTCTGACGTAGCCTGTGCCGGACGTGCTGTTTCTGCGGGGGCCACTATCGCAGTCTCAACGGGGGACGACCGCCACGAGGCGGCGATACCGAGGGAAGCCACCAATGCAGAACCGACCAAGGCCACATGACGCCAATCTGCCAACCGATGAAGCGCTGCCAGGGGAGCCTGAGACGTCTTCACCGCGGTCGGCGAGATGCCGGTCGGCGGGTCGCAACGACTGACTCCCCCTTCGCGTGCCAGGTTCGAAAGCTGTTCCTCCAAGCTCGCGATCTGTCCTTCCGCGAGCTTGTCATCCAGCGTGGAATTCATTGGCTGCTCCGTATCAAATGCATTGGCACCCGCCTGAGAACGGTCCACGCATCTGCGCCTACGGCGAAACTAACATTCAACGGAACGCAGATGGTTCTTGAGCCTGCGACGCTTCCCGGGAATGAACATGCAACTGCATGTCACTCGGATTTTTTTACAGCCCGGTTTAACGCAGCCGAGAAGGCGGAACTATGTTCACGGCCGGAGAACTACGGAAGGAACACTGACCCGTCGGGAGAACGAAAAGCCATCTCCGGGGGATCTTAACTCTCCGCTTTAGGTCTTGCGCCCGCGACTCCGTAAACGCACGGGAGACGACTCCAACGTGACATGTAGAATGGGTGGAGCTGCGCTCCCCGGTGTTACGGGCTAGCGTGTCAGGCCTCTCTCATAGGCAAGAAGACGTTCGGTCAGTCCTTCCGGGTTCGACAAGGCGACGAGATGGCCACCGGGAATGTCCTCGACCTCCTTGCCGAGCCTTTCGCGCGCGATGCGCCGTTGAAACTCGACCGGGAAAAAACGGTCGTCTCTTGCCGCGAGAACATGAATGGGGATGTCGGGCCACCGCTCGAAGCGACAGGGCTCGCCGAAAACGGTGCCGGCTTCCTCGCGTGGTTGTTCCGGGCCGGCGCGCAGCACCTCCTGCGGCACATCATGCAGAAAATAGGTTGCCACATCGAATTCCGTCGCATAGCCGCGGCGTGTCGCAGCCTTCTCCCTCGCTTCGACCGCTCCCGTGGCGCCCCACCATGCACCGGCGGTCTCCCCGGGCTCGGGGATCATCGCGTTGACCAACACGGCCATCCGCACGGGTGCTCGCGCGCAAACGAGGGGCGCCGTGAAGCCCGCCAGCGACTGGGCGACAAGTATCGCATCGCTTCGTTTCGCGATCGCGCGGATGACGATGTCCGCATACGCTGCGAGACCGGAATTCCCATCGTCGCCGGGAAGATCGATCGCGACGGCGTCGTGTCCGGCCGCGCGAATGAGCGGAGTCACGCGGTGCCAATACCAAGCCATACCGCCTGCCCCGGGGACAAGGATGAATGTTCCCATATGAGTTCTCCTCCGTTGTTGCCGGAATAGTCGCTCAACGAGCTTGCCCCGCTTGATCAGGATTGATCTTACCCTGATGTAGGGCGGGCTGGTTGTCGCCGTCGGTCACAGGCTGCACGGAGGAAAGGGCCGAGCCATGTCCGGTCCACCCTGAGGGAGTGGCAGCGACCTTGTCTCTTTCTCCGGGCTGGCAGGTTGATGTTCGAAATCAAAGGAGGTCACCGCTGAGATATCCGGTATGCTCCTCCGGCGGCGAGGACTGGATTTTGACCTCGACGGATACAGTGCGGAGGCGGCATGAGGCATGTGATCGCAAGTGTCGTCGCGATTGGGCTGGTGAGTTGTCCTGCCATCGCGAGCGCGCAGCGGGACTGCGGCACGATACCTCGCGGACCTGCGCGCACCGATTGCTACATCGCCCTAAGTCGGTTCTACCAGGGACAATCGGAACTCGCCGCTGCCAGAGCGCAAGCGCAATCGGATGCCGCTTGGTATCGGGCAATAACGGGAACGGACCCACCGGGACATAAACCGCATTGGCGGAAATAGCGGCCGCGCAGGCTGCGCCGACCCTGCGGTGCTGTCGCTTGCCATTGCTCGGTTTTCACCGGGACTCAAGATGAGCCGCGCATCGGCTTTCTTGCGAGCGCCAGCCGCTGTTCGACCATGATGGTCGCATCGGCAAGCCGTCCCGTTCCGCACCAACGCTCCCACAACGGGCGGCCGCTACGGGATCGTTGGTGCGATGCCTACCGGGTTGCCGATACGCGCGCCCATAAAAGGCGACAGAACCGAAGCGTGCAATTGTCCGTAGAGACAATTGTCTGTCGGAGACGGACTATCGAGACCCCTCGGCTGCAACAATTTCTGAAGGGGAAAACGATCGCTGTGATCCAAATTGACGCGATCCGCATCGCGAGATGGCCCACTCATCCCACGGGCTGCCGTTTCTTCGCCTCTCGTTTGCGACGGATTCTGTCAGGGCCGAGCAAGCCGATGTGCGCCCGCGCGTTTGGCGGTTTCCGAGGGGAAAACGCCGAAGGTTTTGCGATACTGGGCCGCGAAGCGTCCCATATGGGCAAAACCCCATTTCAGGGCAATTTCGCTGACCGGCAACCTGTTCTCGGGTGAGGACAGTTCGATATGGGCTGCGTCAAGCCTGACACGTCGAAGATAGTGAGCCGGCGACGTCTCATAGTATCTGCGGAAGCCGATCTGGAGTGAGCGGCTGCTGACCCCGACCGCGTCCGCAACATCGCCTATTGTTATCGGCAAGTGAAGATTGGCCCGCATGTAATCGATCGCGTGCCTGATCTGCGGTGAAGTTGGGACGCCCTCTCGTGCCGAGAGCTTTCCGGAGAGGCGATGCGGCGCCTCCGCGAAAATCAGTCGAAGAGCGGATTCCGTCAGCAGCGCGATCGCCTTGGGTGAGCGCAGAAGCAACTGCTCGTCGTGCATGCCGCTGACCAGAGCATTGGCGATCGACCACAAGGCTTGTCCGAAGTTCGTCTCAAAGTCGAAGGTGAGCGCGAGATTGAGATTCGTCAGCAGCGCGCCGTCGAACATGTCGCGCAGGATCCGGGCGACGGTGCTTGCCTCGAAGCGTAACGTGCCCCCCGCGAGAGTACCATCGCGGGTGCATATGGCTTGCCGCTTTAGGCTTGGCTGCGGATAAACGACCAGTTGCGATGAGGTCTGCTCGATCGTTCTGGAGCCGATCGTAAACTCGGAAGCTCCGGCGCTGAGAAAAGCGAGATTGAGATTTTCCGTATCGTTGTCCGAACCGTAGGACCAGTCGCTCCAATACTGCGCACGGACTATGCTCACTCCCGGCCCAGCGGCGAAATCTGATCGCCACTGAAATCCCGCGCCGGAAGCCGGCGGGATGATCCTCATCGGGAGCAGTCGAGATCCGTAATACGCGAGGAGACTCTCGAAACCCGAACCTTGGATGATTGGAGCGTTTCTCAATGTGTATCTCAAGCCGTGCTCTGTCGCAGGCGCGATCTGCCTGAGCATGCCTTACGGACTCTATATGCGATTCGCACCCCCGGTATCTTGTTGGCGCGTCATATCGTATTCGAATAAAACGAAATTAACGCCATCGGCGCCCGGCTACTTTGCGTGGGGTTGTTTTCGACATTTTTGACGGGACGCTCCATTCCGTCCCGCAAGCCAATCCGGCGGGGCAGGGAGGCCGCGCTCACCCCTTCGGACCGCGCAACTGCGCCGTCAGCCTCTCCATCGCCTCCGCTACGTCGCGCCACTGCGACAGCCAGCTCCGGGGAAATCGGAAGGTGAGGTCGGCACCGTCGACGCGGCGCTCCGAGAGGCACATGCCGGGGGTCGCAGCATCGCGCGTGCAGCGCGCGGTCAGTTCGGGGGCCGATGCGGAGAACAGGTCCTCGCTGCCGTAAGGCGTGTCAGTGCGGAACATGCGCATCGTTAGCCCGTCCTCCGGCGAGGTAGCGTCCTGGTCGAGATAGCGCGGATAGATCGTGCTGACCCGCAGTTCCGGCGAGAGCGCATCGTGATGCGCCGCGATCGACAGGAAGATGCGGTCGATCGGCTGCATCGTCGTCTCCGCCGCATCGGCGCTGACATGCTTTGGTGCGCCCGGCACTTCGAGCGAGGGGAAGAGGAAATCGATGTCGATGCGCTCCTGCGGTCCGGAGTGCCGCTGGATCTTCATCCGTATCGCCGCCGTCGGCACGTTGAACAGCGTGCCGCCGACACTGACCGGCAGCCGGTCCGGCGCGCTCGCACCGACCACCGTCCCCCAGGTCGGCCACAGGAGATAGGCGACCACGGCCACCGCGCCTGCCGCGAACACGCCGCCGAGCACGAGCGGACCGAGGTGCGCGATGGTCCGGGCCTGACGGCCGCGGGAGGGAGTTGCCGAGAACACGCTCATCAATGACGTCGCCGCAAAGTCGGCCGCTGGCCGACGAATCAGCGGCGAATATGCCACGCCGCGGCGGTTCCGCGCAGCCCGCGGGTCCCATGGGGGGATGACGCCGGCGGGACGCTGCGTTAACCTTTTCTTAAGGCTAATGTAGCGTTAACCCGCACTTTTTGTCACAGGAAGGGACTTGCGTTGCGTATGGGCGGAACTTCCGATGACTCCTGAGACCTTGAATTCCTTCTTCTCCATCTGCATCGGGTTCGCGCTCGCGGGCGCGCTGGTGAATGGCTACCAGGCCCTTTGGCAGCGGACTGCCGGCTTCGGGCTATTGCAGGAGGGCGTGGCGCCGAAGACGTTCGCCGCCGTGCCGTTCCTGGTGTTCGCGGCGCCCTTCATCATCATGCGCAATACGCTGCGCGGCGCGCGGCTGGAAAGCCGCCGCATGGAATTCGTGATGATGGCAACCATCATTGCGGGCTTTTGGAGCATGATGAGCGGCACGTTCTTCCTGATGACGTTGCGCGCCGCCGGCGTGCTGGCCTGAGCGCGCGTCTCGTTCCAGAGCATGATCCGGAAAAGTGTGTAGCGGTTTTCCGACAAGATCACGCTCAAACAATAACCTGAAGCGCGATGATGATTCATCGCGCTTTAGGCCCTTTGCTTGAACGTCGCAGCTCCGCTATGCCAGGGTTTCCCGACAGGAGACCTCCATGGCGATCTACGAGCTTGACGGGCAGGCGCCCGACCTTCCCGCCGACGGCAACTACTTCATCGCCGACACCGCAACCGTGATCGGCCGCGTGCGCCTCAAGCCTGGCGCGAGCGTCTGGTTCGGCGCGGTGCTGCGCGGCGACAATGAGTGGATCGAGATCGGCGAGGGCTCCAACGTGCAGGACGGCGCGACCTGCCACACCGATCTGGGCTTTCCGCTCGTCGTCGGCCAAAACTGTACCGTCGGCCACAACGTGATCCTGCACGGCTGCACCGTCGAGGACGGCGCGCTCGTCGGCATGGGTGCGATCGTGATGAACGGCGCGAAGATCGGCCGCAATAGCATCGTCGGCGCCGGCTCCGTTATCACCGAGGGCAAGGAATTTCCGGAGCGCTCCCTGATCATCGGCTCGCCGGCACGCGTGATCCGCACGCTCGACGACGCGCAAGTCGCAAGGATGGGCAGCGCGGCGAAGTTCTATGTCGCCAACGGCCCGCGCTTCAAGAACGGCTTGAAGCGGATCGGCTGACGTCACTGGTCAGGCCCTTTTCGGACCCTCAGCTCCCTTCGGATTCTTGGGCTTCGCGGGATCCAGCGATCTTCTCATGGCCTGCGGCCCACAGCGCATGTTCGTCGCTGCCGTCCTGATAGGGATTCGCTCCGCGCGGGATGTTCTCGCGCGCGGCACGCTCGCCTTCGGCGAAGGGATCGCGCTCAGCGGTCATGATTTTGCCTTTCCGGATCTTGGACGCGCGGTTCGCTTGAGATTCGCCTGATCGGGCTTGGCGCTCTTTCGCAGCGCATCCTTCAGGTCGGCCGGAATGCCGTGCTTTTCCAGGAGGTCCGCGAAGGCTTCGTCCGCCAGGTCCTGAAGGGTCTCCATGCGATCGCGCGCAAGTTGCTTGAGCTTGCCGAACGTATCGTCGTCGAATGCGATCAGCTTGCGCATGATCGTCTCTGCCTCCCTTGTCAAATCGTGCGTAACGGAATTGTTCCGGAACGTGGCTGTGTGACCGTCGTTGGTGCTCAAAAGGGAGAGTTTCCGATGATCAGATCGCCTGCAACGGTTTCGGCATCGATGGCTGCCTCTATCCTTGGTCTCGCGCTCCTTGCGATGCCGACGGCGTCATTCGCACAAGGCAGCGGAGGCGGCGCGGGCGGAAGCAGCAGCAGCAGCGCGACGTCCGGCGCGACGGGAAGCGGCTCAGTGACCACCGGTACGGCGGCGGGAACAGGCAGCCAAAACTCCGCCGTTCAAGGACAGCTCAGCCCGGCTAGTCCGACAACGTCCGCCACCGCTCCCGGCGGCACCGGATCGGCGAGCGGGGTTGCTCCACCGCCGGGGACGAACAGCCTCGGCACCGCCCAATCCTCCGGCGGGACCGTGGGCATGGGATCCGGTGGCGATCGAGACAAATCGGTCGACTCGGCGGTCGATGCCGAGAACAAGCAGGTCGATAAGACGGTCAAAAGCATCTGCCGCGGCTGCTGAGCTGGCAGGGCAGGCCGATGGCTTAAGTAGTTGAAAAGCAACCGTAAAAAACAAGGCCGTTGACGCAATATACCGCCAACGACCTTGCCAGCCCCGGATATTGAAATTGGCTCACGCCATCCGGTGAAGGCCAGCATGACGCGGAATCATACGGGGGAATGTGATCTAGTTCACACGCTGCAAAATTTTGGCGCATCAGGCGGGAACGAATCGCCGTCGACCGGATCAGCTTCGCGATTTGCTCCGTTTGCGCAGGCTGGCGTGGCGCCGGCCCGATTTCCCGCGGCTGGCGGACGGTGTGTCGGTTTCCGCGGCCTGTGCGCTGGCGAAGGACTGTTTGAGCCCGTCGATCGATTCGGTCAGGGTCGCGACCTGCTCCGACAGGCGCTTGGTATCGGCTTGCTGCGAGGCCAGCAGGCGTTTGACCGTCAGAAGCTGGTCCTGCACCATCTGGAGCTGGTCGATCGATTCCTGCTGGGTGGCTTCGAGCCCCTTGGTCTTCTCCACGAGTTGCTCGGAGGCCTGCGCGGTGCGGGCCTGCAGCAACCGGGCGGTGACCACCCGGTCGGACTCCGGGGTGGTGCCGGTGTAGGCGCGCCAGACCGCGATCGAGGTGACGCCGGTGATGAGCAGGAGCAGGGCCGCAGCCGTGAGCGCGATCGGCTGGCTGCCGAGACGGGTGAAGGCGCTGGTTCGCGTATCGCGCGGTGCGAGATCGATCATCGCTGATAAAGCCCAAAAATGAACTGAAGTGCGAAGACCAGCGGCAACGGCCGCCGGGGCGTCCCGAAAACGTTACATTTCGGCAGGAAATGGGACCAAAAAGAGGCTGAGGGCTGAAAAAGGGGCCGTTACGGCCGAAGATGGCGGTTCCGGCCGCAGGATTCAGGGCTGAGAGCCGGAGAACGGCCCCGCATACACCTTCGCCCGGGGCGCTGCATAAGGCCCCAGCCGCGACGTCTTCAACCCCAGCCGCACCAATCCTTCGGCGAGGGGGACGGCGGCGGCGACGCCGTCGATGACGGGGAGGCCGTGCTTGTCCGCCAGCTCGCCGGCGAGGTCGGCCATGCCTGCGCAGCCGAGCACGATGGCTTCCGTGCGGTCCTCGCGGATCGCCGCCGTGATCTCGCTGGAGATCTTGCCGACCGCATCGGCATTGCGCTCCTCGAGGGCGAGCACGGGGACCTCGGCGGCACGGACGCGGGCGCAGCGCTCGGCGAGGCCGTACTTCCGCAAATTATGCTCGATCGGCACGATGGAGACACCGAGCGTCGTCACCACCGAGAAGCGTGCCGCAATCAGGCTCGCCATGTGGAAGGCGGCCTCGCCGATGCCGATCACCGGTGCCTTTGCGATCGCACGCGCCGCATCGAGGCCGGTGTCGTCGAAACAGGCGATGATGTGGGCGTCCGCGCCCTCGCGGTCGGCATCGCGGATGCAGCCGAGCATGCCGGGAACCGCGAAGGCCTCGTCGTAGAAGCCTTCGATCGAGACTGGGCCCATCGTGGGCTGGCGGGCATCGATCACGGTGTCCGGCAAGGCGACGGCACGCGCGGCCGCGGCGATCTTCGCCGTCATCGCGGCCGTGGTGTTGGGATTGACGATGTGAAGGCGCATCAGGTCACACCAGCCCCTTGCCGGCATCCGAGCCCTTTGCGGCCTGCCGCTTGTTCAGCACGTGAATGGCGCCGAGCGAAAGCGTGATCACCGCGAAGGAAACCGCGGAAATGATGGTGCCGAGCGCGTAGATGTCGGGTTTCGTCACCGTCGTGGTGAGGCCCTGGAGATCCAGCGGCAGCGTGTTCACCGATCCGATCGCCTGGCTGGAGCGCGCGAGCTCGTCCCATGACAGCGTGAAGCCGAACAGCCCGATGCCGATCACCGAGGGCAGGATGATCGGCAGCACGACGTGGCGGAAGGTCTGCCAGGGCGTTGCGCCGAGATCGCGCGCGGCTTCCTCGAGCCTGGGGTCGAAACGGTTGAAGATCGCGAACATGATGAGCAGGCCGAACGGCAGCGTCCAGGTCAGATGCGCACCGAGCCCCGAGGTAAGCAGGCCCATCGAGGTCTCGAAATTCTCATTCCAGTGCGCCTTGATGAGGTCGTCGATAATGCGGAATTCCAGGGAAATGCCGAGCGAGGTGATGATGGAGGGGACAATCAGGCTTGCGATCGCCGAATAGAACAGGATGCTCTGCGCCCTGAACTTGCGGCGGAAGGCCATGCCGGCGGCAACCGACAGCACGACGGTGACAGCCATCACGACGAGGCCGAGCAGGAGCGAGCGGCGGAAGGCGGCACCGAGATCGACGATGCCGGTGCCCTGGAACAGCTTTGATAGCCAGTAGGTCGATACCCCGTTCATCGGGAAGGTGAGGCCACCCTGCGGTCCCTGGAACGACAGGATGTAGATCGCAAACATCGGCCCGTAGAGAAACAGGACGTAGGCCGCGAAGAACACGGCGAGCACGTAGAAGCTGCGCGGGCGTCCCTCTCGCATCACAGCTCCTTCCTGATGTCGACGATGCGCGACATCATGGTGATGATCAGGAAGGTGATCGCGAGCAGGATCACGGCGTTCGCGGCAGCCGCGGGGAATTGCAGCGCGTTGAGCCGGGTCTCGATGATCTTGCCGGCGGCGGCGATCTGCTGGCCGCCCATCACGCCGATGGTGATGAAGTCGCCCATCACGATGGTGATGACGAAGATCGAGCCGATCACGATGCCGGGCTTGGCGAGGGGAATGATGACGTTGACCAGGGTCTGGAAGCCGGTGGCGCCGGCGTCATAGGCGGCCTCGATCAGCGACTTGTCGATGCGCACCATCGAATTGAAGATCGGCACCACCATGAAGAACGTGAAGAGGTGCACGAGCGCCAGCACCACGGAGAACTCTGAATAGAGGAGCCACTCGACCGGCTGGTCGATCAGGCCGGTCTTGAGCAGCCCGGAATTGACGAGGCCGTTGCGCCCGAGCAGCGGAATCCAGGCGATCATGCGGATCACGTTCGAAGTCCAGAACGGGATCGTGCAGAGCAGCGACAGGCCCATCTGCCAGGTCTTGGATCTGATGTGGAAGGCGAGGAAGTAGGCGACCCAGAAGCCGATGAACAGCGTGATCGCCCAGACCATGAAGCACAGCTTCAAAGTCTTCACATAGGTCTTGCCGATCGTACAGAGATCGGGGAGCTGCGCGATGCAGCCTTCGAACGTGTCGGTGTAGCCGCGGCCGGAGAAGGCTGGCAGCAACTGGTATTCGTTGTAGTCCCAGAAGGAGACGATGACGACGAACACGAGCGGGATCAGGAAGAAGGCGAGGAAGACGAGCATCATCGGCCCGGCCTGGAGCCAGGAGATGAAGGATGGCGACAGACGCGCCGCTTTCTGGCGCGTCTGGCCCAATCCCCGGGCGAGGCCCGGGGATGCCTGTTGCAAGACCTCGTCGGACGTGTCCATCACGCTGCGATGAACTCGTTCCACTTGCGGACCATGTAGTCGTTCTCGTCCATGACCGCGTTCCAGCAGGCGACGCCGCCCATACGATCTTCGTAAGAACCACCATCGCGCACCGCGCCGGCCTTTTCGAGCAGCGAGCCGTCGGGCGCCTTGATGTCCTTCTCGGCGGGCTTGCCTTCCATCCAGTAGGCCCACTCGTAGGGCTCCATGTGCGCCTTCGCGGTCGAGAGCACCGCCGAGTAATAGCCCTGGCGATTGAGGTACGCGCCGGCATAGCCGGACAGGAACCAGTTGACGAACTCGTAGGCCCAATCGAGCTTCGGACCCGACACGCCCTTGGAGACGCAGAAGCCCGAGGCCCAGGAGCGGTAGCCTTCCTTCAGCGGCTGGAAGGTGCAGGCGATGCCCATGGAGCGCACCTTGGTCACGGCCGGCGACCACATCGACTGGATGACGGTTTCGCCCGACGCCATCAGGTTGACGCTCTCGTTGAAGTCCTTCCAGAAGGCACGGAACTGACCGGCCTTCTTCGCCTCGGTCATCACCTTCATGGTGAGGTCGATCTCTTCCTTGGTCATGTTGCCCTTGTCGGCATATTTGTACTTGCCGGTGGCTTCCACGACCATCGCCGCATCCATGATGCCGATCGAGGGGATGTTGAGGATCGAGGCCTTGCCCTTGAACTCGGGATTGAGCAGCTCGGCCCAGGAGTTGATCGGCCGCTTGATGAGATCGGGACGGATGCCGAGCGTGTCGGCATTGTAGACCGTCGGGATCAGCGTCACGAATTCGGTCGCGGACTTGGCGAAGGTCTTGGAGTCCTTGCCTTCGAGATAGAGCACCTTCCAGGGCGCGGTGCCCTGATTGCCGATCTTCTTGCCGCCGGGCGTCTCGCCCTTGGTGAAGACGGGCGTGATGTTGTCGAATTCCTTGATCTTCTTGGCGTCGAGGGCAAGGATGTTGCCGGAGGGCACGAGCTTCTTCAGCGAGAAATATTCGGTGTCGAGCACGTCGAAGGAGTTCGGCTGGGTCATCACGCGCTTGGTGACATCGTCGGTCGTCGCGGTGATGTATTCGATCTTGATGCCGGTGTCCTTCAGGCACTGTTTCGAGATGTCATCGCCCTCGTTCACGGCGGTGCCGAGATAGCGCAGCACTTTCGGCTCGGCCGACATCACGTAGGGGAAGCCGGTGATTGCGCCGGAGCCGGCAGCGAGACCTGCGAGGCCCGCGGTCCCCTTCAACAATGTGCGGCGGCTGACGCCGGTCTTCCTCGTCGTCTCTGTCATGTCAGTCACTCCTCTGTGTTGCGCATTTTCTGGACTGGATGGCGCTATTGCAGACGCTGCGCCTTGGCGGGATCCCAGGTGGCCAGCACGCGATCACCCGGACGGAAAGGGTGGGCGTCGAAGGTGGTCTCGGGAACGTGGGAGAACAGGGCGGTGCCGTCATCGAGCGTGAGCGAGACGGAGACATAGGATCCCTGGTACTCGGTTTCCGTCAAAAGCGCGGGCGCGCCGAAGGCGCCGTCCGCGATCGGCTTGATGCCGAGCTGATCGGCGCGCACTGCGATCATCTGCCCGGCATCCGAGAGCACGTTGTGGCCGCCGATGAAGCGCGCGACGAACTCGGTGCGCGGATGGTGGAAGATGTCGCGGGCGCTGCCCTGCTGCTCGATCCGTCCGCCGTTCATGACCACGATGTGGTCGGCGAGCGCCATCGCCTCCTCCTGGCCGTGCGTGACCTGGATGAAGCTGATGCCGAGCTCGCGCTGCAGCCGTTTCAGCTCGCCGCGCATCCTGACGCGCAGGAACGGGTCGAGTGCGGAGAGCGGCTCGTCGAGCAGCAGGATCTGCGGCTCGGTGATCAGGGCGCGGGCGAGCGCCACGCGCTGCTGCTGGCCGCCCGAGAGCTGCGCCGGTAGGCGCGCGGCATAGGGCGTCATCGCCACCAGTTCGAGCAACTCACCGGCGCGCTTGTGGCGTGTCGCACGATCGATGCCGCGCATCTTCAGCGCGAAGGCGACATTGTCGAGCACGGTCAGATGCGGAAACAGCGCGTAGGACTGGAACATCATCGCCGTGCCGCGCTTGGCCGGCGGCAGGTCAGTGACGTTGTGGGGGCCGAGGATGATGTCGCCCTCGCTGACCGCTTCGTGGCCCGCGATCATGCGCAGCGTCGAGGTCTTGCCGCAGCCGGAGGGACCGAGCAGGCAGCAATAGGTGCCGGCCGGGATCTTGAGGTTGACGCTGTCGACCGCCAGCGTCGTGTCATAGCGCTTGGTCACCGAGACCAGTTCGAGGGCAGCGGGAAGGGCCATGGGGCTCCCAGGGAAAGGACGATCTAACGCTTCCCTCGGCAAGGCCCGTGCCAAGCGGAAGCCCGCGGTATTTTTTCGGAACTGCGCAGCAATGTCAGATCGTTAGCTCGGAGACGGCAAATCGGGGTGGCGCGGCGGTGGCCGCAACAGAGCATCGTGCACACAAAGTGATCACGGATTGTATAAAGTTTCGCCTGTCATTGGATACGGCTGCTCGACTAACCTTTGGAGCCTGATTTGGACGATCAAGGCCAAATCAACGAGTCCGGATTCAACAAGCCAAAGCCTATGGCCGCCAAAGCCCAACCGAGGTCTGACACACCGCTCGCGGCCGACAATGGCAATGACCGTGTCAGCCGTATCCGGGAGGGTGTGACGACTGCGATCCTGGAGCATCGGTTGTTGCCGGGTACCAAGCTCGGCGAGGACGAGATCGGTGAGATCTACGGCGCGAGCCGCACCCTGGTTCGCACCGCACTGCATCAGCTCGCGCATGAGGGGATCGTCAGCATCGAGAAGAATCGCGGCGCATTCGTTGCGCGGCCGACGCCGGCTGATGCGCGCGAGGTGTTCGAGGCGCGGCGGCTGATCGAGCCGTCGATCGTCGATCATGCGATAGATGCGGTGTCGCCGGATTGGCTTGAGCGCCTGCAGCTACATTTAGCGGAGGAGCACGCGGCGGAAACCCGCGGCGACGCCAGGGCCTCGGTCCGCCTGTCGGGAGAGTTTCACAGGCTGGTCGCCGAGATGTCCGGCCACAGCACCTATGCCGGCTTTCTCAAGGAGCTGATCGCGCGCTCCTCGCTGATCATACTGCTCTACCGCCGCCACGACACGCCCGCCTGCGGCACAAGCCATCATGCCGAGATCGTCACCGCGATCCGCAGGCAGGACAAGTCGCGGGCCCGCGAGCTGATGCTCTCGCATCTCACGGAGATCGAGGCCGAGCTGTTCTTGAAAGAGCCGGCAGTCGACGAGCCGCGGCTCTCCGACGTGCTTGGCGCCTGAGGCGCGGCTCGCAAGCATCGGCGGAGGGAGGAACGAGGCCTGCGCCCCGGCGTCAATGCAAGCTTTCACTTTCGGCGGCGAGCTGCCCGTCTTGGGTGATCTCGTATTCGCCGTTTCGCTTCCTCATCCACCCGGACCTCACCATCTCCCGCGCGGTCTGAACGGAGCAAATCGGATGGTTGCCTCCGGGGTGATACAGCCTGTCGTTTCGGACGACCAGATGCCCGTAGAGCTGAGCCTGACGCAGCGCCCTGCGCATTCCGGGCGAAATATTTTTCATGTCGCTGCGAGCGCGATACGCGTTGGCTCAAGGCAAGGCGACTTGCAATCGGTTGCGCGCATGGTGGCGATCCTCCGACCGCAATTGAACGATCTTGGAGATCGGCTGTTCCGTTTCCCGGAACAGTTTTCGATCAGGTGTCAAATGATGCCGATCAGGATGAAAAATCCGACCTCGACCAGGAAAACGAGGCCGGTGACTGCCGACATCAGAAACACGTCGCCCGGCGACAGGAACTGCATGGCCCGCCTCACCATTTGCGAGCCCCCATGGGCAATTCACCTATGTTAAAAAAGTTTCGTGTCCCGACCCGTCATGACGAGTTTTCGGTCGATGCGACCGAACGGCAATGTTGCGTCCGGGCCCCGCAAAAAGATTGCGCCCAGCCATTGGGGGATGGCTGGGCGCGCGCGAACCGGTCTGGGACGGGGAGGGGTGGGGATGTGACCGGGTCGCGTAACTCGCTTTTTGGTTCCTACTACTGATCCTTGGCGCTGGCGGTCGAGACCGCCGGCTTGGTATCGCCGAGCGAGACCCAGACATTGGGATCCCCCTGCGACTGGCGCTTGACGAAGCGGTAGCCGGTCTCGGTCCAGGCGACGACATTCTCGTTCTGATTGTCGAGAATGAACTCGCCCTTGTCGGTCTTGACCGTCAGCACCGCGTGTCCTTCACCCTTCTTGTCGCGCACGACGGTGATCAGCAGGGCCTCGCGGGGCCATCCGGCATCGATCAGCATCTTGCGCTTCAACAGCACATAGTCTTCACAGTCGCCGTAGCCGTCCGTTGGCAACGACCACTTCTCAACCACGCCCCAGTGCTCCATATCGGTCAAAGGCTTCACGGTCTCGTTGACCCAGCGATTGACCTTCAGGAGATCGCGCCACGCCGTCTGCGACATCACGATGTCGCGCGGCTGCGACGGACCGCCCTGGCATTGGGCAGCATTGTCGGCACAGAACTCGACCCAGCCGATCGGCGCACGCGTGTTGTCGCCGAGGCTCGCGTAGAGCAGGCGGCCTTCGCCGGCCTGCACCGTCGCGCTGATCCCGAAGAGCATGGCGGCAACCGCCAGCCCTTTCCCCTGTCCCCTGAAGTCGAACATCGTGGCCCCCGTTTCTTGTTGGGACCACAATTGCCACGAAGCTTTTGCGTTGCCGCTAAGTGAGCCAAGTCAAGTCGAGACGAATGCAAGTAAAACGAGCGGAATATTCGATTTATACTTGAGTGAAATTCGAATAAAATTTGAGAATACTGAAATTGAGTAAAATTGTAGGCATTAACGCGCGAGGTCCGGGGAACTCAGCGTTTTCGCTCCGCACGGTCGCCCGCGTTAACCGGCAGCCTTACGCGCGAAGGAAACGAAAAAGGCGGCGTCCGCGTTGCGGAGGCCGCCTTTTCGGCTCGATTGCCGGATTTTTCTGGCGATTGCGCTTTACCGCGCGGTAACGCTCTCTTCGAGAGTCTCGATCGGCTGCTCGTGGACGAACTCGAGCGCAAAGCCGTCTTCGAGGTTTCTGACCACGCGGCCCTGCACGCGGCCGAGCATGACCTGCGATTTCAGCGGCGGGCGGTTCTCCGCGGCAATGGCGGCGCCGGACAGCGACAGGTCGATGATGCGGCAGGTCATCTTGGTCCCGTCTTCGAGCGTGAGTACCGCGATCGGGTTTCGTGGCACGATACGGTCGTGGCGGCGATCCTCCGGCAGATTGAGGATGTCGCGGTTGGCGAGCCAGGTGAGCTGGGCGGCCAGCTTGTCGCGCTTGCGCGGCGTTGCCCCGACCGTCATGGCGAAGCCGTTGTCGATGATCCGGGTGATTTTACCCTCGACGCGGCCGATATGGTCGAGATAGGCGACCACGCGATCGCCGACATTGCCGATGCCGGGGGCGAGCAAAGCGAGGCCACCCGGTGACATGTTGATCACCTGGCAGGGGAATTCACGGCGGTCCGGCAGCATATAGCGGCCGAGCAGATGCACTTTCACCCGCTGGAAACGCCGACGTTCCTCGGCGGCAGGAAGAAATTTTTTGTTCGCCAACGCCATTTTCACTACCCGACCCCCGCCCGGGCGGAGTCCCAGCGACCCTAAGGCGCACAGGGTTAACGCGCCGTTAGCGGGATGCGCGGGACGTTCAGATTGACGGCGGCGGGTTACCTCTCCGGACCGCGCGATAATAAAGGATGAGCAGCAGCGCCAGCAGGCTGGCCGCCGACAGGGCGAGCGACCAGTGGATGCCGATCGCCGCGCCGAACAGGCCGACGGTGATGCCGCTGAAGGCCCGCATCCCGAGCCCGGCCATGTTGAACAGACCAACGACACGGCCGCGGATGTCGGCCGGCGCGTTGAGCTGCACCAGCGCCTGCGCCATGGTGTTGAATGACAGCTCGAAGAAGCCCGCGGCAAACAACAGCGCGATCGCCAGCGGATAGATCCGCACCGATGCGAAGGCGAGCAGCGCGACGCTCCACAGCATGGCGAGGGTGATCGCGGTCCGCGGCGTACCCTTGAGCCGTCCCCATGATTCCAGCGCGATGCCGGCGAGCAGCGC
The DNA here is from genome assembly GCF_055791185.1 of Bradyrhizobium ingae. NCBI lineage: Bacteria > Pseudomonadati > Pseudomonadota > Alphaproteobacteria > Hyphomicrobiales > Nitrobacteraceae > Bradyrhizobium > Bradyrhizobium ingae. Next base: position 27,684 of record NZ_JBVUBB010000001.1, read on the forward strand.
GCCGGCGGCGTCGGCCGCAAGGAGTACGCTGTAGGAAACGCCGGGATCGCCATGGCCGAGATCGCCGGCAAAGCCCGGCATCTGCGCGTGGTAGGCGTTGCCGATCATGAAGGAGGTGAGCCCGGCGAGCCACGTCATCGCGGTCAGCACCGGCTGCGTGCCGATGGAGCGGACGGTCAGTACGATGTCGGCAAACCCGCGGACGGCGAAGCGCCGGACTGCGACGCTCTTGTCCCGCGACGGCGCCCAGAACAGCCAGAGCAGCATGGGCAGGTAGAACAACGTATTGAAAATGATGCCGTGCGAGGTGCCGAGCGTCAGCATGATGACGCCGCCCACGGCCGGGCCGACCAGGATGCCGAGATAGCGCGCCATCGCATTCAGCCGCACCGCGCTCGGCAGATCGGCAGGCCCAACGAGGTCGTAGAGCAGGAGCTGGTTCGGCGTCTGCCACAGCACGCCCGCGCAGCCATGAATGACCAGCAGCAGCATCGCGTGCCACATCTGGATCGTATCGGTGATGAAGAAGATACCCCATCCGGTCGAGGCCACGATGAACAGCAGCATGCCGCATTGGATGATGCGGCGCGGATCGAAGCGGTCGGCGAGGCTGCCGACGGCCACGGAAAACAGCAGGAACGGCAGCCAGTGCGACAGCACCGCAAATCCCGCCAGCGCCGGCGAGTGGAATTTCTGGAACACCACCCAATAGCTGATCACGTGCTCGATATTGTCGGCCATCATGGCCAGCACGTAAGCCATGAACTGCGCACGATAGGGCCGTGACTGCATCGCGGCGAACGAGCTCGGTACGGCGGCCGGTTTCGTCGTTGTGTGAATATTCAATCGGAGACCTGGGTAAGAACTCGGCGAGGGTTACGTTCTGGCGTTTTAGTAGAGGGACCTTGTGGCCCGGATTCCGCTCCGCTCCATGCGGGCTACAGCTCCTGCCGCTGCGGTTGGCATAATCGCGAACCTCACATAGGCTCTGCCGCAGCCTGCGACATTCACCACAAGACGGGCAGTGAGGAAACAGCCATGGAGTCAATCCGCGTATGCACCCATGCGGGGCCGGGTACCGAACCCGTCATCCGCACCGTCCCGTGGCCGAAAGTCGGGAGGAAGGCCGCCCTGATCAAGATCGGCGCCTGTGGCGTCTGCGGCACCGACCTGCACATTCTCAAGGGCCATTGGCCGAAGCCGCTGCCCTGGCCGTTCACGCTCGGTCACGAGCTCGGCGGCGTCATCGTCGAATGCGGTGACGAATTCACCGAGGATTTCATGAGCAAGCCGCTTCATGTCGGATCCAAGGTGATGATCCCGCCGCTGATGCCTTGCGGCCGCTGCTATTACTGCATCCATTATCCCGCGACCGCCAACAAGTGCCTCACGCCGGTCTACTACGGCCGCTATCTCGGCTTCGATAAGGCGCCGCACCTGTGGGGCGGTTGGGCCGAATATGTCTATGTCGATCTCGACATGCTGCCGGGTACCAAGATCTACAAGCTGCCCGACGACATGTCGCTGCGCCTGGGGGCGCTGTCCGAGCCGCTGACCTCCTGTATCCGCGCCTTCAACCGCGCGAGCCGCGCCGGCGGCTTTGCTTGGGGTGACACAGTCGTGATTCAGGGTTCAGGTCCGATCGGAATCCTGGCCGTCGCTGCGGCCAGGGAGATGGGAGCGGGACGCGTGATCTGCGTCGGCGCGCCGGAAGAGCCGCGGCTGAAGCTCGCGCGCGAGTTCGGCGCGGAGGCGACGGTGAACATCGATGAACTCAAGTCGCCGCAGGATCGTATCACGGCTGTGCGTGACATCGTCGGCGGTTTTGGTGCCGATCTCGTGATGGATTGCTCGGGTCATCCGACCGCGGGTCCGGAAGGCATCGAGATGCTGCGCGACGGAGGCACCTATGTCGAAATGGGCCAGTTCACCGATGCCGGATCGATCGAGACCTCATGGCATCGCATCTGCACCAAGGACCTCAACGTGCTCGGCTCCTGGGGCTTTACAGGCAACGACCTGCCGCTCGGCGTCGACATGCTCTACCGCACGGCGGGCAAATATCCGTGGTTGAAGATGCAGACGATCTATCCGTTCACGGAAGAGGGCGTCGCGCAGGCGGTTGCGGACGCGTTGGCGATGAAGACGGTGAAGTCGACCATCGTGCCGTGGCCGGAATTGGTGGGGTAAGCGATCATAGAGGCGCATGAGAGCCACGCCGCCCCAAAAGTTCCATCAGGAATTCGCGAGATATCCATGCGGAGGTGAAACTTAGGCCCAAGTTCCGGCTTTCAATTCCCGGGAGAATGACCGTGAAGCGAATCCTGGAACCCATCACTTACATCCTGGCCGCCATCTACTTCCTGGTAGATGCGGTCTTCATGGCCGTGGCGAGGCCAATATCACGCTGGCTTGGGCGGCATCTGGAATTCAAGCGATTGCGGGCCTGGATCAAATCGCTGCCGCCTTATCCGTCGCTCGCCCTATTTTCCGTGCCGGTGATTGTTCTGGAACCGATCAAGCCGGTCGCGGCCTACCTCGCCGCAACGGGCCAGGTGCTGAGCGGCGCCGTTGCCTTCATCATCGGCGAATTGCTCAAGCTCGTGCTGGTGGAGCGCCTGTTCCACCTGACGCGTGACAAGCTGCTGAGGATTCCGGCTTTCGCCTGGACTTATGGGAAGTACTGCGAGGCGAGGGCCTGGCTGCAAGCCACCGAAGCCTGGCGGGCCATTCGCGCCTTGAGCCATGCGGCGCGGGACTATGTCGCAGAGGTCAGAGCAAGGCTGGTCGGCGGATTCAGCAAGCTGGCGACGTTCCGGGATTAGTCCACAAGGCGAATTACCCTCTATGCGAGCCTGCGCGGAGCCGCAGTCGCGGCGTCGCCGGTGTTCGGCGTGCCGGTCGGCTCGATCAACAGAAGATGAACCTCTTCACGCGCCACCGGCCGATGTTCGATCCCCTTGGGGACGATGTAGAGCTCGCCCGGCTCGAGCGTCACCGTGCGATCGCGCAGTTCGATGTCGAGGCTGCCCTTCAGAACGAGAAAGAAGTCGTCGGTGTCCGCGTGGCTATGCCAGGTGAACTCTCCCTTCACCTTCACCACCATCACGTCGCAGTCGTTGAAGGTGGCGACGGTGCGCGGAGACCAGAATTCTCCGAATGTCGTGAGCTTGTCGGCAAGCGATATCTTGTCGGCCATGTATCACCCGTGTCGCGTCGATCCCGTGCAGCAGCGATTTGGGGTCGAGCCGCTGACGCGACAAGGGCTCTTCGCCGCGCGCTATGACCGGAATGGGTGGGGTGGGTAGCTCAGCGTAACCCACCGGGCTCGCGAACTACGCGAAGGAGGCGTGAGGGGGCTCGGCAGCGAAAAATCCTGCATCCGTGACTTCCATTTTACGTTGATGCAGCTAGCCTGCGCATCCCTGTCAGCACTGTGCGGGCCATGAACCGAACATCCGAGACATCAGACGATTCCATCACAGCTCTCATCCCCGATCTCGACCGGCTCGCCGTAGAGGCGATGGCTGTCTGGAAAGTACCGGGAGCCGCGCTCGCCCTCGTAAAGGATGGCAAGGTCGCGCTCACCCGCGCCTACGGCCAGCGCGACGTAGAGGCTGATTTGCCGGTCACGCCACGCACGCAGTTCGTGATCTGCTCGATCACGAAGTCGTTCACGGCGACCGCGATCGCACTGCTGCATAACGAAGGGGTACTCGACTGGACCAAGCCGGTCCGTGACTATCTGCCGGAGTTTCGTCTCTCGGACGCGGTAGCGACCGAACGCGTCACCATTCGCGACTTGCTCAGCCACCAGTCGGGGCTGCCGCGGCATGATTGGGTTCATTTGCCCGGCGATCTCTCGCCGGCCGAGATGCTGCCGCTGATGCGGCACCTCGAACTGAGCCGCGACATCCGCACCACCTGGCAATACAGCAATCTCTGCTACAACGCCGCCGGTCTTCTGATCGAGCGGCTGAGCGGGAAGAGCTTTGAAGCCTTCGTGCGCGAGCGCTTGACCGACCGGCTCGGCATGACCGTCAGTTTCTCGCTCGATGAGCTCGAAGCAGGACCCGAGCCGGCGCGGCCCTACAAGATCGACGTCGACACGCGGTCGCCGGCGCTGCGGCTGCCGATCCGCACCACGGCCGCAGGCGCGATCAACACGTCGGTCGCCGATCTCGCCAACTGGATGCGCCTGCATCTCGGCAAGGGCGAGTTCGAGGGCGAGCGCCTGCTTCCGGCGGTGCTGGTGGAGCAGCTGCACGCGCCGGTGGCACCTGTCGGCAAGTCGGAATTTTCCGAGTTCGGCCACGCGCACTATGGATTGGGGCTTCAGTCCAACAGCTATCGGGGCGAGCGCATGGTATCGCACGGCGGCGGCTGGAACGGCTGGGGCTCGTTTATGACCCTGGTCCCGGACGCCGGCATCGGCGTCGCTGTACTGACCAACCGCAGTCCAAGCGAGATACCGCCGATTCTGACGTGGTACATCATCGACCGGCTGCTTGGCCGGGAGCCGGTCGACTGGCTCTCGCGCTTCCGCAAGATGCGCGACGACGTCATCGCCCATATCCCGGTCGACAAGGAGGCTCGCGAGAAGGCGCGTCACAAGGACACCAAGCCAGCGCATGCGCTGTCGGCCTATGCGGGCGACTATGCCCACCCCGCCTATGGCGTGATTTCGATCCGCGAGCGGGACCGCGTGCTGCATTGGTCGTGGCGCGGCATGGGCGCGCCGCTGTCGCACTGGCATTTCGAGACGTTCGTCACGCCGGAGATCATCGACCAGCTCCATCCGGACAATCTCCCCATCACCTTCCAGACGGACCGCGAGGGCAACATTGTGCACCTGTCGGTGCCGCTGGAGCCGACGGTGAAGGACATCGTGTTCGCGCGCCGACCCGCCGGCGACTGCGTCGATCCCGCATTCCGCGCACGCTGCGTCGGGCAGTTCAGGAGCGGCGCCATTACGCATCGCGTTACCTTGGACAGCGAAGGCAGGCTCATCCTGAAGCCGGACTTCCAGCCGGCCTATCGCCTTGAGCCGCAGCAGGGCCGCAGGTTTCGCGTTGCCGAACTGGAGGGCTTTGCCGTCGAATTTCGCGGGGAGGGGGAGAGTATCGGCCAGATCGTCTTCCACCAACCGAACGGCACCTTCGTTGCGGACCGCCTGGCGGAATAGGAGAGGTGATGACGGATGTTTCCGGCGATCTCGCTACGTTCCTGATCGAGGCCAAGCGGCGCACCTACGCAGGTCTTGACGACGATACGACCATCGCGACCCCATTGCTCGCCGGCTCGAAACAGCTCGAGCATCGTGCACCGCCTTATGCCTATCGCGACATCTATTTCGGCACGGGTTTCTTCGTCGGCCAAGAGATCGTGTCACGGGATGACAGCGTCATCTGGTCGATGAGCTATAGCGGCGGCGCGCGGAGCAATGTCGGCGATCGCGAGCGGCTGCTGTCGATCTACAAATTCTTGCGCCAGGCGTTGCTCGCGGTGAGCGTCGACATGCCCTATCGCGGACCGGCGATCCTCACCGCCGGTGACTTGACTTATCGCAACGATGCCGAAGGTTCGATCGAACGCTTCCACGGAATCGAGGCGATCGCGCAGGGTGGCACAATCCTGTACGAGCTGCGCTACGGTGGCGGGTTGGTAGGATAATTTAGACAACGTAACCCGGATGAGCCAAGCGATATCCGAGGTCTTTTGGGTAGCATTCCGCATGTCTCTACGCGCATCGGGCTACAGGAATAGCGTCAGTGACCGAACCAACCCCTCCGCAACGCACGACATCGCCCTTCACAGCCATCCGCGCGATTGACTATACCGTCATCTTCGTGCGCGACATGGCTGCGATGCGGCGTTTCTACGAGGGCGTACTCGGCTTTTCGCTGCTGCGCGAACTGTCGCCGAACTGGACCGAGTATCGGGTCGGCGGCAACACGCTGGCCCTGGCGCGGCCAAGCCGAACCGCGGACGATGCGCCGACGCCGAGCGGCAGCGCTTCGCTTCAATTGGCCTTCAAGGTGTCAGCGCCGGAGGTGGACCTGTGCGCTGAAGAGCTTGTGAGACACGGAGTTCCGCTGCTCTCGCCGCCGACGGACCAGTCCTTTGGACATCGCACGCTTTTCTTCCGTGATCCCGACGGCAATTTGCTGGAGATTTACGCCGAGATCTAGCGGTGCGAGCGGGCACTACGCGTCGTGCAACCGGCTCGCAGTGAGATTCCGGACCATGTATCTCGCGCCGCCGCCATAGGATGCCAAATTGATGCGCAACGCCGCGTCGGCGGCGACCGCGCGAAAATCATGACGCGCCCAGAACGGCGAGGTGTCGTAGACGGAGACGAGCGCGAGATGTCCGATTCCCTCCGCCTGCGCGAGGCGTGCGAGGGCCTCGATGTATGATGTCGCGACGCGACTGCCGCGCGAGGCGGGCAGCACCGCGACGTCATGCACATAGAGACAGTCCGGCGCGGACGGCAGCCTGTGCAGGAAGTCGTCGAGCGGTGGAATCTCGTGGAGCGTCCAGGGATGGGCGATACCGTAGCCAGAGACATCATCGCATGCGATGAGCGTCCGGCATCCCTCCGGAAACAAGCTCATTTTCTCCGCAAGCACGTCCGCGCGCTCTGGCAGATCGGGATGGATTGCCGTCGCGATCGCCATGATCGCCGGAAGATCGGTGAGCTTGGCGCGGCGCCAATGTGATTGCACGTGGCTTCCTGTGAGGGCCCGGCGGCGGGTGTCTATCTCAGACCCTCATATACCATCAATCCGCGCGCGATCTGCAGCTTGCGGATGGCGCGGGGCAGCAGCTTCTCCGGTTGGTGCAGATAGCGCCAGGAGGTGAGGGCGAATTCGCCGAGCGCGCCATATTCGTCGTCAAACGGGGCGAGCACGCCGGTGACGCTTACCGGGGTATGCGGACGGGCGTTGAAGGGCAGCAGCAGGAGTTCGAGATGTGCGCGCGTGCCGTCCTGTCGCGTCGCGGTGAGGCCGGCGATGGCGCCGAGCGTCTCCTCGGCGACGATGGCAGTGATCTCCTCGATCTCGGCGCGGCTTTCGCGCGTAAAGAGCGCGGCAAAGCTCTGGTCCTTGAGATCGCGCCCGGCGAGCGCGCAGACGCGGGTGCCGGCGACGCGGAAGGGGAAGCCAAGTGCCGGCTCGCAGGACAGGACGAAGATATCACCGAGAAGCCCGCGGACGGCGGCCGGATCGATATCGGCGCGATCCGGCGCTCGCGCGGTTCCGCGCTTGTCGTCCCAGTAAGCGAAGAATTCGCGGCTTGACGGATGTTTCATGACTCTACGCTCGCCCCTCGGCCACATGTCATGGGACAAACTTGTCCCGCTTCAATGCACCTCGGGTCCCCTTGTGTGTTGTGCAGGAGTGGATTTGCAGCGTCCATGCCGCGGGCGTGTTTTTGGCCCCCAGGGGCGGGCCTTTGCGTCATTAACGTTAAATTAACGATCCGCTTTAACCCGTTCGCCCGGCTGCTATGGTTGTCGCGGTCGCAAGCTTCGCCGCTTTTCCAGGTTCTCGGCGGGGTCTGTACACAGGCGTCAAACAGTTTGGTCGCTGGGCCGCGGGGGAGGGGTGGGGACACTCCTTATTGCTCGCAGATCCGGGAAGGCCGACACGGACAGGGAGGGCTTTCCCAGGGCCCTCCCTTTTCCTTTTGTGCACTTGCACGGGGTAGGCAAAGGCGACTATCTCCACGCTTGTCGCCTTGTTCGCGCTTGAAAGCCAAAAATCCCTTGGACGCCCCTCCAAATTCTCCGCCGGATGAGCCGGCCACACTTCAGGACGCACGGCGCGAGCCGGTTTTGACGCTGCCGGGCGCGCTGACGGCCTACATCGCGCTACTGGCGGTGATCCATCTGCGGGTGCTGCTGCCGCCGGAGCTCGAAAACTGGACCATCGACGTCTTCGGCTTCATCCCGAAGCGCTACGATTCCTCGCTGCTCAATCTCGCGATCCCCGGCGGCACCGGTGCGAAGATATGGACCTTCGTCACCTATTCGCTGCTCCACGCCAACCTCACCCATCTCGGCTTCAACGTGCTGTGGCTCTTGCCGTTCGGCAGCGCGTTGGCGCGGCGCTTTGGGCCGGTGCGCTTCTACCTGTTCCTCGCGGTGACGGCTGCGGCCGGCGCGCTCGCCCATCTCATTACTCATGAGCATGCGGTGGCGCCGATGATCGGGGCGTCGGCGTCGGTATCCGGCGCCATGGCGGCTGCGATCCGCTTTGCCTTCGTGCGCGGCAGCTTCCTGTCCTTCAGCCGCGGCGATGCCGACACCGCGGCAAAAGTACCGGCGCTGCCGCTGTCACGGGCGCTGCGCGACGGACGGGTGATGGGCTTTCTCGCGGTGTGGTTCGGCGTCAACATCATCTTCGGCATCGGGGCCATCGGGGTCGACACCGAGGGGGCAACCGTCGCCTGGCAGGCGCATATCGGCGGTTTCTTCGCGGGGCTTCTGCTGTTCTCGCTGTTCGACCCCGTGCCGCGCGTGCGCCCCGATGCTGCAGATGCGTCATCACAGGACATTTCAGACCGCATTTGAAGCGGCGCTTGCGGGATGAGTCGATTTCATTCATCATCGCATGCGAAGAATGTCGTGATGCGACAAGCCGGTAGCGGCGCTGCTTCGCGCAGCGCCTGAGAACGAAACCGGCATTGAGACTGTTAGTTGAAGACTCGCGAAGAAGTCCAGCCCAGGCTTGAGGGGCTGGGTGGGATTCAGGGAGGCGGCAATGACGGTACGTTCTATCCTCAACACCAAAGGCCACCAGATCATGAACGTCGAGCCCGACGCAAAGATGTCGGCCGCGATCAAACTGCTCGGCGAGAAGAAAATCGGCGCGGTCCTGGTGATGAATCAGAGCCGGCTGGAAGGCATCCTGTCGGAACGCGACATCGTGCGAGTGCTGGGCGAGCGGGGCGCCGGTGTGCTGGAGGAGCCGGTCTCGAACGTCATGACCCGCAAGGTCGTGACCTGCAAGGAGACCGACACGGTCGCCGAAATTATGGAGATGATGACCACGGGCAAGTTCCGACATCTGCCGGTCATCGATAATGGCAAGGTGGTTGGCCTGATCTCGATCGGCGACATCGTCAAATGGCGCGTGCGCGAATACGAGACCGAGCAGGAAGCTCTGCGCGATTACATCAAGACGGCCTGAGCGTTATTCGCTGACTTTCTCGCCGGCCTTGTTCTGGTCAGTCTTGTCCTGATCAGTCTTGTCCTGATTAGTCTTGTCCTGATTAGTCTTGTCCTGATTAGTCTTGGGCGCGGCGCCTTCCGGCGCCGGCGCGAGCACGTGGATCGCCTCCTGGATGGAGTCGATCGCGCGCTCGGCGGCGCGGGTGCCGAAGGCGATCAGATCGTCGGCGCGGTGGAAGTCGAACCAGCCGATCTGGCCGACCCGTGGCGTGATCAGCATGTCCGGCGGATCGCCGGCAAGACGCGCGCGCGTGATGCGGTCCTGCATGATGTTGAAGGCATCCACCATCACCGAGGAGATGCCAGGCCTTCCGCCGCCGCCGAAGAACTCGCGCTTCATCGTGCGTTCGGGCGAGAAGAACCTCGGGAAGCGCCGCTTGGCTGCGTCCCTGGGGGCGTCTTCGGCTGCCGCTGGCTCGACCGGAGGCGCCATTGCGCCGTGTGAATAGATGGTGGTGGAATGGGTGAAGATGTCGCTGGAAAGATTTGCAGCGATGACGATTTCCGCGCCCAAGGCCCGCGCCGCCGAGACCGGCACCGGGTTCACCAGCGCGCCGTCGACCAGCCAGCGGTCGCCAATCAGCACGGGCGAGAAGATTCCCGGCAGCGCATAGGAAGCCCGCATCGCCTCGACCATGCGGCCGCGCGTCAGCCAGATCTCGTGGCCGGTGCGGACTTCGGTGGCAACTGTCGCGAACTTGATTGGCAGATCCTCGATCAGGGTCTGTCCGATCGCTGCCTCCAGCCGGGTTGCCAGCTTCTCGCCGCCGATCAGGCCGGAGCCGTTGAGACGGATGTCGAGATAGGAGAGGATGTTGCGCACACCCTGGAAGCTGCGGGCCCAGTCCTCCAGCGTGTCCAAATGTCCGGCGGCATAGGCACCGCCGACCACTGCGCCGATCGAGGTGCCAACCACGACGTTCGGCACGATGCCGTTGGCCAGTAGCGTTTTCAGAATACCGATATGGGCAAAGCCACGTGCCGCGCCGCCGCCGAGCGCAAGGCCGATCACCGGCCGGCGAATGCTGCCGAGCCCCACTTTTTCGCCGTTCGCACCGTTGGAGCCATTCGCGCCGCGACCCTTCAACATATCCAGCACAGAAGATCTCCTACGACCCGACCGACGCCCACCAGACTAGGCGCCGCGATCCCGCCCCGCCAGATACACAGCAGAGCATGGTTTATGCTGCTTTGGTGAGGGCACCGGGCAGGAGTATGGCGATGGCCGATTGCCGCAGGACTTAACGATTTGCGGTTCCGTCTGTTCCAGAATCAGGTGTTTCCCGGTGTTCCAGTGGCTTGAATTTGCCGCGTTTTCGGTGAAAAGCAGGTGGCATGATTTTCGGGGGTGACGGCATCGGACGATGGCGGCGCGGCGGATGGCTGCTGCCGGCCGTTTTGCTTGCCTGCTTCCTCGGCCAGGACGCGGCTCACGCGCAATTGTTCTCTGACCGCCCGCCGCCAGTGCCACCGGCCGCCGTGCCCGACCCCGGCGCGGCCGTCAGCCTCGCGCCGCCCTCGGGCCCGGGTGCCGCGCCGCCGAGCCTGCCGCCGACGCTGATGCAACCGGCTTCTCCCAGCATCCCGCCGTCGGTCGCGACCGTACCGCCGGCCGCGCCCATGGGGGCGGCCGCGCCCGGCCAGGCCGTGCTGTCGCTGACCGCGAAATACGGCAAGGATCTGCCGCCGATCACCAGTGGGCTGGTGTGGCGGGTGTTTGCCGACCGCCCCGACGAGAACGGCACGTTCAAGCTGATCCGCGAGGACCGCAACGCCACGCCCAACATCGTGTTGCCGCCCGGCAATTACGTCGTGCACGTCGCCTTCGGCCTCGTCAGCGCAGTGCGTACGGTCAGCCTGAAGGCCGAGACCGACCGGGAAGCCTTTGTGCTGCCGGCCGGGGGCCTGCGCATCGAGGGCCGCGTCGGCACCAGCCGCATTCCGCAGAACCAGATCTCGTTCGCGATCTACAAGGGCAGCCAGTTCGAAGGCGGCGAGCGTTCCTCGCTGGTGCCGAACGTCGCCGCCGGCGACGTCGTGCTGCTGCCGGAGGGCACCTACTACATCATCTCCAACTATGGCGACGCCAACTCGGTGGTGCGTTCCGACATTCGCGTGCAGGCGGGCAAGCTCACTGACGTGACCATCACCCATCGCGCCGCTGTGATTACGCTGAAGCTCGTCAGCGACAAGGGCGGCGAGGCGCTCGCCAACACCGCCTGGTCGGTGCTCACCCCCGGCGGCGACGTGATCAAGGAATCGATCGGCGCGTTCCCGCGCGTGGTGCTCTCCGAAGGCGAATACCGCGCCATCGCCAAGAACGAGGGCAAGGTCTATGAGCGCGGCTTCAACGTCGTCAACGGCGTCGACGGCGAAGTTGAAGTCGTTGCGCGCTAGACCTCGCTTCCGATAGCGCAGCGCCTCGGCCGGCACGGCGGAGGCGGGGCAACATCATACCGCGCTTCTCATCCAGTGCACGAAAGGTGGGTCAGCCTTCGTCAACTCGCTCGGTGCGATTGCGAAAGAAAAGGGTGTGACGCCGGCGCAGTTGCGCTCGCCTGGCCGCTGGCCACAGGAAAAACATCGGTGTGACTGCCGTCACGCTAACGGATGCCGATCGTTGGCATTCTCGCCAGCGTGACCGTCAAGGATGATCGCTATCCGGCGCATTTGCAGGCGCGAGTCGGCCGTTCAGGTTCGTCGTCGAATTGACCGGTGAGTCACTGCTCGCCGGCCATCCTGTCCATGTTGCGATTTGAATCGCGTGCGAAAGCGCTACCAAATCGTTCTTCAGGCGCAAGGTCTGGGGAAACACCGCACCTGCGACGCAATTCCGATAATCAATCTTGTTCTCTTTCGCTTCTGCTGCGTTATATCTCGGGCATCCGTCCGGATGCGCAGGTTTCTGTCTTGGCCTCGCGTGGCCGGCAACGAGCAGGGGGTGTAGCCCGTCGGCATGTTCGAAGTGGTCCTAACGAGGCGCAAGCGATTTGGCTGGCGGTGGCAGGTTTGCGACCAGTCAGGCAAGCTGTTTGCCGATGGCTTCGAGCGCACCCGACCGGCAGCCAAGTATCAGGGCGAACGCGCGCTGTTCTTCCTCCTGTCCCAGGCCTATCTGAACAACCGGTCGGCGGCCTCGAGCGAGGACTAGCGGGCGGACGGGCAAGGCGGGACCCGTCAGGCAGATCAGCCAGAAGCTTCGTAGGGTGGGTTGGTGCAGCGTAACCCATCAACTTGGCTTGCCCGGCGAGAGACCTTGGTGGGCACTACGCATCCACAATCTCTTGGGTTGCCCGACCGGCAAATCACGCCAGTGCTGGGTCAATTCGCATGGGATCAAATATGTCGATTGACGGAATTCGGATTTATCGTACATTTGGCTCATCTCATCCCACGCAGAGGGGCGTATCGCGATCGTCACGGTATGCGGGGTGAGCGGCGGTGGACGCAGGCAGCGTTGGCGCGAATAGCGGTCGCAGGGCGGGTAGTCCCCGTGAGCGGCGGCATCGCGCGGGTACGACAACGCTATTTGCGTACGGCAAAATCGTGTGGTCCTGGCGCCCGGAGTCTGTGCGTCAAGTTCTTGCGGTGATGCGGGTGGGCTCGACCGGGCCGCACGCATCGTTGAGCCGCAAGGCGACGGGGGCAATAGTGCATCGCTCCCCGAGGAGAGCACGACATAAGCCGTAAGCCCACTGCGCAGGGAAGGCCGGGTGTTGTTTCCGGCTCAACCTGTATGCCGCTGTGCAGTTCTTTTGTTTGACCTGCGCGCAGCGGACCGCGGGTGCCAGCCGGCACCCGGTCTTCCCTGCGCCCTCCGTTCCGATGGAGGGAAGGAGATGAGCAAAAGCTCGGGCGAAACGCCGCGAGAATGCGAACGTGTGTCCGAAGATGAAAATGCGAATTGAAGCGGCGATGTCGTCGCCCATCCTCCGTCATTGCGCAATGACGGTGCTCGTGGAAGCGGACGCGGAACATCTCTCCAGCCTCGTCCAGGCGCAAGTCAAAGAGAGCGAAACGAATCTGTCACAGTCTCTAACGCGCACTAACCATCGTCTGATTTAAAACTGTCATAATCGCGCTTTGCGCGCAGCACGAAAAAATCCTTTACACGCCATTAAGTGCCTCCGCCTTGGATGCGCGGCAGAGTGCGTGGGGAATGCGATGAGTGCCGTCAAGAAGATGCCGGGCAAACCGGCCGCCGACATGTTCGACGACATTCCGGTGCTTCAGCGCAAATGGCACGCCGCGTTGCGGCCGGGCGAGCGGTTGCCGCGCTACGAGGACGTGATGCTCGGCAGCCTCGGGCGGCTCGCCGATCATATCGCGCTGTTGCGCAATGACGGGGCGCTCGAGCTGTCGCGCAGTGGACGCTACGTGCAGACATGGCTTGGCGACGAGCGCTGGGACGTGCCCGTGACGGCGCTGGCACCCGATTGCGCCACCGCGCTGGCGGAGGTCGCGGCGAATGCGCTTCACAACGGCCGCCCGCATCATTCGCACGCGCATTGCGTGCGCGACGGCATGGTCAGGACGTACGACGTGCTGGCACTGCCGACTGCCTCGCGCTGGGGTGCCACGCTGATCGGCATCTATGTCAACGAGCGCGGCGCCCAATACAATCTTCTCGATGCAATCTTCTCCGCAACCGACGATGCGGTGGTGTCGCTCGCCGCATTGCGTGATGCCGATGCGAGGGCCTTCGACTTCCAGATCGTTCATCACAACAAGAGCGCCGACGTGCTCCTGAAGGTCGGAAGTGCAAGCCTGCTCTGGCGCAGGCTCGGCGAGGGCGGCACGCTGCTCGCCTCACCGGAGGTCGAGGAACTCCTGCTCGCGGCGATCGCGAACGGCCGCAGCGAGCAGTGCGAAATCGAGAGCGATGGCCGCTATCTGCGCCTCAGCGCCACCGCCTTTGCCGACATCGTGTCGCTTACGATCTCCGATGTCACCGCGCTGAAGCGCCGCGACGCATCGTTCCGCCTGCTGTTCGACAACAACCCGATGCCGATGTGGGTGTTCGATGCCGAGACGAAACGCTTCCTGAGCGTCAACGACGCCGCGGTCCAGCACTATGGTTACGACCGGGACGCCTTTCTACGCATGAGCCTGCCGGAGATCTGGCCGCAGGACGAATGGGACAGCCAGTCCGAGGCACTGGAGCGTGTCGGCGACACCTGTCACTCCTCGCGGAGCTGGCGACACCTGCGCGCCGACGGCGGCGAGATCGAGGTCCTGACCTTCGGCCGCCGCGTCACGTTCGAAGGTCACGACGGCTATCTGGTCGCGGTGGCGGACATCACCGAACGGCGCAAGGCGGAGGCGCGCATCGCCTACATGGCCCATCATGATGGGCTCACAAATCTGGCGAACCGGGAATATTTCCAGGATCGGCTCAAGCAGGCGCTAGACCAGGCCGGAGACAAGAGGGTTGGCGTTCTCAGCATCGATCTCGACCTGTTCAAGACCATCAACGATGCCTTTGGCCATCCCGTGGGCGACCGCCTGCTGAAACAGGTCGCCGAGCGTCTTGCGATCGCCATCCGCGGCGCCAACCTGGCTGCGCGCCTCGGCGGCGACGAGTTCGCCGTGATCCTCGCAGCCGACGTTTCGCCGAACGAGGCGAGCGCTTGTGCGAGCCTGCTGATCGAGATGCTAAGCGCACCTTACGACATCGACGGCGTGGACCTGGTGATCGGCGCCAGCATCGGCATAGCGCTGTCGCCCGGCGACGGCGTGACGTCGGAGGAATTGATGCGCAACGCTGACATGGCGCTCTACCGGGCCAAGTCCGACGGCGGCGGCGTGCAGCGCTTCTTCGAGAAGGAGATGGATCTGCAGGCGCAGCGGCGCCGCGACATGGAGCTTGACCTGCGGCGCGCGTTTGCCAATGGCGAATTCGAACTGCACTATCAGCCGCTGGTCTCGATCGCCTCCGACCGCATCTCGGGCTTCGAATCCCTGTTGCGCTGGCGCCACCCAGACAAGGGCATGATCTCGCCGGCCGAGTTCATCCCGGTGGCCGAGGACATCGGCCTGATCATCCAGCTCGGGGAATGGGTGTTGCGTGAAGCGTGTTACGAGGCGGTGAAATGGCCGCGCGACGTCAAGGTCGCGGTCAACCTGTCGCCCGCGCAGTTCCGCAGCCGCAACCTGGTTCAGGTCGTGATCTCGGCGCTGGCACAATCGGGCCTGGCGCCGAAGCGGCTCGAGCTCGAGATCACCGAGTCGATCTTCCTGGCAGAGACCGATGCGAACCTCGCCACGCTGCACCAGCTCCGTAAGCTCGGTGTCGGCATCTCCATGGACGATTTCGGCACCGGTTATTCCAGCCTCAGTTACTTGCGCAGCTTCCCCTTCGACAAGATCAAGATCGATCGGTCCTTCGTCAAGGATCTCGCAGAGCGTCCCGACTGCGTGGCAATCGTGCGCGCGATCTCGGGGCTTGGCCGCAGCCTCAACATCACGACGACGGCGGAAGGCGTCGAGACCGAGGACCAGCTCGACTGGCTGCGGGCGGAAGGCTGCAACGAGGTTCAGGGATTCCTGTTCAGCGCGGCGCGCCCCGCCGGCGAGATCGAACAGTTGCTGACGACGTTCGGACAGCGCGCCTCACGGGCGGCGTAGCTCGGGAGGGTAGGCGTCATAGACGAGGGCCTTGAAAGCCGGCGTAATGCGGCCGCGCTCGTTCTGGGTCTGCTGCATCATGACGTAGATCATGTCGAGCTTTGGATCGACGCCGAAATAGGTGCCGCTGCCGGAATCCCATTTCAGTTCACCGATCGAGCCCGGCGGCGGCGGCTTGGCTTCGCCCGGATCGGTGCGCACCGCCAAGCCGTAGCCATAGCCGAAGCCGTCGCCCGGGAAATAGAAATAGTCGCGATCGACGCCCGAGCCCGGCCCGATGTGGTCCGTCGTCATGTCCTTGAAGGCGGCGGGGCTGAGATAACGCTTGCCGTCGAGCTCGCCGCCGTTGAGCAGCATCTGGGCAAAGCGCCCATAGTCTGTGAGGGTCGAAAGCAGGCCGCCGCCGCCGGATTCCCATTCGGGATGGGCGAGACGGTCGCGCTCGGCGTCGAGCAGGATGGTGTCGTTCGGCAGTGGCCGAGCCATCCGCTTGAACTCGTCGGACGTCGTCAGCACGAACTTGGTGCTGGTCATGCCGAGCGGATCGAGCACGTTCTGCTTGAGATATTCGTAAAGCGTCTGCCCCGAGATCACCTCGATGACGCGGCCGAGCACGTCGGTGGAATGACCGTAGCGCCAGAGCGTGCCGGGCTGGCGTGCCAGCGGCAGTCTCGCGATGCGCTCGGCGAACTCGCGGTTGTCGAACTGGCCGGCGAAGATCATCGCATTGTGATAGGCCTGCTCGACCCATTTGCCGCCGATATAGTCGTAGCTGATGCCGGACGTGTGACGCATCAGGTCCTGGACGGTCACGGGACGATTGGGCGGCACCATCTCGAGGGCAAGCGTGCCGTCGGGATTGGTGACCTCCAACCCAACCTTGGTATCGGCGAAGGACAGGATGTATTTCGAGACCGGATCGGCGAGCGCGAGCTTGCCGACATCGATCAGCATCATCGCCCCCAGGCTCGTGATCGGCTTCGTCATGGAGTGGATGGCGAAGATCGTGTCCGGCGTCATGGGCGAGCCGGTCCGGACGTCGCGCACGCCAAAGGTCTTCAGATAGAGCGGCTTGCTGTGCTGCTGGACCAGGATGACCGCACCAGGCAGCCGCCGGGCCGCGACCTCGTTGTCGAAAAAAGCCGTGATGCGCTCGAGCTGGTCGGGCGCGGGCGCGGGGATATCGTTGGCGCGGCTGCGCATGGCGGTGCCGGCAAGCAGCGCAGCGCCGGCGAGGAATGTTCGTCGCGTGGTGGTCATGGCATGAGCCCGCGCAGCGTCAGGCGGCGGCACGGGCGCGAGCAAGCGTCACTTCGGATCCTGCCCGGCCGACGCAACGGGATCAAAGCCGGAAGATGAGCGGTCCGTCAACTGGTGAGGAGTCGACTAGAACCGCGTCACGATCTCCGAGAGCGCCGGGCGAGGGCGGTCTTCGCTCGGCCTGGTCGGCTTGCCGATGTGCACGAGGCCGGCGAGTTTCTCGTCCGGCTTCAGCCCGAGCCCTTCCAGCACGTCGCGGTCGAAGGCGAACCAGCCGGTCAGCCAGCACGCGCCGTAGCCGAGCGCTGTCGCGGCCGTGACGATGTTCATGGCGCTGGCGCCGGCCGACAATTCCTGCTCCCAGGCCGGCACCTTCGGGTGCGGCTTGGTGAAGCTGACGATCCCGATCACGAGCGGCGCGTCGGTGAGCCGCTTCCGCTCGACCTCGATGTCGGCCGCCGGCGCGCCCGGATTCTTGCGCGCGAACACGCGTGCGATCACCTCGCCCGCACGCATCCGGGCCTCGCCCTCGAACACGATGAAGCGCCAGGGCGCGAGCTTGCCGTGATCCGGCACTCGGGCGCCGATGGTGAGGATCGTCTCGAGTTCGGACGGCGAGGGGCCGGGCCCCGCCATCTCGCGCGGCTTGACGGAGCGGCGGGTCTTCAGAAGGTCGATGGCGTCGGGCACGGAAAGTTTCCTCTTCGGCTGGTCGTCGGGCTTGCATGCCTACCCGAGATAGGCATGCAAGCCCGCAACCAAAAGCGAGTTTAGACCGATTTCAACGATCAGGCCTTTGCCCGCATGCGCTGTAGGTCCGGCGGGGTCGCCTCGTCGAGCAGGGCTGCGATCGCCTCCGCCGTCGGCATGACCTTCTGCCCCTCGCTGCCGAGCCGGCGAATGGAGACCGAATGCGTCTCGGCCTCCTTCTTGCCGACAACGAGCAGCGCCGGAATCTTTGCCAGCGAGTGCTCGCGGACCTTGTAGTTGATCTTCTCGTTGCGAAGGTCGATCTCGACCCGCAGGCCCGCGCGCCGCGCCTGTTCCACAACCTGCTTGACGTATTCGTCGGCCTCCGAGGTGATGGTCGTCACCACCACCTGCACCGGCGAGAGCCAGAGCGGGAAGTTGCCGGCATAGTGCTCGATCAGGATGCCGATGTAGCGCTCCATCGAGCCGCAGATCGCACGGTGCACCATCACCGGCGGCTTCTTGCCGCCGTCATGGTCGATATAGAACGCGCCGAACCGTTCCGGCAGGTTGAAGTCGACCTGCGTGGTGCCGCACTGCCAGTCGCGGCCGATGGCATCGCGCAGCACGTATTCGAACTTCGGCCCGTAGAAGGCGCCTTCGCCGGGATTGATCTCGGTCTTGATGTGATTGTTCTGCGACTGGATCTCGCGCAGCACAGTCGCCATCACGCGCTCGGCATGATCCCACATCGCATCGGTGCCGACGCGCTTGTCGGGGCGGGTCGACAGCTTCACGGTGAGGTCGCCGGTGAAGCCGAAATCCGCGTAGGTCGACAGGATCAGGTCGTTGATCTTCAGGCACTCGTCGGCGAGCTGCTCCTCGGTGCAGAAGATGTGCGCATCGTCCTGGGTGAAGCCGCGCACGCGCATCAGGCCGTGCATGGCACCCGACGGCTCGTAACGATGCACCACGCCGAACTCGGCGAGCCGCATGGGCAGGTCGCGGTAGCTCTTGAGGCCATGCTTGAAGATCTGCACGTGGCCGGGGCAGTTCATCGGCTTGAGCGCAAACCACCGCTTGTCCTCGGCCTCGTCGCCGGCGGACTGTGCCGCAAACATGTTCTCGCGGTACCAGCCCCAATGGCCGGAGGTCTCCCACAGCACCTTGTCGAGGATCTGCGGAGCGTTGACCTCGCTGTAGTCGCCGGTCAGGCGTCGCCGCATATAGGCGATGAGCTGCTGGAAGATGGTCCAGCCCTTGGGATGCCAGAACACAACGCCAGGACCTTCTTCCTGGAAGTGGAAGAGGTCGAGCTCGCGCCCGAGCTTGCGATGGTCGCGCTTCTCGGCTTCCTCGATCTGCTTGAGGTAAGCGTCGAGATCCTCCTGCTTGGCGAAAGCGGTACCGTAGATGCGGGTCAGCATCGGGTTGTTGGAATCGCCGCGCCAATAGGCGCCCGCCACCTTCATCAATTTGAAGGCGTTGCCGATCTTGCCGGTCGAAGTCATGTGCGGGCCGCGGCACAGATCGAACCAGTCGCCCTGGAAATAGATCTTGATCGGCTCGTTACCGGGAATGGCGTCGACCAGCTCGACCTTGAAGGCCTCCCCCTTGTCGCGGAACACCTGCTTGGTCTTCTCGCGATCCCAGACTTCCTTGGTGAAGGGTTTGTCGCGCGCGATGATCTCGCGCATCTTCTTCTCGATCGCGGCAAAATCTTCCGGGGTGAACGGCTCGTTGCGGAAGAAATCGTAATAGAAGCCGTTCTCGATCACCGGACCGATGGTGACCTGGGTGCCCGGCCACAGCGCTTGCACGGCTTCCGCCAGCACGTGTGCGGCGTCATGCCTAATCAACTCCAGCGCGCGCGGCTCGTCGCGGCCCACGAACTCGATCCTGGCGTCGGACTCGATGGGATCATTGAGATCGGCGAGCGCGCCGTCGAGCGCCATCGCCACCGTACGCTTGGCGAGCGAGGGCGATATGCCCTTGGCGATGTCGAGGCCGGTAACGCTCTTGTCGAATTGTCGCTTGGCGCCGTCGGGGAAGGTGAGGGTAATCTTGGCGGCTGGGGTCACGGGCTTCAAATTGCTGAGGCTGTACTGGAAGCCGGATTCGGACTTGTGGTCGTCGGACATGGTATTTCTCCTGAAGCTCACTCCTGCGAACGAGCGCAGGTAAGCGGGAACGAGCGGTATATCAGGCGATTCGGCCTGCGCAATCGGGCAAAACGAGGAAATTACGCGCAAACATCCCGTTTCGAAGCCCGAAGCCAGACGCGATACGGACGTTGCATGCCTCCACAGGTTGTTGTTTCATGGGCGCATCGGGGATGGACTGGCGGTTTTGGGGTTGGTTGCTTCGTGACGTTCGTTGGATCGACTTGCCTCAGGGATGGCGCCCGCATTGTCCTCGTCACGTTTCTGACAATGGTCGGCGGGCCGGCGTCCAGTCCTGCCTGGGCCGCGCCGGTCGCGGGCCGGGTTTCGCAGGCTCCTCTGACGCCGCAGCCAGGTCCGCCGTTGCCGGCACACCCGGTGCCGCAAATTCCGCCAAAGAAGTCGCCGACCTCGCAACGGCCGATCACGTTCTATGTCGCCAAAGGAAGCCCCGACGCCTGCGGCAACGGTTGCGACCGCTGGATCGCGGCAGAGGGCACGATCGACGCCGGCGCCGCACCGCGGTTTCGCAAGTTCCTGCAGAAGGTCCTCGATCGCGCCCTGCCGATCTATTTTTCCTCGCCCGGTGGCAATCTGGATCAGGCCGTGGCGATGGGCGCCATGCTCCGGGAGCGGAATGCAGTGGCGCGGGTCGGGCGCACGGTGGCGGAGGAGTGCGGCTTCGAGGCTCAGGACAGCGATGTCTGCCTGAAGCTGAAGGCTTCGGGACGGGAGCTGCGCGGCAACCTCTCCACCCGCGGCGTGGTTTGTGCCTCGGCCTGTCCTTATGTGATGCTGGGAGCCGGGACGCGGGAGATCGCGCCGGATGCCGTGCTCGGCGTGCACTCACCGAAGGTCGTCACTCTCTTCCGTGTCGAAGCGCCGACACCGGAGATGCGCGCGGCTGCCACCAGGCGCGGTCTCGACCGCGCCGATCAGTTGCTGACGAGCTACTTCACAAGAATGGGTGTCGACCTCGGCCTGCTCAGACTCGCCGACTCCGTGAGATATGAGGACATGCACGTGCTGACGCGCGATGAGATCGCACGGTTCGGCATCGATCGGCGCGGGCATGTCGAGACGCCATGGCTGTTCGAGTTCGGCACGCGAAGCATGGTGCAGAAGATCGTTGCCGAGCGGAATGACGTCGACAAATCCTTTCGGCTGATTGCCTGGCGCCTGACATGCTTCGACCTCGATCGTTTCGCGCTGGAGTTCCGGCGTCCGGCTGCGTCCGCGGCCAGCCCTGCCTCGGTTCGCGTGGCATTGGGAAACGCAAATTCGCTCGCGCTCATCTCCAATCCCGTCAAGCTGCAGGGATTTGAGTTCTGGGGCACGCAATTCAGGAAGGCCACGCTGCTTTCCCTCTCGGATGCGCCACACTTCGACTTCACGGAGGCGGAGCAGGGGCCGGATGGCGTCGGGCCTTCCCGCACCAGCCGGCTCTCGAACGAAGGGCTGGCGGCTGCACTCGACCGGCTGCTCGCGACCTGCGCACCGGCAAAGGTGAATACGGCCGGTGCGCGTGGCGACATCGTGGATCTGGCGAAATAGATATGGTTGGCCCTTCCGCGCCATGCCGATGCTGCCTACATGCACCTGCATGAAATCCGATCCCGCCGCCTGCCGCTTCGCGCCGACCGCCCTGATGCTTGGAAATGTCGTCACCGGCTCCTCGGTGCTGGCGCCTGCCGGGATGCTCCCCGAGTTGTCCTCAGGACTCGACATCAGCATCCGCGCCGCGGGCCTCCTGATCACCTTTGGCGCCATCACGCTCTGCATCGGCTCGCCGCTGACGGCATGGCTGACCAGCCGCATCGAGCGGCGCATGCTGCTCACTGCAACGCTGGCGCTGCTCGCCGTCGGCAATATCGGCTCGGCCCTTGCACCCGACTATGCGAGCCTGCTCGCCATTCGCCTGGTGATGCTCGCGATCGGCGCGCTTTATACACCGCAGGCGGCAGGCACTGCGGCGATTATCGTGCCGGTCGAAAAGCGTGGCAGCACGATCGCCTATGTGTTTCTCGGATGGTCGATCGCCGCGGCCGTTGGGTTGCCGCTGATCACTTTCATCGCCAGCCGCTACGGTTGGCGGGCATCCTATGGCGCGATCGGCGGGCTCGGCTGCCTCAGCTTCCTCCTGCTGCTGTGGCGGCTGCCGGCGGGGCTGCAGGGGACGCCGGTCGATTTGAAGACCTGGGGCGAAGTCGGGCGCAATCGCACCATCGTGCTGCTGCTTGCGATCACCATGCTGCAGATGTCCGGGCAGTTCGTGATCTTCACCTTCATGGGGCCGCTCCTGAACAAGCTGACGGACGCCGGTCCCGATGCGATCGGTCTGCTCTTCGGCGTCTACGGTGTCTGCGGCTTCCTCGGCCTCCTCATTGCCACGCGCGTCGTCGACACTTGGGGGCCCTACAAGACCTCGGTTCTGTTCACGAGCCTGTTGCTCGCGGGCATCGCCGGATGGGCGCTCGGCGCCGGCAACTTTGCGCTGATGATGCTCTCGGTTGCGGTCTGGGGGCTCGGCTTTGCTTCAACCAACTCGATGCAGCAGGTGCGCCTGGTCACCGCGGCGCCGTCGCTGGCGCCGGCCACCGTTTCGCTCAATACGTCCGTGCTCTATGTCGGGCAGGCCGTGGGCTCGGCAGCGGGCGGGGCCTTGTTCGCGCGCGATCTCTTGCACACGATCGGCTTCGTGGCGGCCGGCTTCGTCGTCCTCGCACTTGTCGTTGTCGGGTTAACCCGGCCCCGGCCGGCCGTGGCGACGGTTGCGGCATAGTGCAAACCCCATCATATCCGGCTTTTCCCCTCAGCGGGCGCTTGGCAAACCGCGCAGGAGGGCGCTAGAAGGCGAGGGTGGGGGACCAACGAGAGCTGACTAAGATGAGGATGATCCTGGCGCTTGTCGCGGTGCTGTATTCGGCCGCCGCTTTCGCGCAAACCGACACGCCGATGGTTGGCGACAAGCCGCTGGTGCAGGTCAAGCCCAAGGGGGCCAGCAAGGGCACCAAAGAGGCGGCAGCCAAAGGCAAACCCGAGGCGGCTGCGCCCAAGGGCAAGCCGCAGTCCACGGCGGTCAGGCTGCAGGCCTGTCTCGACCTCGACGACGGCACCAAGGACCGGCTCAACTGCTACGACGGAGTGATCCCGCCGGCGCCGAAGCCGAAGCCCGCAAAGGCGAAGGGCGTCGCCGACTGCCGCTTCCTCAAGGAAGAGGACGAGCGCCTGGCCTGCTTCAACGGCTTTGCGGAAAGCATTCCGAAGCTGCCCAAGAACTGATTGCCCCTATCGGAGGAGCGCATCGATCCGCAACTAGCGGCTCGATGAGGACGGCGCACCCGCGGCGACACGCGTCAGCGCCAGCGACGGTGTCGCCGACATCTTGACCAGCACGTCCTTGAGCGGATTCTGCGTCCAGGCGCGGGTCACGTAGTCGCGATGCCTGATGCCGTCGCCGGTCTCGACGAACACCACGCTGCCGGGACGCAAGGGGCCGTCCATGTCTTCCGAGACGCTGATGCCCTTTTGTCGGAGCATGCTCATCAGCTCGCGATCGCGCCGCGCAGTGTAGTGGGTATAGGAGCTGACGAAGAAGCCGGAGCGGTGGCTCTCGATCCAGGATGCGAACTTGTCGAGTTCGCCATAGACCGCGTCGAGCAGCACGACGCCGCGAACGCGGTCGCTGATGCCGCCGACCTCGAGGCTCCAGGCGGTCGGCAGGAAACCGCCGCTATAGCCCACGATGACGATCGGCATATTGGCGAAGGTGCGCGCGCTGTTCGGATCGCCGTAGAGGCGGGCCAGTTGCTGGCTCGATTCCTCCATGAAGCGCTTGAGCCCGCCGGGCTGCCAGAACTTGCCGGCGCTGGAATCGGCGGCATCGACAGCCATCTGCGGGGCAAGCAGCACGGCGTTGGCGCCGGAGTCGGAGATCTGCTGCGGCACCAATTGCCGGTCGCGCACGTCGCGTTCCAGCGTCGCGCCGTTGCCGTGGAAGAACACTACGATCACGCCGGGCTTGCGCACGTCGAAATGCTCGGGCACGTGCACGAGCACGCGGCTGTCATTGTAGGTTTCGTCCTGCCAGAACACGCGCCCCGAATAGCTGCGATGGCCGCGGCGATCGCCTTTGGAGATGTTGAGGAAGGGCGCGTCGGAGGCGGGATTGTTACCGAAATAGGGGAAGGCGGACGATTTCATGCTGACGAGCGTGGTCAGATCGTCGCGTTGCGGACGTTGATAAGGCACCTGCGGCTCGAGCGAGGCGATCTTGTAGGGGGCAGGCTCCGCCGATTGCACCGCGCGTTTCGGCGAGAAGTCCGACATCTGCCGTTGCAGGAAGCTTTCGCTTGCGGTGGGGAAGCGCTCATTGAATTGCGGGGCGGGAAAGCGGTCCTCGAACGTGTCGCTGCTTGCGACTTGCGTGCTGGTCTTGGCGACGATCTGGGTATTGGCTTGGGAGGTCGCCTGGGAGTTCGCCGCCAGCATCGCCGGGTTGGGCGCCTTGCCGCATTGAATTAGTGTCAGCGAGAGCGGCACCAGGACGGAGGCGAGGCCGACCCGGCAGGCGAGTCGAAACGCGCGACAATGCATGACGGGCGATCTCGCCCGATCAGCACGCGTGGCTGTTTCGACTCTCGGATCGGCCCCGACCATCCACCCACTAACCCCAAAGGCAATCGGCCATCTTGAGCTAATTGAGCCGACTGGTGTTTAGGCGACGTTAAGCTTCCGGAGAAAACTCCCCACATCCGGAACGCTCAAAATGACCACGGAATCGTGTCGCGAATGTGGGGAGGGGGGGCGGCTTTCGGAGCGAAGCAGCAGGTTTATCGGCCGGAAAGATGCGTCTGTGGTGCTGAGATGCTTTCCGCCTGCCTCATTTAGCCCTTGTTAACCCTGCTTGAATTGACTGGATCAATCTGCGCGATGCTTGGGAGAGGCCGAGGCCTCAGCTAAGGACGGCGATGACGGCATCAGATGCGGGAAGCGCGGCGTGGACAGGCCGGCGTCTCGGTAGCAGGTCCGGCGTTTCCGTCCTCGTGGCGACCGCGATCGTCGTCGCCGACATGGTCGGCGTCGGGGTATTCACGAGCCTCGGCTTCCAGGTCAAGGACATCCCATCCGGCTTCTCGATCCTGCTGTTGTGGACGGTCGGCGGCATCGTCGCGCTGTGCGGCGTATTCTCTTACAGCGAACTCGGGGCGATGTTCCCGCGCTCGAGCGGCGAGTACAATTTTCTCGGCCGCGCCTATCATCCCGCATTCGGTTTTCTCGCCGGCTGGGTCTCGGCGACCGTCGGCTTTGCCGCCCCGGTCGCACTCGCGGCGATGGCGTTCGGCCAATATGCGAAGTCGGTCATTCCAGCGTTGCCGCCGATCCCGCTCGCCATCGGCGTGGTGTGGCTGGTGTCGATCGTGCAGCTCACCGGGGTGAAACACTCCTCGACCTTCCAGCTCGTCTCGACGGTCCTGAAAGTCATTCTGATCGTGGCTTTCCTGGCTGCGGGCTTTGCGATCGGGGTGAGGCAGCCGGTGTCGTTCATGCCTGCGTCGGGTGACTTCGGTCACATCACCAGTGCACCTTTCGCGATCGGGCTCGTCTTCGTGATGTACTCCTTCTCCGGCTGGAACGCGGCGACCTACATCATTGGCGAACTGCACATGCCGCAGCAGAGCCTGCCGCGCGCGCTGCTCGCGGGCACGCTGATCGTGATGGTGCTCTATGTGGCGCTGAACGCGGTCTTTCTCTACGCAACCCCGATCGACAAGCTCGCCGGCCAGCTCGAGGTCGCGAGCATCAGCGGCGCCGCCATCTTCGGCGACCTCGGTGGCCGCATCGTCGGCACCATGATCTGCGTCGGCCTGATCTCATCCATCAGCGCGATGATGTGGATCGGTCCGCGCGTCATGATGACGATGGGCGAGGACATTCCGGCGCTCCGCGTGTTCTCCAGGAAATCGACGAGCGGCGCGCCGGCCTATGCGATCCTGTTCCAGCTTGCGGTGGCCAACCTTCTGCTCTTCACGCGCAGCTTCGAGGCGGTGCTGGACTTCATCCAGTTCGCGCTGTTGTTCTGCTCATTCTTCACCGTGCTCGGGGTGATCAAGCTGCGCTTCACGGATCCCGCTTTGCCGCGGCCCTATCGCGCCTGGGGGTACCCGGTCACCCCGATGGTTTTCCTGCTCGTGACCGCCTTCATGATGTACTATCTGCTGACCGAGCGGCCGGTTCAGTCGCTGTCGAGCATGCTGATCATGCTCTCGGGCCTTTTGATCTACGCCATTTTCCGCAGGCGGCCGGACGCCGCTGCCACCTCACACAATCGCGAATAGGTATGTTTCGACCCATCAAGATTGCGGCCGTCGCCTTCACCTTGTTGTTCGCGGTGGTGGCCCCCGCGCATGCGACCGGCGCCGTCACGGCCGACGACACGGCGCGCTTCCTTGCGGGCATGCAGCCCTCCGCGGAGTCTCCGCTTGTGGCGCTGACCAAGGATCCGTTCTGGCAGCGCCACGCAAAGTTCTTCGATGGTGCTTTCGCCCAGCTTGAGCAGCGGCAGCTTTCCAGAATCCGAGCCTGGTCGGGGGTCAATCTGGCTGCGCCCCGGCCGACCATGTTCTACATGTTCTCGGGGCCGGATTTCCTCTATGCCGACGCGTTCTATTCCAAGGCAAGCACCTACGTCCTTGGCGCGCTCGAGCCGGTCGGCAACGTTCCCGACCTGACACGCGTGCCGCGCGGCGCGATCGCGCCCGCGCTCTACAATGTCGAACGCTCGCTCGGCTCGATCCTCAGCTTCAGCTTCTTCATCACCAAGCATATGAAGGTCGACCTGCACGCCAACGTGGTCAGCGGCACCTTGCCGATCCTCTACGTCTTCCTGGCGCGTTCGGGGAAGACCATCCGCAACGTCGAGATGCTCTCGATCGATGACAAGGGCGGGCTGCATGTGGCGGGCGAAAACGCTGGACCGAACGCCACCCACGGCGTGCGCATCACCTTCGTCGGCAGCGATGGCGAGGTGCGGACGCTGTATTACTTCTCGACTGACCTCTCCAATTCCAGCGCGCGCGCGGCCGGTTTTTTGAAGTTCTGCGAGACGCTGGGCCCCGGCAACAGCCTGCTCAAGAGCGCGTCATATCTCCTGCATGCCGGTAACTTCACGACGGTGCGCGACTGGCTGCTCGCCAACAGCGCCACCATCATCCAGGACGATTCCGGCATTCCGCTTGCGAACTACAATGCGCGGCAATGGCGGTTCTTCCCGTTTGGGCGCTACCTCGGCCCGATTGCGGAATTTCCCGGCCGGTATCAGGAGCGCTATGCCGAGCTCTTCTCGCGCGCCGAGCCGATCGATTTCGGCATCGGCTATCGCTGGCGCATGAATGAATCGAATTTGCTGTTGTCGGTGAAGGTTCCGGGAAGCGAGGACGTGCCGGCCGAAACCACCTCGTCGGCCGAACCGCCGCCCAAGCCGGTTCGTGCGAAGCGGCCGCGTCCACCTGAGCCGATCCCGCCGCCGCCCGGACGCTTCTTCTGGTTTCGCTAAAGCGCGATGACATCGCGCTTCAGGTTATTCGGAAAAGCGCTTCACGCTTTTCCGGATCACGCTTTCACTACCAGTGCACGCTCTGGCTGGGAACGATGAAGGCGGTCGTGCTTGGTGGAGTTGCGAAGCTCGTCGCCAGGTACCAGCCGGAGCCGAGGACGAGAGTGAGCAGTGCTACGATAGCGAGCAGGTCAATGGTCCTGCCGTCGTGACCGTGGGGGCTGATTTTCCAGCGCATTGTTGTTTCCTCCCAATGGGAGCATCACAACAACGCGATCGTGGTATCCGCGGTTCCATGCAAGTCAGAGCTGCATGGCGCGCTTGGAAGCGGCGCAGCAAAGTCAGGGTGCGTTGACGCCGCGCCAGCGTCCGTAGCGCCAGGGCAGATACCAGCGTGCGCCTTGCGGGGCGGTCAGGGGTACGTTGTCGATGCCTGACGTTCCGAACGGGTGGCAGCGCAACAGACGCGCTAGCGTCATCCAGCCACCGGCCCAGAGTCCGAAACGCTCGATCGCCTCATCGCCATAGACCGAGCATGTCGGCAGGTGGCGACAATTGTAGCCGACCAGCGGGGACAGCGTGTGTCGGTACAGCCAGATCAGGCCGCGCCCGACGATGCGCGGCAGCCGCAGCAACGATGCGACGATGGTGCGATCCTGTTCTGACGCTGAACGCTTCATGTGCGTCTTGCCGTGAAGCTGTGCGAGGTGTTGCGCGGTTCCAGCGCAGGGAACAGCAAGCCGTTGCGCTGATGCCATATTTTGCATGCTTTTAGAGGGCAGTGCAGCAAGTAGCTATGGACGATCTGTAATCCCCCGGATACATTTTTTGTGACGCCTGTGTAATACAGAGTCGCACGTTGCATGGGGCTTGCCTGATCGCTTTTGAGGCTTGGGGAAGGAACCACGTTGAGACTTCTGAAGTCGCTTGACCTTCGCGGCTGGTTGCTTGTGGGAACCGCTGCATGTTGCGTTGCGCTGACGGGCGCAGTCGCGACCTTCAGCTCTTCCGCACATGCCGGCGGTACGCTCGAAGAGCGCAAGCTGCCAATGAAATTCAACTGGGTTGCATGCGAGCCGAACTGCCGCGGCTGGGTCAGCGCCGTCGGAATCATCACGGCCGATACGCCGAAGGACTTTGAGGATTTTGCCCGCGGACGTCAGCTTGGCGGGGCAACCGTGGTGCTCGACTCCAGTGGTGGTTCAGTCAACGATGCGATCACGCTCGGGCGGCGCTTCCGCAACCTCGGCCTTTTGACCACTGTCGGCGTCAGCGTGCAGAACCGCGCCGGGCAGGGCGGGCGTGCAGCAGTCGCGCCCGAGGCCTATTGCGAGTCCATGTGCGTGTTTCTGTTGCTGGCCGGCAAGACGCGATACGTGCCGGAAGCGGCCCATGTCCGCGTGCATCAGATCTGGATGGGCGACCGTGCCGACGACGCGCGTGCCGCGAGCTACAGCGCGCAGGATCTGATGATCGTCGAGCGCGATATCGGCCGGCTCGCCAAATACACCTTCGATATGGGGGGCGCTGGCGACTTGCTGTCGCTCGCGCTGAATGTGCCGCCGTGGGAAGACCTGCACGAATTGGATGCGGCCGAGCTCAAACTCACCAATGTGGTGACGACGGACGTGGCTTCGGACGTGCTGCCGCACGTCGATGTCTCGGCCCCTGCGATGGCTGACGCGACGCCGAAGGCGCAGGACCGCTTTGCGGCGGGTCCGGAACTGACGGCCAAGTCGACCAGGACGGCGGAAGCCGCGGTCCCGACCGGCGCGGCGCCGGTGGCGGCATCTCAGAAATAGCCTCTGATATTGATGGTCACTCCGCGCCGTCCCGGGGCGACGAAGCCCTATGCGCAATTGCGCGTTGGGGAACCCAGACGCTGGAGGGCGAGATTCCGGGTTCGCACTGGCGCGCGCCCCGGAACGACGTTGACGTCGACCTAACCTGTCGCGGCCGGCTGTTTCGTCTTCGCTTCGATCTGGCCGATGGCGTCGACGACGGCATCGAAGGTGAGCAGCGTCGACGCATGGCGCGCCTTGTAGTCGCGGACCGGCTCGAGGAACTTGATCTCGGCCCATTTTCCGTCCGGCGGCGCGCCGTTTTCTTTCAGCATCTTGCGAACGGTTTCGCGTAACTCACGGAGTTCGCTCGCAGTCGAGCCGACCACATGACTTGCCATGATGGATGAAGAGGCCTGTCCGAGTGCGCAGGCCTTCACGTCATGCGCGAAGTCGGTGACGGTGTCGCCACTCATCTTAAGATCGACCTTCACGGTCGAGCCGCAGAGCTTCGAATGGGCGGTGGCGCTGGCATCGGGATCGGAGAGGCGACCCAGACGGGGGATATTCCCGGCCAGTTCGATGATCCGCTTGTTATAGATGTCGTTCAGCATGTGATGGAGTCCGAGACCTTCCGGGCGGCTTCCGTCGGGATCGGCCTTGGCGGCCGCCGTCCTCGGTCCTATATAGGGTTGGAACTGGCGGAAAAACAGCCCGGTGGCCTCGTCGGCGGTGGTCGAGCACCTCGCATCCGACATCGGCGCGCGGCGGTTGATCGCCAAATCTGGTTGTTCTCTCAGGCGTCCGGCGGCTCGACCGCCCCGTCTGCCGGTGACACTCCGGCCGCAAGGCCGTCGAACGGAGTTGACATGGACGCGTTGATCAAACCCATCCGACCCAGCAAGCCTTCCGACAAGCAGGTCGATCGCCCCGCCGAGCTTGATCCTGCTGAATTTCTCGCGGCCGCCGTCCGTGCCGACCAGCCGCGCCCGGCGCGTGCCGAGGCCGAGCAGGCGGTGAAGACGCTGCTCGCCTATATCGGCGAGAACACCGAGCGCGAGGGCCTGCTCGACACGCCGCGCCGCGTGGTCGAGGCCTTTGACGAACTCTATCAGGGCTACCACCAGTGCCCGGCCGAGGTGCTGGACCGCACCTTCGGCGAGACCGCCGGCTATGACGACTTCGTGCTGGTGCGTGACATCGAGTTCACCTCGCAGTGCGAGCACCACAT
Source organism: Bradyrhizobium ingae (assembly GCF_055791185.1). NCBI lineage: Bacteria > Pseudomonadati > Pseudomonadota > Alphaproteobacteria > Hyphomicrobiales > Nitrobacteraceae > Bradyrhizobium > Bradyrhizobium ingae. The sequence goes on from NZ_JBVUBB010000001.1 coordinate 58,228, forward strand.
GATGCCGTTCTACGGCAAGGCACATATCGCCTATACACCGGTCGAGCGGGTGGTGGGCCTGTCCAAGCTCGCGCGCCTGACCGACATCTTCGCACGCAGGCTCCAGACCCAGGAACACCTGACCGCGCAGATCGCGGCCGCGATCGACGAGGTCCTGAAGCCTCGCGGCGTTGCCGTGTTGGTCGAGGCCGAGCATACCTGCATGTCGGTGCGCGGTGTCGCCAAGCATGGCGCGATGACGTTCACCAGCCGTTTCACCGGCATGTTCCGCGACAATCCGGCGGAGCAGGCCCGCTTCCTGTCCCTGGTGCGAGGCTCACAGCGCTGACCCTCGCGAAGAATTTGCGAGGAGTCCCGTGTCCACACACTCCCACGACATCGAGGAGGGGCTGAGCTTCCAGCCCAAATTCGACGCCGCCGGCCTCGTCACCTGCGTCGCGACGGATGCTGCGACCGGCGACGTGCTGATGGTCGCCCACATGAATGACGAGGCGCTGCGCAAGACCATCGCGACGGGTGAAGCCTGGTACTTTAGCCGCTCGCGCAATGCGTTATGGCGAAAGGGTGAGACGTCAGGTCAGACCCAGCGCGTCGTCGAGATGCGTACCGATTGCGACCAGGATGCGGTCTGGATCCGCGTCGAGCAGGTCGGCGCGGCCTGCCACACCGGCCGCCGGTCGTGCTTCTACCGCAAAGTCGAGGCCGATGGCGGAGGCGCGAAGCTCGTCTTCGTCGAGGCCGAGCGGCTGTTCGATCCTGGTGCGGTCTATAAGAAATAGTCTCCGTCATTCCGGGGCGGTCGAAGAGCCGAGCCCAGAAGCTCGAGATTCCGGGGTCGTCGCTGCGCGACGCCCCGGCACGACGGGGGTGCGAATTAACCTGGCATTAACCATAACTGTCCCACCGTGAGACGACATGGCGCCGAATTGCCGGCGTCATCAACGCCGCGCGGAGCGGGCTGCCCAATATGTCGGTCGACAACTCAAGTGCCACGACGACGGCGGGGATCGATCCGTCGCGGGCGCGTGTGACCGGCGCCATCAAGCAGGCCTCCAATCTCACCGGCGTCAGCTTCGAATACATGCTGACCACCGCGAAGATGGAATCGGATTTCAATCCGACCGCGGGTGCGACCACCTCGTCTGCGCACGGGCTCTATCAGTTCATCGACCAGACCTGGCTCGGCACCGTGAAGGAGGCGGGGACCCAGCTCGGCTACGGCAGCTACGCCGACGCCATCACCAGGACTTCCTCCGGCAGTTACACGGTCACCGACCCGACCATGCGCAGCTCGATCATGAAGCTGCGCGATGATCCCGAGGCCGCATCGAGCATGGCCGCCGTGCTGACGCAGTCGAACAGCTTCAAGCTCACGGGCCTGCTCGGCCGCCGTCCGAGCGACAGCGAGCTCTATATGGCGCATTTCATGGGCGTCGGCGGTGCGGCCAAGCTGATCGCCAACGCCGAGGACAATCCGCAAGCCGTGGGCGCTCGGCTATTCCCTAATGCCGCCGCGACCAACCGTTCGATCTTCTATGCGAAAGACGGCCGCGCGCGCAGCGTCTCCGAGGTCTACTCGGTGCTGGATTCGCGTTACGCCGGCGCCGCGAGCTCGAAAGCGACTCGCAGCGCGATCGCCATGTACGGCGACACGCCGTCGACGACGCAGGTCGCGAGCGCGAACGGCGTACAGCCAACGCCTCTGATCAACAGCGCCGCCTATCTGCAGACCTTCCCGGACACGCGCGTGGCGACACCGAGCAGCGCGACCTCGGCGACGACGGTGGCGGACAATTCGCCGAGCACGCCGGTGTTTCGCTCGATCTATCAGCCCGGTGACAGCACGCAGCCGGTTTCGGCCACCGTGCAGAAATTGTGGGGCAATAACGCCTCGCTCACCTCGGTTACGAATGCGACGCCCGAGGTTCGCGCGCCGCAGCCGCTCGACCTCTTCAGCGACCGCAGCGGCACCTTCTCGAGCTAGGCTCGCGCTGCAAAATTTGCAGCCCTTAACAAAACGTCAACAATACCAGTCAGTTATGGTGAACGCTTTGTTAAGCGTCGTGGTTTATTTTGTCTTGCGGGTGACGGGTGTCACCGTTTCGTTTGGTTGCGTAGGCCGGAAGCACAATGATCGTTCGGCAGTTCATCAATTGGATCAGGACTGCGTCTGCTGGTGAGCGGGCAGAGGCAACGCGGGCGTTGGCCCGTGCCTGGTTGATTTCAGACCTTTCTCACGATGATCGCGTCGCGGCGGAAGGCGCGCTGTTGATGCTGCTCGACGATCCCTCGCCACTGGTTCGCCAGGCCATGGCGGAAGCCTTTGCGCGCTCGACCGAGGCGCCGGCGGCCATCGTCCAGGCGCTATCGACCGACCAGCCGTCCGTCGCGCTTCCCGTGCTCGAACATTCGCCGCTCCTGATCGATGCCGACCTCGTCGACATCGTCGCGACCGGCAATTGCGAGGTGCAATGCGCCGTCGCCCGCCGCATTGCGCTGCCGGTGTCGGTCTGTGCCGCAATCGCCGAAGTCGGCTGCGCGGCGGCAGCGCTCGAGCTGATCGAAAATCCCTACGCCGAGCTTGCGCAGTTCTCCTGGGATCGTATCGTCGAGCGTCACGGCCATCTCGCCGCGATCCGCGAGGCGCTCCTGGTGCTCGATGATCTGCCGGCGGCCACGCGTGCCGCACTCGTCGCAAAGCTCTCCGAGACGCTGGCCCAGTTCGTGATCGCCCGCAACTGGCTGAGTGCCGATCGCGCCGAGCGCATCGCGATCGAGGCGCGCGACCGCTCCACCGTCAACATCGCGGCGCGCTCGCGCGGCGAGGACATGCAGGGCCTCGTGCTTCACCTGCGCGCGACCGGCCAGCTAACAGCGGGCCTGATCCTGCGCGCGCTGTTGTCGGGCAATCTCGAATTGTTCAACGCCGCGCTTGCGGAATTGTCGGAGCTGCCGCCGGCGCGCGTCGCAGCGCTGCTGCACGATCGCGGCGGTGCCAGCCTGCATGCGCTGCTGCGCCGGGCAGGTTTTCCGGAATCGACCTTCGCGGCCTTCCAGGTCGCGCTCGAAGCCTGCCACGAGAACGGCTTTGTCGACACCCAGGATGGCGCTGCGCGGCTGCGCAGGCGCATGGTCGAGCGTGTGCTCACCCATTGCGAGACCGATCGCGGCGCCACCGAGCCGCTGCTCATCCTGTTGCGCCGCTTCGCGACCGAGTCGGCGCGCGAGGAGGCGCGCCTGTTCTGCGACGACCTCCTCGCAGAGGAGGGGCCCGCAGTTGCGTACGACGATTTGATCGCGGCGTAGCCCGGACACCGTAGGGTGCGCAAAGCGAAGCGTGCCCACCACTTCTGTTGCAGTGGCGGCAAGAAGGTGGCACGGCGCAAGAGCGCCTTTGCCTACCCTACGGCACCTTCAACCTGGCAACGCTATTCCCCCGGCACGATGCTCGGCGCCAGGACTGCTTCGAGGTGCTCGGGGCGGTCGCGGTTGATGTGGGCAAGATATTCGTCGGCAACCTTGCGCAGGCGGCGGCTGAGCTCGCTGCCGACGGAGATGCTGTCGAGCCTGGTGTTTTCGTGCACGATGGCCTGGATAGCGTTGATGTGGTGCGAGAAGAGCTCGCTCGGCACCTTGGCGAGATCGGGCGCATGCTCGATCACGCGGCACAGGCTTTCGGCGATGACCGCGGCAGACGGATAGCCGAACGTCGCGGCGTCGCCCTTGATGTCGTGGGCTGCACGAAACAGCTCGTCGCGCGCCTCCTTGGTGAAGCCGTCTTTCTGCACAGCCGCGTAGGCTGCAGCCAGTCGTCCGGCCTCGGTCGCCATCCAGTTCTTGAACTCGCAGGAGAGTCCGGCGAGCGCCTGCTCGGCGCGACCGACCGGATCGTCCATGTCCTTCGCCTCGACCCGGCGCAGCACCTTGCGCAGCGGATTGGGCTGCGTGATCACGTGGTGGGTGGCGAAGGCCTTGACCTCGATGTCTCTGGGGCTGTTTCTGGCCATGATGCCTGCCTCGGTGGTTGAGGGCGCTCGCTAGATGGAAGACCGCGCTTTGTCGAGCAGCGAGGGCTGCTGCAGCACCTCGTGCTTTTCACCGACGCGACGCTCGGGGCCCATATAGGCGGAGCTGGTGTTGCGGCGGCGATCGGGCCCGAAATAGGTCTTTGTCTTGATGAAGGGCCGGGGATTGGCGACCACGTTCATGATGCGCTGGTAAAGTCCCTTGGCCGAGATCGGCTTGGCCAGGAATTCCGTGACGCCGGCGTCGCGCGCCACGGTGACGCGGCGTTTTTCGGAGTGACCCGTCAACATGATGATCGGCGCGTAGGGATTGCCCTTGGATTCCGGCTGCCGGATCATCTGCGCCAGCTCGAGCCCGTCGAAGATCGGCATCGCCCAGTCGGTGATGACGATATCGGGCACGTAGTGGCTGTACATTTCAAGTGCCGTGGCGCCGTCTTCGGCCTCATAGACCTCGCGCGCGCCGAACGAGTGCAGCAGCGTCCGCAGGATGCGGCGCATGTGCGGATTGTCGTCGCAGACGAGGAAGCGCAGCTTGTTGAAATCGATGCGGAACATGACGCCCAGGCCGAAGCGGTCAAACTTCGTTAACCATATCGCGTCCGGGGTTAACGAAGCGTTGCCTCCTGCGACCGGCCGCGGCTGATGCTAATAGCCGAACTGCTCGCGCAGGATCCGCTCTTCCAGGCTGTGGCCGGGATCGAACAGCATCCGCATCGAGATGCTCCGGTCGGAGAGGATCTCGACGCGGCTGACGTTGCGCACCTCGTCATGGTCGGCCACCGCCGCTACGGGGCGCTTCTCGCCTTCCAACACCTCGATCACGACATAGGCCGTGTTCGGAAGGAGGGCGCCACGCCAGCGGCGAGGGCGGAAGGCGCTGATCGGTGTCAGTGCGAGCAGGGCCGCGTTGATCGGCAGGATCGGGCCCTGCGCAGACAGGTTGTAGGCGGTCGAGCCGGCCGGCGTTGCCAGAATGATGCCGTCGGCCATCAGCTCGGGCATGCGCTCGCGTTCGTCAACGAGGATCTTGAGCCGTGCCACCTGATAGGTCTGCCGGAACAGATAGACCTCGTTGATCGCGTGATGAATGTGCACCGCGCCCTGCACGTCGGTGGCGCGCATCAGCAGCGGATGGATCACGGACACATGTGCGGCCTCGAGCCGCACGCGCAGATCGACCGTCGAGAATTCGTTCATCAGGAAGCCGACCGTGCCGCGGTGCATGCCGTAGATCGGCTTTCCCGTGCGCATGTTCTGGTGCAGCGTCTGCAGCATGAGGCCGTCGCCGCCAAGCGCCACGACCACGTCGGCCTCATCGGGGGTGCAATTGCCGTACAGCTTGGTCAACTGAGCATAGGCGTCCTGGGCCTCAAGGCCCGCGCTGGCGACGAAGGCGATCCGATCATATCGCTTGGGCTTTGTCATGAAATCGCGGGGCTCGAAAGGGGCTGGCCGGCTCGAAAAGATGTGCCGAGGTCGTCTATACGACCTCGGCCGTTGTTGTCGAGCGTGACCCCGCGCCATGGCAAACGGTCAATGGCAAACGGTCAATACGCCGTGATGCCGCGCCTTTGTCGCAATCTTGTGCTACAGCTTGTAGCGGATAACAGGGAGTGAGCAGCGTGACCATCACATCGCCGGCGCTTCGCCGCGGAGGGCTTTTGCTAGCGCTCCTCGCCTTTGCCATGCTTGGCCCGGCTCGCGCGGACGACCCGCCGCAGCGTCCCGATGCCGCGACGCCGGCTGGACAGAAGGGTGGTCCGGGGGCGCGCGCCGGCCAGACGCCGAGCACGCCGTCCGCGGCCGAGCAGCATCGCCTGCCGCCGGACTCGACCACCCGGCAAACGCTCGAGCTGCCCGGGCGGACGCTCGCCTTCGCTGCGACCGCAGGCTCCATCCGCCTGTTCGACGACAAGGGCGAGCCGCAGGCCGAGATCGCCTACACCTCCTATCAGCTCGACGGTACCGACCGCGCAACGCGCCCGGTCACGTTCTTCTTCAACGGCGGGCCCGGCGCATCGTCGGCCTGGCTGCAGCTCGGCAATGCCGGTCCCTGGCGGCTGCCGATCAATGCAGACGAGGTCACGCCATCGACCTCCCCGGAGGTGAAGCCCAACGCGGAGACCTGGCTCGATTTCACCGACCTCGTCTTCATCGATCCGGTCGGGACCGGCTATAGCCGCTTCGTGGCGACCGGCGAGGATGTCCGTAGGCGGTTCTATTCCGTCGATGGCGACGTCAGCGCGCTGGCGCTGGTGATCCGCCGCTGGCTCGAGAAGCACGACCGGCTGTTGTCGCCGAAATTTGTTGCGGGCGAAAGCTATGGCGGCATTCGCGGGCCGAAGGTCGTGCGCCAGTTGCAGATGCAGCAGGGCGTCGGCGTCAAGGGCCTGATCATGATCTCGCCGCTGTTCGATTTCCGCGAGTTCAGCGGCACGAGCCTTCTGCAATATGTCGCAACGCTGCCGAGCTATGTCGCGACCGTGCGCGAAGCCAAAGGGCCGGTGAAGCGGGCCGATCTCGCCGACGTGGAAGCTTACGCCCGCGGCGAGTTCCTGGCCGACCTCGTCAAAGGCGAGGCAGACAGGGAGTCGGCCACGCGACTGGCCGACAAGGTCGCCACGCTGACGGGAATCGACCAGGCGGTGAGCCGCAGGCTAGCGGGCCGCTTCGACGTCGGCGAATTCCGCCGCGAGCTCGATCGCAAGAACGGCAAGGTGACGGGCCGCTACGATGCCTCCGTGCGTGGCTTCGATCCCTATCCGGATTCCAGCAGCTCCCGCTTCGGCGATCCCTCGGGCGACACGCTTCAGGCACCGCTCACCAGTGCTGCCGTCGACCTCCTCACGCGTAAGCTGAACTGGCGGCCGGACGGCTCCTATGAGGTGCTCAACGGCGCCGTCGAACGGGCCTGGGATTTCGGCCACGGCATCAATCCCGCGCAGTCGCTGTCGGAGCTGCGCCAGATCCTCGCAACGGACGCGAAGATGACGGTATTGGTCGGGCATGGCCTGTTCGATCTGGCGACACCCTATTTCGGCTCGCAAATCGCACTCGACCAGTTGCCGGGCTTTGCGTCGGCGCCGCGGGTGAAACTCGTGGTCTATCCGGGCGGCCACATGTTCTATTCGCGCGATGGCTCGCGGCAGGCGTTTCGTGCCGAGGTCGAGGCGCTGATCAAGCAGTAGGCCGGCGTTTCCGCGGCGCATATTTGCGCGCGATCTCGCGGGCGATGACGCTCTCCGGCTTGACGTTGATGCCGGCGAGCCAGATGTCGCGGACCTTGCCGCGCTTGTCGCGGATACGGCGCACCGGCTCGCCGTAGCTGGCGTAACCGGCGGCCGTGGCGAAGGTGCCGGAATCGCGGCCGGTGACTTCGATCTCGGCCGCATCCATGAAGGGATTGTTGAATTGCGGGTTGGCGACCACGACGCGGTTGCCCATCGGTACGAGGTCGACAGCGCCCCAGATCGTCCACCAGCGGCCGGTCCAGTCGCGTGACCGCCGGTCAGGCGTCCCGCGGCTCTGGAACGCACGCAGGATCTGCATCGCGCCGTCCATCCAGATCGGCGCAGCGCCGTCGATGCAGTTGCTGAGCATCGTGATCGCGACCTCGCAGGCCGGAATGGAGCAGGTCCTCGAGACGTAGCCCTGAAAGCCGCCGCTATGACCGAACCAGTCCCAGCCATCGTCTCTGCTGGCGTTGACGCCGAGGCCGTAATAGCACTCGAAACTCTGCGGAATGCGCCAATGATGCCGCGTCATCTCGCGCCGGCTTGCGACCGACAGCACGCTCTTCCTTGCGTTGGGCGTAAGCTGCGCGAAGAAGCGGGCGGTATCGGCGGCGGTCGCAACGAAGCCCGCGGCGGATGTCATCGCGTGTGTGGGGTTGTCGCCGGGGATCACGCCGCGCTCACCGAGCGGCAGCTTGCGCGTGTGGCCGCGGGCGAACGGCGTGCCCTTGCCAAGCGGCGCGTTCGGTTCGGTCTCGCGAAGGCCGGCGGCCGCGATGATCTCGCGTTTGATCCAGGCGGCGTAGGGCTCTTTCGTGACGGCTTCGATCACAAGCCCGATCAGGCCAAAGCCGTGATTGGAGTATTTGAAGCGCGTGCCGGGCTCGATCGCGGTGGGCGTTCGCAGTTCCGCCAACAGCTCCTTCTCGTTGAGATAGGGACGGCTGTCGATGAACTGACCGGAGTCGGCGCCGTCGCGCGTGAGGCCTGCGCTATGGGAGAGCAACTGTGCGATCGTCGTCTCGGCAACGCGCGGATGGAGGCCGCCGACATATTGGCCCACGGGATCGTCAAGCCGAAGCTTGCGCTGCTCGCGCAATTTCAGGACGCCGGCAGCGGTGAAGCTCTTGGAATGCGAGGCGATGCGAAAGCGGTGTCGCGGCGTCAGCTTCTCGCCGGTGTCGAGATTTGCAAGGCCGAACGCGTGCTCGGCGACGACTTCGCCGCGATGCGCGATCGCGATGATGAGGCCCGGCTGCTGCGATCCGATCAGTTGAAACTCGATCCATGAGCCGATGTAGTCGATAGCGGCTCGCAACCACGCATCCATTGCCCACCACGTACGAAGCAGAAGTTCTTGGCGCAGGCTAGCCGACAAGACAGAACCGGCGCAACCCCCGAGGGTTGCGCCGGTTCATTCATCTTTGCGGTGAAGCGGTGATCAGTAGACCAGCGTCGCGCCCGTCGGCTTGTCGAGCGCAGCGGCGAGCGAACGATACTCCTCACTGCCGGTGCCCGCGAGCGAGGCGATCTTGTTCAGATGATACTGCGCCTGTTCGCGGTTGCCCTGTTCGAGCTGCCAGAGCCCGTAATACTGCCAGGTGCGGACGTGGTTCGGATCGTCCTTGAGCGCGAGCTCGTAATAGGTCTGCGACTGCTTGTAGTCGCCGAGCTTGCGGTAGGAATAGCCGATCAGGTTGACGACGTCCGCGACGTCGTTGCGCTTGAGCGACTTGAGCTGGTCGATCGCGCTCGCATAGTCGTGACGATCGTAGATCGTGGTGTAGGCCATGCGATAGGCGGCGAGGAATTTCGGATCGCTGACCGAGGAGCTCTTCTTCTTTTTCTTGCTCGACGTATCCGATTTGGGCGGTGAGGAGGGCTCGTCGCTACCGTTTGCATAGGCGCTGGTCAGCACCGGGGCTGTGGCCAAGGCCATCGAGACAAGTCCCGGCACCAGAAGCATTGAAAGTTTGCGCATCTATCTCTCCCGTATGGAACGCGGCGATCCTACACGATTGCCTCAAGACGGGAACACCCGGGTCGCAAAAACATTCCCGGCCGCCCGGCTTATTCTCGGACGACCACGGTCGGGTCCTCTGCCGAAACATGACAAAGATGTCATCGAGATGAATGGAAGCCATTGACGCGCTTCAGAATGGGTTCAGCGCGCCCCGCCTAACGTCTGCTCCATGATCGAAGGGTTGGCGAGAGGGCGCCGCCTCAAGATCCTTCCAAGAGGAGACCACCATGTTGAAGACGATTTCTGCAGCTTTCATCGCCGCTTCCGTCATCGCCGCTCCGGCCTTCGCCGCGGAGGCCGGCAAGACCACGACGCAGGCCCCGGTGATCAAGTCGGAGCAGACGCAGACCAAGGCGTCGAACACCGGCACCAAGGCCGACATCAAGGCGGATGCCAAGTCTGACGCCAAGTCTGACGCCAAGACCGGCATCAAGACTGACGCGAAGGCTGATGCCAAGCTCGACACCAAGACGAAGGCCATGAACGCCAACGCTGCGATCACCCCGAGCGAGCACAAGTCGGTCCACAAGCATCGTCATCACCACAAGCTGCTGTCGGCCAAGAAGCAACCGAAAGCCCAGCCTGACGTGACCAAGCCGGGCGCGCCGGTGACGACCGAGAAGCGCAGCTAACGACTGATCCCGCGCGGTGGCGACCCACATTGCCCCGCCACCGCGCGCAGGGTTCAGGCCGGCCCGACTGTCATCGCACCTCGCGAAAGCGTGAACGATGGCGGCGGGCCGGTTAGCCGTTTCGGGGGCGAGAAGCGAATTCCCTCGGCGCGACCTTGCGGCTAGAACGGCTTTGCGTCCGGTCGAGAGAGGGGAGTCGTGGGGGGATTGGCAAAACGTGCGAGCATCTTCGTGCTGCCGCTATTGCTTGCGGCCTGCTTCGGCAGCGACGGCGGCCGGCCGTCGCTGGTGGACGATGCGGGAAATCCAGTGCAGCAGCCGTTTCCGGACAATTTCCGCAGCGAGGCGCTCGCCATCATGCATAGCTATCTGAACGATCCGGTCGGCATACGCGATGCCGCGATGGCTGATCCGGTGCTGCGCACGGTCGGTGGCCGGCTGTTCTATGTGAGCTGCCTGCACTTCACCCCGCGCGAGAGCGACGGCAGCTACAGGAGCATGCGCGAGCGAGCGATCGTTTACGTCAATGGACGCGCCGACCGGGTCACCGAGCGGGCCGGGGAGATGTGCGCGGGTGCGGTTTACGCACCCTTTCCAGAACTGGAAAAGATGACGCGATAGCGCAAAGCGCGTCTTCACCGGCGCCTGCTAGGATTAGCGATAGCTGGAAGCCGCTGATCACATTTCGGGGAGCATTGAACGAGGCCGTCAGGGCTGGCGACAAACCACTACGGCAGTTTGCGCGCGAGCGAAAAATTTTGTCGTGAGGTGGGAACGCCAGGGAACAAAAAGCCGCTGTTGCGGCCTCGTCACGGCACCGAACGATCAAGGCTCCGGCATCGCCGCGAAGCAACCAAATTCAGGCCAAGTTGTTTGCTGAGGGTGAATTCGAGATAACGGGGATCATCCATGAAGACGTTCTTGCTTGGCGCAGCCGCCGTGCTCGCGCTGGCAGCACCAGCCGCCGCAGCCGACATACAGGCGCGGCCCTACACCAAGGCTCCGGCCTATACGCCGCCACAGGCAATCTATAACTGGACCGGCTTCTATATCGGTGGCCATGTCGGCGGTGCGTTTGCAGGCGACAACACCTTCCAGTCAAGCGATGCCCGCTTCCTCGGTGGTGTGCAGGGCGGCTTCGATTACCAGTTCGCGCCCAACTGGGTGATGGGTCTCGAGGCTCAGTATTCCTGGCTGCCGCCCAACAAGAATGGCGCCCTGTTTCCGGGTGGTACGGTCGTGACCTCCAACACCGACCAGCTCGGCTCGGTGACGGGCCGTGTCGGCTACACCTGGGGCCCGGGGCTGCTCTACGCCAAGGGCGGTTACGCCTGGCGCAACAACAATTTCGGCGCCAGCGTCGGCGGCGTGCCTACCGCGGTCAGCACCACCGGCAACAACAAGGACGGTTACACCGTGGGTGCCGGCCTCGAATACATGTTCGCGCCGAACTGGTCGGCCAAGGCCGAGTACCAGTACTATAATTTCGGCAGCACCACCGTCACCGCCGGGCCGGCCGACGTCGTCGGCGTCCGGGGCCGGGATGACGAGCACACCGTCAAGGTCGGTGTAAACTACCGCTTCGGCTGGGGTGGGCCTGCGGCCTCCCGCTACTGATCCCGACATCAGCGACTGACTGCAGAGGCCGGCTTCGCCGGCCTCGTTTTTGCAAGGCTGGTCTCACCAGCGTCATGGGCGTGCAGTAAAGCAAAAATAATTTTTGCCACTTACGGAACACGCGCCGGGACGCGTAATTATGTGATTGCCGGGCTGGGTGGGATGACGAACATGCGTATCTTGGCGTCGGTGGTGATCTCGTTATTCGTCACGCTGCCGTGCTCGGCACAGACGATCCTCAAATCCGAACCGCTGGTATTGGCGCCCTACGAAGTGGCCTTCGTGCAGGATTTCTCCTGCGGGCCGGGCCGGGTGCTGAAGGTGACCGGCGCGATCCGCGGCCTGCATCGGCGCAAGGCCTGCATCGTGTTGTCGGGCGAGCAGGCGTCGCTGGCGATTGCGACGCCCTGAAGCGCGTCTTCACGAATTGAACTGCAGCTCCACTCTGGATTGCCGCTCCGCATCTGCCTTGTTCTTGGCAGGATCCTCGCCGGGACCAATGCGGCACGGCTTGATCTCATAGTCGTTGTCCAGGACGCGGCGCGGCCCCGGTCTGCCCTCGTCGCTGGCGACGTCCACGACCAGGCCGCTTTGCTGCGCAATTTTCCAGACATCGGCCTCGCTTGGGTAGGCCTTGCTGAGTTGGGCGTCGTTGCAAAACAGCGCGTACGGCATCGATCCCGCCTTTCGGAAGGGCGTTAACGCTCGAGCGGATTGAGGGTTTCAGCCTGACGTCACCGGACGGTCCGACATCACGGATCCGTGAACGGAGCGTGGTGCCGTGAGTCGTAAACGAGTCCTGAATCCCAAAAAAAAGAATCCCTGGGACTCCCAGGCTGGAATCAGCGGATGTTTCTGGCCATGACGACCGGCCTGAAAACCTCCTGCGAGCACATGCTCCTGCCGCTTACGCTGGCGCTCTTCGGTGCCTGTGCGGCCAATCTGCTGCTGGTCTGGACCTGGCTCTAATGGCCTGATCTCCCGGCCGGTGGCCGGGGCGGGGGATTGTGGATGGCATCCCTGGCCTTGGCGAGGGTCGACTGGCAAAACTCCTCGCGCTCGCGCTCGAAACGCTCCTGATGCTTCCGGAAATTGGCAACCCTGGCCTGCACTTCGCTGCGGAAATCGCCCGATCTTTTGGGCGGCGCGACCTGGAAGGGCTGGGGCTGGGGAGGGGGCGCCGCCTGCGGCTGCGGCGCCTGGTCGACCTCACGGACCTCTTCGATCACCACCACGGAGGTGACCTCCACTGCGACCGGAGGGGGCACGGAAGCAGACCCCGTCAGGAGCGACTCGTCCTTCCGCCCGGTCACCGATTGAACAAAGGCCAATGTCTGCGCGATCAGCGCATCGCGTTCCTTGATCCACTTCATGGTCCACCTTTACGCGCGCATCCTATTTCAGCAAACCGGCTGCTCCGAATCAAGGCGTGCGAGCTTGCAGGGGATTGCATATTTTTCCCGATCGCCCGAAAATGCGGCAATGGAATCGAAAGATGAATGGCCGGAAGAGGCCGAGGGCTTGAGACTGGTGCGTGCCTTCCTGTTGCTGCCACCCGACAAGCGGCGTCTCGTGCTCAAATTTGCCGATGAGCTTGCGCGCGCGCAGGAGCGCCACGAGGAGGGGGCGGAAGCGTCCCCGACCTGAGCCTATCGATCGGTGCCCACGTCCAGGCTGTAGTCGTTTCCGTGCACAGCTTGCGCATTCATGCGGCTTCGGCTCTTATCGGCGCCATGATCGAGATAGATACGGCCGGGATAGAGACCTACGTCGTCAACCCTGGCACGCCCGAAATCGACATTTGCGCGCGTTGGCGCGCAGACACTTTCTCGGTGCTTGAGGCGAGCGTCGAGCAGGAGCGGCGCTCGCTCGATACTTTCGCTGGCGATCAGACGCGGCAGGTGGCCCTGATCGCCAAGCGCGGAAATGTGCCGGTCGGCACCTGCCTGCTGGTACCCTCCGAGATCGAGCCCAACCATCGGGTCTCGCCGTGGCTTGCAGGACTGTTCGTCGCGCCCGAGCATCGGCGGCATGGAGCCGGAGCCGTGCTGGTGCGCGCGATCGAGGCCCACGCCCGCCTGCGCGGCTTTACGCGGATCTTCCTCTACACGACCAGTGCTGCGGGGTTCTACCAGCGGCTCGGTTGGGAGCTCGTCGAGCACACCGACTGGAAGGGCTTCGGACGAACCGCTTTTATGTCGCGCACGATCTAGTCGATGTCGCTGCAGTCATAGAAATCTTACGTGAAGCTTACAAGGCAGCGGTCAAAAGCCATTCTCCCGTAATTTTACGCGCGGCATATTGTATCAAATTTTAACGTCCATGGGTTCCATTGGGTTCTACTTCGGGAACGCTGGTGAACGAATCCAATCGGATGGGTTGCAATGGGCTTTTTGAATAATTTGAAGATTGTCTTGAAGGTCGGCCTGATCGTTACGGTGCTCGGCTGTGCGCTCCTGGGCGTGGCGGCGTTCAGCGCCGTCCAGCTCTCCTCGACCGTGGACAATTTCGCGGAGCTGACGGGCTCGCAATCTGCGGCGCTCGGCCTCACTCGCGCGCAACGTCGCGTGGAGACGTATCATGCAGCGCTCTATGCCGTGCTGACCGAGACGACCGAGGCGGGAAATGCGAGGCGCCTCAAAACGGCGCGCGAGAACCGCGACGCGATCGGAGGCTTTCTCGACAGTGCGATCGCGGAGGACAGCGCCCGCGCCGGTGACATCCGCGCCATCGGGGATAAGCTGAGGGGCGTCTTTTCCGCGTGCGATCCGGTCCTCGAGGCCGGCGCCAAGGCGAGCACCGCGGAGGAAAACGCCAAGGCCGCCGACCGCGCCCACAAGGAGTGCGATCCAGTGATGGACGCGGCGCTGGCCGATATCGCGACTTTCGCAGCGCAGACGGCCGAACGGGTAACCAAGCGCAAGCAGGCGATCGAGGCGCAGGCCAGCGCTTCGACCCGTACCATGATCGGCGTCAGCGCGGCCGGCCTGCTTCTCGGTGTCGTGATCGCGCTCTTCATCGGCCTCAAGGCGATGTCGCAGCCGATCGCCCGGCTCAAGCTCGCGATGGAGGGGTTGGCCCGCAACGATCTCGCAACCGACGTGCCCGAGAAGGATCGCCGCGACGAGATCGGCGAGATGGCGAAGACGGTCGAGATCTTCAAGACCAATGCGCTCGAGGTCGAGCGGCTGAAGAAGGCCCAGGAGGACGCCGAGCGGCAGGCCGCCGCGCAGCGCCGCCGCGACATGGTCGACCTCGCCGATGGATTCGAGCGCACGGTCGGCGAGATCATCGATACCGTCGGCTCCGCTTCAACCGAACTCGAAGCGTCGTCTTCGACGCTTGCGACCACGGCGGAGCGCGCGCAGCAACTGACGTCGGTCGTCGTGGTGGCTTCGGGTGAAGCCACCGGCAACGTCCAGTCGGTCGCAACCGCGACCGAGGAGCTGTCGTCTTCCGTCAACGAGATCAGCCGCCAGGTGCAGGAATCCGCGCGGATGGCGATCGATGCGGTGGGACAGGCGCGCACCACGACCGAGCGGGTCAGCGAGCTCTCGACCGCCGCGACGCGGATCGGCGACGTGGTCGAGCTGATCAACACGATTGCCGGCCAGACCAATCTGCTCGCGCTCAACGCCACCATCGAGGCCGCGCGCGCAGGCGAGGCCGGCCGCGGCTTTGCGGTCGTCGCCTCCGAGGTCAAGTCGCTGGCCGAGCAGACCGCGAAGGCGACCGGCGAGATCAGCCAGCAGATTTCCGGCATCCAGACCGCCACCCAGGATTCGGTGGCGGCGATCCGCGAGATTTCCGCGACCATCGAGCGACTGTCGGAAGTGTCTTCGACGATTGCCGCGGCGGTGGAAGAGCAGGGTGCTGCGACGCAGGAGATCGCGCGCAACGTTCAGCAGGCTGCCCACGGCACCCAGCAGGTGTCCTCGAACATCAGCGACGTTCAGCGCGGCGCCGCCGAGACCGGCTCTGCCTCCTCGCAGGTGCTCTCGACCGCGAAAATGCTGGCGACCGACAGCAACCGCCTGAAACTCGAGGTCGGCAAATTCCTCTCGACGGTGCGCGCCGGCTAAATCCGGCAGCACCAATGACCCGGCGGCCTCGCGCCGCCGGTTGCGCCGCGCGGCTTATGGCGGAATCAACAAAAGAGCCAACACGACCGCGAACAGCATGCCTGTCGCAACGACGGCGGCGACCGCACCCGCGGTGATCTTGGCTTTCTCTCGGGCGGTGGAAGGGCGCATGCGGTGCGCAAACTAGCTCATGTTGAACTTCGATCCAACGTGTGGTTAATGGCCGTCCCCGCAAAGCAAGCGGCCAACATCCATTCCTGAGGGACATCAATGAGCGACGATGTCGGCGACGGCTGGGCTGCTTCCGCTTCCGCATGGATCCTGGAGCAGGGGGACGACGGTGACTACGGCCGCCGCTTCGTGCTGGACGCGCCGATGCGGGCGCGGATCGAGGGACGCGGCTTCCATCGTGCGCTCGATGTCGGCTGCGGAGAGGGGCGCTTCTGCCGCATCATGCAGCGCGCCGGCATCGCAACTACCGGCATCGATCCGACCGAGGCGCTGCTCGCGCGCGCCAGAGAGTTGGACCCGCATGGCGATTATCGGCTCGGCCGCGCCGAAACGATGGATGTCGATACGTCCTTCGATCTGGTGGTCAGCTATCTCAGCCTGATCGATATACCGGATCTCGGCACGGGAATCGCGAAGATGGTGGCGGCGTTGCGGCCGGGCGGCACGCTCCTGATCGCGAATTTGACGAGCTTCAACACCGCCGGCCCGCCGGTTGGATGGATCCGCGACAGCGATGGCGTCATGCGCTTCCCGATCGATCACTACATGGACGAGCGGGCGAACTGGATTGCCTGGCGCGGCATCCGGATCCAGAACTGGCACCGTCCGCTGAGCACCTACATGACGCTGCTGCTCGATCATGGTCTGCAGTTGCGCTTATTCAGCGAGCCTCAGCCCACGGGCGGTGATCCCGAAAGGA
The DNA here is from genome assembly GCF_055791185.1 of Bradyrhizobium ingae. Taxonomy (NCBI): domain Bacteria; kingdom Pseudomonadati; phylum Pseudomonadota; class Alphaproteobacteria; order Hyphomicrobiales; family Nitrobacteraceae; genus Bradyrhizobium; species Bradyrhizobium ingae. The sequence continues at coordinate 74,774 of NZ_JBVUBB010000001.1, forward strand.
ACGCGATGCATCGCCGCGTGCCCTATTTCCACATCATGGAGTGGCAGAAGCCGGCTTGAGCGGGGCTTGCGTGATTCAGCCTGCGAGCCTTGCCTGAAAGAACCGGCTGATGCGGTCGATCGCATCCGCGGTCATCGGATCGGTGTCGGAGAAGTCAAAGCCGTGCGGCTTGCCGGGATAGGGCACGAACTCGGCTTCCGCCCCGACGGATTTGGCGAGCTCGATCAATTTCTTTCCGTTCGCGATCGCAACGTTCTGGTCGGCCTCGCCGTGCAGCTCGATCATCGGCGGCAGGTGCTTGACCTTGCGGGCCATCGCATCGGGCATACCGCCATAGAGCACCGCGAGCGCGGCGATGCGCTCGTCGCGCGCGGCCGTATTGGCGGCGATGAAGCCGCCGAGCGAAAAGCCCAGCAGGCCGACACGTCCCGAGCTGTCGGGCTGCCCCAGGATGGTTGTCACCGTGGCGGAGACCGTGTCCGACCAGCCGTCGAACCGTGTCGTCTCGAAAGTCTCGCGGCTCGCTTTCGTGCTGGTCTTGGAGGTCAGCGTCTCCGCGTCGCGCTCGGTCATGTAGCGGAGCAAATAGGCATCGATGCCCTTGGCCGAAAGCGCGTCGGCGTACCGCTCATAGGCGCGCCGCCTGAGCTCGATGCCGCGCGAGCCGTGCAGCAGAATCACTGCGGGGCGCTTTCCGGAGACCTCCGCGGCATAGCGTGTCAAGGTGCCGTTGCCGGGCTCGGCGTGCGCCGCAGGCGACAGCGAGAGCAAGGCCAGCCCTGCAAGAGTGGTTCGTCGCGTGATCATCACTCGGCTCTCTTCAAGAAGGATTCCGATCGGGAAGCGTCGCCTGTATAGTGCGCCTGCGACGGAAATTTGACTTGCCGTACATCTTTCTCGAGGCCTTGCCCGATGATCCCGGATCGTCCGCCCGTGCTCGCCCATCAGCGCTTCGTTGCCGATCGCGAGAACTTTGCCGGTCTCGATCTTGCCGGGCGGTTCGAGCGCATCATCCAGACCAATCTGTGGGGCGCTCCGACCTCGGTATCGGGGCTCGGCTCCGAGGACCCGGCCACCGCCGCGATCAGGGGCGCGCTGCCGCCCCTGTTGCGACGCCTTGGTGTGCGTTCGCTGCTCGATGCGCCCTGCGGGGATGCAGGCTGGATCGGAAGATGCAGGCTCGATGTCGATTATATCGGCGTCGATATCGTGCCGTCGCTGATCGAAGCCAACCGCCGGCAGGTCGAGCAGGGCGAACTCCTGGGCCGTTTCATCCGCGCTGACATTACGCGCGATGAGCTGCCGCAGGCCGACCTCATCCTGTGCCGGGATTGCCTGGTGCATCTGAGCTTTCAGAACATCTCCCGCGCCGTGGGACGTTTTCGCGCCAGCGGCGCGCGCTTCCTGCTCGCCACCACCTTTCCGGAATGGCAGTCCAATTTGGACTGCGAGGATGGCGACTGGCGCGCCTTGAATCTCGAGCGGGCGCCGTTCGGCTGGCCGGCGCCGCTGGAGACGATCGACGAGCACTGCGAGGAGGGGGATGGCGGCTGGCGGGACAAGAGCCTCGGGCTGTGGCGCCTCACCGATCTGGCCGGCGAGACAGGGGACATTGCGAAGGCTGTGTGACTGATGTCGCCGCAACGTCGGTTGCCCTCTCCATCGGCTTCACACTACACTCCGCTTTGCGTGACGGGATTTCTCTTCGCTGCTCTTGCCGGGGTGTGAACGATGAAGCTGAACGCGATCGTGGCCTTGTTGCTGATCTCTTGCGGCGCCCCCGCGATCGCGCAGCAGGATGGCGCCGCACTCTATGCCGCGCATTGCGCGCAATGCCACGATAGCAGCGACGCGCAGAGCCGGGTACCACCGCGCAGTGCACTGCAGGCGATGTCGTTCGAGCACGTACTGGCGGCGCTCAACACCGGCAGCATGGCGGCGATGGTGCAGGGGCGCAGCGACGACGAGCGCAAGGCGATCGCGTCCTTCGTCTCCGGCAAGACGGCGGTGAGCGGCGCGGCTGCGACGGCCGACGCGTCCGGCCGGTGCACGCAAACCGTCACCGCCTTTCCGCAAAGCATCGACGGGCCGCGCTGGAATGGCTGGGGCGCCGATCTCAACAACAGCCGTTTCCAGCCGGCCGGGATGGCCGGGCTGACGGCTGAGCAGGTGCCGCATCTGACGTTGAAATGGGCGTATGCATTTCCCGGAGCGACGCTGGCCTTTGCGCAGCCGACGGTCGTCGGCGGGCTGCTGTTCGTCGGCGGCGCCGATCGCAGGGTGCGGGCGCTCGATGCGAAGAGCGGCTGCACGGTGTGGACATTTGCCTCGGATCTTGCGGTCCGCGCGGCGATCAGCTTCGGGCGGGTCCCGGGCACGGATCAGTTCGCAGTGTTCTTTGGCGATGGCCGCGCCAACGTCTACGCCGTCAATGCGCTGACCGGCGCGCTGATCTGGAAAGTGAATGTTGAAGAGCACCCGGCTGGCCGCATCACCGGCGCCCCCGTGCTCCATTCCGGCGTGCTTTACGTGCCGGTCTCCTCGATCGAGGAGTTGGCCGGATCGCAGCCGAACTACGAGTGCTGCACCTTCCGCGGCAGCCTCGTCGCGCTGGAGGCTGCGACGGGCAAGCTGATCTGGAAGGCCTACACGATCCCCGAAGTACCGCAGCCGACAACGAGGAATGCGCGCGGCACGCAACTCTATGGTCCGTCCGGCGCCGCCATCTGGTCCGCACCGACGATCGACACCGAGCGGAACGCAATCTATGTCGCGACCAGCAACTCCTATTCGAATCCGCCAGCCGCGACCAGCGATGCGGTGCTTGCGTTCGAGCTTGCAAGCGGGCGGCTGCTCTGGAAGCAGCAGGCGTCGCCGAAGGACGCCTTCGTCGTGGCCTGCTTCACGGCCGATCAGACCAATTGTCCTGACGATCATGGCCCGGATCATGATTTCGGCCAGTCGCCGATCCTGGTGAAGTTGCGCGACGGCAAGCGTGTTCTCGTCATCGGCCAGAAATCCGGCGTCGTGCATGCGCTCGATCCGGACAGCGAAGGCAAGATCCTCTGGCAGACCCGGATCGGGAAGGGCGGTCCCCTCGGTGGCACCGAATGGGGCTCGGCAGCGGACCAGGACCGCATCTATGTCGCGATCTCCGATGTGCGCTTCCTGCGCGACGGCACGCGGCGGCTCGACTCCACGCAAGGCGGCGGGCTGTTCGCACTGGATCTTGCGACTGGAAAAGTTTCGATGGAGGTGGCACCCGTGCCGTGCGGCGAGCGCCCGCAATGCAGCCCAGCTCTGTCGGCCGCGATCAGCGTCATTCCCGGCGTCGTGTTCTCCGGCGGTGTCAGCGGTTACTTGCGCGCCTATGCGACCGCGGATGCGAAACTGCTCTGGGAGTTCGACACCTCGCGAGACTACAAGGCCGTGAACGGTGTTCCGGCTTCTGGCGGTGCGATCGACGGACCGGGCCCGGTGATCGCGGGCGGCATGCTCTACACCAACTCCGGTTACGGCCAATGGAGTGGCGTGGCGGGCAACGTATTGCTGGCGTTCGAGGTGGGAAATTGAACTTGGCTAGCCCCGGGGCGCAGGGCGCAGCCGGATTCACATAGGCAAGTGCGGGAACCCGCGAAGCAGAGCAGCTTCCTGGGGTGCCGCTTCAACACCGGCGCGGACGTGCGGCCTCAGCATTAAGCCTCCACCAGGGCCCCCAGATGCTGAGGCCGCTTTTTTTATGCTTGTCCTCGGGCCGTCCTGCTGTGGGACGAACGCCAGTCGACATTGTTTACAGGCTGTGAACCATGAAAAATGATCGGAAAATTTTAGCGAAACGATCTGCGGGCCCTTTGCGTCAGTTCTGCTGGAGGGTGCCGCGATGGTCACAGATGCAGGTTTCGACGAGCGTGAAAGCGAGATCGCCCGCTACAGGATTTTGGCGCAGGAGGTGACGGACCCGCTCGCCGCGCGTCTGTTACAGCACATCGTCACCGATCTCGAAGCCGACCTGCGGCGTGATCGCGTCGCCGGTGCAGGCAGGTCGGACGGATGAGGCGAGGGGCAGTCTTCGGCCAGGAGGCTGGTGCCGGCTGAGGGGATTGAACCCCCGACCTTCGGTTTACAAAACCGCTGCTCTACCGCTGAGCTAAGCCGGCAACTTTCCGGGAAAACGTCACCGGCATAGCGCCGGCGGGTCCGCTTGGGTGCGGTCGCAATATCAGACTTGTCTGAAAAGTGCCAGAACCCGCGGGCGAAGTCCCAAGGTGGTGCCGCCAAACTGCAAGCGGTCAAAAAACAGGCGGCCAGAAGGCCGCCTGAACCATTTAGTCTGAGAGCGTACGTTCTACTGGCAGAGGTGCCGACGGCCGTCGTCGCCCTTGAACCAGGTGCCGGGCCTGCAAACGATGCCATTGCGGGCGGCGTAGCTGTTCCAGTCGCCGTGCCAGGCGGGGCCACCCTGGTCATAATAGGCATAGGAATTGTTCCAGCCTCCGAACGGCGCCGTTGCGATAGCGCCCGCGGTGCCAACGGCCGCGCCGGTGATCGCGGCCGCAGTGCCGACGGCGGCGCCGGCGGCTGCACCTGCCGCATCGGCCGGCCAGAAGCCGGTCTGATCATTCGGGTTCGCCTGTCGATAGGCGGTGTGGCGGTGACGATAGTGTCGGTCAGTGACCGTGCCAGGTGTCATGGCCTGGCAGGCGGGATCCTGGAAGAGGCCCGTGCAGCGGGGATTGTCGGTCATGGTTTGCGCGAAGGCAGGTGTTGCCAGCGCGGATGCGAGAAGGGCTGCCGCGCCAAGAAGTTTGGGGCTCGTCATGGCATTTGCTCCATGTGGTTGAGACCTTGGGTAAGTACGACGTCCGGCCGTGGTTCCGCGGTTTGTCGCCCGCGGGGTCACATCGACGTGAGCCCGTGCAGGATGTTTGCTTGCAGCCACGCAACCGCACAGCAGTGGCCTTGTGCGACGGACCGAGTGCGCAGTTGCCGTTAATGCTTCGATAGCGCCCGCGAGTGCATTTGAGCGCCCGCCAATGCTTACGCGTTAGGCTTACCGGAATTTCGGCAGCCTGCCTTAACACTCTGACCGCGGCGATCGGATAGGTTCTCGACCGATTAATCCGGGGCCCTCTTATGCGCGCTGTCGCGCTCCTTGCACTTTTGGTCGGACTGCCCGCGACGGCGCTTGCCGGTGAGGGCTTCGACATCGTGATTCCAGGCCGTCCCGGCGTGCCCATCATCATCAACGGTATCGATGCGTCCTACGCCGTCGTCGAAGGTGAATGGGGACTGGCCAAGAACGTTCAGATGCAGCCCACGATCTACGGCGGGCGCTACATCGGCGAGCGACAGCCGAGCGATGTCGGCCATTATTATCCAAGCATGGGATTGCAGCCCGGCTATGGCCGCCTCGAGATCGAGCCGCCGGCGAACCGCAAGGTGCCGCAACCAGCCGAGAGCTACTACCGGAGCTGGGGCGTGCAATCGGCGCCGCTGCCGCCTCAGGTAGATGTGCCAGCCAATCCGCCGCCGGTGATCCTTGCGCCGCAAATCGACGTCGATCCGCATCGTCGTGTCCGCCCGTCACCTCACGCCGAGGCGCCGGGCAATCATGAGCTGCACAGGTAAGTCCAGGCAGATCAACACCCAAGCAAAATCCAAACAAACGGAAATCTACAGGAGAGAGTAATGCGTCAGATGATTTCAGGATTGGTCGCGGCAGCAGCCGTGATGGTGGTGGGGGCGGCGCCCGCCATGGCCTGCGGCTGGAGCCCCTGCGTGGCACCGGTTGCACCGGTTTATTCGGGCTGCAACTCCGGCTGCGGTGGCTGGGGCTTTGAGCGCCTCGCCGAGCCGAGCACGCAATATTACTACGTCAACCAGGGCCCGACCTACACCGGCCCCGGCGCGTTCGCGCCTTATCCGACCTACCAGGAAGACGCCGTCGTGAACTATGGCCCGCGGTCTTACGGCTATGGCGCGGCCGTCGCGCCTGCCTATCCCTACTATCACCACCGGCCGTATTATCGTCCGTATCGCTACGGCTACGGTCCGCGCTACGGCTATCTGCCGCGCGTGCACTATGGCTACGGCCCGCGCTATGGCTATCGTTACGCGCCGTACCACTACCACGGCCACCGCGTGCTGCGCCGCTATTACTGATCGCCAGACCGGCTGAGCTGAATCACGAAGCGCCCGTTCGCATCACGCGGACGGGCGCTTTGCTTTGTCGTCCGTTCAGCGCTTCATCAGCCCGAGCCGGCTCGCGCCGACATAGAGCGAGAGCACGGCGGCGTTGGAGACGTTGAGGCTCTTGATCTCGCCGGGCATGTCGAGTCGCGCCACCACGCTGCAGGTCTCGCGGGTCAATTGCCGCAGGCCCTTGCCTTCGGCGCCGAGCACCAGCGCAAGCGGCTCGCGCAAAACGACCTCGGAGAGATCCTCGCTGCCCTGGCTGTCGAGGCCGACGGTCTGAAAGCCGCGCTCGTTGAGCGCGGTCAGCGCGCGGGCGAGATTTTGCACGGTCACGATCGGCACGAGCTCGAGCGCGCCGGAAGCGGCTTTCGCCAGCACGCCGGTCGCCTCCGGGCTGTGGCGCGCGGTGGTGACGATCGCCTTCACGGCGAAGGCCGCGGCGGAGCGCAGGATCGCGCCGACATTATGGGGATCGGTGATCTGGTCGAGCACCAGCACGATGCCTTCCTGCGCCAGGGTCTCGATGTCAGGCGAGGGCAGGGAATCGGCCTCAGCCAGCAGGCCCTGGTGCACGGCATCGGGCGACAGCAGCCGGTCGATCTCCTGGGGACGGACGATCTCGGGAGCGATGCGGGTCTGGATGTTTTCCTCGGCGAGGCGGCGGGCCGCATTCTCGGTCAGCGTAAGCTTGCGGATTCGCCGCTCCGGGTTTTGCAGCGCCATGGTGACGGTGTGCCAGCCATAGAGGATGACTGGCCCGTCGTGGTCCGAATCACGGTCGCGCCAGGCCGGCCGAGACGCGGATTTTGCGCCTTTATTGAAGGGCTTAGCCCCGCCGCGCCGGGTTCTCTGAGCAAATTTGCGATCGTTCATGGGCTCGCTTGTCTCACGGGTTCCGAAAGATGGCAATTTGGATGTCCAAAGAGGCGATTTTAGCTGCTTAGCTCGGTTGACTTTGCCCCGCCGCTTCCCCCATAAACGCGCCCGGCCGCGCCCCGTGTCCCTTCGGGTAGTCGCGGTCTTCACGTCTCCATGGCCGTTTCGGTCCGCCCGGCAAGGTCCGGTCCGATTATGCTGCCGTCGAGCGGGGGAGTGTCCCGAGTGGCAAAGGGAGCTGACTGTAAATCAGCCGCCTCATGGCTTCGCAGGTTCGAGTCCTGCCTCCCCCACCATGCTTCGCCCTGACGGGCTACGCGTGGCGCAGCCGAGCGTAAAGCCCATCTGGGCGAAGCGCGTCCGGCGAAGCTGGAGCACAGCGAAAGCGAATACGGACTGAGACCGCATCTCCTCCTTCCGCTTCCCTCCATCCCCCCTCAGCGCGCGTCGCGGCGCCTCGGCCTGATCGAGCGCCGCCAGTGACGGGTGTGCTGCGTTAGAAAGACGGCGGAGAATCCGAAGTCGGCAGGAAGCGGCGCGCGATGACGCCGCGCGGCGAGAACGCCTGCGCCGTGAAGGGATCGCAGATCGCGCCCCCAAGTCCCGGCGGCACCATCTCGCACACGATCTCGCACTGATGATTGTTCAGCGCCCGGTCGACCACAATCGGCGAAATCACGCGACCGTTGCTCATTCTTCAGCGCCCAGGGGTGCTTTCTTGTCCACAGTGTGAATTGCGATACAGCGCATCATTGGGAATCGCCGTACGTTTTAGATGCGCCTTCATGGCGTCTTACTCTCCCTTAGCCTTGAGCCCGTCGCCAATGGCGGGCTCCCTTCACTACGAATGTCCGATTGGAATGCATGGGGTTTGCAAAGCTCTCTTAGCAGGGGGATAGAAAATGTCGGGCCTAAGCACGGATGTGCAATGACCCAATACCGTCTACACATTTTGGATGAACGTGGCGACCTGGTTGGTGCCGTAGAGTTTGAATGCGCCAACGACGCAGCGGCAAAACGGGAGGCCCAAAAGGTGTTGACCGGCACCCAGGGGGAGCTTTGGCGGCGTATTGGCGGGGATCCAGGAACTAAGGCGGGAGCGGGCGCACATTGCGCTAACGACTAACGAAGATGCGATCGGTTCTATTTGACACTGTTGACGTCTCGTGACCCGGGTCGGCAGTTAGCGACTGCTGGACGCGCTCGGCTTGATCCTTCGTCAGATTGACCGCTAGAGCCAGATTAGTCCCGACCAATGCGGGGCCTTTACGTTGTCGATCGTAGACCATCCAGCCCTGAGATGCCTGCCGCACCATAAATCTCGGCGTAGACGGTGGGTTATCGCTCATGTTCTTGCCCTCTTGTTCTTGCCTTGCACACGCGTGCTTGCGCCATGGAGCAACACAAAATTTGGCTGCGGGCTCGAAATGCCAGGGGTCCCGCAGCGATCTCATCTCTAACTGCGCACTGAAATCGCAGTGGGTAATATGCAACGGTCATGCCACGGTCTTGTGACAGTGTCGGGAGTTGTTAGAGCCCGCCGGTTCACGCTGGCGGGCCTGCGAAGCTTACAGGTCAGAAAGCGCAGGCTACGTGATGGTTCCTGATCAGCCGAAAGTGCGAGCCAGCTTGTACGAAGTCCACGTCGAGACATTGATTGCTCGTCGGAAGTCACGACCGAGATCGTCGCGTCGAAGGCATTCAGGATTGACGTTCCGCCGGTGTTCGCTCGGCAGGTAGACAGCGAAGTCGTGCTGGGCTCGAGGCGGCCTCTTGCAGGTCTCCGCGATGCAATGGCGAACGTCAGCGGGCAAGACGTTTGTATGCTCGTGATTCCAAGGTTGGTCTGAATTAAAGCCGCTTTCCTTGGAAAGACCCGGACACACGCTCAACGGCAAAATGCAAATAGCTATCAATAGGGGTCTGACTGCCACCTGACCCTCCAGCTAAAGTAGCGGCTGATCCTACGGTGGCAAACTGACGCGAGCCTTACAGGGAGCGGGGCTTCGAGGGCTATCCGAGTCCGAAAAAAAAGCCGTTTCCTTCGTATCATCCGGTCAAAGCTTGTTCGCGGGCTGTGCGGCGGCAAGAGTTCAAGTCTTGGCCCTTCGCCTAAATCCAGACGGTCATTCTCCGCGCTTCGGGTCGGGCTTGTCGAGAAAATGCAAGGCGGTGTTGATCTGCTCGAGCTGACCTTCGATTTTGTCTCGCTCCTCAACGGCGCTGGTCTTCTTAAGCTGATCGACAAGCGCCTGCTTCCGTGAAAGCAAATTCTTTATGACTGTTGTCACCATTCCCCGCTTTCATGACCGTGGTTGAAAAGGCCGCAGGCCCACCCCTTCCTGCGGCCGTCCGGGAAAATTGACTGTCGATAAATTGCTACTTCCAGCCCCGGTTAACGAGGATGATTCCAGAAGTCGGCGGCGGCGTTGAGTCTGGAAAGCCTGTTCCTTGGCGGAACATCGTGAGTGTGGCGTCGACGCGACAGCGCAAAGCGAGAGGCCATTGGAACCTGGAAAGCTGCGGCGGCCGATACGCGGGTTCGAGTCTGAAGTAGAGGACGCCTGGCTCCGAGGAGACCTCAAGGTCGACTTAAGGATTTTCAGAGATACCAGCAGGCGGGCGAGAATTTCTTCGGGGGACTTGGGTGGTCATCGAATTGAGACAACTGCTGTTGCGCGGCGCAATCAGCCTCACGGTATGCGTCTTGGTCGCGGCCTTCGTCGCTGGCTTGTTGTCAGTGCTGGCCGACCATCTCGGGCCGAGCGCACAAGCCACCGAGGCATGCAAGCCGGGCCATTGCGTGCCGACGGCCAAGGGCGGCGCTCCGAACATCACCGCATCGAGATCGCGAACGACCCGTTAGACCTGCTCACAGACGATAGCGGCCATGGAGCGCACTCGAATACCTGCACAGTCTGCAAGCGCGCAATCAAGTACGCATCGCGTCGATCACGTGGGCGATGAGAACCGCCACGCTTAAGGCAACGACGAGAGCAAAGATCCAGGCGAGCAAGACATCCACCTCCTCGCCGGAGTGAATGCGCTCATTCCTGCACAGTCAAAAACCATCCTCAGGGAACCGTCGTTTCCGCGTCCGGTTGAGGATTGGTGGCAACAAATGTGTCCGCTGTCGGCCTTATCGGCAGAATGCCAAAAAGAGGAGCATCGCGACGAGGCAGGCGGCGAGGGATAACAAATAAACGCCCACAGCTAACCCCCGACTCAACATGCAGAGATTAGACGGCATTTTTGGCTTTCAAATGCCTTTTGCCGGTTTTTCCCAGGTAATGCGGCTATGGCTGGGAATACCGGATCCGCCTCACCCAATCGTTTATCCCTTCTGGCGTTCGTTGAGTTTGTAGAGGGAACGGCTCCAGCGCGCGAGGCTGGCTGAGAAGCGAGCCGGAGCCGTCCACCCGCGCTCCGCCGAACACGCGAAATTCAGCTTATCGGAAATGGGCCACCCAAGGGAGAGCCGCTCGCGGACTATTACGGATATCGATCTGTTGAGCGTGGTCAACGGAGCATATAGCAAAGGGCCGCTGCGTTTGGAGCGGCGGCCCTAGCACCGGGTTTGCAATAGAAACTCCGAAACTGAAATTGTTTAGCCAGCCCCGGTAGTGCAGATCATTCGACTAACGCTCGCTTCCGTAAATGACAAAAGCGAATCTGAGGCGCGATCCGTAGGTACCCATTTCGGGGTACCGACGGCGGCTCTGTCCAAAAGTGGACATAACAAAATCCCGCGCTGGTCTAGGCTCGCTTGGCTTGGTCCATTCGAATAGGCCAGGCAACCTCCAACGGCCTCGGCATTTAGGGTTGTGCCGGGGCCGTTTCTCCGCGCTGACCGCTCGATGGCGGAGGTTTTGAAAATTTGCTTCGATCGGGTGCCTCATGATCAGAATGCTGATTGGCGCTTCGATAGTTCTCGGCAGTCAAATCGTCGCAGCCGAAGCGCAAAACTGCAGGCAATATCCGCCTGGACCTTTCCGCTTTCAGTGCAAGGCGGCGAAACATCCAGAAATTGTCGAGAAAAAGGAAATGTGCCGCGACGAGGCGCATGCAGTGGGTCTCGTCAAAGCGAAGAAAGATCCCGGCTTTAAGGATTACGTGCACGCGTGCATGCACCGTCGATAGAGGGGATCGACCCTTCCGTCAGGCCAGCATGCACCGGCCAGAACTGGCTCAGTCGACGAACGCAGGCCCCACTTTCATGCGTCGAACCAGCCGCGCTCGACCGACGGCTGGCGGCGAACGGGATCGTGTCGTTCAATCCGCGATGGGATGGAGAGCAGGATGGGCGAGGCTTTCGACGGCCGACTTTTCCTCGCTCAGGCGCTGTTCCAAAAACTGGCGCTCAAGATCTGACAGTTTGGTTTTAAGCAGGCGTCGATAGCGGCTGATGTTCTTATCGTGGGCACGCAGACGGGCGAGTCTCTCGTCAGTCATGGGGCCTCCCGTATGAATGAAAAAATCTATTCGAGGAGCAAATGCGATAGTTCAATACGTTCAATGATTTTATGAGTGCAAGCTTCGCGCCTGATCACTCGATTGTCAAACAAATCGGAAGCCGCCAGATCGTCGCTGATTTCCCCCGCCAGCGCAAAAGAGGCCCCAGCTCCTTTTTGGGGGGCTACGGAGAGCTGGGGCCAACACCCTTGGGGAAGGGTATCAGGAAAACTCAGCAATCGCCCGAACGTTCCTGTTCGACTCTCTGTGGAAGCCTCCAAAAATTTGGCCCCAACTCGGGGGGCTGAGGGGAGTCGAGGCCAAGTTGCCGGGCCAACCAAGGCTTGCGCTGACCCGTCAGGCCAATGTGCATGAGAGCCGCGTCTTATGCGATAGGACAACCGGCGTAACTCGGATTTTCCGCGCGTCCTTCAGTTTAACGAGTGTCCCAATCAGGACCGCACTTCTTTAGGACTGCACCCTTTGTCATCGGCGTGCGGATCCGCTCGACCGGCAGCGCGACGTGGTTTTTCGAAAGCCGGCGTTGCGTCCGCGAGCTTCGGCCGAGCCATGCCATCTCGCGCTCACTTACGCCTCCATCTCCCGCAGCGCGCGTCGTAGCGCCTCGACCAGATCGAGCGCCACCGGCGAGGGGCTGCGTTGCGCGGGAAAGACCGCGGAGAATTCGAAATCGATGCGTGGCAGGAAGCGGCGCACGATGACGCCGCGGGTTGCAAACTCCTGCGCGGTGAAGGGATCGCAGATCGCGACGCCGAGTCCCGACGACACCATTCCGCACATGATCTCCGACAGCGTGGTCTCGACGCGCAGCACGCGGCGGACGTCGCTGCGGTGGAAGACCTGGTCGACGAGATGCCGGCTCGCAGATCCCGCCGAGAGCGATATGAACGTCTCGCCCTCGAAATCGCTTGGCTCCAGCACTTCCTTTTCTGCGAGACGATGCCCGGCCGGCAGCACCGCGACGCGCGCCAGCGGTTGTAGCCGCAGGCTCGGCAGGCCCGAATGGGCGATCGGCACCTCGGCAAAGCCGATGTCGCATTGATTGTTCAGCACCCAGTCGACCACGATCGGCGAGATCACACCGAAGAAGGCGAGGTTGAGGTTGGGCCGCTCTTTCAGGAAATGTCCGGCGAGCCGCGGCAGGTAGCCGTTCGAAAGCGCCGGCAAGGCGGCAATCCGTAATGAGCCGGTCCGGCGGCCTCGGATCTCCTCGGCGGCGGCCGTGATACGTTCGAGGCCGACGAAGGACCGTTCGACCTCGGTGTAGAGCGCCGTTGCAGCCGCGGTCGGCACCAGCCCGGTGCCCCGCCGCTCGAACAGCTCCATCTTCAGGAGCGCCTGGAAATCGCGGAGCAATCGGCTGACGGCAGGCTGCGTCACGACCATCAGCTTGGCGGCCTCAGTCACGCTGCCGGTCAGCATCATTGCGCGGAAGGCCTCCACCTGCCGCGAATTGATCCGCGCCATCTGCATTCTCTTCATAACATTTCGGCATGCAGAGGGTGCCATTATTCATTGGACGATGGAAGTCTAGCTCTGCGATCTTTTTCATCAGCGCTGGAGACAGCCCGTTTTTCCGGCAGATCGGGGCCAATCTCCCCGATTGCCGCCAAAACCCGGAAAACCAGGGGCCGGAGCCCTGGTCGGAGCGGGATTTGCGCCGAGGGAACGCGGGGTGTGCTTCGGCCGTCTGATCGTCGACACGTCACCTCATCCCGGTATTGGAGATTGGTCCTTATGAAGACTCTCAGCCTTCTGACAGCGGTCGGCATCGCGATGCTCGCGGCAGTCCCGACGGTCGTCTCGGCACAGCAGAAGACGCTCTATGTCGCCGGCTATGGCGGCTCGTTCGAGAAGACGATCCGCGACGAGGTGATCCCGAATTTCGAAAAGGAGAACGGCGTCAAGGTCGAGTACGTCGCCGGCAACTCGACCGACACGTTGGCAAAGCTCCAGGCGCAAAAGGGTAACCAGCAGATCGATCTCGCGATCGTCGATGATGGCCCGATGTACCAGGCGATCCAGCTTGGCTTCTGCGGCAAGCTCGATGGCTTGCCGGCCGATCTTTATGACGCCGCCCGCTTCAAGGACGATCGCGCGGTGGCGATCGGTCTCGTCGCCACCGGCTTGATGTACAACACCAAGGTGTTCGCCGAGAAGGGCTGGGCGCCGCCGACGTCGTGGAACGACCTGAAGGATCCGAAGTATCAGAAGCAGCTCGTCATTCCGCCGATCAACAACACCTACGGCCTGGAGGCGCTGGTGATGCTCGCCAAGATGAACGGCGGCAGCGAGTCGAACGTCGATGCCGGCTTCAAGATCTTCAAGAACGACATCAATCCGAACGTGCTTGCCTATGAGCCGTCGCCGGGCAAGATGACCGAGCTGTTCCAGTCCGGCCAGGCCGTGATCGCGGTGTGGGGTACGGGGCGTGTGCAGAGCTTTGCCAACACCGGTTTCCCAGTCGACTTCGTCTATCCCAAGGAAGGCGCGGCAACTCTTCTGACGACCGCCTGTCCGATCGCCAAGCCAAACGCTTCGCCGCTCGCGGCGAGCTTCATCAAGAAGCTGCTTGATCCAAATATCCAGCTCATCATGCTCAAGGACTACGGCTACGGCCCGGTGCTGAAATCGCTCGTCGTCCCGCCGGAGCTCGGCAAGATGGCGCCGATCGGCGAGCGTGCGGCCAAGCTCTACAATCCCGACTGGACCGTCATCAACGAGAAGCGCGAAGAGTGGACCAAGCGGTGGAATCGCGAGGTCGAGCGCTAACGCGATGGCCTTCCTCGAACTCGATCGCGTCGGCAAGCAGTTCGGCTCGCAAACCGTCGTCGACGATTTCAGCCTTGCAGTGGAGAGGGGCGAGTTCATCTCGTTCCTCGGTCCCTCCGGCTGCGGCAAGACCACGACGCTGCAGATGATCGCTGGTTTCCTCGAGCCGTCGCGCGGCGCGATCCGGCTCGAGGGACGCGACTTGATCAAGGTGCATCCGGCAAAGCGCGGCCTCGGCATCGTGTTCCAGAGCTATGCGCTGTTTCCGCATATGACAGCGGCCGAGAATGTCGCCTTCGGTCTGGAGATGCGCGGCGTGCCCAGGGACAAACGCACCGAGCGCGTCCGCGCGGCGCTGGCGATGGTCGGGCTCAAAGGCTTCGAGGAGCGATATCCGCGGCGCATGTCGGGCGGCCAGCAGCAGCGGGTGGCGCTGGCCCGCGCGCTGGTGATCCAGCCGAGCGTCCTGCTGCTCGACGAACCCTTGTCGAACCTGGATGCCAAGCTGCGCGAAGACATGCAGATCGAGCTGCGCCAGATCCAGCGCACCATCGGCACCACCACGATCCTCGTCACCCACGACCAGAACGAGGCGATGTCGCTGTCCGACCGCATCGTGGTGATGAGCCAGGGCAAGATCGAGCAGATCGGCACGCCGCAACAGACCTATGAGCGGCCGGCCTCGGCCTTCGTATCGCAGTTCCTCGGCAAGACCAACGATTTTGCCGCGACCGTCGATCGCACGGCCACGCCGGCGCGACTCGTCGCAGGCTCCTGGCACGCACCGGCGCCGGCGGGCGTGAGCGGTGCGGTGACGATCAGTCTTCGACCCGAGCGGATCAGCTTTGCCGACGCTGGCCTTGCTGCAAAAATCGTCACGCGGATTTTCCAGGGCAATCACTGGCTGTTCCAGTGCGAGACCGAATGCGGGCCGGCGATCGTGATCCGGCAGAATGACGGCGCGCCTCAGCCGGGAGAAGGCGAGGCGGTCTGTCTTGCATGGCGCGTGGAAGACATGAGCCTGCGCGGAAGCGGAGGCGCTGCATGACCGCCGCCGATACGTCAACGCAATCTGCCGAGGCCCGCGCGCCCTGGGCGCTGACGCTGCCTGCGCTGACGCTTTTCGTCGGCGTGCTGGTCATCCCGCTTCTCATGACCGTGATGCTCTCGTTTCACGATTGGGGGCAGTACAAGGGCATCGAGCCGGTCTTCATCCTGAAGAACTGGCAGGAGATCGCGAGCGATCCCTACTATGCCGAAATGTTCTGGCGGACCTTCCGCATCGCGCTGCTTGCGACCTTGATCACAGCCGCGCTCGGTGCGCCCGAAGCCTACATCCTCAACCGCATGAGCGGACGCTGGAGAGGCATCTTCCTGCTCCTGATCCTGGGGCCGCTGCTGATCTCGGTGGTGGCGCGCACGCTCGGCTGGGCGCTTTTGTTCGGTGGAAATAACGGCCTCGTCAACAAGCTGTTGATGTCGCTCGGCCTGATCCGCTCGCCCTTGCCCTTCATGTTTACTGAGACCGGCATGGTGGTCGCGCTCGCGCATGTCATGATGCCGTTCATGGTGCTGTCGGTCTGGGCCGCGCTTCAGCGCGTCGACCCGCAGATCGAAAATGCCGCGATGTCGCTCGGCGCCGGCGCCTTCACCATCATTCGCCGCATCATCCTGCCGCAGATCATGCCCGGCGTGCTCTCGGGCGCAATCATCGTGTTCTCGCTGTCGGCAAGCGCGTTTGCCACGCCGGCGATCATCGGCGGCCGCAGGCTGAAGGTCGCGGCGACGCTCGCCTATGACGAATTCCTCAACACGCTGAACTGGCCGCTTGGTGCGGCGGTCGCCGTGCTGCTGCTGCTCGCGCTGGTGCTGATCGTCGTCGGCAGCAACGCACTGATCGAGCGCCGCTATGCCGAGGTGTTCCGATGAGGACGAATGGCCCGCTCGCCCTGACATTCCACGCGCTCTTCGTCGTCTTCATGCTCGCGCCGATCGTTGTGGTCTGCCTCGTCGCCTTCACGCCCGAGGGTTTTCTCTCGCTGCCGACCAACGGCTTCTCGCTGCGCTGGTTCAGGACGATCGCGAGCTATCCGGAATTCGTGCATGCGTTCTGGGTCAGCCTCGGGCTCGGGATGGTGTCCTCCTTCGTCGCGCTGCTCTTCGCGGTGCCGGCGGCACTGGCGATTGCGCGCTACAGATTTCGAGGCCGCGATGCGCTGGCAGCCCTGTTCCTGTCGCCGCTGATGATCCCGCATGTCGTGCTCGGCATCGCCTTCCTGCGCTTTTTTACCTCGCTCGGGCTCGGGGGCACCTTTGCTGCGCTGCTGATCGCACATGTCATCGTGGTGTTTCCCTTCGCGCTACGCCTGACGCTGGCAGCGGCGACGGGCATGGACCGCTCGGTCGAGATGGCTGCGGTCTCACTCGGTGCCGGTGGTTTCACGCTGTTCCGCCGCGTGACGTTGCCGCTGATCCTGCCCGGCGTGATCAGCGGCTGGGCGCTCGCCTTCATCCAGTCCTTCGACGATTTGACGATGACCGTATTTCTTGCCGCGCCAGGCACTGAAACGTTGCCGGTCAGGATGTTCCTCTATATCCAGGACAACATCGATCCGCTCGTGACATCCGTTTCGGCGAGCGTCATCGCAATCACCATGACTGCCCTTATCCTGCTCGACCGCTTCTACGGGCTCGACCGCGTGCTCGCAGGCAAGAGCGATCCCGGGCGATAGGAGAACGCATGCACAGGGACTATGACGTCGCCGTCGTCGGCGGCGGGCTGCTCGGCTCCGCCATTGCCTGGGGGCTTGGCCGGCTCGGCAAGAGCGTTGCCGTGCTCGACGAGGGCGACATCGCCAAGCGCGCCTCGCGCGCGAATTTTGCGCTGGTGTGGGTGCAGAGCAAAGGGCTCGGCATGCCCGCCTATACCGTGTGGACGGTGCGCGCGTCGCAGGCCTGGCCCATGCTTGCCGCCGAATTGAAGGACCAGACCGGCCTCGACGTCTGCCTCCAGCAGAACGGCGGCTTTCATCTGACGCTCGGTGAAGACGAGTACGAGCAGCGGACACAGCTCGTCACGCGCATGCATAACCAGGTTGGCGCGGCCGACTACAGGATGGAGATGCTGCCGGCCTCTGAGGTGAAGAAGATGCTGCCGCTGATTGGCCCGGAGGTGTCCGGCGGCAGCTTCTGTCCATTCGATGGTCACGTCAATTCGCTGCGCACTTTTCGCGCGTTCCACACGGGTTTCAAGACGTTCGGCATCGACTATTTCCCGGAGCGGCCGGTCTCCGCGCTCACAAAGAGCGGCGGCGAATTCCGGTTGACGACGCCGCAAGGCGAAATCCGCGCCAACAAGATCGTGCTTGCCGCGGGCAATGCCAATCAGACGCTCGCGCCGATGGTCGGCCTCTTTGCGCCGATGGGGCCGACGCGTGGACAGATCGTGGTGACCGAACGCACCATGCCGTTCCTGCCGCATCCGCTGACCACGATCCGCCAGACCGACGAGGGCACGGTGATGATCGGCGACAGCAAGGAGGACGAGCTCGACGATCGCGCGTTGAGGCATTCGATCAGCGCCGTGATGGCGGATCGCGCGCAGCGGATGTTTCCGCATCTGGCGCGGCTCAACGTCGTCAGGAGCTGGGCCGGCATCCGCGTCATGCCGCAGGACGGCTTTCCGATCTATGACCAGTCGGAAACGCATCCCGGCGCATTCGTCGCCTGCTGCCATTCCGGCGTGACGCTCGCCTCCAACCATGCCTTCGAGATCGCGCGCATGGTCGCAGGGGGCGCGCTCGAGCCCGAACTGGTCGGCGCGTTCTCGGCGAGCCGCTTCGGCGGCGAGGGCGCAGCGAACAACAGCGGCTATTAGCGATTTCAGAGAAGGGGCCAAGAGGCGTCCAATGTTCAGACGATCCGATCAGGACAAGCGTCCATCGTTGCAGATCTTCGTCGACGGTGTTGCCGTCGAGGCGCGCGAGGGCGACACCGTGTCCGCCGCGCTGCTTGCCTCGGGACGCGACGTGCGGCGCGTGACCGCGGTCAGCGGTGCGCCACGGCTGCCCTATTGCATGATGGGTGTGTGCTTCGATTGCCTCGTCACCATCGATGGCGTCGGTAACCGCCAGGGCTGCCTGGTGCCGGTCGCGGCGGGCATGCAGATCGAGATCCAGCAAGGCCAAAGGGAGATCGGCCGATGAACGCGGCTCCTCAGCGTGACGCCTACGACGTCGTCGTGATCGG
Organism: Bradyrhizobium ingae; assembly: GCF_055791185.1. Lineage (NCBI taxonomy): Bacteria > Pseudomonadati > Pseudomonadota > Alphaproteobacteria > Hyphomicrobiales > Nitrobacteraceae > Bradyrhizobium > Bradyrhizobium ingae. The sequence continues at coordinate 93,338 of NZ_JBVUBB010000001.1, forward strand.
GGCCGGGCCTGCCGGTCTTGCCGCGACGGCGACAGCGTCCGCAGCAGGCCTGTCGACACTGCTGCTCGATGAAAACCCCGGCCCCGGCGGCCAGGTCTGGCGCGCGATTGCGTCGACCCCGGTCACGGCGCATGACCAACTCGGCGCCGACTATTGGGCAGGTGCCGAGCTGGTCGGCGAGGTGCGAGCGGGCAAGGCCGAGATCATCCATCGCGCCACCGTGTGGAGCCTTGATCGCAACCTCGAGATCGGCGTTTCCATCGGCGGCGCGTCTGCCTTCGTCAAGGCGCGGCGCGTGATTCTTGCGACCGGCGCACTTGAGCGGCCGTTTCCAATTCCGGGCTGGACGTTGCCGGGCGTGATGACCGCCGGCGCCGCGCAGACCATGCTGAAATCGTCGGCGCTGGTGCCGGACGGGCGCACTGTGATCGCGGGGCAGGGGCCGCTGCTGTGGCTGCTCGCGGCGCAGATTTTGCGCCTCGGTGGCCGTATCGATCGCATTCTCGATACCACCGAGCGGAACAATTACCTCTCGGCGCTACCGCACGCCTTCGCCTTCGTAACGTCGCCCTATTTTACGAAGGGCTTGGCGTTGATGCGCGAGGTGAAGGCGAAAGTGCCGGTTATCACAGGCGTCACCGAGCTGGCCGCGACCGGCGAGGGGCGCCTCGCCACTGTAAGCTATGTGGCAGGTCGAAGGCACGAGACGATGCCGGCGGATCTGTTGCTGTTGCATCAGGGCGTCGTGCCGAACGTCAATCTCGCGATGGCGGCGGGCGTCGAACATCGCTGGGACGATTTGCAACTCTGCTGGTCACCTGTGCTCGATGCCAACTGCGGCACCTCGATCGAGGGCATCGCGATCGCCGGCGACGGCGCCGGCATCGGCGGCGTGAACTCCGCAGTGGTTCGCGGCCACATCGCTGCACGGGCTGCAGTCGAGGCGCTTGCACCTGCAGCCGCCGCGAGGCTTTCGCCGATGGCAGCGCTGCGTGCCGATCTCGCCAAAGCCGAGCGCGGTCGCGCCTTCCTCGACACGCTGTTCCGTCCCGCGCGGCAATTCCGCATTCCCGCAGGCGACACCATCGTCTGCCGCTGCGAGGAGGTGAGCGCCAAGGACATCGTCGATGCCGTTGCGATCGGCGCGACAGGACCGAACCAGCTCAAGGCCTATCGCCGCACCGGCATGGGTCCGTGCCAGGGACGTCTGTGCGGTCTCACCGTCACCGAGCTGATGGCCGAGGCGCGTGGCAAGAGCCCGCAGGAAATCGGCTACTACCGGCTGCGCGCTCCGGTGAAGCCGATCACGCTCGCCGAGCTCGCGGCGATGCCGAAGACGGAAGACGACGTCAAGGCAGTGGTGCGGGGATGACCAAGCTTACGGATGCCATCATCGTGGGTGGCGGCATCCACGGATGCTCGACGGCGCTGCACCTGACGCTCGCCGGCATGAAGCCGGTGCTGATCGAGAAGGACTATGCCGGCCGCCACGCTTCCGGCGTCAATGCCGGCGGCGTGCGCCAGCTTGCGCGCCACGTTGCCGAGATCCCGCTCTCGATTCGCTCGATGGGGATCTGGGAGCGGATCGAAGAGCTGCTCGATGACGATTGCAGTTTCGAGAGCCACGGCCAGGTCCTGGTTGCGGAGGATGAGACCGAGCTAGCGGCATGCCGCGCCCGCGTCGCCGAGCTGAATGCGCTCGGCTTCACCCATGAGGAGCTGATCGACGGTGCCGAGCTGCGGCGGCTGGTGCCCGCCGTCGCCGACACTTGTCCCGGCGGCGTGGTCTCGCGCCGAGATGGTGCGGCAAATCCTGCGCAGACAACGACGGCGTTCCGACGCAGGGCTGAGCAGCTCGGCGCCACCGTGCGCGAGGGCGTGGCCGCAAGCAGTGTCCGCCGCGAGGATGGACTCTGGCGCGTCGATGTCGGCGTTGAGACCTATGCCGCGCCTGTGCTGGTCAATGCGGCCGGCGCCTGGGCAGGGCGCATCGCCGCAGGGCTCGGCGAGCCCGTGCCGGTCGAGACCGTGGCGCCGATGCTGATGATCACCTCGCGCGTGCCGCATTTCATCGATCCCGTGGTGATCCTGCGTGGCCGCAAACTGTCCTTCAAGCAATTCAAGAACGGCACCGTGTTGATCGGCGGCGGCCATCTGGCGACGCCGGACCAGGACCGCAACGAGACGGTGCTGGACTGGCGCAGCCTCGCTATCAGCGCCCGCACAGTGTTCGAGCTATTTCCGGTGATGCGCGATGCCACCATCATGCGCGCCTGGGCCGGCATCGAGGCGAAGACGGTGGACGATCTGCCCGTGCTGGGCCCGAGCGCCCGCCACGTCGGCCTCTATCATCAGTTCGGCTTCTCGCTGCATGGCTTCCAGCTCGGCCCCGGCGCCGGCGCCGTCATGGCGGAGCTGGTTGTCAATGGCGGGACCCAGACCCGGATCGGCGGTCTCAGCATCGATCGCTTCCGTTCCTCCACTCCGTAAGACACAGCAGGATACTTCATGAGCATCACCCGCAGCATCCGCACGCCGATCATGCACCGCACCGTCGAGGCCAATGGCTTCGTCTTCGTCGGCGGCACGATCGCCGACGACACCGGCGTGTCGATGGGCGAGCAGACCCGCAACATCCTCGGCAAGATCGCGGGCTACCTGAAGGAAGCGGGGACCGACGCGTCTCGCATCGTCAGCGCTTCGATCTTCGTCACTGACCTGTCGAAGAAGAAGGAGATGGACGCGGTCTGGACAGAGTTCTTCGGCGACAATCTGCCGGCGCGCGCAACCGTCGGCGTCGCCGATCTCGGCGGCAGCGCGCTGATCGAGGTCGTCGTCACCGCGCTCAAGGGCTGAGGCTAAACCTCAGCCCATCATCTCGCGCACCATCGGGATCACCTTGCCGCCATAGAGCTCGATGCTGCGCATCAGCTTCCCATGCGGCAGGGGTCCCGCGGAATATTTGAGCTGGAAGCGGGAGATGCCGAGCGCCTTCGCGGTGGCGGCGATCTTGCGCGCCACCGTCTCGGGCGAGCCGACATAGAGCGAGCCATGATCTGCCTCGTGCACGAACTCGTCGCGGCCCATCGGCGGCCAGCCGCGTTCCTTGCCGATGCGGTCGCGCATGGTCTTGTAGTCGGCCCAGAGCTCCTCGCGCGCCTGCGCATCGGTCTCGGCGACATAGCCGGGCGAGTGCACGCCGATCGGCTTCACCGCGCGGCCGAATTCCTTGTAGGCGCGGTGATAGAGCTCGACATAGGGCGCAAAGCGCTTGGGATCGCCGCCGATGATCGCGAGCATCAACGGCAGGTCGTAATGCGCGGCGCGCACCACCGATTCCGGGCTGCCGCCGACGCCGATCCAGGTCTTGAGCTGGCCGTGCTCGACCGGCGGATAGACGAGCTGGTTCTGCAGCGGCGGACGCAGCTTGCCCTCCCAGGTCACCGGCTTCTGGGACAGAAGTGCGGCGAACAGGTCGAGCTTCTCCTCGAACAACTCCTCGTAACGGCGCAGGTCAAAACCGAACAGCGGGAAGGACTCGGTGAACGAGCCACGGCCGAGGATTACTTCGGCGCGGCCGTTCGAAAGCGCGTCCAGCGTCGCAAAGCGCTGAAATACGCGGATGGGGTCGTCCGAGGAGAGCACCGTCACGGCGGAGCCGAGATGGATACGCTTGGTGCGGGCCGCGATCGCCGCGAGCACGACTTCCGGCGAGGAGATCGCGAAATCGGCGCGGTGATGCTCGCCAAGCCCGATGAAGTCGATGCCGAGCTCGTCGGCCAGCACGGCCTCCTCGACGACGTTGCGGATCACCTGCGCATGCGGCAGCGGCGTGCCGCTTGCGTCCTTGGTGACGTCGCCAAAGGTATCCAGTCCGAATTCGAGCGGTGCGGTCATTGATCGGGTCTCTGGAACACGATCCGGAAAAAGGGTGGAGCGGTTTTCCGAAAAAATCGTGCTCAAACAATTGCGGAGGCAGCTTGAGATCTAGTCGCCGGCTTGCCCGTCACAATACCGCTTCAGGAAATGCATTGTTTCCGTTTCGCGCCCCGGCGATGCCTGTCGATCGCCGCAGCGCTCGCATCAAGGCACGAATTTTTCCGCCATCGCTTCGGGGGCGCGCGCCTGGAGAACGCGGCGCTTCAACTGCTTCAGCTCCTTGATTTCGGCGACGATCGCGTCCACCGCTCGTTTCTGCTGTTGGCGCAGGGTGCGCTGGTCCTTGACGGGAAGCGGCCTCTTGCCCTTGGACGTCTGGATCACCTCGCGTGCGAGCTTTCGCAGCGTGTCGAGTTCCGCCTTGATCGCGTTCTTTCCTGCTGTCGTCATCTCCATGCTCCCTTGGAATTCCTGAGGCTTCGTGCGCGCGGTCAGCGCTAGCGCCACATGCCCCGCATCCTGGCTCCAATATCGATCTTCGGCCCCTGCGACGCGGTCCGCGCTGTGCCGGCTTGCGCCTTCGGCCAGGTCGTCCGCTCGAACAGCGGCACGAGCGCTTCCGGAATGAAACGGGTACGCGAGGCGTAGACGTGGCGGTCGCCCGAGGCAGCCTGACCATGGGTGAAAAAACGCTGCGGCACGATCAAATGCAAGTCGTCTTTGGCACGGGTCATCGCGACGTAGAGCAGACGGCGCTCCTCCTCCAGTTCGGCGCTGGTGCCGGCGCCGAGATCGGACGGCATGCAGCCGTCGACAACGTTGAGCAGGAATACCGATTTCCACTCCTGGCCCTTGGCGGAGTGGATGGTGGAGAGGATCAGATAGTCCTCGTCGAGCAGGGGAACACCGGCCTGGTCGGACGTCGCATTCGGCGGATCGAGCGTGAGCTCGGTGAGGAATTTTTCGCGCGAGACATAGCCGCTGGCGATCTGCTCGAGCTGCACGAGATCGGCGCGGCGCGTCTCGGCGTCTTCATGGATGCGGTCGAGATGCGGCTCGTACCAGAGGCGCGCGCGCTCGAGGTCGGCCGGCCATTCGGAATAGCTGAGGTTTTCGACCGTGCGAATGAAAGCAATCCAGTCGTCCCCGGTCCGCGGCGGCGCGGGCAGTTTTGCAAGCGCGGCAAGCGGCGAGGGGCTCTCGGCCATGTGATCGAGCACGCGCTGCGCCGTTGCAGGTCCGACCCCGGGCAACAGATGCAGGATGCGAAAGCCCGCGACACGGTCGCGCGGATTCTCGACGAAGCGCAGCAGCGCCAGCATGTCCTTGACGTGGGCAGCATCGAGGAATTTCAGGCCGCCGAACTTGACGAAGGGGATGTTGCGGCGGGTCAACTCGATTTCCAGCGGGCCCGAATGCGAGGAGGTGCGGAACAGCACCGCCTGGTGCTTGAGCAGCGAGCCCTGCTCGCGATTGGCCAGGACCTGCTCGACGATGTAGCGCGCCTGCTCGGCCTCGTCGCGCACGGCGACGAGCTGCGGCTTGTGCGAGGAGGTACGGTCGGTCCAGAGGTTCTTGGTGAAGCGTTCGCGTGCAAGGCCGATCACGCCATTGGCCGCCGCCAGCACCGCTTGCGTCGAGCGGTAATTGCGGTCGAGCGTGATGATCGCGGCTCGCGGCGAAAAGCTTTGCGGGAACTCGAGGATGTTGCGCACGGTGGCGGCGCGGAAGGAGTAGATCGACTGCGCATCGTCGCCGACCACGGTCAGGCCGCGGCCTTCCGGCTTCAGCGCCAGCAGGATGGTGGATTGCAGGCGGTTGGTGTCCTGGTATTCGTCGACCAGCACGTGATCGAAGCGGCCGCCGATTTCTTCGGCGATCAGCGCGTCGCTCATCATCTGCGCCCAGTAGAGCAGGAGGTCGTCATAGTCGAGCACGTGCTGGGACTGCTTGGCCTCGACATAGGCCGCGAACAACCGCTTCAGCTCCGAAGCCCAGCCCGCGCACCAGGGATAATGCTGGCCGAGCACCTTCTCGATCTCCATCTCGGCGTTGACGCAGCGGGAATAGATCGACAGGCAGGTGCCCTTGGCGGGAAAACGGCTTTCGGTCCGCGACAATCCGCAGTCGTGCCGCACGAGGTTCATCAGGTCTGCGGAATCCTCGCGGTCGTGGATGGTGAAGGCAGGATCGACGCCGATCCGCTCGGCATATTCGCGCAAGAGCCGCGCGCCGATGCCGTGGAACGTGCCGGCCCAGCTCAAGGCGTCGCGCATGATCGCGGCGTTGTTCTCGCCCAGCACTTTTCTGGCGATCCGCTCCACGCGCGCGGCCATCTCGGCGGCCGCACGGCGCGAAAACGTCATCAGCAGGATCCGGCGCGGATCGGCGCCCGCGACGATCAAATGCGCGACCCGGTGGGCGAGCGTATTGGTCTTGCCGGAACCCGCGCCGGCAATGACGAGGAGGGGGCCGCCGACGGTGGTGCCATCAGCCACGCCATGCTCGACGGCGCGGCGCTGCTCGGCATTCAGCGTGTCCAGATATGTCGCAACCGCCACGAATCGCCCCGGTGAAAGTCGCAGATTCAGCGATCCGTCTGCGATCCGCAATGCGGCTGGACGGGAGGTGCATTAGGATTTAGGGGAGAAGCTCGCCCCTGGTTCCAGCCTCATGCCCCGGATGACCGAGCAAGATACCGATCAGTTCGAGATGCGCCGGATGGAGTCGCTGAGCAACACCATTTTCGGCGTCGCCATGACTCTGCTCGCCTATAGTCTGCCCAAAGCCGATGAGCTCAAGACGGCGCCGACCTGGAGCGATCTCGACCATCTCTATTCCGGACGCGTGGCAGGCCTGATCCTGACCTTCATCGTCGCCGGCGTGTTCTGGATCAGTCATCATCGTCGCCTGGCGCGCCAGCCCGAGGCTGGCCGAGGCGTGGTGCTGCTTAATCTGTGTTTCCTGCTCTCGATCATCCTGCTGCCGGTCACCAACGGGCTCTATGGCAGTTACCGGCTGAGCAGTGCCGTCGCGGTGCTCTATGGCCTGCATCTGACCGCGATTGCGGGCCTCAATGCCTGGCTATGGTGGTTCGCGGCCCGGGCCGGCCGCCTTCACGAGATCCTTCCTGCGATCTTTCCCGTGCTCGTGTTCGTGCCGGGCACGATCGTAGCCGCGATCGCGCCGGAATATGCGCAATTCGTCTGGTTTCTCGCCTTCGGCGCCTTATTGATGCGCCGGTTCGTCAGGGTGAATCCGGTCAGAAAGGCCTGAGAAGGTCATCCGCTGTCCGCTGTCGCGCCAAACCCATCGGCGGGGAGGAAAAGCTTGATCGGGCGAATCTCGTAGACCGCGCTCGGATTGGCCTTGCGCAGCTCCCGTGCGGCGGCAATCGCGCCGGCCTCGTCCGAAAACTCCATGATGTAGAAGCCGAGGAGCTGCTCCTTGGTTTCGGCAAAGGGCCCGTCCAGCACCATGCCCGCGCCAGGGCCGCGCAGCGTGCGCGCCTTCCTGGTCTCGTCGAGCCGCGCCGCGGGCCCGAAATGTCCGTTGGCCTTCAAGGAGTCTTGTGCCTCGCGAAGGCCGGCCATGACGGCGGCGTCCTCCGCTTTCGTCCAGGACATGACCTCGCTTTCCACGTGATAGGCCAGGATGGCGTAGAACATCGTCACCTCGCTTGCTTTGCACCTTTGCCGGTCCAAGGACGTATGAAGGCCGATGAGTCCGACAATCGCCGATCTGGAAATATTGCGTGATCGCGCGGGCAAGAAACCGTCCTCAACCCCGATTGTCGGCTGCACCTTGAAAGCGGGTTCCCCCCGATCGCGACTGATGGCGACGAAGAACACGACAGGCCGCGCGCGCCACCGCGGTGCGTGAAAGATATAGTTTAGCTGTCCCCGCGGTCAGGATTCGTTCAGCACCTGCTTGACGAGTTGCTCGCGCAACCTGGCGAGCTCGCCGCTTGCAGTCATCTCCTCGATCACCTTTCCGACCTTCGGCACCAGATCGCGGTGGCGCTCGTGCAGATAGTGGTAGATGTCGATCCGCTCCAGCGGCGGCGAAAGCGGATAGATCCGTGCTTGCAGGTTGAGCTTGCGGATCGCGACGAGACCGCTGAACAGGTCGGTGACGATCAGGTCGAAGCGGTCGGCGTCGAGCATCTGGATCAGGCTTTCAAGGTTCGTGGTCGCGGTGACGCGGCTAAATCCATGCGTCCCGTTCTCCGAAGAGCCGACACCGCGCACGATGCCGACGCTGTAGTCCTTGATCGAATCCCAGCCGGCAACGTCAAAACGAAGCTTCGTAGCGAAGACCGCCGGCTCGATATAGTTGATCGCGGGCGTGACCCGGACAAGCGTCGGGTAATCCTTGGACAGCGTGCCGATGCGCTGGATCTCGCCGTCAAGCTCCCCGGTGCTCGAAAGCGCGAGCGCGCGCTTCCCAGGCACATCCTCGAATTCGAGCTTGATGTTCAGCCGCGCATAGACCGCGCGCAGCATCTCACCACCGACATACTGGTCGGGAATGTTGGCGATCCGCGCGAGCCGGATGACCGACTGTGCCTGTGAGGGGGGAGCGAACAGTAGCAGCGCCCCGACCAGACATATCCGCCACATGACGCGTCTCCCGTTCGTCCTTGCTACCACTGGATTCATGAAGCGGTGCGATCTACCGCGGATGGTGATGGGCCCCCGCGAATCACAGCGACCATCCGCCGCCGCGATGTGGAACTACTCCGCACTTTCACCGATGACATTTTAGCACGCATGATGCTAGCTTGCGCAGGCTTCCTGCGGCTGGGCGCAAAAATTGACCCCCACAGACGAATCATCGTCCAGGATACGGCAGGGAGGCTGAGCGAGCGGGTCGGGTCTTCCAGGGAGGCCGAACTGTCGAACCGCGGCAGGCCGCAAGGGGCCGACGCAGGATTGTCGCCATCTCGGGGGAGTGGTGCATGGGCAACACGGATGAGCACGATCCCAATCGCGGCCGCGCCATTGCGCCGGCAGCCGCGAATGAGGATTTGCCTCGAATCGGGGGCGGGATCGGCTTCCCGCTGCCGCGCGTATTCTCGTGGTTTCGCAGCGGCATCGGCCGCCGCTTGCTCGCCGCTGTGCTGCTGTTCTCCTCGATCGTGACGCTGACCCTGACCGCGCTTCAGCTCTATCTCGACTACGACCGCGAGATGGGCATCATCGAGACGCGGCTCAACGAGATCGGCCGCAGCTATCTCGGCAGCCTCGGCGAGAGCCTCTGGAGCCTGGACAAGAACCAGCTCGAGCTTCAGCTCAACGGCATCATGCGACTGCCCGACATTCAAGCGGTCGAGGTTCGCGAGTTCGCCGATCGTCCGAATCCGATTCGCGTGGTGGCCGGCGAAAGCGGCGGCCGCGCTGTGGTGGTCCGTGACTATCCCATCGACTACGCCACGCAAGGCGAGAAGCACAGGATCGGCACGCTGCATGTCGAGGCGACGCTGACCGACGTCTACAGGCAGCTGCTGAACCGGGCCCTGATCATCCTGGCGAGCCAGGCCGCCAAGACGTTTCTCGTCTCACTCTTCATCATCTACATGTTCCATCTGCTGGTGACCCGGCATCTGGTCGCCATCGCCGAGTTCGTCAGCAAATACACGCTGGCGCGGCCGCAGCCGCTATTGCATCTGGAACGCGAGCCATCGCACGAGGTCGACGAGCTCGACAAGGTGATCGACGCGTTCAACGCCATGTCCGCGAGCCTGCAGCGTGCCTATGGCGATCTGCGTCTTGCCAATACCAATCTGGAACGCGATCTCCAGGTTCGGCGGCGTGCCGAGAGTGACGCGCGCCGCAGTGAGCAGCGTTTCCGCGACTACGCGGAAACCGCCTCCGACTGGTTCTGGGAGACCGGGCCGGATCACGTGTTCACCTATATCTCGGATCGCGCGGGCACCTTCGGTATGGTGCGTGATCTCGTGATCGGCAGGCGGCGTCCCGACGGCGCAATCGATCGGGAGGCCGAGCCGCAGAAATGGCGCGACCACATGGCTGCACTCGATCGCCACGAGCCATTTCGCAAGTTCGAGTATCGCGGCCGCGATGCCGCCGGACGCATCAGGCATTTCAGCGTCAACGGCCGGCCAGTGTTCGACGCCGCCGGTCGGTTCCTGGGCTATCGCGGCTCGACCACCGACCTCACCGACCAGCACGAGACCGAGGAGCGGTTGCGGCAATCGCAGAAGATGGATGCGATCGGTCAGCTCACCGGCGGCGTCGCGCATGATTTCAACAACGTGCTGACGGTCATCACCGGGACCATCGAGATCCTTCAGGAAGGTCTTGCCGACAAGCCGCAGCTTGCCGCGATCGCGCAGCTCATCGACGATGCGGCGACGCGCGGCGCCGAGATCACCTCTCAGCTCCTGACCTTCGCGAGGCGCCAGCCGCTCGACCCGCGGGAAATCGACGTCAACGGTCTCGTGGTCGAGACCTCGCGTCTGCTCAAGCCCATCCTCGGCGAGCACGTCGAGATCGACACCGAGCTCGCCGAGGATGCGTGGTTCGCGATGGCCGATCCGTCACAGCTTTCCTCGGCAATTGTCAATCTCGCCGTCAACGCGCGTGACGCCATGCCGGGCGGCGGCAAGCTCACGCTTCGGACCGCCAATCGCGTACTCGAAGGCCCCGGCGAGTCCGGGGATCGCGACATGGAGGCCGGCGAGTTCGTGATGATCGCGGTCGCCGATACCGGCCACGGCATCCCCGCCGACATCCGAGACCGCGTGTTCGAGCCGTTCTTCACCACCAAGGGCGTCGGCCGCGGCACCGGGCTCGGACTCAGCATGGTCTACGGCTTTGCCAAGCAGACCGGGGGCACCGTCGCGATCGAGAGCGAGGAAGGTTCTGGTACGGTGGTGAAGCTGTTTCTGCCGCGTTCCATCGGCAGAATGGTAAGCCAGGCCGGCCCCGTGGCCGCGCCCAGCCTGGCACGCGGACACGAGACGATCCTGGTGGTCGAGGATGATCCGTTGGTGCAGGGCTATGTGATCGCCCAGCTCGGCAGTCTCGGCTACCGCACGCTGGTTGCAGGCGATGGCGCCGCCGCGCTCGCGCTGGTGGGGCAGGGCGTCAAGTTCGATCTCCTGTTCACCGACATCATCATGCCCGGCGGTATGAACGGACGGGAATTGGCGGAGGCGATCCGCAAGCATCGTACGGATGTGAGGGTACTCTACACATCGGGCTATACCGACGACGCCATCGTGCATGACGGCCACCTCGATCCCGGCGTGGCGCTGCTGAGAAAACCGTACCGGAAGTCGGAACTGTCGCAGAAGATCCGCGAAGTGCTGACTGGCAGCCTGCCGTATTGACCTTGCGGGAAGCGCTAAAGACCAGCACGTGCGCAAAAAAGAAAAGGCGCGGCAGGGGAAAGCCCCGTCGCGCCCGATCTGTTGTCTCGCTGGTCCAGGGCTGAGAACGCCCCGTTGCCAACCTTTGACGTCACGTTTTTACGTCAAAGCCTAGCGGGCGATCCCAGCGAGGTGACAGCGCTTGAGATAAGACACTGGATCACCTCCTTTCGTTGGTTTCGGGACACTCAATATAGGTCGAGATCGCGCTGAAGTTAAGGGGCGGAATTGTTGCCGCCGGTCTGGAATAAATATTCGTCTGTGATGATCTCGTCGTGCGCTTAGTCGTCGTCTTCATCGGCGGCGGCAAGGGCCGGGCCGTCCGTCTCGGCAAATCCGGCCTGCAACACCTCCTCGCGCTTATGGCGCAGGTGGGCCCGCAGGATGTGGGAAAGGCCGGTACCGTCGCGCCGCTGGAGCGCATTGAGGATCGCTTCGTGTTCCCTGACGGCGAGCGCCCAGCGCCGCGGCGTCATCGGCGTAACGTAGCGAGCCCGGCGAATGCGCGCCGTCACGGAGTTATAGAGACTCGCGAGCACGGGATTGCCGGCGGCGGTGACGATCGCTTCGTGGATGGCACGATTGCAGCGGTAGTACTGGATGAGATCGCCATCGCGATAATGCTGCTCCATCGCCGTTTGCGCGGCGGCAATCTCGTCGATCTCGTCCTCGGTGATGCGCTCGCAGGCAAGTTCGCCGGCGAGCGCCTCGAGGCCCTGGCAGACCTCGAAGAGGTCGCGCATATCTTTGTCGGTCAGCTTTGCCGCACGCGAGCCGCGATGGGGCAGCAACTGCACGAGGCCTTCCGCGGCGAGCACCTTCAGTGCCTCGCGCAGCGGCGTGCGCGAGATCTGGAGCCGCTCGCACAGTTCGCGCTCGGGAATCCGCGCGCCCGGCGGGATTTCGCCCTCGATCAGGATAACGCGGATGCGGCTGACGACGTCCTCATGAAGCATGGGACAAGCCTCTATTTTGCATGCAAAAGTGAGCTTATAGATCAAAAATACTTAAGTTCCAGCTTGAAAATTCCAAATTTTGCATTCAAAAATGCAAAAAACAAAAGGGACGTGAGGAAATGGACCTCCAAGTCGCAGAGGCGGAAGACCTCGTTTTCGAGCGTGAGGAGGGCATCGGGCGGATCACTTTCAACCGCCCGCGGGCCCGCAACGCGTTCACTTTTGCGATGTATGAGCGGCTAGCCGCGATTTGCGAAGAGGCGAACAGCGATCATTCCATCAAGGTGTTGGTGCTGCGCGGTGCGGGCGACAAGGCCTTCGCCTCGGGCACGGACATCAACCAGTTTCGCGAATTCGGGACGTCGCAGGACGCGCTCGATTACGAGAACCGGATCGATCGCGTACTCACCACGCTCGAGCAATGCCGGGTGCCGACGATCGCGGCGATCAACGGCTTCTGCACCGGCGGAGGGGCGGGCATAGCGGCCGCCTGCGATCTGCGCATCGGCACGAAGAGCGCGCGTATCGGATTTCCCATCGCGCGAACGCTCGGCAATTGCCTGTCGATGTCCAATGTCAGCCGTCTCACCGCGCTTATTGGGGCCGCGCGCGTCAAGGATCTGATCTTCACTGCGCGCCTCGTCGACGCCGCCGAAGCCGCAGGCGTCGGTCTGCTCGGCGAGATCGTCGAGGATGGCGCGGCACTCGACAAGCGTGCCGACGAGGTCGCCCGCCTGCTCGCCAGCCACGCGCCGCTGACGCTGAACGCGACGAAGCAGGCGGTGGCCCGCCTGCAAAAGCGGCTGACGCGGGACGAGGGCGAAGACCTCATCCTGATGTGCTACACGAGCCAGGATTTTCGCGAAGGGCTCGATGCTTTCCTTAGCAAGCGTGCCCCGCAATGGCGCGGCCGATAGGACGGGCCGATGAAAAAGGATCAATCGCACTCCACCGCTCGCCCCACCGGACCGCTGGCCGGCCTCAAGGTGATCGATCTCACCCATGTCATGGCCGGGCCGACCTGCACGCTGATGCTCGCCGACATGGGGGCGGACGTCATCAAGATCGAGAAATGGCCGAACGGCGACGACACCCGCCATTCGGTGCCGCCGAAGATCGGTGACGAGGCCGCCTCCTTCCTGATGATGAACCGCAACAAGCGCGGCATCGTGCTGGACTTGAAGACAGCGGGCGGCAAGGAGGTGTTGCGACGGCTGATCGCGAGCGCCGACGTGCTGGTCGAGAATTTTGCGCCGGGCGCCATGGAGCGCCTCGGCTTCGGCTACGATGACCTGCACCGAGAGTTTCCGGCGCTGATTTATTGCTCGCTCTCGGGCTTTGGCCGCACAGGTCCCTACAAGCACCGTCGCGGCTTCGATCTCGTCGCGCAGGCGATGAGCGGCATCATGAGTTTTACCGGCGAGCGCCCCGATGGTCCCCCGGTGAAATGCGGCCCGCCGCTGTCCGATATCACCGCTGGCCTGCTCGCGAGCATGGGCATCCTTGCTGCCTACACGCACCGCCTGAAGACCGGCGAGGGGCAGTGGGTCGAGACCTCGCTCTATGAAGCAGCCCTGGTGCAGACCTATTGGCAATCGACGATTGCGCTGGCCGCGGGCACGGCGCCACGCGCGATGGGCTCGGCTCATCCGCTCAACGCGCCGTATCAGGCCTTTGAAGCATCCGACGGCTGGCTGGTGGTCGGCGGCGCCAACAAGAAGCATTGGCTGCTGATGCTGGAGGCGCTTGGCGCGAGCGAGCTCGCCGCCGATCCGCGCTTCATCACCGGTGCCGACCGCATGGCGCATCTGAAGGAGCTTGAGGAGGTTTTGGGCAAACGCTTCCGCACCGGGACGCGGGCGCATTGGCTCGCGGCGCTGGATGAGAAGGGCGTGCCGTGCGGACCCGTGCACGACATGCTGGAAGCCCTGAGCGATCCGCAGACGCTGGCGCGCGAGATGGTCGTCGAGGTCGAGCATTCGACGCTCGGTCCGGTGAAAACCATCGGGCTACCCGTCAAGTTCTCGGAGACGCCCGGCAAGGTCCGTTCCGGCGCGCCCGTCTATGGCGAGCACACGCGCGAGGTGCTGGCGGAATACGGCTTCGATGAAGAGCAGATCGAAGCGCTCGAAAAACAGGGCGCAATCGTATCAGCGTCCACACCGCGCGAGGAACGAGTCGCCTGACCAAGCGTCGATACGACGGACAAGACCAACAAACAAAAACAAGAAAATCAGCCGGAGGAAAATCATGCGCAGCACGTCAAAACTTCTTCTCTCCGCGGCAGCCATCGTCCTCGCCGGCACGATGCCGGCGTTTGCGGCCTGGCAACCGCAGAAGCCGATCGAGTTCGTCGCCACGGCCGGGCCGGGTGGCGGCACGGACAATCTTGCGCGCGCGGTGCAGAACATCGTCACCAAGTACAAGCTGACGGAGCAACCGATCGTCGTCGTCAACAAGGGCGGTGGCAGCGGCGCCGAAGGCTATGTCTATGGCAAGGCCTCCGCAGGCGATCCCTACAAGGTCATTTTCGGCACGTCGAATGCCTGGCAGCAGCCGCTCGTCTCCAAGGTCGCCTTCAACTACACCGACCTCACCCCGATTGCGGCGATGGCGCAGGACGAGTTTCTGCTCTGGGTCAAGCAGGACGCGCCCTACAAGACCGCGGGCGAATATCTGAAGGCAGCGGCATCGAGCGAATTCAAGATGGGCGGCGCGCAGTCAAAGGACACCGACGAAGTGCTGACCCGCATGATCGAGAAGGCCGGTCACGTCAAGCTGACTTACATCCCCTTCAAGAGTGGCGCCGAGGCCGCCGTGCAACTGGCCGGCGGCCACATCGATTCCCACGTCAACAACCCCAGCGAAAGCCTGGGACAATGGCGCGGCGGAACGCAGCGCCCGCTCTGCGCCTTCAGCCCGAAGCGGCTGCCCCAGGGCCCGAAGATCACCGCGACCGAAGGCTGGAGCGACGTTCCGACCTGCGTCGAGCAGGGCCTCGATATCAAGCAATACGAACAGCCGCGTACGGTATGGCTGCCCGGCAAGGTCACACCGGACCAGACTGCGTTCTATGTCGATCTCATGAAGAAGGTGCAGGCGACGCCGGAATGGAAGGACTACATCGAGAAGACCTCCCAGGTCGACACGTTCCTGACCGGCGGCGACTTCGACAGATTCATCAAAGAGGATCTCGAGCACCTCAAGCAGGTGGCGAGCGAGCAGGGCTGGCTCATCAAGTAAAAGGTTAAGCTGCAATCCTGATGTCACGTATCGGACCGGAGTCCTCGATGATATCGCGCCGCGCTCTTGAACTCTCGACCGCCATGCTCACCGGCAGCTTTGGTATGGCGGTCGTCGTCTCCAGCCTCGACAACGGCATTGGATGGTCGAGCGCGGGTGTCGACGCCGGCACGTTTCCGTTCCTGACCGGTGTTATCATCGTTCTGGGCAGCCTCTACAATCTGGTGCGTGGCGCATTGCCGGCCGTGACGCTCGCGAGCATCCCCGTGGCGATCACACCGACCGAGCTGCGCCGGCTCGCAAGCCTGTTCGTGCCGGCCGCGATCTTCGTTGCTGCGATTCCGCTGCTCGGCATGTATCTCGCCTCGGCCATCTATATCTTCGCGGTGCTGGCGATCCCCAGACATCAATCCGTGCCGCGTGCGCTCGCCATGGCGACGGCGACAGCGCTCGCGCTCTACGTGGTGTTCGAGCGCATGTTCCAGGTCACGCTGCCGCATGGCGCGCTCGCCGCTGCGTTCGGGTTCTGACGGAGAGGCCGATGGATAATCTCGGGGAACTCCTGCACGGCTTCACCATCGCGGTCACGGTGCCGCACCTGGTGCTGATGGTGATCGGCGTGTTGCTCGGAATCCTCGTCGGCGTGCTGCCGGGGCTGGGCGCGCCGAATGGCGTGTCACTGCTCTTGCCGCTGACGTTCGGCATGCAGCCGGTCTCGGCGATCATTCTCCTCTCCAGCATGTACTGGGGCGCCCTATTCGGCGGCTCCGTCACTTCGATCCTTTTCAACATTCCCGGCGAGCCATCGTCCGTGGCGACCACGTTCGACGGCTACCCGATGGCACGCGACGGCCGGCCGACGACGGCACTCGCGACCGCCTTCGGCTCGGCCGCGTTCGGCGCGCTGGTCGGCGTCATCCTGATCACCTTTCTGGCCTCATGGGTTGCGCAGGTCGCGCTCGCCTTCGGGCCGCCGGAATATTTTGCGGTCTATTTCCTCGCCTTTGCGAGCTTTGTCGGCATGGGTGGCGCGGCGCCGATCAAGACGGTCGTGGCGCTCGCGATCGGCTTTGCAATCGCCGCGATCGGCATCGACACCGTTTCGGGTAGCGTGCGCCTCACCATGGGCGTCGACGAACTCGTCAAGGGGGTGAGCTTCGTCGTCGCGGTCATGGGCCTGTTCGGCATCGGCGAGCTCCTGATCGCCGTCGAAGAGGAGGTTCACGCCCGCGCGGTCTCCTCGAAGATCGACTGGGGCGAGGTGTTTCGCGCGGTAGTGCGCCTGCCGCGTCATGGCGTTGCCTTGCTGCGCAGTGCTGCGATCGGATGCTGGATGGGGATCACGCCGGGCGGTCCGACCGCGGCGTCTTTCATGAGTTACGGCATCGCCCGGCGTTTTTCGCGCCGCGGCCGGCATTTCGGCACCGGCGAAGTCGAGGGTATCATCTCACCGGAGACAGCCGATCATGCCGCGGGCACAAGTGCTCTATTGCCGATGCTCTCGCTCGGAATTCCCGGCTCTGCGACTGCGGCCGTCATGATGGGCGGCCTGATGATCTGGGGGCTCAATCCTGGCCCGATGCTGTTTGTCGACCAGAAGGATTTCGTCTGGGGCCTGATCGCCTCGATGTATGTCGGCAACATCGTCGCCGTCGCGCTCGTCCTGCTCACCGTCCCGGTGTTCGCCGCCCTGATGCGCATCCCCTTCGTCGTGATCGCGCCGCTGATCGTGATCATCTGCGTCGTCGGCGCCTATTCGGTGTCGAACTCCTATCTCGACGTGGTCATGATGCTCGGCTTCGGCGTCGTCGGCTATCTCTTCAAGAAGCTGTTCTATCCGCTGGCCCCGCTGGTGCTCGCGATCGTCATCGGCGACAAGGCGGAGGACGCATTCCGGCAGTCGATGCTGATGTCCAAGGGCTCGCTCGGAATTTTCTTTGCCAACCGGCTGGTGACGTGCCTGGTTGTGGCCGGCATCGCGCTGTTGCTGCTTCCGCTGGTGTTGCAGCTCGCACGTCTCTGGCGCAAGCCCGCATCCATCGCCGATACGACAAGCCAGGAAAAGGTGATCATATGAACGCAAAGCCGCTTGTCGCATTGGCGATGGGAGATCCCGCCGGCATCAGCCCCGAGCTGACGGCGAGGCTCGTGGCGCTCGACGACATCCGCGCCCATGCCCGGCTCGTCGTGATCGGCGACCGCCGCATCTTCGACGAAGGCGCGCGCGTCGCCGGCGTTTCTCCAGAGCTGAAGACGGTAGAGAAGGGCGCTGATTGTCGCGCGGCGGAGGGCGACGCGCTGTTTGTCGATCTCGGCCATTTCGATCCCGCGGAGGTCAAACGCGGCGTTGCGAGTCTTGCCGGCGGCAGGTTCGCGCTGACCAATTACCACCACGCGCTCGAGCTTGCCCGCGATGGCCGCGTCGATGCAGTCTGCTTCACCCCGTTCAACAAGCAGGCAATGCGGCTTGCACGCGCCGACTATGACGACGAGATCGCGTTCTCGGCGGAAGTCGCTGGGCTCGAGACCGCGGCGAGCGAGTTCAACGTGCTGGGCGAGCTCTGGAACGCGCGGGTCACCTCGCACATTCCGCTGAAGGACGTCGCGGCGCGATTGTCCGTTGAGCGCATTCATCGCGCGCTGAAGCTGACCGACGGCTGCATGCGCAACGCCGGCTTTGCGCGGCCGCGAATTGCGGTGGCCGGGCTCAACCCGCATGCCGGCGACGGCGGCAATTTCGGTCGCGAGGAAATCGACATCATCGCGCCCGCGGTGGCAGCCGGCCAGCGCGACGGCATCGCTGCCGAGGGGCCGTTCCCGGCCGACACGGTGTTTCTGCGTGCAAAGAACGGTGCCTTCGATGCGGTGCTGACGATGTATCACGACCAGGGACAAATCGCGATGAAGCTCATGGGCTTCGATCGCGGCGTGACTTTGCTCGGCGGCTTTCCGTTTCCGATCTGCACGCCCGCGCATGGCACCGCCTACGACATCGCGGGCAAGGGAATCGCGTCCGCCGGCGCCAGCCGTGCCGCGCTCCTGCTCGCCGTCGAGATGGCCGGCCGTCGCGGCGGGGCGGAGGAGGTGCGGGCCGCAGCGTCCTGACATGGCGGCGTGCGACGGAACAGGGCCTGTTCGCAACGCCCAAAAGGCGCGGTGGACTGTTGAGGCGCCCGGCGCGCCGTGTTAGGTGATCCCCGACGCGGGTGTAGCTCAATGGTAGAGCAGCAGCCTTCCAAGCTGAATACGAGGGTTCGATTCCCTTCACCCGCTCCAATCATTTCAATAGCTTAGCGCGCAACGGCTGTTCATTGCAGCGGCCGCACAATTTCGTCCTGATGACGTTTCGCTTTGCGCGGGGTTGCCGCGCATGGGTCGCGAGATGAGCATCTGCAATCAACAAGCACAGGGCTAGCCGACGCCAGCGGACGAGGCGCTCAGCGATCTCCGAACAGGACTGTGCGGATCGAGGTCAAATGCTTGCGCATTGCGTCCTCCGCGCCTTCTGGATCGTGACTTCTGATCGCGGCGACGATCGCCTCGTGTTCGTTATTTGAATTTTGGACCGGAGCGGGGTTTTGCCCGAGCGCCTGCTCCATGCGCTCGGAGATCAATTTCCGGGCATAGCCGTGGACGGCATCGTGCAGCATCAGCAGCAGAGGGTTTTGTGCCGCTTCCGCGATGGTCCGGTGCAGCCGATCGTCTCCGCTTTTCCAGGACACATACGATTTCGCGCCGTTCATCCCGTCGAGGCAGCGCTGCATGGTTTCGATATCCGCTTGCCTTGCGTGCACGGCGGCTTTTCCCGCAAGCAGCGGCTCGATCATCAACCGGCCTTCCATCACATCGCTCGGGCTGACCGAAGCCATGGCGGCCGAGTCGGGGAGCTGCGCCGTGCGTGGGCCCACGAAGGTGCCTTTCCCGACATGGCGCCAGATCAGACCGTCTTCTTCGAGCCGCTTCAGATGGGTGCGCAGCCGGCCGCGCGGAATCTGGAGAAGCTCCGATAGCTGAGGCTCCGGCAACAACCGTTCGCGACGTTCGCGCAAGGCGTCGTCAACGTAGGCGCGCAAGCGCTGCTCTTCTGGCTGCATTCCGTTCATGGGGGCGGTATGGCCGATTTCCGATGGGATTGAAAGCATAGGAGCGCATCAATGGAAATATTGACATGCATTAATTGTCGAATTAATTAATCTCAAACGAACAAATCGGCGGGGAGGGGCAAAGCAATGCGCATTGCGGAGGTCGCGGAGCCGGTCTCGGTGCCAAACGACCCGTCGGAACGAGCGGTGCGCGGGTTGGACCGGGAGGGTTATCCGAGCGCAGGCTACGCATGGTACGTGGTCGGGGTTCTGCTCGTGGCAGCGGTCACATCCTATCTCGACCGCTATCTGATTTCGCTGCTGGTAGAGCCGATCAAGCGCGACCTCCTGTTGAGCGACACCCAGATCAGTCTGTTGCAAGGATTCGCGTTTGCAATTTTCTACGTTGTCTTCGGTCTGCCGTTCGGTGCGCTCGTCGACCGGAGCAATCGACGAACCATTCTCGTCGCCGGCGTGGCGCTGTGGAGCGCCATGACGATCGCCTGCGGCCTTGCGGACAGCTTTACCGGGCTGTTCGCGGCGCGGGCCGGCGTAGGTATCGGCGAAGCATGTCTTGCTCCGGCCGCCTATTCGCTGATCGCCGACTATTTCCGCCCTCTGGCTCGTGGCCGTGCGATGGGCGTCTACAACATCGCCAATTACGTCGGCACCGGTGCATCGTTGTTGATCGGTGGCGTCGTGATTTCGCTCGTCGGCCAGGCGAGTGCCGCGAAGTTGCCGCTCCTCGGCGAGGTTGCGAGCTGGAAGGCGGTGTTTTTCATCGTCGGGGCGCCGGGGCTCGTCGTTGCGTTATGGCTTTCGACGGTTCGCGAAGTGCCGCGCAAGCAGGTGGGCGGCGTACAAAGCCGGCGCACGGCATTCGCTCAACTCTACACTCATCTGTCCGCGCATCGTGTCGCCTATCTCTCGCTCTACACGGTCTCGACCATGACCTCGTTCGTCGGCCTGACCTTTGCGGTGTGGGGACCGACTTTCTTCATTCGTCAGCTTGGAATTTCACCTGCGCAGGTCGGGTTGCATCTCGGCCCTGTCACGGCGATCGCCGGCGCGCTCGGCAGCTTGACCAGCGGCATCGTCTCTGACCGGCTGGTTCGTCGCGGTCTTCCGGCCGGGCGATTTCTGGTGCCGCTGGTCTGGTGGTTGATCTCGATCCTGACCTTGCCGGTAATCGCTACGGCACGGAACGAACTGGTGGCCCTCTGCGCCGTTGGGGTGCTCGTCTTCGGCAGCGGCGTTGGTCTCGCCAGCGTACCGCCGATGATCCAGGACATTACCCCGAACCGGCTGCGCGGTCAGGCGACGGCAGTGCACTTCATTTTCTCCGGCCTGCTCGGTATGGGCGTCGCGCCGACGCTTATCGCGCTCGTCACCGATCGGGTCTTTCATGACCCGAAGGCCTTGGGTGCGTCGATGCTGACTGTGCTGTTTCCGGTAATCGCCTTGGGCCTGACCGCCTCGTTGCTTGGCCGCCGCGCCTATGCCGAAGCGCGAGGTCGCCTGGCCGGCGAGCCCGTCGTCACGACGCCCTCGGTGGAGCAGGCCAAACCATGAGTGAAACCACCGTCTCCCCCAAAGCGATGTCGCTCTTTCTCACCGATGCGGATGTACGCGCCGTCTTTGACTGGCGCTGCGCCATCAATTCAATACGGCGTGCCTATTCTGTGGCGGCAAATCCGGCGATGTTTCCGCCGCGCGGCATGGCGCGAGGCGAGGGGTTTTGGCTACGAACGCTCTCGGGTATCAGCCCCGATGGCGGACTGATGGGTGCCAAGCTGATCGCCGCTTCGATCCGCAACCGTCGCGCATCGTACCTCATTCCATTGTTCGATCAGGAGACGGTCGAGCTGGTGGCGCTCGTGGACGCGGCCTCGATTACCGGATTCCGGACCGCCGCGACTTCCGCGCTTGCTGCGGACGTCCTCGCGCGAGCGGGAGTGCTCGACGTCGCAGTCATCGGCTCCGGGTTCGAGGCGAAAATGCATTTGCGGGCGCTTGCATCGATCCGCAACATAGCGCGCGTCCGTGTGTTCAGCCCAAATCCGGCAAGCCGAGCGCGCTTTGCGACCGACGCTGCCGACCTTGGCATCCCCATCATCTCCGCCGAGAGCGGACCTGCGGCCGCCGCCGGGGCAGATGTCGTGATTTGCGCAGCGCGCTCGCGCGACGAGACGCCGACCCTATACGGCGACTGGATGAGCGAGGGCACCACGGTGATCTCGATCGGCTCGACGCTGCCGGAGCAGCGCGAGGTCGACACGTCGGTGATCGCGCGAGCCAAGATCATCATCGCCGACATGGTCGATGAAGTCGCGCATGATACCGGCGACATGCTGGCGGCGCGTCGAGCCGGTATCGGATTCGAGCCCCGCCTGCGATCGCTGTCGCAACTCCTGAGGCAACCCTGCGACATCGAGGCGGGCGGGCTACGGCTCTACAAGTCTGTCGGTGCCGCATTACAGGATCTGGTGATCGCGGGCATGTGCGTGGCGCGGGCGCGCGAGATGTCGCTGGGCACCGTGCTTCCAGTGACCATCGCACCGGTCCTCAAATGAAGCGGAAGCGGCTGCGGCGGATAGAGCCGGGTCACGCACCCGAACGATGTCGCGAGACTTATCAGGGAGAACATCATGGCAAGGTATAAGCGCAGCGAAGCGCGCGAATGGGCGCGCGAGAAGCTCGTCGGCGTCGTCAACTGCACGATCCCGTCCTTTACGGGGGATCTCAAGCGCATCAACGAAAAAGCCATTCGGCACGACACCCGGCTCGCTATCACCCACGGGTTCATTGGCACCCTGGGCGTGTCGGAGGTGTCGATCACCCTGTCGGAATATCTCGATTTTCTGCGCATCATCTCCGACGAAGCGGCCGGCCGCCTCGTCGTTACCCATCACGCAAGCTGGAACAATCTCGAGCAGAACATCGAGGCCATACGTGGGGCAGAGGAGGCGGGGGCCGAATTCGTACTGCTGTCCTATCCGCCGAACTTCTATCCGGAGAGCGAGCAGGACATCTACGACTACACCAAGGCGGTCTGCGACGCGACCAATCTCGCGGTCATGCTGTTTCCGATGTTTCTCTGGGGCTTTTCCAGCCGCATTCATCCCTCGGATATCCCAACGCGCCTGATCCGGCGTTTGATCGATGATTGCCCGAATGTCGCGGCAATCAAGGCTGAAGGAGGCTTCCCCTCAATCCAGAGCGTCATTGAATGCGACCGCCTGTTCGGCAAGGACGTCGTGATCTCGATGCCGATCGAAGGCGAACTGATACCGCTCGGCCAGATCATGAAGATCCAGCTATCGGCGACCAGCGACCACGAATATTACGGGCCGATGATCCCGAAGGTGTTCAATCATCTCCGCAAGGGCGAATACGACCAGGCGACGCAGATCTACTGGCAGCTTCATCCCGCCCGCAAGATCAAGGGCGGCCTGGCGCCGGTGCTGCACGGTGGTGCCTTTCTCAACCGCCAGGCCTGGAAATTCCAGGGCTGGCTGCAAGGCTACAATGGTGGGCCGCTTCGTCAGCCGACGCAGCGTATTCACGACCCGCAGATGTTCGCTCTTCGCAAGGGACTGATCGATGCCGGGCTGGATCCCAGCATGGATCCGTTCCGCGAATTTTTCATCGGCCGATATCCGGCGTGAACGAAGGCCGGCGGCCCGGCGTGGATCGATCCTTCAGAAGTCGATTCCTGCCGGGTGGCTGAAAATCTCGAAATCGTGCCCGCGCGCGATGCCGACGAGCGTGATTCCGCTGGACTCAGCCGTACGTATCGCAAGCGCGGTCGGTGCCGACATCGCGATGACGATGCTGGCGCCGATCGCGGCGGCCTTTTGCACCATCTCCACCGATATCCGGCTGGTCAGTGCGATCGCGCCGGTGCTGCCGGATATCCCTTCGGCGGCGAGGGCCCCAGCAAGCTTGTCAAGCGCGTTGTGGCGGCCGACGTCCTCGCGCACCATCATGCGTCGGCTGCCAGGATCGAAAAATCCGGCGGCGTGTGTTGCGCGTGTCTTGTGGTTGAGCATCTGCGACGCGGCCAGGGTCTTGATGGACATGCCGATCTGTTCGGGCGTGAGGCGCATCCGCTGCTCAACGGAGCGGATGGCTCGACTGGCTTCGCGCAAGCTTTCGATGCCGCACAGGCCGCACCCCGTGGGCCCGACCAGTCGGCGTCGTCGTTCTTTCAGCAGGCGTCCGGCGCCGGGGCGCAGCCACATTCGCAGTTCGATGCCGTCGGGACCTCCGGCGATCGTAAGCTCTTCTATCTCGCCGACATCCTCGATGATCCCCTCGGTCAGGCTGAAGCCGACCGCAAGGTCGGTCAAATCGGCGGGCGTCGCCATCAGAACGGCGATGCTCGTTCCGTCATAGACCAGCGCAACCGGAGACTCCTCCGCCACGATCCGCTGGTCATCCCTGCGGCTCGATGTCAGTCGGGGCATTCTCACTGAAGCTGTCGGCGTGGATATGCGACTGTGTCCGTCGAACCGGAAGCCGTGCATGATGTTCGTCCTTGGGTCGATCTATCGACGCGCGAGCGGCTGCGAGGTTCCTAAGCATAAAGGAACCAGCGATCGTCTCTCAGGTTTTCAGTAAGGGGCTTGCAGTCGAAGGGCCCGCCATGAGGCAAAAAGCAAAAATCGAAGATTATGACTCTCCAGCCGGTGGCTGGGGATCGCTCAATGCCGTCGTTCACATCCTGACTCAGGAAGAGGTCGCGATGCTCGGCAGCGAAATCCTGCTGAAGCAGAACAAGCCTGGCGGCTTCATGTGCGTGAGCTGCTCCTGGGCCAAGCCCGCCAAACCGCGTCCCTTCGAGTTCTGCGAGAACGGCGCCAAGGCCACTGCCTGGGAGGTGACGGGCAAGACGGTCACGCCGGAGTTCTTCGCGGGGCATACGCTGACCGAGCTGCGAACATGGTCCGATCATCAATTGGAAGAGCAGGGCCGCCTCACGACACCGATGCGTTACGATCCGGCCAGCGACAGATATCTGCCGGTCGCGTGGGACGAGGCGTTCCGCGAGATTGGCGCTGAGCTGAACAAGCTCGATCCGCGCTCGGTCATCATGTACACGTCGGGCCGGGCCTCGCTCGAAGCGAGTTACATGTACCAGTTGTTCGGCCGGATGTACGGCACCAACAACTTTCCGGACAGCTCGAACATGTGCCACGAGACGACGTCGGTGGCGTTGCCGCAGGTGATCGGCTCTCCGGTGGGCACAGTTCTGCTCAAGGATTTCGAGAGCACCGATTGCATCTTCTTCTTCGGCCACAACACGACTACGAACGCGCCGCGCATGCTGCATCCGCTGCAGGAAGCGGCTCAGCGGGGCGTGCCGATCGTGACGTTCAATCCGCTCCGCGAGCGGGGACTGGAGCGGTTCGTCAATCCGCAAAACCCGCTTCAGATGATCGCTGGCGGCACGCGCATCAGCTCGCAATATCATCAGGTTAGGGTCGGCGGCGATGCCGCTGCGATCGTCGGGATCTGCAAAAGGGTGATCGAGTCGGATGACCTTGCGCGGGAGAACGGAAATCCGCTTCTTGTCGATGTCGAGTTCATTCAACGGCACACTGCGGGCTTTGAAGAGTTCGCCGCGTTCTGCCGCGCGCAGGGCTGGAGCGAAATCGAGAGGGCATCGGGGCTTTCGCGATCGGCGCTGCTCGAGGCTGCGAACACCTACATGGCGGCGAAGGCCGTGATCGCCAATTACGGCATGGGCGTCACCCAGCACAAGCACGGGGTCGAAACGGCCAAGATGATTGTGAACCTGCTGCTGCTGCGCGGCAACATAGGCAAGCCGGGCGCCGGGATCTCGCCGATCCGGGGCCACTCCAACGTTCAGGGCCAGCGTACGGTTGGCATCTCCGAAAAGACAAAACTCGTGCCGCTCGACAGGCTTGCCGAACTCTACGGCTTCGAGCCGCCGCGATGGGACGGCCTGTCGACCGTCGATGCGTGCGAGGGCATTTTGAAGGGAGATGTTCGCGGCTTCGTCAGCCTCGGTGGAAACTTTGTGCGTGCAATTCCCGAGCGTTCGCTGATGGAGCCGGCCTGGTCGGGTCTGCGCCTGTCGGTGCAGATCGCAACCAAGCTTAATCGCACACACATCGTTCCGGGCGAGGTCACCTATCTCCTGCCATGTCTCGGCCGCATCGAGATCGACCATCAGGCGAGCGGCGCACAGGCCGTGTCGATGGAGGACTCCACGGCCTGCATTCACGGCTCGCGCGGCCAGCGCAAGCCCGTGACAGAGCATGCCTTGTCGGAGCCGGCGATCATTGCCGGCCTTGCAAAGGCGGCCCTCAAGCCCAATCCGAATGTCGATTGGGATGCCTGGACCGCTGATTATTCACGCGTGCGGGACGCCATCGAGCGCACCTATCCCGACCAGTTCAAGGATTTCAATAAACGTATGTTCGAGCCCGGCGGATTTCCGCGACCGCTGGCGGCGCGTGATCGCCAATGGAAGACGCCCAACGGAAAGGCCAATTTCACCGTTCCCAAGGCGGCCTTCGCACCGCCGCGGGAGAGCGACGGCGTCTATGAGCTGATGACGATGCGTGCCGATGGTCAGTTCAACACGACCATCTACACGGAAGACGATCGCTTTCGCGGCATTCACGGCAGCCGTTACGTCGTTTTGATGAATCCGGCTGACATGGAGATGGATGGCCTCAAGTCCGGAGACACCGTCACCCTGGTGACCGAAGCAGGCGATGGCGTGGAACGAAGCTTGAGCGAGCTTCAGGTCGTGCCTTACGACATTCCGCGCAGGAGCATTGCCGGCTACTATCCGGAGTGCAACGGGCTCATTCCATTGTGGCACTTCGCCGAAGGCAGCAAGGTGCCGGCGGCAAAGTCCGTTCCGGTGCGCCTGTTCCGGGATGTCGTCCCTGAGCTGATCGAAGGCGGCGAGATGCCGCTCTCGGCCAAGTAGCAGAGACGGCGGAACATCGGTCATGAGCCAATCGAAATCGGGAAAGGTCCGCTGGGAACGCGGGCGAGCCGCCACGCGGCGGAACCATCGTCGTCGTCGGTTCATTGCAATCGCCTGAAACGACGGGGATGGTGATGAGGGACGACAGGTCGGAGATTGCGGAGATCCGGGATGCGGTTCACCTCTGCATCGACATGCAGAACATTTTCGCTCCCGGCGGGCTTTGGGCAACGCCCTGGATGGAAAGGGTCTTGCCGACGATTGGCGGAATCGCGTCGCGCTACACGACGCGAACCGTGTTTTCGCGCTTCATCACGCCTGAGGACCCCGAGGATCGCCCCGGACAATGGCAGAACTATTTTCGCCGCTGGAGGGAGGCAACGCGGGCGCGTATCCCGCCATCCGGCCTCGACCTCGTGCCGGCCCTTGCTCGGTACGTCCCTCCAGCACGCGTGATCGACAAGCCGGCCTATTCGGCATTCAGCAATCCGACCCTCGCGGCCCTGCTCGTCGAAAAAGGTGTCGGTACGGTGATCATCACCGGTGCGGAGACCGACGTTTGCGTCTTGTCGACGGTCTTGAGCGCGGTTGATCTCGGTTTCAGGGTCGTCATCGTAGAGGATGCCCTGTGCAGTTCCTCGGATGTCGGCCACGATGCGCTCATGACGATGTACCGCAATCGCTTCCATGGCCAGGTGGACCTGGTGACGGCCGAGGAACTGCCCAAATTCTGGCGAGAATAGCTAAATCGTAGCGCCGCATCGTTTCTGCAGCGCGGTCTCAACCGGGGTGCCAAAAAAAGCTGGTGCCGCCGATTCACATATCCTAATGCGCGATACGTCCCGGCCCATCACACTGATCGGGCTGGAAAGGGGGCTGCGATGGCGATGGATCGCGTCGAACAGGCCTTTGTCGCAACCGCCATTACGGGATTCCTCGTGATGGCCGGGGCGATCGTGTGGATGATGCTGAGCTGACCGGACGGGGAGGTAACCTTGCGCGTCGCGCTACCTTATTTCGCGGCTGCGCTTTGTTTCGCGGTGACCGCCTGGTTGGCCTTTGCTCATCTGTTCTAGCTGTCAACTTGCTGTGAACGCGACGGCCGGGCCTTACGTCGGGACGGTTGACCCTCGTCCCGGGGAGGTTCGTGACGTTCGAACTCGTCACGCAGGCGCACGGCACCGACGAGGTGATCGCTATTGCGCAGCAGCCTGAGCGCCTCGCGAACCAGTTCGCGAGAGTTCGCCAGCAGCTTTGCATCCAGCGCGTGGTCAGGTGTGTAGATCATTAAATGTCTCATCGAATGTCTCGTCATCCTGATGAGCGGCGCGGGGATTGCGCGTCAGATCGCTGGATTGTCGATGAGCGCCGTCAGCTTCCGGGCCATCGCCGCGAGATCGAGCGGCTTCTCGAGGAGCAGGACGTCCCGGAATTCGGAACTGATGGAAGTCCTGTCATATCCCGTGGTGAACACGAACGGCACTTGGCGTGACCTGAGCTCACGGGCGATGGGGAAGATCATCTCGGCGCGGATGTTCACATCCAGCACGGCGGCATCCAGAACGCTGCCATCGTGCAAAATCTTGACTGCATCCTCGATGTGACCCACCGGTCCCGCAACATCGGCACCGAAGGCGTGAAGCGTCTTGCCGATGTCATCGGCGAGAAAATACTCATCCTCGACCACGAGAATGCGGCGGCCCGCCAACGGCGCGGGCCGACGAGACAGCATGGGCGATGCGGACATGATCCCTCCAGCGATCTTCTTCGAACGATTAGGAACATAAGATGAAGGGCCGCCTTGGTCCAAAACGATGCAATCGAAGGCGGGTTCCATGAGCAACCACGACATTATCGTCATCGGAGGCTCGGCCGGGGCGACCGCACCGCTGAAGCAGATTTTGGGTCGCCTGCCGGCGGATCTGCCGGCCGCCATATTCATCGTATTGCACATACCGGCGCAAGGCGTTGGCATCCTCTCCACGGTTACCAGAAGTGCCGCCAAGCTGCCGGTCCGGCAGGCCGAAAACGGCATGAAGATCGAACCCGGGTGCGTCTATCTGGCGGCGCCCGATCACCATCTGCTGCTATTCGAGGATCGCGTGTTGCTCGGGCGCGGTCCGCGCGAGAACATGGCGCGGCCGGCGATCGATGCCTTATTCCGCTCCGCGGCGCTGCACCATGGCCCTCGCGTGATCGGCGTCCTCCTGAGCGGTCTGTTGTCCGATGGCGCGGCCGGTCTCAACGCCATCAAGCGTTGCGGCGGGATGACCGTGGTGCAGGATCCGTCCGACGCCATTGCCGACGAAATGCCAAGGCGTGCTCTCGAGGCGACCACTATCGATCTCTGCGTGCCCGGCGCGACCATAGGCGATGTGCTGTCCGATCTCGTCAGGGAACCTCCGGCGGCGAAGTTGCCGATTCCGCCAGATATCCGCCTCGAAGTCGAGATTGCAGCCGGTGACCGGATTGGCAGCGATAACCTCGTTTCACTTGCCGATCCGGTGGCGCTGACCTGCCCGGGCTGCGGCGGCGTCCTGTCCGAGATCAAAGGATCGCGCCCGATGCGATTCCGCTGCCAGGTCGGTCATGCCTACACCGCCGATGCCCTTGCAAAGGAGCAGGAAGGGCGCGTCGATGAAGCCTTGCGGATTGCGCTGCGCATTATCGAGGAGCGGGCCGAACTGGTGCAGCGGATGGCTTCCGACGGCCAGCGGAGCGGCCGGTCTGCAGTCGCCGAGTTGTACGGCGCGCGGGCCGCCGAATATCGCGAATATGCCGACATGATCCGCCGCGTCGTGCTACAGTCGCTCGATCCTCCGGTGCGCAAGCGGGAGGCTTAGAGGCATCCCATGACCCTGACCCTCGCCGAGTGTACGGAGCAGCTCAACTCCGAGCAGCTTCTTCTCGTCAAGGCCGATCGCGACATCGAGGAAGGGCGGCAGCGACTGCGCGATCAGGAAGACAAGGTGCGTGATCTCAGGGGTGACGGGTACGACATCCGTCAGGCCGAGCGCCTCATTGACCTCCTCAAGGAAACCCTGACCGAGTGGGAGCGCCATCGTACCCTGATCGAGCAGCGCGTCCTCTATCTTCGGAATCAAGTCGATCCGGACCCGCCGGCGTCCAGCTAACGGGCGCTCTCCTGAACTCAGCGCCGATCTCGAACATATGGTCGAGCTGTCGCACCACGCTTTGACGCCAGCGGTCGTTCTCGGCGGGCGGGCGCCGTGGCGCCCTCGGCGCGCCTGATCAAGGCCGCGAGTTCTTCGGAAATTTGCATCACGGGTTCCGGCGTCACGGCTCGAGAATGGCCGTTGCGGCACGGCAAAACACGCCCGGGGGGAAGGGCGGCGAGACCATTTTTGCCTTTGAACTATTAGGGTAACATGAGTTTCTGCTAATTGCAGGGGGCCGGATGCCCGTTGCTTCCGGCCAGCCAACGAGAGCTACCAGAGTCATGAATGAAGTCGGCGACCCGTCGGTCGAGGGAGAGCGTCAAGTCAAGGCCCCGCTGATCATCGGCGTGGGCGCTTCGCCCGGCGCACTGGACAGCATCGAGCGCTTCTTTGCCAAGCTGACCGTCGCGGCCGATCAAGCCATCGTGCTGGCGCTTCAGCATCACGAGGCCTTCGACGAGGGCCGGCTGCGCGAGGCCGTCCGTGGCGCCAACGGCGCCACGGTCACCAACATCGGTGACGCCGGGCCGATCGAGGGGGGCAATATCTATCTGTGCCCGCCGGCGATGATCACCACCATCCAGGGCGATCGCTTCGCGATCCGCAAGGCCGAGCAGGCGCCAGGCGAGCGGGCGACGATCGACAGCTTCCTGGTGTCGCTCGCCGAAGAGCGTGCCGAGCAATCCATCGGCGTGATCCTCGCCGGCACCGGCGGCGACGGAACGTTAGGCACCGCAACGCTCAAGGATCACGGCGGTCTGGCTATCGCCGAAAGAACGGCGAGCCCCGAGTCCGAGCATCTGCTTGAGGGCAATACGCCCGCTTCCATCGCCGACTACGTACTGCCGCCGGAGGACATCCCCGAGCACATCCAGGTCTACGCCCGTCATCTGCGGCGCCTCGAAGAGAAGCAGGGCTTTGACGAGGTGCTGGCGGCGGCTGCGACCTCGCTGTCGCGCATCGCCGATATCCTGCGCAACAAGACCGGTAACGATTTCCACGGCTACAAGCAGAACACCTTCCTGCGTCGCGTGCAGCGGCGCATGCAGGTGGTCCAGATCGACGAGATTCCGGGCTACGTCGATTTCCTGCGAAACGACAAGGACGAGGCCCAGAATCTCTTCAACGACCTCCTGATCGGCGTCACCGAGTTCTTTCGCGACAAGCGTGAGTTCGAGGTGCTGGAGACCCAGATCATTCCGAAGGTCTTCGAAAGCAAGGGTGCCGGCCAGCAGGTTCGCATCTGGGTGCTCGGCTGCGCCACCGGCGAGGAGGCCTACTCGATCGGCATCCTCCTGCGTGAGTACATGGCGCGGATGGATTCGGCGCCGCAGGTCCAAATTTTTGCGACCGACATCGACGGGCGTGCGCTGGCCGCCGCGCGGGTCGGCCGCTATCGCACCAGTATCGAGGCGGACATGACCAGCGAACGCCTCGCGCGCTGGTTCGTGCGCGAGGGCGATACCTATTGTGTGGTGAAGGAATTGCGCGAGATGTGCATCTTCTCGCAGCACAATGTCATCAAGGACGCGCCGTTCTCCAAGCTCGATCTCGTCTCCTGCCGCAACCTCCTCATCTATCTCAACGCCGAATTGCAGAACCGCGTGATCCCGCTGTTCCATTTTGCGTTGCTGCCGGACCGCTACCTCTTTCTCGGCAATTCCGAGAACGTGACGCGGCACCCCAAGCTCTTCGCGCCAGTCGATCGCCGCGCCCGCATCTTCAAGAAGCTCGAGACCGGCACGAGGCTGCCGCCGGAATTTCCGATCACGACTGCGGCGGGCAGAGTACCGGTCGAGGTGCCGCCGGTGCGCTCGTTCGGCCCGGATGTGGGCCTGGAGCGCCGCGCGCAGCGCATCGCGGAGCGATATGCGCCCGCCTATGTCATCACCGACGACAATTTCCAGATCCTGCATTTTTCCGGACGCACGGGCCGTTACATCGAGCCGACCGCGGGCGCCGCCACGCTCGACCTGCTTCAGCTCGTCCACCGCGATCTCAGGCTCGAACTGCGCACCGCGCTCGGCCGTGCGTCGGAAATCAACGAGCCCGCCCATGCCGAGCAAGTGCAGCTCGGGGTGAACGGCCACCGCGTCCTGGTCGACATCACGGTCGAGCCCATCCAGGAAGGCGCCGGCGGCCATCGCAATTTCGTGGTGCTGTTCAAGGACGGCCCTGTTCGCGCGATCGAGGCGGAGCAGGGCAATGCCAACGTGCTGGTGCGCACGGAGCACGTCGAGCGGCTGGAAAGCGAGCTGCGTGCGACACGGGAGCGTCTGCAGGCGACCATCGAGGAGCTGGAAAGCACAAACGAGGAGCTGAAATCCTCCAACGAGGAATACCAGTCGCTCAATGAGGAATTGCAGTCGGCCAATGAAGAGCTCGAGACCTCGCGCGAGGAGTTGCAGTCGGTCAATGAGGAACTGACGACGGTCAACGGCGAGCTGGCGCACCGCGTGCAGGAGTTGACACGCGCTACCAGCGATCTGAAGAATTTCCTCGAGAGCACGCGGATCGCGACCGTGTTCCTCGACAACGATTTGCGGGTGATGAACTTCACGCCTGCGATCACACAGGTCCTGCACCTGGTGGAAACCGACGTCGGCCGTCCGATCGCCCACATCAAGGCGCGTATCCCCATCGAGGAGCTCTATGACGACGTCCGCCGCGTGCTGCGGACGCTGGCCAGCGCCGAGCGCGAGTTGACCGCGCCGGATAGCGGCACCCGCTACATCGTGCGCATCCTGCCTTATCGCAGCATCGACAATTTCATTGCCGGCGTCGTGATCACCTTCATCGATGTCACCGCGATCACCCGTGCCGAGGAGCGGCAGCGCCTGCTGCTGGCCGAGCTTCAGCATCGGGTCCGCAACACGCTTAGTGTCGTGCGCTCGATCTCACGGCGTACGGCCGAATCGAGCTCGAACGTTGACGAATATGCCTCCCATCTCGACGGTCGGCTGAACACGTTCGCGCGTACACAGGCGCTTGTGACGCGTGATCCCGAGGGCGGTGTCGATCTCGAATATCTCGTCGTCGAGGAGCTTCTGGCCTACAATGCCCGCGAGGGCGAGCAGGTTCGGATCTCCGGCCCCAAGGTCCGCTTCCAGCCGAAGGCCGCGGAGACTTTTGCGCTCGCCATTCATGAGCTCGCGACCAACGCCCTGAAATATGGCGCCTTGAGCCAGCCTACGGGGCGGATCGAAATCTCCTGGCGCTTCGATGAGACTACCGATCCGGCGGAGCTGGTCTTCGAATGGCGCGAGCGGGGCGGGCCCCCCGTTACGCCGCGGCCGCGAAAGGGGTTTGGCACGGAACTTCTGGAGCGCACGCTGACGTTCGAGTTCAAGGGGCAGACGACGATGGCGTTAAGCGGTTCGGGACTGCAATGCACGATCACCATTCCCTTGAGCAAGCGCACGTTCCATACGCCAGGGGGCGGTAGTTGATGCCGGTGTCGACCCTCGATCGAAGCGTGACCGATCCGGTCATCCGCAGGTTGAATGCCCTGCGGCCTTTGTCGACCGAGGCCTCCGCTTCGCTTGAGCATGCCATGCTCGAAGGGATGCAGCGCGCCGGATCGGGCGAGGATCTGATCATCGAGGGTGATTCCGTCGGAAGCGTCCGCGTCGTGCTGTCGGGATGGCTCTGCCGTTACAAGACGCTTGAGGACGGGCGGCGCCAGATTGTGAATTTCATCTTTCCCGGTGAGACCTGCGACGCACATGCGTTTCTGCTGGAGGTGATGGATCACTCAATCGCGACGCTGACGCCGGTTGTCTATACCGAAATCAAGCGTGCTCGCTTCGAGAGCCTTGTCGCGAGCGATCGATCGCTCGCTGAAGCGTTCTGGTGCGAGACGCTCGTGAACGGCGCCATCCAGCGCGAATGGGCGGTAAATCTCGGCCGCCGCAGCGCGCTTGAACGCGTAGCGCATCTGTTCTGCGAGATTTTCGAGCGGCTGCGCCCGGTCGGAATGATCGACGGCAATTCCTGCATCATGCCGGTGACGCAGATGGACCTTGCCGATGCCACCGGCCTGTCGGTGGTCCATCTCAATCGCACCGTGCAGGAATTGCGCGCTAACGGCCTGATCGTGCTGCGCGAGCGCACCCTGACCATCATCGATTTCGATGCACTCAAGGACGCCGCGTTGTACTCGCCGAGCTATCTGCAACTCTACCGCGGCAAGTAGCTTCAGACCCCCGCCGTCATGTTCGGGCGCCTGTCGCCGTACGTGAGGCGCCTGCGCGATCTATCGTGCTGCGATGCAGTGGCTGGTCGGCGCTGCTCGTAACAATCGCCTCCGCTTAACTTATGGAAATGCCGGAACCGGGTTCCAACCCGAAGCTGCGAACACTATCCGCCCGGGCCGTCCCCGGTGCGGCAGGTGACCGGCCCCGGCGCTTTGAGCCTCCGGCCGGGGCCGGTCCTCTACCATCCAGATCATCCTAGAATGTAGAAAATGGGCATCAAGCGTAATCGAACCAAACAGACGCATTCGCTCCAGGAGCGTTTGCAGATGTCAGCCGAACAGGCCCGCCAGCATGCCCGCCGTCTTCCGGCCGGCAAGGAGCGGGAGATGTTGCTGCGCCGCGCGAAGCAGGACGAAGTGGCTTCCAATCTGACCGATTGGTTGACCGCGCCGGCCCTTCACAAGCGCTGGCAAGGAGGGGGCAGATCATGAAACATTATCGGGCGTTCCAGATCGATCCCGCCGGCCACGTCTTCGGGTGCATCAACCTCGTCTGTGACGACGAGGAGGATGCCAAGCGAAAGGCCCGGGCACTGGTGAGTCTCTATCGCATCGAGTTGTGGCGCCTGGACCAGCGCATCGCGAAATTCGAAGCCGTCTCCCAAGGACCTGATCCCGCGACGCAGCTTCACGGCCAGGCGGGATGCGTCAGTCTGCGATGATGGCATCGGTGATTTGCCCGATGCGTCAATCGATTTCGTAAAAGCCGCAGCAGCCTGTGTTCGGGCTTGCCGGCTGCTTTGCATGGGGTGGTTTTCGAGGTTTTTTTGCGGAGGCCCGCCTTCGCGCTGGGCAGGCTGCGCAACCCGATCGCTACAACATCGGTTCGAACTGGCAATGCACCAGCAGTTCGGAGACCGAAGCGTTGTTCGGCAGCATCAGTACGGTCTCGACCAGTCGCGCGATGTCGCCGGGCTGACTCATCTCGTGACGGGGAATTTCGTCATCGTTCAGCGTCATGTCGGTGGCGACATAGCCGGGGCATATGACGGTCGCCCTGATTCCTGCAGCGCGACCCTCGCGGCGGATGCCGTGCGTGAGTGCAACTACCGCGAATTTGGTCATGGCGTAGCCGACATTGCTCCCCACGCGCTTGCCGGCGAGCGACCCGAGGTTGACCACTCGCCCATGGCCACAAGCTGAAAGATGGGGCAGGGCGGCCCTGATGACACGCAGCGGGCCCTTGACGTTGATCCGCCACATGTCTTCCAATTCGTCTTCGCCTTCGTCGGAGACGCGGACCCTCGGATTGATGCCGGCCGCGTTGACGATCGCGTCCACGCCGCCCCATCGCGCGATCGTCGCCTTGACCCATGCTTGGGGGCTCTCGGCATCGTCGGCGTCGTAGCGGTGTGTCATGAGCCGTTGGCTCTCCGGGAGGGCGTCGGGATTGCGAACGCCCGCCGAGACACGGAAACCCGATGCCAGGAGTCGATCGACCACGGCGCGTCCGATGCCTCGCGAGGCGCCAGAGACCATGACGATCCGATTGTTGACCTCCAGCATGTGCGTTTCTCTCCCAATGGTCGGCCAAACGGGTCTGAGCGAATGTAGGGGAGCGTGGCCGAAACAGAGTAAGAGCAATTCACTCTGCCGGTATCGGTGACGCTTATGGGACTGCCGGAGGCGCCGGCACAGCTATCGGCCATGCTTATGAGGCCAGATCGAATCCGTCCTATCCGCGCCCATTTGTGTGAACGTAGTGTTCCGCCGCTCCGCTTGATCGCAAGAGAGGCATGCGGATGGGATTTGCGGACTTTCGAACGGCATTGGTGACGGGTGCGTCCTCGGGAATCGGGGCTGCAACGGTTCGCCGCTTGAGCGCAGAGGGCCTCGAGGTCTATGCGACCGCCAGGGACGCGGGACGGCTGGCCGCCTTATCGGCGGAGACCGGGTGCCGCGCCTGTGCGGTTGATGTGAATGATTTGGGCGCCCTGACGGAACTGGCAGGCGCGGCCGAGTTCGATGTGCTCGTCAACAATGCCGGGCAGTCCCGGCGCAGCAATATTCTGGATACCGCCCCTGAGGACGTCGATACGCTCGTGGACGTGAATCTGCGGGCCGTCCTCCATCTCACGCGGCTGATCGTGCCGGCCATGGCCAAGCGCGACCGCGGGCACGTCGTCAACATCTCCTCCATAGCCGGCCACTATGCCTTCGGCGAGAACGCGACGACGTTCAATTCCTCCGTCGCCTATCACGCGTCCAAGGCGGGCATCCATTCGCTGTCGCAGCAATTGCGGGTGGATCTCTTCGGCACCCGGGTTCGCGTCACCGAAGTGTCCCCGGGGCGGGTCGCGACCGGCATTTTCCGCAATCCGGAGGTTGGAGGCGCGGAGAATGACCGCTTCGTCGGTGCCTTCGAGACGCTTCAACCCGAGGATATTGCGGACGCAATCGCGTTCGCTGTGGGATCGCCGATGCGCATGAACGTCGCGATGCTCGAGATTATTCCAACGTTTCAGGTCGTAGGTGACCTGCGATTTGCGCGTCGATCCGCGCAACAATGAGAGATCAAGAAACGGAGCTGATGATGCCTGAACTTGCGAACCGCCTCAAAACCGTAAAAGTGTCCGCCTCGGCGGCGATGACGGACAAGGCGCGTGAGCTGCGCGATGCAGGCGTCAAGATCGTCAGCCTGTCGTCCGGCGAGCCCGATTTTCCGACGCCTCCGCACGCCATCGATGCGGCGCACACAGCGGCACTGGCGGGGGACACCAAATACCCGGCGATGCCGGGGACGGTGGCCTTGAGACGCGCGGTCCAGCGCAAATTCAAGCGTGAGAACAATCTCGATTACGCCCTTGATGAAATCCTGATCGCCAACGGGGGCAAGCAGATCATCTTCAACGCGCTGTTCGCCACCTGCAATCCCGGCGACGAAGTGGTCATTCCGGCCCCGGGCTGGATCACCTATGCGGACATCGTTCTCCTCGCCGAGGCGACGCCGGTTTCGGTGCCGTGCCCGGAGAACAACCAGTTCAAGCTGCGGCCGGCCGATCTCGAGGCTGCGATCACGCCAAAGACGAAGTGGCTGATCCTGAATTTCCCGAACAATCCGACCGGCGCCGCCTGCTCGCGGGCCGAGATGCGCGCGATCGCGGACGTCATGCTGAAGCATCCCGACGTCTGGATCCTGACCGACGACATCTACGAGCACCTCACCTATGACGGCTTCGAGTTCTGCACGATCGCGGAAGTCGAGCCCAGGCTGAAGGATCGCGTCGTGACGGTCAACGGCGCGTCCAAGGCCTACGCCATGACGGGATGGCGCGTCGGCTATTGCGGTGGCCCCAAAGGCTTGATTGCTGCGATGAACAATGTCCACGGCCAGGCGACGGGCGGCATCTGTACGCTCAGCCAGGCGGCGGCCGTGGCGGTTCTGGACGGTCCTCAGGATTATCTCAAAGAACGAGCCGATATCTATCGCGGCAGGCGCGATCTGGTGGTCTCGCTCCTCAATCAGATCCCCGGGATCACGTGCCACAAGCCGGAGGGCGCATTCTACGTGTTCCCGAATATCGCCGGTTGTATCGGCAAGACGACCAAGGGAGGACGGCGGCTGGACACCGATGCCGACTTCATTTCGGCCCTTCTGGAGGAGCACTACGTCGCCGCCGTTCCCGGTGGGGCCTATGGAATGAGCCCGTATTTCCGGATTTCCTACGCGACCGATATCGACACGCTGAAGGAGGGCTGCCGACGCATTGCGGCATTCTGCGAAGGCTTGCGTTGATGCGATGTCGGATGAGGCATCCGATGACTGGAGTTCGGGCAGGGTGCCGCACCCATTGTCATAACTGTTTGCAATGCCCCTAAATGGAGACAATCTTGGTCCTATCAGGTGTCGGCGTCTAAGCTTTGCTTAAAGAGGGGTAGATCTTGGGATCGCGCAGTCGGGGACGGCCAGCAATGACCAGCGACGATGCGGTGGCTGTTGTAAGTGCCCAACCACAGACCCGACAGGGATCGCGGTGGCGCTTGAGCTTGCCCGCCGGGCTGCTCGCGCTCCCGATGCTGGTCTTCCTGACTTATTTCTTCTTCTACCCGGCAATAAGGCTGCTGTTCTCGAGCATTCAAACCCAGAACAGCCAGGGTATTATCGGTCCTCCCTTCACGCTCGCGCACTATGCGAGGCTCATCGATGTCGAGCTCTATGCGCGCGTGTTCTGGACGACGCTGAGGATCAGCCTGATCACGTCAGCCCTTGCGACTGTGTTGGCCTATCCGGTGGCGCTGGTCATGGTGAAGAGCCGCCCCCTCTTCACGCGAATTATTACGCTCATCGTCATCGCGCCGCTGGTCGTCAGCGTCGTCGTTCGTGGCTATGGGTGGCAGTTGATCCTGGCAAACGGCCCGAAGGGGATGCTGAACTGGATCCTGATGACGCTGCATATCGTCGACGGGCCGGTATCGGTTCTCTACACCGAGAAGGCCGTGGTCATCGGCTCGCTTCATGTGTTCTTCCCGATGATGGTCCTGCCGCTGGCATCCGCGCTCGGCAAGATCGATCGCAATCTGGAGGATGCGGCCCGCGTTCTTGGCGCGCCGTGGTGGAAGGTCTTCCTGCGGGTGACGCTGCCGTTGAGCATGCCCGGCTTCGTGGCGGGTTTTACCCTGGTGTTCTCGTTGACGGCCGGATCCTTCGTGATCCCCGCCATCCTGGGAGGGGCCTCCGCCGTCATGCTGGGTAATCTGATCGAGCAGCAGATTTTCGTCGTGTACGATTGGCCCTTCGGCGCCGCGATCGCCGTGGTCCTGGTGGGTGTGGTATTCGCGGTCAATGGCTTCTCGATGTGGCTTCTCGAGGGCCGCCGTCTTCGGAGGCCGAGCTGATGGACGAGCATTTCTCCGGCATTGGCGCCTACATTCTCTATGCGATCACGACCGCGATGATGGTCTTCATCCTGGCGCCACTGCTTCTGGTCATGGCGGTGTCGGTCTCCGACTCCTACTTCGTTACGTTTCCGCCCCAGGGCTTCACGCTCAAGTGGTACGTCAAGGTCCTCGGGGATCGTGATTTCCTGGAAGCGATGCGGCTGAGCATCCTGCTGGCGCTCGGCACGACGGCGGGCTCGCTGCTGTTCGGCGTTCCGGCATCCTTTGCGCTGGTGCGCGGAAATTTCTTCGGCGTGTCGGCTATCAAGGGCTTCCTGCTCTCGCCATTGATTTTCCCCGCCTTGGTGACCGGCCTTGCGCTGCTCCAGGTCCTCACCAAGCTTGGTTCCGAGGACGCGAGGCTGAACCTGTTGATCGGGCATGTCGTCGTGACCTCGCCTTACGTCATCCGTACGGTGGTCACCAGCCTGCAACTGGTGGACGAGAATCTGGAGGATGCCGCTCGTACGCTTGGAGCGAACCGGCTGTGGACTTTCTGGCGTGTCACGCTGCCGCAGATCGCATCCGGGGTCGCCGCCGGCGGCCTGTTCGCCTTCATGGTGTCCTTCGACAACTACCCGGTCACGATGTGGCTCGCCAATTCCGAGTACTCGCCGGTGCCGCTCGTGCTGATGCGGCAGCTCGTCAACGTGTTTGATCCTTCCGTGCCTGCGATGTCGACGATCATCATCCTGATGGCGATGGTCGGCGTCCTGCTTCTGGAAAAGTTGGTAGGTCTTCGCCGCGCGCTGGCCGCCTGATTTTACTTCGTAGATGGAGATTGGACCATGAGACTGACGCGTAGGACTCTCATCAAGGCCGGTGCATCCGCGGTTGCTTTCCCGACGATCATTAGCCGGGCATGGTCACAGGACGCCAAGCAGCTTCATGTCGGCGTCTACAACTCCGCCCTGGGCAAGCTGATCCAGAAGGAGATCATTCCCAAGTTCGAGGCTGAGTTCAAGTGTCGCGTCTTTACGATCGAAGGAGCGACGCTCTCCAACATCGCAGCACTCCGCGCGACGCGAGATACGCCGCGATACAGCGTCATGATGATGGACGACGTCGGTATCCCCCAGGCGAAGCAGGAGGGTTTGATCGACAAGCTCGATCCCGCCAAGATTCCCAATCTCGCGAAAGTGTATCCGCGCTACATCTTCGAGGATGGCTACGGTGTCGGTTTCTCGATCTCGAGCGCTGCGCTGTTCATCAATCCTCAGGTCACGAAACCGATCGAGAGCTACGAGCAGATCTTCGATGCGAAGTATCGCAAGCAGATTCTGCTGAATACGCCGAAGAACACCCAGAGCGTGCTGATGCTCATTGCCGCGACGGCGCTCGTGACGGGCAAGCCGTTCAAGGAGGCCCAGTACCTGGTCGATCAGGGTTGGGACAAGCTGGCGACGCTCAAGCCGAACGTGCTGACGATCTATGACAGCGAAGCGCAGGTCCTCCAGGTTGCCCAGGGGCAGGCGACGATCGGCGGCATCGAATATTCGAAGGCCATTTACCCGCATACGGCGAAGGGCATGCCGCTCGACATGACTTTCCCCAAGGAAGGCGCGTTCACGGGCATCAACAGCATGACGGTGGTCAAGAATGCGCCCGAGCCGGAACTGGGAGCAGCTCTCATCAACCGCATTCTCGAGCCGTCGGTTGCCAAGATGCTCTCGGAGCAGACGCTGAGCGCGCCCTCGGTCAGCGGCATCGACTTCAAGCCGGAGACGGCGAAGTTCCTCGCATATCCGGATACCAAGGCGACCGATCTCGGGCTCTTCACGCCGGACTGGAATTTCATCGTGCCGCGTCGCGGCCCCTGGCTGGAGCGTTACAACCAAGTCTTTACAAGCTGAGGCATGTAGCCATGAGGTCCTCCGAAGTCAGGCTTGAACGCCTCAGCAAGGAGTACAACCGCACTGTTGCGGTCGATGAGGTGTCTCTGACGATCGAGCCGGGTCACATGGTTGCCCTGCTCGGTCCGAGCGGGTGCGGGAAAACGACCTGCCTTCGCATGATTGCCGGACTGATCCGCCCCACATCCGGTGACGTCCTGGTGAACAATGCAAAGATCACCGATGTGCCGGTGCATCGGCGCAACATCGGCATGCTGTTCCAGAACTACGCGTTGTTCCCGCATATGACGATCGAGGAGAACATCGCATTCGGCCTGCAGATGCGGGGGATCGCCAAGGCGGAGGCGGCCAAGAAGGTCGCCGCTGCGCTGAGCCTCGTCCAGCTTTCGAACTTCGGAAAGCGATACCCGACCCAGCTCTCGGGCGGCCAGCAGCAGCGCGTTGCGCTGGGGCGAGCACTGGTGATCGAGCCTGCGATGCTGCTGCTCGATGAGCCGTTGGGCGCCCTCGACAAGGGGCTTCGCGAAAGCATGCAGGTCGAGTTGCGAGCCCTTCAACGGCGACTGGGCCTGACCACCATCATGGTCACGCACGACCAGGACGAAGCCCTGACGATGGCTGACAAGATCGTGGTGATGCGGGACGGCAAGCTCGAGCAGGTCGGTTCGGCGACCGAGATCTACCAGCGGCCAGCCACCAAATTCGTTGCAAAGTTCATCGGCGCCTCCAACCTGTTCGAGGGCAAGGTCGAGCAACGCAACGGAAATGGCGCGATCATTCGCGTGTCGCAGGATCTGAAGCTCCAAGTCGATCAGGTGCCGGCTTCTGCCGCGGACGTGATGGTCTCGATCAGGCCGGAAGCGATCATCGTCGAGGGCGTTGACCAGGGCGGAGCGGCGGATCGGCCAAACAGCGTGGCTGCGCGCGTCGATCAGGTCGTCTACCGCGGCTTCGTCAGTCACTATTATCTGAAGACGGCGAGCGGTGAGCAACTGATCGTGTTCGAGCAGAACCAATCGCAGCAATCGGAGCTCCGCTACGCGGTAGGGCAGCAGGTCGTTGCGCGATGGAACGCACCGAGCAATCACGTCATTGCGCGGCACTGAAGTTCGGCGTCGCAAGTCCGAGGTTCATCGAACGGGATAGCGAGCGCAAGTCATGCGCTCGCTATCGTACGTCGCGGTGCAGGCGGCAGGACATCTCGCCAGCAATCAATATCCCCTATACCCGCAGAGCGACAACGTGTTGGTTTGGCTCGTGCGGCTCATCTAGATTGGATGTAGTGGCCACAGGGCCGCGCGTTCGATCTCCGGAGCGCTGTTTGTCGATCACCCATCGCATTTCCCCCTTCGTCGGCGTGCTCGAGAAGGACCCAAAGATCAGTCTGATCGGCACGCTGGCCATGCTGGTAGAGGCGCCGGGGGAGTTCGACCTTGTTCAGCAGGGGCGCGTCTGGTCGCTTGCCGACGTGCTTTCGTCCTGGCCCAATGTCGAGGAGGCCGTGATTGGCGTCACCAACGTCATGCTCACCTTCGTGCAGCCGCCGAACGACATTGACGCGCTCGCAGCCGATATCATCGAGCTCTGGCATCGTTTGAGCCCGCGCAATACGGATGGCAAGCTGATCGAGATTCCCGTTGTTTATGGCGGCGAACTCGGTTTCGACCTGCCGGCCCTTGTGGCGCGCTCGGGATTATCGGCGCGGGACGTTATCAGAATCCACAGTGAGGGTGAGTATACGGTCTGTGCGATCGCAAGCTCTCCCGGTTTCGGTTATCTCCACGGCCTCGATCCCCGCATTTTCATGCCTCGCAAATCGGTCCCGTCGCTCAACATGCGCGCGGGCTCGGTGACGATCGGCGGAATGCAGACCGGCGTTGCGGCGCTGACGAGCCCGAACGGCTGGAATGCGATCGGGTGGGCCGATATGACGATGTTCGATCCCCACAAGACACAGCCGTCACTGATGGCGCCGGGCGATCGCGTCAAGTTCAGAATCGATCGGATCGAACTGTGATCGAGATCCTGACCAGCCACGCGTTTAACACGATCCAGGACCGCGGCCGCCGCGGCGTACGTCGCTTCGGTGTGAGTACGTCTGGCGCCATGGACCCGGTCGCTCTCGAAGCCGGCAACGCACTTCTCGGCAACGATGGTGACGCCGCGGGCATCGAGGTGCAGACCTTTCCCTTCCGCCTGCGTTTCAGGGCCGACATCTCATTTGCGCTCACTGGAGCTGATTGTGATGCAAGGCTGGGGCAGCGAGCCGTCCCGCCCTGGTGGTGCATGCGAGCGAGGGCAGGAGATGTCCTTACGATCGGCGCGCCCAAACGCGGTGCCCGCGTCTATGTCTCCTTCGAAGGCGGCATCGACGTTCCGCAAGTGCTGGGTTCACGGAGCACGCATCTTCGCGCGGGATTCGGCGGATTGGATGGGCGTGCCTTGCAGCCGGGCGACGTCGTGCCGGTTGGGAGTCCGCAACTTCGATCTGCGGGCCGCTTCGAGTTCGGAGCCGAACCACCGGAGGTCGCGATCGCGGAGCCCGACCCGGCGGAAGACCGCGTTGTGCGGGTGCGCGTCATACGCGCTGGAGAGCACGATCTGTTTTCCGAGGAGGTACGGGCGACGTTCTGGTCGACAAGATGGAAGATCAGCGCGCAGAGCGATCGCGGAGGATATCGGCTTAGCGGGGCGAAGCTGACATTGGCTGCGCCGGTCGAGATGCGTTCCCACGGCGTGGTGGCCGGCGTCGTACAGGTGCCGCCGGGCGGTGAGCCGATCATCCAGATGAGCGACGCCAACACAGCCGGGGGTTATCCGAAGATGGCCGCCGTGATCCAGGCCGATCTCTGGCGCCTCGGCCAGGCGCGATCGGGATCGTTCATTGAATTTAGCGAGGTCAGCTACCAGGACGCCGTCGCCGCCATGGCTCCCGTCAACGACTACATCGGCCGGGTACGCGCGACGGCCGATCTTTATCGAGTTCTCTGAGTGAAACCAAGCAACAAGCCAAAAACGGTGGTTCAGACATGAAAATCGGCATCAACTCGGACATGGGCGAAGGCTTCGGGAACTATCGCATTTGTGACGACGAGGCGCTCATGGGAATCGTCTCTTCCGCCAATGTGGCGTGCGGCTTCCATGCCGGCGACCCCATCATCATGGATCGCATGGTCCGCATGGCGAAGGCCAAGGGAGTCGAGATCGGCGCGCATCCGGGGCTGCCGGATCTGCTCGGATTTGGCCGCCGCGTGATTCAGATGGATGCGGCCGAGCTCGAGAAGCACATGGTCTATCAGATCGGTGCGCTCCAGGGGATCGCTGCCAATGCCGGCCACCGCGTGACCCATGTCAGCTTCCATGCGGCGATGGGCAACATGGTGAATGCCGATCCGGACATGGCTGCCGTGGTTGCCCGCGCAATCGCGACCATCGATCGAGACTTCATCGTGTTCTCGCAGCCCGACGCCGCGATCGTACACGCCGCATGCAAGGTCGGCCTGCGGGTGCTGACGCTCTTTCTGGCGGATCGCGCCTATGACGAGAACGCCCATCTCGTGTCGCGCAAGCTGCCCAATTCCGTCATCACCTCGCCAGACGCCGTGGCAGAACGGGTTCAGAGATTTCTGGACAGCGGCACGGTGAAGACGATCGAAGGCAAATCGATCAAGGTCGAGGCGCGCTCTATCCTCATTCACAGCGACACCC
Organism: Bradyrhizobium ingae; assembly: GCF_055791185.1. Lineage (NCBI taxonomy): Bacteria > Pseudomonadati > Pseudomonadota > Alphaproteobacteria > Hyphomicrobiales > Nitrobacteraceae > Bradyrhizobium > Bradyrhizobium ingae. Next base: position 137,737 of record NZ_JBVUBB010000001.1, read on the forward strand.
CTGGCTCCGTCGATCTCGCGGCTACTGTGCGGCGCGTGGTGGAGCAGGGCGGCGGCGAGGTGGCCCCAGCGGCGGCGTTGGTCAATTAGCTGCGTCGGCCGGCCTCGCGGGCCGTCGCTCAGGTCGAGCAGGCCTCCACAAGGGGGCGAATCCTCGCGATGGGCGTTCCGTAGCCGACCATCGCGCCTGTCTCGGCGAGGACAGCATCGAGAATGCCCTCGGCGGGAGACAGAACCGGCGCATAGATCAGACCAACCTTGACGAGGCCGACGATCGCGCCGGCCTGGATCTGTTGGCCCGGCTCGACGAACGGCTTTGCCCGCCAGGGATGCTGGCTGAGGAAATGCCCTGCGACATCAGCCGTCGCGACGACGTGAGAATCCCTCCGCGGACTCGATGTGGCGACCGGCGCCGTCGAAGATGCGCCCGTCTCCACCACGAGCTTCAACGACTGGTCCTTGTCTTCGATCTCGATGGACGCGACGCCGTAGATCTCCAGGAGCCTGGCCAGGCGTTCGATGTGGGATGCGTCTATCGGCATCTGCGGAGCTCCTCGATAAGTCGAACGTTGGTCCTGAGCCGATCAAGATAGGCCGAGATATCGGCCTCGGCTGCAAGCGCATCCGAATATGCAGTTTGCTCGAACCGGAGTCTGCCGCCGAGCCTGGCCTGCCCGACGCGCCAAAGATCGGCCCTGATCACGGTTGCGATTTTCGGGTAGCCGCCGGAGGTCTGCGCATCGCGCATCTGGATGATGGGCTGTCCATTGGGCGGGATCTGGATGACGCCCGGGACGATGCCGTGCGATCGCTTTTCGATCGGTGCGATCGGCTTCACGGCGGGACCTTGCAGGCGGTAACCGTAGCGATTGCTCTGTGGCGTGATCTTCCAACTGCTGCGCCAGAACAACTCCTGCGTTGCGCCGTCGAACCCATCATATTCGCCGGCGATCACGACCCGCACGGGGATATCGTCCGCTGGCGCATCCGGCCGGGCGAGGGCGACCTCGGCCGGTTCGATCCCGAGCTCGCCGATTCCGGTCACTGGATTGGGCTCGGCGCATGGCAGGATATCCCCCGGTTGGAGAGGCCGCCCGTGAAGGCCGCCGAACTCACCGCGGAACTGGGTGCTCCGTGATCCCAAAACCACTGGAACGTCGATACCGCCGCTGACGGCAAGATAGCAGCGCGCGCCACGCGGCATCGTCTTGAGATTGAGAACGTCTCCGGCCTGCGCATGTGATCGCCACCATGGCGGGATCGTTCGCCCTCCGACCTCGGCCTCGACCTCTGCGCCCGTAAGCGCAAAGGCCATGCTTCGGCCGAAGCGAAGCTTGAACGGCGTCATCGGGATCTCGATGCCCGCAGCGTTCTCGTCATTGCCAAGCAGGATGTTGCCGGCGCGCAATGCGACGTCGTCCATCGCGCCTGACGTGCCGACCCCGAACCGATATTGGTCGAAGCGGCCGAGGTCCTGGACGCTGGTCGGGCCGAGGACTGATATGATCTCGATCAACGGATCACCCGTTCGATCTCGAAGCGGATGGTGTCGCCCGGTGCGAGCGCGGCCGGCGTGGGCCATGCCGGATCGAAAAACGTCCAGGTCGTGTGTCCGATGGCGTGCCACCCAGTGGGGCCGGGTGATGCGGAGACCCCGGTCTGCGATCCGCCGATTGATACCGAGCCGCCAGCCGAACGTTGTAGCGGCGTCTGACGGCGCGGCATGGTTATGCGGGGATCCATGCCGCCGAGGTAGCAATAGCCGGGATGACTTCCCAGCGCGAACACGGTGTAGAGGGGCGCGGAATGGATCGACACCACGTCATCAACGGACAGGCCGGTATGATCGGCAACGGCCTGCAGTGACGATCCGATCTCTCCGCCATAGGTGACCGGCAACCTGATCTCGCGTCCCCCGATCGTAAACTCCTGCGCTTCATCCCATCCGTCGTTGAGAGCCGCGATCAGCGTGTCCAGTTCGCGGGGAGGTGTTTCGAAAGTCAGCATCAGGTTGGTGATGCCTGGGATGGCTTCGCGGATGCCGGGCCATTTCGAGGCCGCCACGGCGAGCGCCCAGATGCGCTGCTGGTGCGGCAGGTCGAACGTGCCGGGCGCCTCGAACAGAAGGGCCGATGTGCCGAGCAGGCTGATCCGTGGCCGATCGAGGGCGGTCATTTTGCAGCTCTCTGCTCGGCCATCCAATGCTCCAGATGATGGATGTCATAGCCGCCTCTGCAGAACGCTGGATCCGACAGGATGGCCTGATGCAGCGGCACATTGGTCCGGACGCCCTCAGCGCGCAGCTCGGACAGCGCGACACGTGCGCGCGCCAGGGCCTCGTCGCGGGTGGCGCCATGGGCGATGAGCTTGCCGATCAGAGAGTCGTAGTGACGCGGAACATTGGCTCCGGCGACGATGTGCGAATCGACACGAATGCCGATACCGCCGGGGACATCCCAGCGTGTCACGGCGCCTGGTGAAGGCGCAAAGGTGACCGGGTCTTCCGCGTTGATGCGAAATTCCACGGCATGGCCACTCCGCGCGATATCCGCCTGCGAGATCAGCAATGGCTCGCCACGTGCGATGCGGACCTGCTCCTTGACGATGTCGATGCCCGTGGTCATCTCGGTGACGGGGTGCTCGACCTGGACGCGCGTGTTCATCTCGATGAAGAAAAACTGCCCATCTTCATAGAGGAATTCGAAGGTGCCTGCGCCGCGGTAACCGATCCGACGGCAGGCTTCGACGCAGCTCGCTCCGACCCGCTCGACGAGTGCGCGGTCGATGCCGGGCGCGGGGGCCTCCTCGACGACCTTCTGATTTCTGCGCTGGAGCGAGCAGTCGCGGTCGCCAAGCCAGAGATGATTGTCGTGCTGATCGCACAGGACTTGAATTTCGATATGGCGCGGCTTTTCGAGGAATTTCTCGATGTAAACGGCGGCATTCTTGAAGGCCTTGCTCGCTTCTGCGCGCGTCAGGGCGAGCGCATCATCGAGTTCATGTTCTGCGCGCACGATCCGCATGCCGCGCCCGCCACCGCCGCCCGCCGCCTTGATGATGACGGGATATCCGATCTCCCGCGCGATCGCGCGCAGCTCGACCGGATCATCGGGCAAGGCGCTGTCCGGGCCTGGCACGCAGGGAACGCCGGCCATCCGCATCGCTCGTTTGGCCGCGACCTTGTCGCCCATGGTCCGGATGCAGTCCGCCGGCGGGCCGATGAAGATGAGGCCTGCCTGCGCAACCCTGTCGGCGAAATCAGCGCTTTCCGACAGAAATCCGTAGCCCGGATGAACCGCCTGCGCACCGGTGGCTTCCGCGGCGAGCAGGATCGCTGCAGAATTCAGATAGGTGCTGCTCGCTACGGCGGGGCCGATGCAGAGCGCTTGATCTGCGAGCGCAACGTATCGCGCGTCCCGGTCTGCCTCGGAGTGAATGACGACGGTCTTGAGGCCCATCGCCCGGCAGGCGCGCTGGATGCGAAGCGCGATCTCGCCGCGATTGGCGATCAAAACCTTGTCGAACATCAGGAGGGGCCTGCAGGTCGGATCCGGAATAGCGCCTGTCCGGCTTCGATCTCGTTACCGTCCTCGACGAGAACGGCCACAACGACGCCGGACGTCTCGGCGGTGACGTCGATGAACGTCTTCATGGCTTCGATGATGCATATTTTCTGGCCTGCCGCGATGGTGCTGCCGATCTCCACCAGCGGCGGCTCGTTCGGCGCGGCGGCCCGATAAAACACGCCATGCATTGGTGCGGGCACGACGGTCTCTTCGTCAGGCACGGCCGGCGAGCGGGCTGCGGCCGGCGAGGGGGCCGGCTCATGCCTGGGAACGCGCATCCCGTCCGATGCGTTCGGGATGTGAGGTGCAATCGGATTCGCCTCTTGCGGCGGCGGACCTTTCAGGATGCGGACGCGTGTCCCATCTTGCGTCAGCTCCAGCTCAGCGATGCGCGATCGCGAGACCAGATCGACCAGTTGCTCGATTTTAGCGAGGTCCACGGTGATCGCCCCTGTCTAGCGTATCGATATGCGCCTCTCGTCCATCAGGTCGTGGTCTGCCGATGTCTCTGCGCGAAGTTGAGGCCGCCGACGACCTGCTGGGTCGGCAGCACCTCCATGAAAGCGACGTTCATGCGGGCGGGCGAGCCGACCGCGAAAGCAATTGAATTGGCGATATCCTCGGGCTGCAGCGCGTCGTAGTCGTCGAAAAAGCGACGCTTGGCCTCGGCAAGATCGCCCAGCAATCGTCCGAAGACTTCCGTCTCTACGCGGGCCGGCGAAACCTCGGTGACGCGAACCCGGGTGCCATAGAGATCGACACGCAGCTGCTGCGAAAGCGAATGGATGCCCGCCTTCGTGGCGTGGTACACGGTATTTCCCCCGCCGAAGGCATAATGGCCGGCGATCGACGAGATGTTGACGATATGGCCGCGGTCGCGCTTGGCCATGCCGGGCACGATCAGTCGCGTCAGATGCAGGACGGCGCGCAAATTGACGTTGATGAGGGCGTCAACATCGTCGGGCGTGGTGTCCAGGATATTGCCGCGACGTGACTGGCCTGCATTGTTGACGAGAACGTCGAATTCGGCCGAGCTTGCCAGCGCGGTCAGCGCGTCCAGATCGCCGACGTCAACGGCGCAGGCACGGCAGCCGGTCTCGGCCGACAGGGCCGCAAGCCGGTCCGCGTCGCGCGCCACGGCATAGACGTCGAGGCCCTCGGCGCTCAGCCGACGAACCGTTGCAGAGCCGATGCCCGAGGAAGCGCCCGTCACCAGCGCCGTTCGATAGTCTGAAAATCCCATTCGTTCGGCTCCTTCGTGCATCGTTACCTATAGGCCCGGCGGGTTCCAGGTGGTAAGAATATTTCGTTCTAGTCCCATAGCTCCAGCGTATTGCTGCCGCCATGATGACCTTGTTGTTGGGAACCCCGTATTGGATACGCGCCGCCTCGAAGCCTTCGTCAAAGTCGTCGACCTCGGAAGCATGTCGCGCGCGGCGAAACTGCTCAACATTGCCCAGCCGGCGCTAAGCCAGCAGATCGCCAGTCTGGAGGTCGACTTCAAGCGAAAGCTGCTCGACCGCAGCGCCCGGGGTGTCAGGCCGACCGACGCGGGTCAGATCCTCTACCGCTATGCCAAATCGATCCAGCGGCAGATCGACGAGGCGAGACGGACTATCTTGGAGAACCGATCGGGGCTGACCGGCAACGTTACGATCGGCCTGGCGCCGCTCAGCTCGGCGGCATTGCTCGCGACCCCGCTGCTGATGCAGGTGCGTGAACGCTATCCCGGCATCGTGCTGCACATTTACGACAGTTCCGGCGTCATGCTCAGCGAAATGGTGCTGAAGGGGAGCATGGACATGGCTGTCCTCTACGGCGATCGTCCGGTGACCGGTCTCGACTACAAGCCGCTGATGCGCGAGTACTTCTATCTTGTCGCGCCCCGCAGCATGTATTCGGGTCAGACGCCTTCGGAGGAGGTTTCTGCGGAGGAGGTCGCGCAATTCGACCTGCTGCTTCCATATCGGGAATCCTTCCTGCGACAGGCGGTCGAACGGGTCTGCGCCGAGGTGGGACTTCGCCCGCGCGTCATCGCCGAGATTCATTCGCAATCGACCCTGTCCTCGGCGATTGCAGCCGGAATGGGTGCTGCCGTGCTACCCATGTCCATCGCACAGGCACTGCCGAACCTGGATGAGCTTTGCATTCGGCGGATCGATGCGCCGTCGGCGTCGCAGCAAACGTCGCTATGCATTTCCGACAACGTTGCTTTGTCCGATGCTGCATTCGCCGTTTACAAGATATTGCTCGAGATCATCGCCAAGAGCTGGGGGCCGTTCGATTGCCCGTCCGGCTCGGCTGCCGTCGGCCCGACACCGCCTTTGGGCGATCCGAAGGACGAGCCATAACGAAATACGATGCGGCAATCCCAAATCTGAAATTCTCCGACATCAGGCAGTCGACTATCTCAGGTGAAGCTCAGAGCGGACCCTTGGAGGGACCATGGTTCACGTTGTCAGAACTTTCGATCGGCCTGCCGCAGACCTCGTCGAGCGCATCAAGCAGTTTCCTCCATCCACTCTTCATGAGGCGCAGGGGCGTTCGGGTGCTTTGACGTCCCGGATCAAGCCGATCTATCCGGGAATGCGGGCCTGTGGGCCGGCGTTTACGGTGAGCTGCCATCCCGGCGACAACATGATGCTCATCACGGCGATTTCGCTGGCCAAACCGGGCGACGTGCTCATTGTGAGCGCAGGCGATCATCCGGAGCAGGGCGGTTTCGGCGAGGTGCTTGCCACGGCCTGTGTCTCGAAGGGACTCGCCGGCCTGGTCACGGATGCCGGCGTGCGCGATGGTCCGGCGATCCGTAATACCGGCTTCCACGTTTTCTCCTACGGGCTGTGCATGAAGGGAACCGTCAAGGAGACCCTCGGCTACATCAACCAGCCGATCGTCATTGGCGGCATCGCAGTCCGTCCGGGCGATATCGTCAGTGCTGACGATGACGGTGTGGTCATCGTGCCCAAGGAGAACATCGCCGACGTTTGCGTCAAATCCGCTGCACGCGAGGAAAAGGAAGCCAGCGTGATGAAAGCACTCAAGGCGGGTGGCGACATTCTAGAACTGTCCGGCATTGGCAAGGTGCTCGAGGCCAAGAACTGCACCTTCGGCTGAGCGGGCGGACGAGGAGCGAATATGCCGGCCATTCTCGGCTCGGGCGAGCATCGTTACCGCGTCGTTGAAAACTGGGCGAAGCTGCCGGATGGCTGGCAGCTCACCGATGTCGCGTCCGTCGCGGTCGACAGCAAGGATCGCATCTACGTCTTCAACCGCGGCGCTCATCCGATGGTGGTGCTCGACCGCGCGGGTAATTTCCTGCGTAGCTGGGGCGAGGGGCTCTTCACCCGCGCGCATGGCCTGCATATCGATGCCGACGACAATCTCTATTGCACCGATGATGGCGACCACACGGTGCGCAAGTGCGCGACCGATGGCAAGGTGCTGCTGACGATCGGCGTCCCCGAAAAACCCTCGCCGTTCATGAGCGGCGATCCCTTCCACCGCTGCACCCATACCGCGCTGTCGCCGAAGGGCGAGATCTACGTCTCCGACGGCTACGGCAATGCCCGCGTCCATAAATTCACGCCGGACGGCAAGCTGATGATGAGCTGGGGCGAGCCCGGCACCGATCCCGGGCAGTTCAACATCGTTCACAACATCGCCACCGACGCCGACGGTTATGTCTATGTCGCCGACCGCGAGAACCATCGCGTGCAGGTGTTCGACGGCAAGGGCAGATACGAGACGCAGTGGAACAATCTGCACCGGCCCTGTGCGCTGTGCTGCTGCGGCGGCAAGCAGCCGACCTTCATCATCGGTGAGCTTGGCCCTGCCATGCCGGTGAACCGCAAGGTGTCCAATCTCGGCCCGCGGCTGTCGATCGTCGATGCGCAAGGCAAGCGCATCGCGCGGCTTGGCGGCGAAGATGGTCCGGGTCTCGCCAGCGGAAAATTCCTGGCGCCGCATGGCCTCGCTCTGGATTCGCAAGGTGACCTGTATGTCGGCGAGGTCGGCGTCACCGACTGGAAGACGAACTTTCCGGACGAGGAGATGCCGGCCGTCGTACGTGCCACGCGGTGTCTGCAGAAGCTGGAGCGGGTGCGGGAAGGCTCCTAGCATTCGGCGCTACGCGAGGACGAGCACGTGGGCGTAGTCGGGCCACGCAGGCCGTTAGCGCAGCCCTCGAGGCCTTATCATGCCACGCTGTGTGGTATGACCCGCTCTACGTGGCCTCTGCCGTACCAGACGTGGTCGAGCAGTTCGACGATCGGTTCGCCAAAATCTTCATACTTCACCTCGATCGATCGCAGCCACGGCGCAATCCACCGATTGAGCGGATTGCCATCGATACCGACGAGTCTGCAGCGCTCCGGAACCTGGATGCCGCTCTCGCGGGCAAAACGATAGGCGCCGTAGGCGATCTGGTCGCTGACGCACATCAGCCCCTCGAGCCAACCGTTACGCGCGGCGAGCCGACGGGCGGCCTCATAGCCGATCTCGAGGTGAGAACGGCCAGCTGCCTCAGCCTTCGGGATTTCTGTGGCGCCGAGCGCGCGCATGCGGCTGCAGAATCCCTTGAGGCGATCCAGTGTGACGGACGATCCCTGGGCGGGCGCGAGCACGCCGCAGCGCCGCAACCCCGCGGACCACAGCATGTCGGCGGCGTCGGCGCCCGCCTTGGTGTTGTCGATGCCCACAAAGGCGCCGCGCCCGAACGGCGGGCGACGGTTGACGAAAACCATTGGCGCGCCGTCGGCGACGAAATCCTTCAGCACTGCGCTCGGTACGCTCGCGACCATGATGTAGCCGCGCACCACCTGCGAACGCATGGCATTGAGATATTCGTCCTGCAGATCGGGCCGATCGTGCGTGTCGCAGAGGATCATCACATAACCGGCGGCGCGCAGCGCGGCTTCGGTCGAAGCGGCGATGGCGGCCATCACGGGATTGTCCAGATTGGGCGCGAGCATCGCGACGAGGCGGCTTTCCCGTCTGCGTAACGTCCGGCCGGCATGGTTGGGGTGGTAGCCCACGACGGCGATGGCCTTGCGGACGCGCTCCACGGTCTCGGCAGAGGCCCGGCGCGTTTCGCCGTTGACGATGCGCGAGACAGTGGCGATCGAAACGCCGGCGGCCGCAGCGACGGTCGCGAGTGAAGCGGGGGCGGAGCGTTGCTTGCGCGTCATTGTTGGGCTCGGGTGTGATCCGCTGAAACGCGAGAATACAGCGATTGACAGCTTAGGCAAACGTTTGCCAAAGTACCCGCCAACAATCAAAGTATCGCCCGGAGGACGCAAATGAGGACAATGACCCGTCGCGCTATCAGCGCCTCCGTGCTGGCGGCCTGCCTATTGGCGGGCAGTTTGGGCGTTCGCGCCGCCGAGGCGCAGACGGTCCTGCGGATGACCTGGTATTCGGACGGCAACGAAGGCGAGGTGATGGCCGATCTCCTCCGCCGCTTCGAGGACAAGAACCGGGACATCCACGTCGTCCTGGACCAGGTGCCGTTCAAGGCCATCAACGAGAATCTGCCTGTGCAGCTAGCTTCGGGGCAGGGGCCCGACATCGCCCGTGTCGGCGACATGGGCGGCCTTGCCCGCTATATGCTCGACCTGCGCCCCTACTTGAAGAACGCCGACTACTGGGAAGCGAATTACGGTCCCTTCCTGAAGTGGATGCGGGTCCCGGGCGATACGTCTTCGATCCCGGGCTTCATGACCCAGCTGACCGTGACCGGTCCTTTCGTCAACAAGACGCTGTTCGAGCAGGCGGGTGTCGCAATGCCCGCTGCGAAAGCGTCCTGGGAGGATTGGGCCAAGGCGGCAAAAGAGGTGGCGGACAAGGTCCAGGCGCCATTTCCGATCGCATTCGACCGTTCCGGTCACCGCTTTTTCGGCATGGCGATTTCGGAAGGCGCCGCCGTGTTCGATGGCAAGGGGCAGCCGGCGGTCGTCGACGACGGGTTCAAACGTGCCGCCAAGCTGATCTATGACTGGCACAACAGCGGCGTGATGTCGAAGGAGCTGTGGGGATCGGTGGCGGGGGCGACCTATCGCGGTGCCAACGAGGAGTTCAAAAACGCCCAGGTCGTCATGTATGAATCGGGCTCCTGGCAAATCAGCCAGTTCGACAAGACGATCGGAACGGCTTTTGACTGGGTTGCCGTGCCGACGCCGTGCGGGCCGGCGAACTGTTCCGGCATGCCGGGCGGTGCGGCGCTCGTCGGCATCAAGTCCACCAAGCATCCGGAAGAAGTGGCCCGCGTGCTCGATTACCTCGCGAGCGAGGACGTCGTCGCCGAGTTCTATGCCCGCTCACTGTTCGTGCCGGGCCATCTCGGTCTCGCCCGCAAGGGCCTCGACTACAAGGATGCGTCACCGGTCGCGAACGCCGCGCTCAAGGTCTTCAGCGACGGCGTCAACCAACTCGCGCCGGCGGCGAACCAGCTGCAGGGCTACCCGGCCAGTCGCGTCATACTCAACGCGGTGATCAGTCGGCTTGGCCAGGCCGTCTCCGGCGAGATCACTCTCGATGAGGCCTATAAGCGCATCTCGGGCGATATCGAGCAGCAGCTCGCCGAGCGCAACAAGAAGTAGGCGTCGGACGGACGCGTGGCGGCATGACCGATCTGCCGACTGGCATTGAACCGCAGGCCGCGCCGACGGTCGCGCTGCTCGCGCGCTTGCGTCGCGCGGGCGAGACGGCGCTCGGCGCGGTGTTCGGAGCCCTGCTACGTCTCGTCGATCGCCCGATGCGCCTGTTGCAAGAGCTTATCGGCGAGCGGCGAATGGCCTACGTCTTTCTGCTGCCGAACCTCGTCTTCTTCTCGCTGTTCGTGTTCGTCCCGCTTGTGATCGATCTGGTGTTTTCGTTCACGGGCGGGGAATCGCTGTTTCCTTCGCAGCGGCCTTATGTCGGAACCGATCAGTACGCCTATCTGTTCGATTGCGGCTCCTTCTTCGATCCCGCTTCGTGCCGGGTCGATCATTTCTGGCGCGGCGTCGCCAATACGCTGCGTTTCACCATCTTCCAGCTCGTATCCATGGTGACGTTTTCGCTCGTTACCGCGCTGGTTCTGAACATGCGGATCCGCGGCCGCGGTTTTTTTCGCGCGGTCTATTTCTTTCCGGTGCTGCTGTCGCCGGTCGTGGTTGCACTTGTCTGGAAATGGATCTTGCAACGCGATGGCCTGCTGAACGCCGGGCTCACCACGATCGGCGGGCAGAAGATCCTGTTCTTCGTGGATCCTGGCTGGGCGATGTTCTGGTCGGTGTTCGTCTCGGTCTGGGCGCATATGGGCTTCTACACGCTCATCCTGCTCGCGGGGTTGCAGGCCATTCCAGCCGATCTCTACGAAGCGGCACAGATGGACGCGACGCCGCGATGGCGCGTGTTGTGGCGGATCACTTTGCCGCTGCTCTGGCCGAACCTCATCGTGGTGATCGTGCTTGCACTGATCCGCGGTGTGCAGACGTTCGATGAGGTGTTCGTGCTGACCGGCGGCGGACCGGGCACGGCAACGCTGATGATCGTCCAATACATCTACGAGACGGCATTTGCGAGCCAGGTGCAGAATTTCGGCCTGGCTGCTGCGGCTTCAATCGTGCTCGGCGTGGTGCTGTTTCTGCTCACGCTGGCGCAGTTGTCTCGCACCCGGAGCGCCTCATGAAGCCAATTCAGCTACTGCGCGCCCGCCGTCGGAGCGGGCACTGGCATTGGACAGACATCGCCGCCTACGCCTATCTCGGGCTCGGTGTCGTGCTGATGTTCGGGCCCGTCGTGTGGCTGGTTCTGTCCTCGTTCAAGACCCAGGCGAGCCTGCTGGAATTCCCGCCCTCGCTGCTGCCGCTGTCGCAACAGGAGGTCAGAGTGCAGGGCTTTCCGCAGCCGCTGCCGCTTTTTGCGGCCACTCTCGACAATGGCGAGCGTCGCGAACTCGTGCAAATCAGGCGCATCGGGCTGATCGCCCAGATGGTCGACCCGGCCGATCCCAAGCAGCAATATCGCGTACCAACCGCCAAGCTCGCGCCTGTTCGGCACTTGAGTTTCGCGACCTCGAATTACACCGAGCCGCTCCAGAAATTCGCCTTCACGCACTATCTGTGGAACTCGGTGTTCGTCACGACGATCGCAACTCTGATCACGCTGCTCATCAATTCGATGGCAGCCTATGCTCTCTCCATCTACGAATTCAGAGGCAAGACCATCGCCATGCTGATGGTGATCGGCACGCTCATGATCCCGATCACCATCATTCTCGTGCCGGTCTATCTCGTCGTCACGAAACTCGGCCTCGTTAATTCGCTCTGGGCGGTCATTCTTCCGGGTGCCGCGACTCCCACGGGGGTCTTCCTGTTGCGGCAATACATGCTGACGCTGCCGCGAGATCTCATCGAGGCGGCGCGCATGGACAAGGCAAGCGAATGGCAAATCTACTGGCGGATCGTCATGCCGCTGGCGGCCCCGGCTCTGGCAGTGCTCGCCATCTTCTCCATCATGTGGCGGTGGAACGAGTTTTTGTGGCCGCTCGCGGTGCTCACCAAGTCCGAATCCTTCACGCTGCAGATCGGTCTCAATGCCTTCCAGGGCGAACTGCAGACGCAATGGAATTATCTCCTCGCGATGACGGTGGTGTCGCTGATCCCCGTGGCCCTTGTCTTCGTCTTTCTGCAGCGCTTCATCGCCACGGGAATAGCCAATACGGGAATGAAATGATGGCGGGGATGTCGTCATGGCTGGCCTGACTCTCAAGGGCGTCCGCAAGGCCTACGGAACGATCGCCGTGATCCACGGCGTCGATCTTGCGATCGCGGACGGCGAATTCATCGTCTTCGTCGGCCCGTCCGGCTGCGGCAAGTCGACCTTGCTGCGCATCATCGCCGGGCTTGAGGATGTCACCGACGGACAGATTGCGATCGATGGCCTCGACGTCACGCGCGTACCGGCGTCGGACCGGGGGCTCGCCATGGTGTTCCAGTCCTACGCGCTCTATCCGCACATGACGGTCTACAAGAATATGGCCTTCGCGCTCGAGAACATGGGTCTTGCGCGGTCCGAGATAGATGCCCGGGTCCGGCGCGCGGCCGAGATGCTGCGCCTCACGGAATATCTCGAGCGCAAGCCGAAGGCATTGTCGGGCGGCCAGCGGCAGCGCGTGGCGATTGGTCGCGCGATCGTTCGCGATCCCAAGATATTCCTGCTCGACGAGCCGTTGTCCAACCTCGACGCCGAACTGCGCGTTGCCACCCGCAAGGAGCTCGCAGCGCTGCATGCCGAGATCGGCGGCACCATGATCTACGTCACGCACGATCAGGTCGAGGCGATGACCATGGCGCACCGTATTGTCGTGCTGCGCAGCGGCCGCATCGAGCAGGTTGGCACGCCGCTCGACCTGTACAATCGGCCCGATAATCTCTTTGTTGCGGGCTTCATCGGCTCGCCGCGCATGAATCTGCTGCCGGTGCAGGTGGTGTCGCCGGGGCTGGTACGCGTCGGCGAAACCGGAGAACCAATCAAGGTAGCGACGGGCTCGCTCATCGCGGGCGCTTCCGCCACGCTCGGTGTGCGCCCCGAGCACATCGCGCTCGCTGACGGCGCGGCCGATCTGACGCTCACGATCGACCTCGTCGAACAGCTCGGCGGTGATACGTATTTCTATGGCAGCGCGCCCGGCTTGCCACAGATGACGGTTCGCCAGAACGGTCAGGCGTTGCGGGGGCGCGGCGAGACCCTCCCGGTTCGTTTCGAGCCGGCGCACCTTCACCTGTTCGACGCCGAAGGGGCCGCCGTGCGGCCAGGCTGCTGAGGCCGGCACGATAGAACAAGATCAAAGATGGAGTGCTGAGACATGAAAGCCCTGGTTGAGGGTCGCTATCGCGGTTGCGAGGGCGGAGCTGCAATATTCGACGTCGGGCAGGGAGCCACCATTGCGGTGCGCATCCTCGAGCGCGATCTCGGCCGGGTGACGCTTCGCCGTGCTGGCGGCTTTCGGCTCGACCGCGGCTGGTCGCTGGCGCCCGGCGGCATCGAGCCCCCATATGGGGGACGCGACCGCGACGATATGTCGGGCTTCGCCAATCCCGCGGTGACGATCACAGTGGGCGAGGGCACCGTCAGCATGACGACAGCCGGGCTGACGGCCGAGATTACGCTTCATCCGTTCGGCATTGCCTGGCGGCGTGACGACGAAGTCGAGCCGTTTCTGCGCGACCGGCCGACCCAGGCCTATTTCGTCTCCAACAAAACCCCGGCCATCGCGCACATGATGGCGCGTCATCCGGACGAGCGCCATTACGGCCTCGGCGACAAGGCCGGGCCGCTGGATCGCACGGGACGGCGTTTTGCCATTGACGCAGTAGACCCTTGCGGATTCGACGCCGAGCTGAGCGATCCGCTCTACAAGATGCTGCCGTTCGTCATTGTCGATGGGCCGCAAGGCGCCCACGGTATCTTCTATGACAATCTCTCCACCGGATCTGTCGATCTCGGCTGCACGATCGACAACTACCATGGCACGTTCCGGTCTTATCGCGCCGACGATGGCGACCTCGACTTCTACGTGCTCGCTGGGCCCAGCGTGCGCGAGGTCGTGCGCCGTTTCTCCTGGCTCACCGGGGGGCAGGCTTTTGCGCCGCGCTGGTCGCTCGGATTCGGTGTTACGTCGATGGCGATCGCGGATGCGCCCGACGCCGATCGGCGGGTTACGGAGTTCATCGCCGACTGCCGCCGCCACGCTATTCGTTGCGACAGCTTCCACTTCGGCTCAGGCTACACCTCGATCGGTGGACGTCGCTACGTGTTCAACTGGAACCACGACAAGTTTCCCGATCCATCCTCGACCATGGCGCGGCTGGTCGATGCCGGCATCCACCCGGTGACCAACATCAAGCCGTGCCTGCTCGACGATCATCCGCGGCTCGCCGAGGCCATCGACGATGGCATCCTGGTGAAGGACAAGGTGACCGGAGCTCCAGCCGTCGCGCAATTCTGGGATGGCGTCGGCTTTCACGTCGACTTCACCAATCCCGACGGGCGCCGGTGGTGGCGCGCGGGCATCGAGCATGCGCTGCTCGATCATGGCGTCGTTTCCATGTGGAATGACAACAATGAGTTCGAGATCTGGGACGAGGACGCGGTCTGTGCCGGCGACGGCCGCCCCTTCGCGCAGGCGCTGGCGCGCCCGGCGCAGGCCTTGCTGATGACGAAGCTTTCCTTCGAGACGCAGGCCGACCGATCCTCCTCACGGCGGCCCTACGTCATCACGCGCGCCGGGCCGGCCGGGCTTGCGCGCTATGGCCAGACCTGGTCCGGTGACAACGAGACCGCCTGGAAGACGCTGCGTTTCAATCTCACCCAGGGTCTGAACATGAGCCTGTCCGGGCTCTTCAACATCGGCCACGATGTCGGCGGTTTTCACGGCCCGAGGCCAAGTCCGGAGTTGCTCTGCCGCTTTGTCGAGTTCTGCGCACTCTGGCCACGCATGATCATGAACTCGTGGAACGATGACGGATCGGTCACTCTGCCCTGGATGCACGCATCGGTGTTGCCTCAGGTGCGCTCCGTGATCGAGATGCGGCACCGGCTGCTGCCCTACCTTTACACGCAGATGTGGCGCGCCAGCCGCGACCATGAGCCCGTGGTGCGTCCGCTGTTCTGGGACTTTCCTGATAATGCGGCGGTGAGGGACGTTGAGGACGCCTTCATGGTCGGCCCCGATCTGCTCGTCGCGCCCGTGCTCGAGGAGGGCGCTTCCGATCGCCGCGTCCGGCTACCCGCCCATGAAGGTGGCTGGTACGACTGGCACGATGGCCGTCATTTCTCAGATAGTGAGACTGTGCAGGTCGCTGCGCCCCTTGGACGCATGCCTTTGTTCGTCCGTGCAGGAGCCATGATTCCGGTCGTTGATATCGATTTGGCCGGTAGACCGGGCGAGCGGTCGCTTATGGTTTTCGGCGCGCCGGGCGCGCATTCCGCTGCCGATCTCTACGAGGACGATGGCGAAACGGCAGCCTGGCGCACGGATTCTTTGCTTCTGTCCTTCCATTTGTGCCGGAAAGGCACCGGCCTGGAATTGACTGCAAAAGCGCAAGGCGGTTTCCGTCCGGCATTCGACCGTTTGCATGTGAGACTCCTCGGAGTGGCGGAGCCCTTGACGATCGGCAGCATCGAAGGACCTGTTACAGCTGTGCTCGAGGCGACGAAGTAGCTGCGCCAAGCGCCAAAAGCGCTCTTATGCCGCTGAAATACGCACAATCTTGCCGCTCCGAACGCTGGCGTCGCCTGATTGCGTGACGGCGTTCTCAAGCGGCTGCCGCCACTTGAGAAGATGAGACGCCAGGTCGCGTCGGCCTGTCCGCTGATGCCGCCACAAAGGGAATGCCGAGTTCGGCGAGCTCTTCCGTAAGAATACCGCCTGCTATTGCAAGAAAAGCTCGGGATGGGCATGCAGGTCCTTGGGGCCACGTTGGAGAATGCCGAAGGGTTGATGCAATCCTGGATGAAGCTTGTGCCGTCACGAGTCATGGCGGGGCTTTGACCCAGGCTTCGGAAAGCAAGTGAAACGATCCGGCCAAATCTTGGTCGTCGCTGCTGCATTCGTGTCCGCCGACGAGGGTTGACCGAGCCGATCAAAAATCTAATCTTCGTCGGGTGTATTCCCGACAATCGTAATAGACGTGCGCGTTGCCGGCGTCTCGTGCAGGCAGGTTCGGCTGCTCGCAAGATGAACAAAGGACGCGTTGAGAGAAGAGTCGGGTGAAAACCAAGGAGGGGCGCTCACGCAAGTTGGAGAGCAGACCTTCGGAGGAAGACATGGACGGCGATCGGTGGCCGCAGGCACCTATGACGAACGCCCGCGCCAACCTTGCAGATGTGCGGCAGAGTGCCGCAGCATTTCTTGACAATTTGTTGGTCGCTGTTTCCAAAGATTGCGACCGTTGGATTCATCACTGGATGACGGTTGGTGATGGGTATCGGGAATCGGCTGAACTCGCGATCAGCAAGAAGTTGCCAACGTCATCCCGTGAATCTTGGCTTTGCGCTCTGACGGCTTTTGAGGTCGCAAGAGAGCTCGCTCATCCCGGGAGTTCATCGAGCCTCGCGCTTGAGGATCGGATCGAGAATAGTCTCAGGAGTCTCGATGCCAGTGAGCCGCGTCGCGTCGAACGGATAGAGATCAAGCTTTTCGATGACCTGCGGCTTGCCGGGTACTTTCTGCCCGCGGCGTGTCGCGCTCGGCCTGCGCCTGCAGTTATTTTCATTAGTGACCAAGAAGCGTCGCCCGATGCGATCTTGAGCCAGCTTCTGCCTGCGGCTGAGGGGCGCAATTTATCGATCCTGGTTGTTCGAGGAGACGATGCGTCAAGGCATCGTCTGTTCGGGCCTGAAGCCCTCCTGGCGAGTTGGCTGGACTATTTGGAAAGCCGATCGGATGTCGATGCCGACCGAATTGCTGTCAGCGGTGAGAGAATGGCCGCCAGTTATGCGTCGCGTATCGCTGCATCGGACCGCAGGATAGTCGCGGCTGTTTGTGACGGCGGACTTTGGACTGCGGCCCAACATCGCGCGAGCGTGGGCTGGATGACGGGCATTTGGGATTCGGCCTCGGACCGCGCGCGGGAGTCTGGTCAGCGGCTGGTGGGCCGAATGCGGTGTCCGGTCCTGATCGTGGCGGGAGGTCGAGCGATGGTCGACCAGCAGCATGCTCTTGAACTGCAGGCCGACTGCAAGCGTGCTGGAGTGGATTGCTCCATTGCGATTTCTCGGGGCTCGGACGAGCTTGAAAACTTCGTCACGAAGGACGATTTCGTTCTCGACTGGCTTGAGCAGAAACTCGGATCGCGTCGGCAATTTGAACCGACGAGCGATTAGCAGGCAGCAAGCAGCTCAAGAATTCTGCTCTACGGCTGGTTCGAGCTTGAGGTCCCGGTGTATGATGCGCCGGTCGATCGGCTTCCCGCGTTCAGGAGATATCGATCGCCAGCAGGCGAGATGCCAACCGCGCATTCTTGGCGATCGCCGCGAGCGCGACGTTGACGTCTGCCAGCGTTTTCTCATCGAACTCGTTGAACATTGTCGAGTTCAGAGCCAGTTTTCTCTTGGTGAGCTTCGCAATTTCAGTTCGTGCCTTGGCGGTAAGAGACATCAAGACATAACGTGCGTCGTCCGCACGCGGCGTTCGCGACAGTAAGCCGTCCTTCTCGAGGCTCTTCGTCTGATTGGTGACGAAGGCCGGATGAATGCGCAGCTTGCCCGCAATATCGATTCCAGCCACGCCTTGCCCGTCATCCAGTTCGTCGATGGCCATCAAGATCAGCCATTGCGGTTCCGTGATGCCGAGGAGCTCGGCCCAGCTCTTATGGATTTCCTCCAGTTGAGAGTGGATCTCGACCACGTTCCAAATGAAGTCTTTGATTGCTCGGTCGAGATTTTTCTCGATCATTTTTGAGATCCGGCGAGGTTGCAGGCACCAGAGGCCTTTTAGCTACTCTACGGTTATCTCTAACGATTTTGTTCTCAGATATTCGTTATCCACGGACCCATTGTGCTGAACTCGAGCCACGACTCGACGCAAGCATCGGCGCAAATAGAGGCTTGCAAAGATCAATTAATTAAAATAATCATTGCTGGTGTTTACGAGCAGCTCAAACTCTTTCAACGAAGGGTTCTGAAGCGCCACTCGCTAAACCTCCAAGGAAACCCTCGGGATGCCCCCCGAGGGTTTTTTGTTGTTATTTCAATCAGAATTGGCCCGAAACCCCGGGGTTTTTGCGGTGTTGCGCGCATACAACAGCTCGCCGCGAACGATCGATTGAATAAAACAATCAATTGAGATGATTGTTTTGTTAAATTATATCCAATTTAGCGACGGAGGGGGGCACCTCGAAGTCGTTTCCGCAGCCGGAACCTGGGTGCGGACTTGGGGAATTGAGGGGCAGGAGGCCGCGTCTTCGATCGCGTCCGAGCCGCCCAACACCAACTTGGAGGTAAGCAAATGAAATTGACGAAGAGCCTTATGCTTGGCTCGGCGGCGGCTCTGATCGCCGTTGGCGGAGCACAGGCAGCCGATCTTCCCGTGAAGGCCAAGGCGGTCGAATACGTGAAGATCTGCTCCCTGTACGGAGCCGGTTTCTACTACATGCCGGGCACTGATACCTGCATCAAGTTCGGTGGTTACGTTCGTGCCGACACGTCGGTTGGCGCTGGCGACTACAACATCCAGCAGAGCAGCTCGTCCGGTAACCAGGGTTCGAACAACCGTCTGACCAACTACTGGTTCAGCCGCGCTCGTATGGACTTCACGGTCGATACCCGCACGGCGACCGAGTATGGCGTGGTTCGCACCTACGCTGACATGATCTTCACCTGGGATACGACCGCGGTCACCGGCAGCAACCCGTCGGCGTTCTCGACCGGCTCCGCCGGGCTCGGTCTCTACCATGCGTTCATCCAGTTCGCCGGCTTCACCTTCGGCCGTACGGTCTCGATCTTCGATACTCCGTGGCAGAGCTATCCGGCTGGCGGTCCCGACACCATTCCGGGCGGCTCGAACAACGTCACCGGCGTGAACCAGGTTGCTTACACGGCTGATTTCGGCCAGGGCATCACCGGTTCGGTGGCCTTGCAGGATCTGACGACGGCGGCTGGTGGTCAGTCGAACCTCTGGAACGTCAACGGCTTCACCGCGGCCACGGCTGCTTCGGCTGCCTTCGTGCAGGGCAACTACGGCGTCGCGGACTGGGGTGGTACCCGCGTTCCCGATATCGTCGGTGCGATCCGCGTCGATCAGGCCTGGGGTCTGGCCCAGATCTCGGTTGCCGCGCATGACATCCATCCCGCCTACTACGGCACCACCGAACTCAGCGGTCATCCGGCTGACAAGTGGGGCTGGGCTGTCCAGGGTGCGTTGTCGATCAAGAACATCCCGACTGGTCCGGGCGACACGATCAACCTGCAGGCCGTCTACACGGATGGTGCGACCCGTTACAACTTCCAGAGCCTGTTCCCGCAGAGCTTCTTCATGTTCAGCGGCAGTGGCACCGGCGCGTATCAGAGCACCGCTTTCGCGGGCCTTGCTGACGGCGTCTTCGGCACCGGCACTGGTATCGATACCGTCAAGACCTGGGGCTTCCGCGGTGGCTACACCCACAACTGGAACCCGAACTGGGCGAGCGCCATCTACGGTGGCTATGCTCAGCTGAAGTACGGCGACACGGGCAAGGCTCTGATCTGCACGAACTTCGCGGCGATCGCCGTGGCCGGTTCGACCTGTAACCCGGACTTCAACTTCGCGGTTATCGGTGTCAACACCGTGTGGACCCCGGTCAAGAACCTGGCGTTCACGGCTGACGTGAACTGGACCCGTCTCGACCAGAAGTACTCGGGCTCCATCAACAGCCCGGGCATCACGACCGCCGCCAAGCCGGCAGGCGTGTATGAGCTGAAGGACCAGAACTCGGTCAGCATGCTCCTCCGCGCTCAGCGCAACTTCTAAGTTCGTTCAAACGGACGGACAAGCACCCGGCAGGAAACTGCCGGGTGCTTTTTTTGCGACCGGTGCTTACGCTCACGGCCGGGCTCGGCGTCGCGTGCGACGGCCCCATCCGAGAAACAGTCGCTACAGGCGAACGACTTCGCCGCTGTGAACGCTGGCGTCGGCCGCGAAGACGATGCTCAGCGAGTTGATCGCGGCCTCGTGGTGTTCGGACAGATCGATCTCGCCGCGAATCGCTTTCAGAAACAGCCGCTGTTCGCGCTCGCAGAGTTCCTGATGACCGGGCTCGTCTTCCGTGGAGAGGAGCTCATCGGGCTTTTCGAAGTTGCGTTCCGGGTTCAGGGCCGCGTGATGGATGCGAATCGCGTTGGTGCGCGTGTGCGTGTCATGATCCGCGGAACGCGCATTCGCATCGGCGCTTTCCTTGGCAACGATCGACACGCTGCCGTTCGGCCCCACGATGTCCTTCACGAAATGAGCGGTCTCGCTCATCATCGGCCCCCAGCCGACCTCGTACCAACCGACCGATCCGTCTTCGAACATGATGTGAAGATGGCCATAATTGTACGTGCTGGGCGAAATCTCGTCCGTAAGCCGCGCCCCGACCGCATGCACCGCTATCGGCCGCGAGCGCGTCACCTGGCACATGATGTCGACGTAGTGCACGCCGCAATCGACGATGGGCGAGGTCGACAGCATGAGCTTCTTGTGAACCTCCCAGAAAGAGCCGGCCGATTGCTGGTTGAGATTCATGCGCATCACGAGCGGCTTCCCGAGCGTGCGGCCGATCTCGACGAAGCGCGACCATGAGGGGTGGACGCGCAGGATATAGCCGATCAGCAGTGCCCTTCCGCTTGCTTGCGCGGCTTCGACCACGCTCCTGGCGGCCTCCAGCGAGTCGGCCAGCGGCTTTTCGCAGAATACATGCGCACCTGCCGCGAAGGCCTGAAGAGCCATGGCGGCGTGATGTTCGGTGTAGGTGCAAATCGCGACGGCGTCCGGACGCAGCGCCGCGAGTGCCTCGTCGTATCGCTCGAATCGCGGCAGGCCCGGAAATTCGGTTTCGAGGTCATGTCGATCGGCTGCGCGAGAGGTGCAGAAGCCCGCGAGTTCAAACTTTTCGATTGCTGTGTAGGCGCGGGCATGGCTCGTTCCCATGGTGCCAAGGCCAACCACGAGAACGCGGACGCGCCGCTCGGTTGAAATCGATAAAGAGGGCATCGCACACCTCCTTCAACGCCCCGCGGATTCCTGCATCAGGAGAGGCCAGCGGTCGGGCGGCCCTCGATCCAGGTTTCGCGCACGTGCAAATCGTCATCGAGATGCACGAGGCTCGCCAGATTGCCGGGCGCGATGCGGCCGAGCTCGGTCTCGCGCCGCAAAAAGGTTGCCGGAACGCGCGAGGCCATCGCGAGAGCGTCGCCGAGCTCGAGCCTTAGGACGTTGACGGCATAGCGCACCGCCTGGTCCATGGTCAGCACCGAGCCGGCGAGCGTGTCATCATCGAGCCGCAAGCAACCGTCAACGCATGTCACGCGGCGGCCCAGCAGATCGAATTGATCGGGACCACCGGCCGCCGGCGGCATCGCGTCGGTAATCAGCATGAAACGATCGTGCCGTTTGGCGGCAAGCGCGATTCGCAGGTTCGCCTCATGCACGTGATGGCCGTCGGCGATGATGCCGACGAACGGCTCGTCGAGATCGAGCGCTGCGCCGACCATGCCCGCTTCGCGCACGGCCGGCGCACTCATCGCATTGAACAGATGGGTGAATGCTCGCGCGCCGGCTTCGACCGCGGCGTGTGCCTCTTTGTAGGTCGCCTCGGAGTGGCCGAGCGAGACGAGCACGCCATGCCGGGAAAGTTCGGCGACGCTCTCCACCCCAACCCGATTGGGCGCGAGCGTCAGCATGACCGAGCCGCAATTCGCACCGACGATTGCCGCGATGTCGTCAGCCTCAAGGTTGCGGATGTATCTCAGCTCATGCGCGCCCTTGCGGCGTGGATCCAGGAAAGGTCCTTCCAGATGGATTCCAAGCGAAGCTGGCGTCAGACGCCGCGCCTCGTGCGCGGCGGCAATGGCGGTGGCCGTCACTTGCGGCGCGTCGGTTATCAGCGTCGGCAGCAGCCCGACGGTGCCGTGCTTGCGATGCGCGGCGGCGATACGGGCGATGCCTTCGGGCGTCGGATCCTCGTTGAACAGGACGCCGCCCCCGCCATTGACCTGCACATCGATATAGCCGGGCGCCAGCAGGCCGCCGTCGAGATCGCGTAAGGCGCCGCCGGGTCTCTCGGCGTAAGGGACGATTGCAGTGATACGCTCGCCTTCGACGACAACAGCATGGTCGTCGAGAAAGCGTTCGCCATCGAAAATCCGCGCGCCGGACAGAACGATCATCACACAGTCTCCGTCACCTTGCGCAGGTTGCGCGGGTGGTCAGGATCGCGCCCGAGCCGGAGCGCAAGCGCCTCGGCAAGGCGGTAGAAGCGATGGATCATGACGATCGGCTCCAGCAGTGTCGCCTCGACCCTTGCCGTTGTGAGACGATCGGCCCTGTCGGTGCCGCCCGCTTCGATTGCAATCACCGTCGCGCCCGCATTGGCCAGCGCCGTGAGCGTCGGCAACATGCCTTCGCGCGCCGCGTCGGATGGCAGGAAGGCGATGATGGGAAAGCCCGAGGCCACAAGTTCGGCCGGGCCGTGCAGTACCTCCGCCGCGGAGTAGGCTTCGGCGTGAATCGCGCAGGTTTCCTTGAGCTTCAGCGCCGCCTCCGCTGCGATGGCAAGCGTCGCGCCGCGGCCGAGCACGAAGGCGCTCCGGGCATTTGCGAGCCTCTCCAGCATCTCCGGGGGCGGCGGCTCCGCTTGCCCGCGCAGGACGTCCGGCAGGCCGGCGAGGGCGTCTGCGAGCTGTCGATCCTCGCGCCAGGCCGCGACGAGGCTAGCGCCCGCGGCGAGACCTGCAACCATCGATTTGGTCGCGGCGACAGAACGCTCCGTGCTGGCGCACAAGGGCAGCAGCACTTCGGCCTCTTGCGCGAGCGGCGAGGCGACGTCGTTGACCAGCGCGACGGCCAGCGCACCGCCGCGTCGCGCGGCGCGCTGCATTTCGACGATGTCCGGGCTGCGCCCCGATTGGGAGATTGCGACGGAAACGCCGCCTTCGAGCCGCATCGGGGTACGATAGAGCGTCGCGATGGAGGGCCCGATGGAGGCACAAGGCACCCCCGAAACGATCTCGACGAGGTATTTCAGATAGAGCGCGCAGCAATCCGACGAGCCGCGGGCAATGGTCGCGACGAGCGGCGGATCGAGGGCGCGCAGACGTGCCCCAAGTTCAGCGAACCGCTCCGCATTCTGGCTAAGCTGGCGCGCAACCGCATCGCCTGCCTCGCCGATCTCCTGGAGCATGTGAGTCGTCATCGGTGCGCCTTTCGGGTCGGTGGCGACAGCGTGAGTTCGGAGACGAAATCATAGGCGTCGGCGCGGTACCACGATTTCGTGAACTCGACACAGGATCCGTCGGCCAAGTAAGCGATACGCTGGATATAGAGCGCAGGGCTGTCCGGTGCGACGCCGAGCAGTTCCGCATCTGCATGATCGACGAGGGTTGCACGCAAGCGCTGCAGGCCGCGGGTGGGCCTGAAGCCTTTGGCAGAGAGCGCCTCGTAGAGCGAGCCGCCGACCGAATCCTGTTCAGGAAGAAAACGTATTGGTACGGCAGCACGCTCGATCGCCATCGGCGAACCGTCGGCCAAGCGCAGTCGGCCGAGCCGGAAGACGCGTTCGTTCGGCCTTACGCCAAGCATCATGGCCTCTTCCGGCGTCGGCAGGAACACGCCGCGCTCGATCTCGCGCGAACTCGCCTCCAGTCCGCGCAGCCGCATGTCTTCCGTGAAGCTCGTCAGGCGCGACGAGGGTTGTTCGACGCGCGGCGTTGCGCGATGGATGAAGGTGCCGGCGCCATGGCGGTGAAACAGCACTCCTTCGGCGATCAGATCCGCAATCGCCTTGCGCAGCGTGGTGCGCGACACATCGAGCAGCTCGCACAATACGCGCTCGGCCGGAAGCAATTGCGTTTCCGCGAAGCGCCCGGTCTCGATCTCGCGCCGAAGCGCGTCGACCACGGCACGATAAAGCTTCTGGCCCGGCGCGGTTTCGACCGTCATGGACATGCCGCGTCCTCCGCGAGCGTTCCGCCGGCAAGCAGGATTGCGCCATCGACCGCATCGCGCCGCGGCGGGGCGAGGCGCTTGGCCACATCGGGCGGCAAGAAGGGACGCAAGGGCTCGCCGAACCCGCCTGCGAGCGCAATGCGTTCGGCGCCGAGTGCCCTCAATGCGTTCGCAAGCGCCGCTATCGCGTCCGCTGCTTCGCCGACGATTTCGCGCGCGCGCATATCTCCGGACCTGGCAACATCGAGGATCTGGGGTGCGAAGGCGCCGTAGTCTCTGGGTCTCGCGTCCGCTGCCCAGCGGCTCATCCGCAACGGATCGTCATCGAAATGGCGCCCGAGCGCTTGCGCCAGGCCGCTCATCGGCTCGAGGCCATCGATCGCACGCAGCGTCGCACGCAACGCCGACTCGCCGAGGCGCGCGGCAGATCCGTCGTCGCCGAGCCAGAACCCGCGTCCGCCGATAATCGTCGTCCGAGCTCCCACGCGGGCGATGCCCGCGGAGCCCGTGCCCGCGATGATCAGGCCGCCGTCGCCGAGGCCATTGGCACCGACGCAGGCGGCGACAGCATCATTGACAGCGACGATGCGCGCAAAGCCGGGCAGAGCGGCGGCGACGCGCTCTGCTTCCTTGTCGTCCGAAAGCCCGGCAAGGCTGAGGCCGACAGCGATCTCCTGTCTTGGCGCGCCGTCGGCGATCGCTGACTCGATCGTTTCCCGGACGACCCGCATGGCCTCGTCGAAATCGAGATAAATGTTCGAAGCCGGCCCGAGACCGCGTCCGAGCTCGCGGCCCGATGAGTCCCGCAATCTCGCACGGCAGCGGGTCGCGCCGCCGTCCACACCGAGGAAGAACTGGGCCGTCGCCAAGGAGCCTCCTAAAAAATTTCTTAACGCCTCTAGACAAGTGGTATGTCACGTGGCTAAAACAAATACAAGAGGTATCTACCATTGGTATTCACGATGTCGGTACTGCCGAGCTCGGAGACGGACGCAGAGAGGTGGCGCGACATCGGAGGTGTCGTGATGGCGGATGAGGCGATGTTCGCGGAGGCGATGCTCGCATCGTACCGTCGGGCAATTGCTTCGGTCGCGGCTGTCTCCGCCGACATCCGCGCCGCCGCGCTGCGCCTCGCCGCGATCTGGCGCTCAGGCGGACGTCTGGTCTATGCGGGGGCAGGCTCCTCCGGTCTTGCCGCGGCCGAAGATGCCGCTGAGCTTCCTGGCACGTTCGGCCTTGAGCAAAGCCGCATCGCAATTGTCCTGCCCGGAGGGACCGCCGAGCCATTCCGCATCGATGGGGCTGCGGAGGACGATGCGGCGGCCGGCGAGCGCGCCATGGCCGCGCTCGGTGACCTCTCTCGTGATGCCGTGATTGTCGTATCCGCAAGTGGCTCGACGCCGTTCACCGTCGCGGCCGCCGCAGAGGCGCGCCGCCGCGGCGCTTTCGTGATCGGTATCGCGCATCGCCCAGGTTCGCCCTTGCTCGTGGGCGCCGACGCGTCGATCCTGCTCGAGAGCGGGGAGGAGGCGCTGCGCGGCTCGACACGACTCGCGGCCGGAGCTGCGCAAAAGGCAGCGCTCGGCATGCTCTCATCCTTGATGGGATTCGAGCTTGGTCACATCCATCAGGGCCTGATGGTCAATCTGAAGGCCGACAATGTGAAATTGCGCGAACGCGCGCGCGGGATCGTCGCGACAATCGCTGATGTCAGCGATGCCAAAGCGGAAGCGGCGCTGCGCGAGGCTGGCGGCGAGGTCAAGCCGGCCGTCCTGATTGCCTGCGGTGTCGTCAGCATGAGCGAAGCCGTTACGTGGCTCACGGCTGCAGAAGGCCGGATAGACGACGCGTTGCGCCGCGCAAGCGTCAACGAGATCAAGGGCGAAGGCCCGAACAAGGGAGCGTAGCATGAGACGGACATTCAAGGCTGCAATGGGAGCTGAGGTTGCCGCGTTGGCGTTGCTTGCGGGGCTTGCGTCGGCCCAGGCAGGCTCGCTGAAGATCGAGAGCTGGCGCAATGACGACGCCGACATCTGGAACTCGAAGATCATTCCCGCCTTCAACAAGCATTATCCCGACATCAAGATCGAATTCTCGCCCTCGGCGCCCAAGGAATACAACGCCGCCCTCAACGCGCGGCTCGATGGCGGCACCGCTGGCGATCTCATCACGTGCCGACCGTTCGACGCCTCGCTGGCGCTCTATCAGAAGCATCAGCTCGATCCGGTCGACGGCCTCAAGGGCATGGACAATTTCTCTGATGTCGCGAAGGCCGCATGGCAAACCGACGACGGCAAAACCACCTTCTGTGTTCCGATCGCCTCCGTCATCGCAGGGTTCATCTACAACAAGGAAGCGTTCGCCAAGGTCGGCGCGTCCGAGCCGAAGACGCTCGATGAATTCCACGCCGTGCTTGAGAAATTCAAGAAGGACGGCACCTACGTCCCGCTGGTGATGGGCACGGCTGACCAGTGGGAGGCCGCGACCATGGGATTCCAGAACATCGGCCCCGACTATTGGAAAGGCGAGACCGGCCGCGCCAATCTGATTGCAGGCAAGGAGAAGTTCACCGACCCGCAATATGTCGCGGCCTTCAAGGAGATCGCCGGCTGGGCGCCATATCTCGGATCAGGCTTCCAGGCGCAGACCTACGCTGACAGCCAGAACCTGTTCTCGCTCGGCAAGGGCGCGATCTATGCGGCTGGCTCGTGGGACATTTCGACGTTCCGCGGCCAGGCGAAATTCGCCATGGGCGCATTCCCGCCGCCACAACCGGCCGGCATGACGGATTGCTACATCTCCGATCATACCGATATCGCGATGGGCGTGAACGCGGCCTCGAAGAACAAGGAAGACGCGAAGAAGTTCCTGGAATGGCTGGCGACGCCGGAATTCGCAACGATCTACGCCAACGCACTTCCCGGCTTCTTCCCCCTCGCCAAGACTCCGGTGAAGGTCGACGACGACGTCGCCGCGACGATGGTTGGATGGCGGCAGACCTGCAAGTCGACGATCCGCAACTCGTATCAGATCCTGTCGCGTGGCACGCCAAATCTGGAAAACGAGCTCTGGAACGTGTCGGCGCAGGTCGTCAACGGCAAGCTGACGCCTGATGCCGCCGGCAAGCAACTGCAGGACGGCCTCGACAAGTGGTACAAGCCTGCCAAGTGATGCCGATCCCTCTCCCTGCTTTCGCGGGGAGAGGTACTTTCCTTGTTTCATTCGATAGTTGCTGCACACTCCGCTAACGAGGCGCGAGCCTCAAGGCGCGGAGAGGGACGATAACGCACGGTAGGTTTGATCTCTTTCCGTCATGCCCGAATCGGTCTCGAACATCACCGCCCAGATGCCTCGCGCAAAGCTCGCGGGCCTGCTGCTGTTCTTTCTCGGACCGGCGGTCGCCATCTACACCTTGTTCTCGATCTATCCGCTCGTCGCGACGATGGCGCTCTCTACATACACAAGCGATCCGACCGGGGCCCGATATTTCGTCGGCCTTGCCAACTTCGAAACGCTGCTCGGTGATGCGCTGTGGTCGAAGCCGTTCTGGAATGCCTTCGGCAACAATCTGATATTCTTCGCCGTGCACATGTGCGTGCAGAACCCGATCGGTATCGCGCTCGCAGGATTGCTGAGCCTGCCGGGCCTGAGGCTCAGGGGCTTTTATCGCACCGTCATGTTTCTGCCGACGATGCTTTCGGTTGTCATCGTCGGCTTCTCCTGGAACCTGATCCTATCCCCGCTCTGGGGCGTCGCTTCCGGCGCTTTGAAGGCCGTGGGGTTGGGCTCACTGTTCGCTCCCTGGCTTGGTCTTGAATCGAGCGCGCTCGTGACCCTGTCCCTCATTTCCGTCTGGCAATTTGTCGGCATCCCGATGATGTTGATCTATGCCGCGCTGCTCAACATCCCCGAAGAACTGATCGACGCGGCGCGCGTCGACGGGCTCGGACATTTCCGCATATTCTTCCACATCAAGCTTCCGCTCGTCCTGCCGACGATCAGCCTGGTCTCGGTCCTGACCTTTGTTGCCAACTTCAACGCCTTCGATCTGATCTATTCGGTCAAGGGCGCGCTTGCAGGGCCGAATTTCGCGACCGACATTCTCGGCACGTTCTTCTACCGCACCTTCTTCGGCAATCAGCTTCAGCTCGGAAATCCGACGATGGGCTCCGCGGTCGCGACCGTGATGTTCTTCATCATCCTCGTCGGCCTCTGCCTTTATCTCTTCCTCGTGCAGCGGCGCATCCGCCGCTACGCGTTCTGAGGAGGGCGGTATGACGACGGAGCAGCGTGCAAGGAGCTTCGGTGTTCATCTCGTCCTGATCGCCTACAGCCTGCTGGCGGTCGGTCCGATCCTGCTCGTGGTGATGAATTCGTTCAAGGTACGCAGCGCCATCTTCGGCAGCCCGCTCGCGCCACCGGATGCCACAACCTTCAGCCTCATCGGCTATGAGAAGGTTTTCCGCTCCTCGCATATCCTGACCTATTATTCGAATTCACTGATCGTGACTCTCGTCAGCATGGCACTCGTGCTGCTGTTTGGCGCGATGGCGGCCTGGGCGCTGACCGAATACCGTTTTCGCGGTTCGACGGCGCTCGCACTTTTCTTGTCGATCGGCATCATGGTGCCGATCCGCCTTGGCTCCGTTGCGATCCTCAACATGATGCGCTCTGCGGGCCTCAACGACACGCTGACGGCCCTGGTGCTCGTCTATGTCGCGCAAGGCTTGCCTATGTCGATCTTCATATTGAGCGAGTTCATCCAGCAGATTCCCAAGGACTTGCGCGACGCCGCGCGCTGCGACGGTGTGCCGGAAACCCGCATTTTCTTCGAGGTGGTCGCGCCGCTGCTGCGGCCGGCGATCGCGACCGTCGCTGTATTCACCATCGTGCCGATCTGGAACGACCTGTGGTTTCCGCTGATCCTGACGTCGAGCGACTCGACGCATACGGTCACGCTCGGCGTGCAGCAGTTTCTTGGCCAGTACATCACCGACTGGAATTCCGTGCTTGCCGCGCTGTCGATGGCGATCCTGCCGGTCGTCATAATCTACGTGATCCTCTCGCGCCAACTCATCGCAGGCCTCACCTCCGGCGCAGTCAAATAGGTTGTCAGAATGGCCAATCTGCACATAGAGCACCTCAACAAGCGTTATGGCGCGACGACGGTGCTCAACGACGTCAACCTGAGCATCGAGGACGGCGAATTCGTCGTTCTCGTCGGGCCGTCAGGATGCGGCAAGTCGACGCTTCTGCGGATGATTGCCGGGCTCGACGGCGCGTCGGGCGGCGACATCCATATCGCCGGCAAGCTCGTCAACACGCTCGCACCCGCGGAGCGTGGCATCGCGATGGTATTCCAGTCCTACGCTCTCTATCCGCACATGAATGTGCGCAAGAACATGACGTTCGGGTTGAAATTCACCGGGGTGCAGCCGACTGAGCGCGAGCGGCGCGTCACGGAGGCGGCCCGTATGCTGCGGCTCGAGGAACTGCTCGAGCGCTATCCACGCGATCTCTCCGGCGGGCAGCGTCAGCGTGTCGCCATCGGCCGTGCGATCGTGCGGGAGCCTGCCGTTTTCCTGTTTGACGAGCCGCTTTCCAATCTCGATGCGGCCTTGCGTGTCTCGACACGCGTCGAGATCGCGAATCTGCATCGCATGCTCAAGTCGACGATCGTCTATGTCACGCACGACCAGGTCGAGGCGATGACGCTCGCCGACCGCATTGTCGTGATGAACAAAGGCTGCATCGAGCAGGTCGGCAGGCCGCTCGATCTCTACTATACGCCAGCCAATCTGTTCGTCGCCGGCTTCATCGGCTCGCCTGCGATGAATTTCTTCGAGGCGAAGGTCGCTAGCGTCGAGGGCGGATGCGCACGCGTCGCGGGGCAGGGCTTTCGCAGCTTCGATCTGCCGGCGACCTCATTGAAGGTCGGCGATGGGCTGACGGTCGGCGTCCGTCCGGAGCATCTTGCCCGGGGAGAAGACGGTTCCTTCGCCGTGGAAGGCGTCGTCGAGTTGGTCGAACGTCTCGGTGAATCCTCCTTCGCCTATCTGCGCCGTGCCGACGACAGGCTGTTCGTTGCCGAGGTGCGCGGCCGGCAGACGCCGACGCCGGGCGAGCGGACCACGCTGATTGCTGCGGCTCCCGACGTGCACGTGTTCGATGCCGAGGGCCTGCGGGTCTCGACGCCGGGTGCTTGCTCATGACGAGCCTCGTGCGCTATCTCACCCATCCCCAGGTGAACATTGATCCGGCGATCCCGGTCCCATCCTGGGGGCTGAGTGAAGTCGGGAGGGCCCGCACTGCTACAGTCGCGGGTACTCGGCAGCTCTCACGCACCACGCAGATCATCTCCAGTGGCGAGCGAAAGGCGATCGAGACGGCTGAGATCATCGCCGCCAAGCTAAACATCGAGGTAGAACTGCGGGAGGCGATGCATGAGAATGACCGATCTGCAACGGGCTTCTTGATGCCTGACGAGTTTCAGGCGGTCGCCGATCAGTTCTTTGCGCACCCCCAAATCAGCGTTCGAGGCTGGGAGCGGGCGGTCGACGCCCAGCTGCGCATCGTCCGTGAGGTCGAGCACGTCCTGGCTCGGAATAAACCGGGTGACGTGCTTTTCGTCGGCCACGGTGGCGTCGGCACTCTGCTGTATTGCCATTATTCGGGCGTCGCGATTGATCGAGCACATGACCAGCCCGGCGGCGGCGGTTATTATTTTGCGTTCAGCAGAGACGACCGCCGCGTGCAACATTCTTGGCGCCGTCTCGAAGACCTCTGAGAGGCTGAATACGCGCGCGCTCGAGCGATGAAAATGTTCTCAGGGGACATCCTTCCACGCTCCGGCGCGACTTGATGCGTGAATGGTCTCGACGAGCGTTTGAATGCGCAGGCCAGCGCGGAAGTTGAATGGCTCCGATCGACGTCCAGCGATTGCGTAAAGATAATTCGCGACCTCGATCGCCTTCAGGTCGTTGAAACCAAGCTGGTGGCCTGGCGCAACGCAGAACAGGCCATATGGCGGATGCTCCGGACCTGCCTCGATCCGGCGGAATCCTTGACGGCCACCGCGGTCGTCGGTCGAGAAGAAATGCAACTCGCTGAATCGTTCCTGGCTGAAGGCGAGGGCGCCTCTGCTTCCATAAACCTCGAAGTCGTGTTGCATCTTTCGCCCCGTCGCAATCCAATTCGCCTCGATCGAGCCGGAGGTGCCGTTCGCGAAGCGAAGGAAAGCCCGGCCAACGTCGTCGACCTCGACACGCCTCCGGCCGTCCTTGCCGTCCGGCCGTTCCTTGATCATCGTGACGCAATCGCCCATGACGCGAATGATCGGTCCGGCGGTTGGAGCCAACAGGAATTCGGCAGTGGCCAGTGCGTGGCTGCCAATGTCCGCCAGCGCGCCGCCGCCCACCGGCTCATGCCGGAAGGTGAACGGCCCGTTTGTGTCGGCCATGTAGTCTTCGGCGTGCACGCCGCGGTAGCCACGTATCTCGCCGAGTTCTCCCGCCGCGATCATGTCGCGCGCGAGGCCGAGCATGGGATTGCAAAGATAGTTGAAGCCGACCTGCGTCTTGACTCCGGCCGCTTCGGCGGCCTCGGCCATTTCGCGGGCGTCTGTCGCAAGCGGCGCTAGCGGCTTTTCGCAATACACATGTTTGCCCGCGGCAACTGCAGCCAATGCCATTTCCTTGTGGAGCGCGTTGGGCGTGGTGATGTTCACGACGTCGATAGCCGGGTCCGCCACGAGCGAGCGCCAGTCCGAGGTCGAGCGCGCGAAACCCAGGGCCGAGGCCGCTTTCGCGGCCACCTCGTCGCTGATATCCGCGACCGCATGCAGTTCCAGCTCGAAGGGGAGGTCGAAGACACGCGCGGCGATGGAGTAACCGAAAGCGTGGGTCTTACCCATGAATCCGCTACCGATGAGGCCGATGCGAAGCTTCGGTTTGGGCATGTCGGAATTCCCTGTTCGCGAAAGAGAACGGTGTTGAGGCGACCTTCGAAAAAATCGAGCACGTTCTGAAGGGGGAAGACATCGTCCGCAATAATTGTTGCGAAAAAATGTTATTGTCAATATTCAATGCAAGAGGTTATGGTCCTCACAAACCGGCGAGGGAGGCGACAACATGACCGGCGCCACAATCCGACTCACCATGGCCCAGGCCCTGGTGCGATGGCTGACTCAACAGTTCACCGAAATCGACGGAGTTCGCGCGCCCCTGTTCGCCGGCGTCTTCGGCATTTTTGGTCATGGGAACGTGACATGCCTGTCCGAAGCCCTGGAGGCGGTGCAGGATCGGCTGCCGACCTGGCGCGGACAGAACGAGCAGTCGATGGCGCTGGCGGCCGTCGGTTTCGCCAAGGCCAAGCTTCGGCGGCAAATCATGGTCGCGACGTCGTCTATTGGCCCCGGCGCTCTGAACATGGTGACGGCGGCGGGAACGGCTCACGCAAACCGCCTGCCCGTACTTCTCATCGCTGGCGATACCTTCACCAATCGCCTACCGGATCCGGTTCTCCAGCAGGTCGAGCACTTTGGCGACCCGACCGTCACCGTGAACGACGCCTTCAAGGCGGTCACGCGCTATTGGGATCGGATCACTCATCCCGCGCAGATCATCTCTTCGCTCCCGCAGGCCGTGGCCGCCATGCTCGATCCGGCTGACTGCGGTCCGGCCTTTCTGGCGCTGCCACAGGACACCCAGGAGGTGGCCTTCGACTATCCCGAGGTCTTCTTCGAGCCTCGAACCTGGGCAATTCCGCGTCCGCGTCCCGACCGACAGAGGCTCGCTGACGCAGCCGCGCTCCTCAAGACAGCGAGGAAGCCGATCCTCATCTCCGGCGGCGGCGTGCGCTACTCGCTGGCGGGAAACGTCGTCGCGGATTTTGCGGTGAAGCGTGGAATTCCTGTTGTGGAGACGATCGCCGGCAAGGGCGCGGTGACCCACTATCACCCCGCCCATGCGGGGCCGATCGGGATCATTGGCTCGACCTCAGCGAATGCGCTCGCAGCCGAAGCTGATGTTATCCTTGCGGTCGGCACGCGCCTTCAGGATTTCACGACGGGATCATGGACTGCCTTCAGCCAGGACGCGCGTTTCATCTCGATCAACACGGCGAGGTTCGATGCGGTGAAGCATCGTGCGCTGGCGGTGGTGGGCGACGCGCGCGAGGGGATTGAAGAACTCGATGCGGCACTCGACGCGTGGCGCGTCGACCCCGGCCACATGGCGCGCGCTCAGGCGCTTTTCAGGGAATGGGACGCGCTGCTCGAGTCATTGCAGGCTCCCGGCAACGCACCGGTGCCGACCTATGCGCAGATAGTCCAAGCGGTGAATGCGTCGGCCGGCGACAAAGATACTTTGATTTCAGCCGCCGGCGGACTGCCCGGCGAAGTGGCAAAGGGCTGGCGCGTCAAGGCGCCGAACACCTTCGACCTTGAGTTCGGCTTCTCTTGCATGGGCTACGAGATCGCAGCGGGTTGGGGCCATGCGATGGCCAATTCCGGGCCCGGCGGACTCGGCGGCACGCCGATCGTGATGGTCGGCGACGGTACCTATCTGATGATGAACTCGGACATCTATTCGACGGTTCTGAGCGGTCACAAGATGATCGTTGTCGTCTGTGACAATGGCGGCTTCGCGGTCATCAACCGGTTGCAACAATTCAAGGGCGTGCCAGGTTTCAACAACTTGTTGACCGACTGTCGAATTCAGAATCGCGACAATCCTGCTCACGTCGATTTTGCCAAGCACGCGGAGTCCATGGGGGCGGCTGCACGGCATTGCGAGAGCATCGCCGACCTTGTTGCCGCACTCGAATGGGCCAAAGGCAACGACCGCACCACTGTGCTGTCGATCGCCTCGGACGCGTATTCCTGGGTTCCTGGCGACGCGGACTGGGACGTGGGTGTGCCCCAAGTATCTTCGCGCGAGACGGTTCGAGGCGCGCGCAAGCAGCAAGAAGAGATCCGCGCGAAGCAGCGCATCGGGGTGTGAGGAGGCCATGAAAGCGAAACTTGGAATTGCTCCCATTGCCTGGTGGAATGACGATCTCGCCGAACTGTCCGATGACGTGAGTCTCGAAGAGTGTTTGCGTCAGGCGAGCGTCGCCGGTTTTACGGGAATGGAGACCGGACGGCGCTTCCCCATGAACATGAAGGAGCTCGGGCCGATCCTCGCACGGTTCGGCATCTCCGTGTGTGGCGGCTGGTTCTCCGGCCTTCTGCTCGATGGTGACATCGAGCGGGAAAAGGACCGCATTCGCGCCCAGATGGAGTTTTTCATTGCGGCCAAGGCGCCCTGCATCGTCTACGGCGAGACTGCGCGTTCGATCCAGGGCGTTCGCTCCGCGCCGCTCGATACCAAACCCAGGCTTTCGGGCGAGGAGATCAGGGCGTA
Source organism: Bradyrhizobium ingae (assembly GCF_055791185.1). Lineage (NCBI taxonomy): Bacteria > Pseudomonadati > Pseudomonadota > Alphaproteobacteria > Hyphomicrobiales > Nitrobacteraceae > Bradyrhizobium > Bradyrhizobium ingae. Next base: position 172,373 of record NZ_JBVUBB010000001.1, read on the forward strand.
TGGGCGCAAGATGACTGACTTCGCCGAGTGGTGCGCCGGGCAGGGAATGCCGATTGCCTACCATCACCACATGGCAGCGGCGATCGAGACCGAAGCTGAACTCGACCTGCTCATGGCGAACTCGAGCGAGGCGCTACCGCTGCTGTTCGATGCCGGCCACATGGCTTTTGCCGGCGGCAATGTCTTGCGTGTCATCGATAAGCATCATTCGCGCATCAGCCATGTGCATACCAAAGACGTCCGCAGCGGCGTCATCGACAAGCTCGACCGGAAGCAAGAGAGCTTCCTCGATGCGGTGGTGAAGGGGGCGTTCACCGTTCCAGGCGACGGCTCGCTCGACTTCGCCGCGATCATCGGCCGCCTGGCGTCTTATGGCTATGAGGGGTGGTTCGTCGTCGAGGCGGAGCAGGATCCGAAGATCAGTCCCCCGCTCGAGATGGCCACGAAGGGCCACGCCGAATTGACGCGTTTGATGGCGTCTGCCGGATACGAAGTCGTGCAATGAACCGTACGATCTGATGTCGTCGCACAAGAAGCGCTCAGGTCTCGACCTGCCCCGGGGGCATCCTTGCGCGACGTCGGGAGGAGAGCTGAAATGAGTATCGGGGTTGGAGTCATCGGGACGGGTGTAATGGGCGCCGAGCATGCTCGGATACTCCGACACGAAACCCCCGGTGCTCATCTTGCCGGGATTTTTGACCCCGACCCGACTCGGGCGCAGGCAGTGGCCGTTGGAGCGGCTGTCTTTTCGGATGCTCGATCGCTAATCGCATCGGATCAGATCGACGCGGTTCTGATTGCATCGCCCGATGTCACACATGCCGCGCTGACGCTCGCCTGCATTGAGGCAGGAAAGCCTGTTCTCTGCGAAAAGCCTTTGGCGTCTTCGGCGGCCGGTGCCCTCGACGTGGTGCGGGCCGAAGTTGCCTTGGGCCGCAGGCTCATCCAGGTCGGATACATGCGCCGATTTGACCCGGGCTACCGGGAGATCAAGCGCGTCAAAGACGCAGGTGAAATAGGCGGACCCGTGTTGTTGCACAACGTGCACCGAAACGTTCGCGCGCCCGAGTGGTTCGACGGTTCGATGGCCATCACGAATTCGTTCGTCCACGAGATCGACATCAGCCGTTGGCTTTTGGGATCGGAGATGGTCTCCGTGCACGTGGAGGCGGGGCCCGGGGGCGAACCTCTCATGATCACGATGAAAACCGACAAGAACGAGATTGTTTCGACCGAGGTGTTCGTGAACGCCAGTTACGGCTATCATGTCCATGCCGAACTGGTCGGCCGGCAGGGCACGATATCGCTGGCTCCGGCATCGCTTACGTTGTTGAACAGAGACAGAGCCGGTGGTCTTTCGTATCCGGACAATTGGGTGCCGAGGTTCGAAGAGGCGTATCGTAGACAGATGGCTGACTGGGTCAGCGCTGTGAAGTTTGGAGGGGCGGTCGGAGCGAGCGCATGGGACGGCTATGTCGCCTCGGCCATCGCTGAGCAAGTCGCGCAGGCGCTTGCCGGAAATGGCGTCGCAACCCTGAGATATGAGCCACGTCCTTCGTTGTATGACTGACAGAGCGGACGAGGCTGGAGAAAAATCGACGGCGTCTCACGCGATCCGATGCGAGTCCCGGGGAGGAAACGATGATCAAGTATGCAGTTGTCGGCGCAGGCTGGATTTCTCAACAAGCCTTCCTGCCGGGAGTGGGACAGTCCACAAACTCGAAGGTTACCGCGATTGTGACGGGCGATCCGGACAAGGCTGCGCGGTTGGCGGAGTTCCATAGTATCGGCCAGATCGTTGGCTATGATGGATACGATGCGCTTTTGAGAAGCGATGACATCGATGCGGTGTACATTGCTTTGCCCAACCACCTGCATGCGGACTTTGCAATTCGCGCGGCTCGTGCCGGCAAGCACGTCCTGGTCGAGAAGCCTCTGTCCACAAGCGAACAAGATGCCGTTGCCATGATTGCCGCTGCGCGCGAAGCCGGCGTGTTTCTGATGACCGCCTACAGGCTTCACAACGAACCCGGAACCGTCGCGGTCCTTGAACACATCCGCAACGACGCGATTGGCCGGCCGCTCTTCTTTCAATCGGTTTTCAGTTTGCAGGCGGCGGCAGGGAACCACAGACTGAAAGCTGCGAGTTGGGGTGGACCGCTCCAGGACCTCGGCGTTTACTGCGTCAATGCGGCTCGCCATATTTTTGCTGAAGAGCCGATTGAGGCCATGGCTATGGCGCACCGGCCGGATGATGACCCGCGTTTTGGCGAGGTGGAAGCGTCGGTTGCAGCTCTGTTGCGCTTTCCTTCCGGCGGTTTGGCGCAATTCGTCGCCAGCTTCGGGGCGGCCGCCGTCGACACTTATCGGGTTGTCGGAACGTTGGGCGATCTCGAACTCGATCCCGGCTTCAGGTTCGAGACTGCAACACGACTACGCCTGCGCCGCGACGGCGTGGTCCGTGAAACGCAGTTTCCGCAAATCGACCATTTTGGCGCGCAGGTGGAGTATTTTTCGGATTGCATCAAGGCCGGAACGCCGCCCGAGGCTGACGGCGAGGAGGGGTTGGCGGACATGCGCGCGCTGCTCGCCATTGAGACGGCCGGTTTGACCGGACAACCGCAGGTCATCACGTCCCGCCCTCGTGCCCATCATCCAACGCCAGACATGGTGCGAGTGACCCCTGTAACCGAACGACGACTGGTTTTCTGAGAGCGTGAAGAGACGAATCGTTTTATTGACCGGTAACCGTTGGAATCCTCGGATTGACGTCGTTCTTCTGTAGCCGCGCTGCCAGTGCCACCGTCAAGGCCTGGGCAAGGCACATCGGAGCGGCGAGCGAACGCGAGAACGTATACTCATGCTCCGGAACCGCGAACAGAACGCGGGCGCTCTTGGCCAGCGGAGACAGCGTGCTGTCCGATATCGCAACGATGGGAATGCGATTGCGTCCGGCTTCCTCGACGACGTTGACGACTTCGTTTGCGTAGAATCGGAACGAGACCGCCACGAGCACGTCCTTCTTACGGATCGTTCGCGCGATGTGGGTCGCGAGTCCGCCACCCGCATCGAGCAATACGCAGCGTTTGCCCAGCATGGTCAATATGTAGCGAAGGAATTCAACCACGGGGGCTGCACGCAGTTGCCCGATCAGAAAGATCGAGTCGGCTCTCTCAAGCAGGCTCACCGCTTCCGAGAGAGCTTTTGGGGAAATATCCGCAAGCATGTCCTGAAGGGAGGCGATGTCACGGACGACCAGGTCGCGCAGGAAACCAACTTCACTGCGATCGGTGCGGGCGCCCAACTCGATTTCCAGGGCTTTAATGCGCGCCTCGAACCCCGGGGCGGCGGTTGACAGGCGCCGTTGGAACAGCGCTTGAAGATCTTTGAATCCCTCGTAGCCAAGCGACTGGGCGAAGCGCACGAAGCTCGAAGCATGGATGCCGCATCGATCTGCGATAGCGTTGACCGACAGGACCGCGACATCATTCGGGTTCTGGGTCAGATAAACGGCTATCTTTTGGTAGGACTTGCTCATGTCATCGTGGCGATCGTGGATGACACGGATCAATTCCTCATAGTCTTCCGGTGTCTTCACGTCCTGCATTTAAGGTGCTCTCATCATTGGTTTCATCGTGCAAGGATGCTGACGACATCGCTCTCATTCGGAAGGCCGTCCGCTCCAAAGCCGGCATGCGCTTCGCGCTGAATCATCGATCGCTCGGTGAACAGTTATTGACATTTTTGCATATTCGCAATTACTCTTGCAAGAAAATCGAGCGGGCGTGGATGGGAGGAGACGGTGGCGATCAAATTCGCATTGCTCGGCTGTGGGCGCATTGGCGTCTTGCACGCCCGGAATCTTGCGAAGGCGGACGGGGCGCGCCTCGAGACCGTATTCGATCTCAACACAGCCGCCGCCGAAGCGGTCGCCAGATCGCATGGCTGCGGGATATCGACAAGTGCCGAAGACGCCATCGGCAAGGCCGACGCAGTTCTTATTGCGACATCGACCGCCACCCATGCCGATCTGATCGAGCTGGCGGCAAAAGCCGGCAAGGCGATTTTGTGTGAGAAGCCGATCGATCTCAGTCTTGACCGTGTGCGAGCATGCCGTAAGGCGATTGAGGGTTGCAACGTGCCAATCCAGATTGGCTTCAATCGCCGCTTCGATCCCGGGCACCGAGCTGCGCGCGACGCCTGCACTGCTGGCAAGATCGGAAAGCTTGAGCAGGTCGTCATCACGTCGCGTGATCCCGGGTTGCCACCGCGCGGTTACACTGCGGTTTCGGGTGGTATTTTCCGTGACATGACGATCCACGATTTTGACGTGGCTCGCTTCATGTTGAATGACGAGCCAACCGAGGTCTTCGCGACTGGAAGCGCGCTTGTTGACCCCACCATTGGATCTGAGTTCGGCGACTTCGACTCCATCATGGTGATCATGCGTACTGCCGATGGAAAGCTGTGCCATATCAATAACTCTCGCCGCGCAAGCTTCGGCTACGATCAGCGGATCGAGCTGTTTGGCAGCGAGGGGATGGTCATCTCGGACAACAAGAAGGCGCATGAGCTGAGGTGTTACGGCGCCACCACGACTGATGCAGCCGAGCCGTATCTCAACTTCTTTATCGAGCGCTACGCCGAGGCCTACGAAGCCGAGATCGCCGCATTCATTGCTGCCGTTCGCGATGGTCGGCCCACTCAGGCGAATTTCGACGACGGTTACCGCGCGCTCATGCTCGCGGAGGCTGCCGTCGAATCTGCAAGGACCGGCAAGAAGGTCGAGGTCCGCGCTGGCGTATGACGTTGAATGGGGAGATGCTTGTGGCCATCGAGGAGCGGTAGGGTCAGGCTGCGCAAGCTACGCCCCGGAGCCAGAGAGAGACTGAGCGCGCCCGCACCGATTGTTGGAGAGCTTGCATGACGTCGATGCTTGGAAAGATCGCGATTGTCACGGGCGGCACCCAGGGGCTCGGCGCGGCCATCGCCAGACTTTTCGCCGAGCGCGGTGCCAAGGGCATCGTCACGTGCGGTCGTGATGAGACGAAGGGCCGCGCGAAGGCCGACGCGATCGCCGCGGCCACGGGCGCAGCGGTGGTCTTTGTGCGCGCTGACCTGACAAAAGTCGAGGATTGCGCCAGGGTCGTGGCTGAGGCGGACAGGGCGTTCGGGCGCGTGGACGCCCTGGTGAACGCCGCGGGCGATACAAGCCGCGGCACCATCATCGATACGAGCCCTGAATTGTTCGACAAGATCTTCGCCGTCAACACGCGCGCTCCCTTTTTTCTGATGCAAGACGCGATCAAGCTCATGCGTCGCGACAAGGTGCAGGGCACGATCGTCAACGTCTCTTCAATGTCGGCGATGGGCGGCCAATCCTTCATTGCCGCCTATTGCGCATCGAAAGGCGCACTCGACACGCTAACGCGAAATACGGCCCATGCGCTGCTGCGCAACCGCATCCGCGTGAATGGTCTCAATATCGGCTGGATGGCCTCGGAAGGCGAATTCAACACACAGCAGGTCTATCATGGTCGCTCTGCCGGCTGGCTCGAGGAGGTCGCGGGGCGGCAGCCCTTCGGCCGATTGCTGGATCCCATCGAGGTTGCGCGCGCCGTCGCGTTTCTGTCCTGCGATGAGTCCGGAATGATGACGGGAGCTACGATCAACTTCGATCAAAGCATCTGGGGCGCCTACGATACTTCGCCACACCCGGAAGCGCCGCTCTGAGCAATATGAATGCCCTTGCAAAGGGACGTTCATCTCATGAAATAGACGTTGCGAGATTGTCGCCTGTGCAATATTAATTGCGTATGTCGGGAAGGTGAAGCGGCCGCATAGAGCTGCCACCGCACGATGGAGGGAACGCGTGGCTTTGCTTGATGTGCGTAGCATCTCGAAGAGCTTTGGTGCCATTCGGGCACTGCACGACGTCAGCTTTTCGGTCGATGCAGGGGAGGTGGTCGGCCTGATGGGCGACAACGGCGCCGGCAAATCGACCATGGTGAAACTGATTGCCGGAAACTTTCCGCCGACCGAAGGCGCCATCGTCGTTGATGGCAAGGCCTGCCATTTCCATAGACCGATCGAGGCCCGCGCCGAGGGCATCGAAGTCGTCTATCAGGAGCTCGCACTGGCCGACAATCTCACGGCCACGGAGAACGTCTTCCTCGGGCGCGAAATCAAGAAGGGATTCTGGCCGCTCCGCATTCTCGACAAACAGTCGATGATCAGGCGCGCCGGTGAGCTCTTTGACGAGCTCAAATCGGAAACGCGGCCCCGGGATCTCGTGAAGAAGATGTCAGGGGGGCAGCGGCAGGCTGTTGCGATAGCCCGGGCGCGGCTCTCCAATGCCAAGCTCGTCCTGATGGATGAGCCGACCGCGGCCATTTCCGTACGTCAGGTCGCTGAGGTGCTCGAACTCATCCGTCGGCTGAAATCTCGCGGAGTGTCGGTGATGCTGATCAGCCACCGCATGCCCGATGTGTTTACCGTCTGCGATCGTATCATTGTGCTCCGACGTGGCTCAAAAGTGGCCGACAAGGAAACCGCGACGACGTCGCCGGAGCAGATCACCGGCCTGATTACGGGGGCGATCCGTGAAGCCTAGTTCTGCCAAAGTGATCGAAGAGACACACGCCGCAATCAGCGATATCGTCAACATCCGCGAGCAGGGCGCCCTTCATCGCGTTATGACCAGCCAGGCATTCTGGGTGGCCGGCGCGCTCTTTGCGCTGGTGGTGTTCATGACCTGGCTGGAGCCGACTTTCGGCACGGCAGACAACGTGACGAACATTACGCGCAACTTCGCTCCGCTCGCGATCATGAGCCTCGGCATGACTGTGGTCATCATCACCGGGGGGATTGATCTGTCAGTCGGCTCGGTAATGGGGCTCGTCGCCATTGTCAGCGGACTGCTGCTGACCTGGCAGTATTCCTGGTACGTCGCGTTCGCTGCGGGGCTTTTGGCGGGACTGGCCTGCGGAGCCTTCAACGGCTTCTTCGTGGCCTATGTTGGCATGCCGTCCTTCGTCGTGACTCTCGGTATGCTGTCGATCGCGCGCTCGCTGGCCGTGGTGCTTTCCGGCAATCAGATGCTCTACAAGTTCGGCCCGGATGCGCCGATCGTCAGGGCGATCGGGCAGGCGAAGTGGCCGCTGCATGCGCCGGCTGGGTGGGCGCCACACTGGATGCCGGAATTCTCTTCGCACTTTTGGGTGATGGTGATCCTTGCGCTCATCCTCGGCGCCGTCTTCATCTTTACCGCGTGGGCGCGTCACCTCTATGCGATCGGCTCCAACGAGAATGCTGCGCGCCTGACCGGCGTGTCGGTCGACTGGATCAAATTCCAGGCGTACGTGTTTTCGTCGTTCACGGCCTCGATCGCCTCGCTGTTGCTCCTCGGCTACAGCGGCTCGGCGATCAACGCGATGGGGACCGGCTACGAGCTTCGCGTCATCGCCGGTACCGTGATTGGCGGTGCCAACCTGATGGGCGGCTACGGAACTGCTTTCGGTGCCGTGATAGGCTCGGCCTTCCTCGAGGTGATCCGCAACGCGCTTCTGATGGCCGGCATCGACTCGAACTGGCAGGGTGCCTTCGTTGGCATGTTCATCGTCATTGCCGTGCTTCTCGGCATGCAGACCAGCGGAACGTCGCTTGTTGCTACGATCCGCGAGTGGGTTGCCTGGAAGCGGGGTTAGGAATCCGACGACAACAGGTCGGAGAGTTGGGGTCAACAAAGATGGAGGAGACAGTGCACAAACATATACTGATGGCCGCCGTCGCGTTTTCGGCGCTGATGGGAGGAGAAGCCTGCGCACAGCAGAAGTTCACTTTTGCGCTCGTTCCCAAGAATATGAACAATCCGTTCTTCGACCAGGCGCGCGACGGCTGCAAGAAGGCGGAAGCCGAGTCCAAGGGTGCCTTCCAATGCATGTATATCGGCCCCGGCGAGCATGGCGGTGGTGAGGAGCAGGTTCAGATCGTGCAGGACCTCGTTGCGAAGAAGGTAGATGGCATTGCCGTGTCACCGTCCAATGCGGCTGCGATGGCGGTTGCGCTGCAGGCGGCCAAGAGTGCCGGAATTCCTGTGCTGACCTGGGACTCGGACCTGCTACCCGAGAACAAGGACCTGCGCCTTGCCTATATCGGCACCCATAACTACGAGATCGGCGTCAACATCGCCAAGATCGTGCAGACCATCAAGCCGAAGGGCGGGACGATCTGCATCCAGTCCGGCGGCGCAGCAGCAGCCAACCACAACGAACGCATGAAGGGTATTCGCGACACGCTGGCCGGCAAGGAGTCTGCCCAATCGCCCGGAGAGCGGCTGACCGGGCAGAATGGCTGGAAGGAGATCGAGGGCTGCCCGCTCTACACCAATGATGATTTCCCGCTGTCGGTGCAGCAATTCCAGGACACCATGGCAAAGAATCCGAACCTGGACGCGTTCACGCCGACGGGCGGCTTCCCGCAATTCGTGCCGGATGCTAACCGCGCTGCGGTCGCACCCTTCAAGGCCAAGATCGCCAACAAGGACTTGGCCTTGGTGGTTGCCGACACGCTGCCGGTTCAGATCGACCAGATGAAGGAAGGGCTGTCGCTCGGCCAGGTCGGACAGCGTCCGTTCGAGATGGGTTACAAGACCATGTTTGCGCTGAAGGACGTCAAGGAAGGAAAGGCTCCGCCCAAGGATCCGACCTATACAGGCCTCGACGTCTGCACGACCAAGACCGTCGATACCTGCATCGCCAAGTAGTTCGTGCGCGGACGTCAGCGGGCTAGAGAACCAAGCCCGCTGACGTTCCACGACGATGCGGTCGCAAGCCGTTTGGGAATTTCAGTCGTGCCTGATCGTCTGACCATCTGGACTGCCTGGACCACGCAACCCGTTCAGCAAATGGTTGGCAGCAGTCGGCGAACCTCGTCCAGCAATTCGGGAATGGCGCCGTCGTCCTTCGATAAAAACTTGAGCAGGGCATTCTGAAACAGCCCGTCGAAGAGCGCATAGAGCACACCGGCAGAGACCGCAGGGCGCTTGCCGCCGAGTTCCGCATATCGCGAGGCGATCCGCCAGATCATGTTTTCGAGGCTCTTGTCGATTTCGACGACATCCTTGCGGAAGGCGTCCTCGAATAGCGCCTGCGCGCGTAAATCGTACCAGAGGCGGTGCATGCGCGCCTCTTTGCGGAGGGTCTCGGCGAGTTTGACGAGAAAGCCCTCCATGAGCTCCTCGCGAGTTTGAGCGCTGGCGGTGACCTGATCGTAGCGGGTCACGCACTTGGCCTTGTAGTGGCTGACGCAGCAACAGATCAGATCCGTCTTGTCACGGAAATAGTAGTGAAACACTCCGTGCGTAAACGCCGAGTTCTGTGCGATTTCACGCAAGGAGGTGCGTGCATAGCCGAGTTCGCCAAGCGTCTCGAGCGCGGCTTCGGCGAGTTCGAGCCGGCGCGCATTGAACTTCTCCTCCTTGAGCGCCTCGGTCGCGTCCAAAACACGTTTCCTCGCACTCGCCACCTGCTGCGCCATCGACGTCCGGTCCTCGTCCTGCTCTGCCGTTCGGAAGCGAACACTCGCTTCTTCCGTCCCAGCATGGTCAGTGTAGCTGCATCAAGAATTTTGACAATCGTCAAGCGACGTCTTGACAACTGTAAAAGAATGGCTGCACATTTGTAAAAAATAATTTTGACGGTCGTCAAGAAAAGCAAAAAAAGCGGAATGAGCGGAGGATAATCGAGCGGATGCAACCCGCCTCGTCGATCGAATGCTGCTGCCCCCGAGCTGACGCGCAAGAGAGCGCCGCACCGAGAAAGCCCGCGATCGCCGCCCTGAATCAAAACAAGCAACGGAGGAGACGTCATGAGTGGCAAGACACTTGCGGGCCGAAAGGCCCTGGTGACCGGAGGCGCGCGGGGTATCGGCGCGGCGATTGCACAGGCGCTGGCAGATGCCGGCGCGGCAATCATGATCGCCGATATCCTCGAGGACGTCGGCAAGGACACAGCGGGGACGATCGCGAAATCAGGCACGAAGACTGGATTTGTGAAGCTCGACGTCACCGACGACCAGCAGTGGGAGAGGGCGGTTGCAACCACCGTTTCCACGCTTGGCGGCTATGACATCCTCATCAACAATGCCGGGATCGAGATCACGTCGCTTGTGATCGATGTGCGAGCCGAGGATCTGCGTCGCATGTGCGACGTGAACGTCGTTGGGGTCGGGCTCGGCATGAAACACGCGTTCCGCGCGATGCGTCCCGGCGGCGCGGCCGGGGCAGGCGGCGCGATCGTCAACATCGCCTCCGTCGCCGCAACAATCGCGTTTCCGGCCATCGCGGGGTACTCGGGAACAAAGTCTGCGGTCGATCGCATGACGCGCGTCGCGGCCATGGAAGCCGGCAAGCTCGGCTACGGCGTGAGGGTCAATTGCCTCTATCCAGGCCTGGTGCCGACCGACATGGGCATGCAGCTCGCCGGCGACATCGTGAAGGTGGGGCTCGCGCCGGACCCCAATGCCGCCGTTGCGTCGGTCGTCGAGCAGACGCCGCTCGGTCGGCTCGGCGAGGTCAGCGACATCGCCGATGCGGCCGTGTTCCTCTGCTCCAACGAGGCCCGCTTCATCACGGGAGCCGGGCTGCCGGTCGACGGCGGCATGGGCATGTAGCGCCGCTCATTTCGTCCTGACCCACGTTGCCGGGGAAGTTTCAGTCGCTTCTCGGAACGGAGACGTATGGCCAGGTCATGGCCGGCTGAACTGCGAACCAAATCAAGACGCAAAATCATCTGGAGGATTCAACATGAGCGAGAAGCGCCCCGTCGTCGTCTATGGTGTGTCCGGCTATACCGGGCGGCTGGTTTGTGAATATCTGCGGGAATACAACATTCCCTTCATCGCCGCCGGCCGCGATGCCACGAAGGTCAAGGCCGTGGTCGAGAAGATCCCCGGCATCGAGACCGCCGACTACGAAGTCGTCGGAGTCGAGCACAACGTCGAAGCGCTGACCAAGCTGTTCAGGGGCGCGAAGATGGTGAGCAACATGGTCGGCCCGTTCATCAAATACGGCAACGAAGTCGTCGAGGCCTGTCTCAATGCCGGCTGCCACTACAGCGATACGACGGGCGAACAGGACTGGGTGCTGAAGTGTCAGGAGACCTGGGGCGAAAAATTCGCGGCAAGAAACCTGCTGCTCGCACCGAACATCGCACAGATGTATACGACCGGCGAAATCGCCGCCAACATCTGTCTCGAACATCCCGGTCTCGACACGCTTGATATCCTGGTGTTCTGGAAGGGCCTTCCGACCTACGCCTCGACCCAGACGATCTTCACGATCCTGAAGGCGAACTGGTACTATCTCGAACAAAACAAGTTCGTCGAATGGGATGTCACCGCTCGGGCCGACGTCGTGGTCCCGGGCCAGCACGAAACCGCCATTGCCGTGCCGTGGGGCGGTACCGCGCATCCCGTCTGGTTCAAGAACGATCCGCGCGTCTCGAACTGTCGCGTGCTCGGCGGCGTGCTCGCGCGCCCCGTCATGGAGGGGGTGGTTCAGACCACCCAAATGGTCAAAGAGAAAATCAAGCCGCTGCCACCTGATCAGCAGGAGAAGGCTCTCGCCGACATCGCCGCGACCATTCAGGCGGCCATGCCGCCCCGGGAGAATCCGCGCATCAACACCTCGATCGACTCGGTCTACGCCTCCGGGCCGCTCGGTCGTGCGCATTGTGTGATCCACGGCAACTGCAATTACAAGCAGACCGGAATGCTGCAGGCTTATGCGGCGTTTTCATTGCTGCAGACCCCGCCGAAGAAGGTCGGCTTCGCGTCGGGTTGCCAGGCGTTTGGTCATCGTGAATTGCTCGGCCAGTTGCGCAGCTTCGGGCTGGTGATGAACCCGATCCTGACCATCCACAATTGACGGCTCGGCCGGCGCGGCATGGTCCGCGCCCGGCCTCTCTTCGCGCGGAGGCGGCCATGCGGCTGATCGACTATCTCGACAAGGGCGCCTCGCTGGGAGCGGACGCGCCATGCCTGACCATGGACGGCCGTGACTTGAGCTACGCAGACGTGCAGCGGTTGAGCTACCGGATCGCTCGCAGCCTCGTGCGGACCGGTGTCGCTGCCGGCGACAAGGTCGCGATCCTGTCGGGCAACGACCCGATCGCGTTTGCGTGCGTGTTCGGCCTTTCACGCGCTGGCGCGGTCTGGTGTCCCGTCAATCCGCGCAACGAGGCGGCGGAGAACAAGCTCATCCTCGACGACTTCGATTGCAGCCTTCTGCTGTTTCATTCCAGTTTCGCCGAGATGGTAGCGAAGATTTGTCCCACTCTCCCGAAGCTGCGGGCAATGGTATGCCTCGACGCCGCATTGCCGTTCGCCGAATCGTTCGATGCCTGGCTGGCTGATGACGCCGGATATTTCCAGTGCGAAGTGGTCGACGACCTCGTCATGTTGCCGGGCACCGGCGGCACCACCGGTAAACCGAAGGGGGTGATGCTGTCGGGACGTAACATCGAGACGATGACCGCGCTCACGTTGATGAGCTATCCGTTTAAGGGGCGCCCGACCTACCTCGCGCTGGCGCCGCTGACGCACGCAGCCGGCGTGCTGTGCTTCCCCGTGATGGCGCTCGGCGGACGGATCATCATCATGCATCACCCCGATATCGGCGAATTCCTCTCGCTGATCGGGAAGCATCACGTCACTCACACGTTTTTGCCACCGACCGTGATCTACATGCTGCTCGATCATCCGCAGCTTGGCGCCGCCGACCTCGGCTCGCTGCAGTGCTTCTGGTACGGCGCGGCGCCGATCTCGGCCTCACGGTTGGCGGAAGCGCTGCAGCGCATCGGACCGATGGCGCAACTGTTCGGGCAGACCGAGGCACCGATGATGATCTCGACCATGGCGCCGCACGAGCATTTCAATGCCGACGGTTCGATCGCCATCGAGCGGCTGTCCTCTGCGGGCCGTGTGAGCCCGCTCGTCCAGGTCGGCATCATGGATGGCGACGGCAATCTCCTGCCGAGCGGGCAGCGCGGCGAGATCGTGGTGCGGGGTTCGCTGGTGATGGACGGGTACTATAGCAATCCCGAGGCCACCGCGGAGGCCTCGGTCCATGGCTGGCATCACACCGGCGATGTCGGCTATCTCGATGCCGACAACTTCCTCTATATCGTCGATCGTGCCAAGGACATGATCATCACCGGCGGCTTCAACGTTTATTCCGTCGAGGTCGAAAACGCATTGCGGGCGATCGAGACTATCCAGGACTGCGCCGTCGTCGGTCTGCCCGATCCCAAATGGGGCGAGCGCGTGGTCGCCGTGGTTCAGCCGAGACCGGGCCAAAGTGTCGATGCAGCCGCCGTTACCGCCTTCGTCAAGGCCCGCATCGGCAGCGTCAAGACACCGAAACAGATCGAGGTCTGGAGCGACCTTCCACGCTCCAAGGTCGGCAAGGTTTTGAAGGCCGATGTCCGCGCCAGGCTGCTGCAAGGCTCGGGCTGAGCTGCATCCCACGAATTTCGCGCTGTGCAATCTTTGCCCTTCCATTTGACTGTTTCTCCGGGATATACCGTCGCCGGAGAGCACGACACATGTTTCGAAGGAAGAAAAGTTCGCGCGCGCGCAATGCGCAGTCGGTGCAGCAACGAGCCGATCGGGGCGATAGTTCCGGCAAGGACATCCAGACAGGCATTGCTCAATTGCGAAGCGTGCCGCGAGCGAAGCTCGCTGACGCGGTCTTTATGCTGTCGATGGCCGCAAAACAGCAAAGTGGTCTGATACGACAATCGATCAATGAACACGCGAAGTCCGACTTCGATTTTGATCCTCCGCCGAATGGAGATCTGGCTGGCTACCTTGCAGAGGACACGGTTTCGACCTTGCGCCATCACGTGGCGGACGTGCCGGGGCTCCTGGATATCCTTTCTGGGCGATCGCCCGCCGTTCACTTCACCGTCCATCAGAGAGACGCCGTTTCAATGCTTGCCGCATTGATCCGGGAGCAGCGCCTGGAAGGCATTTTGGAAGGTCTCCGTCTTGCTGGCCTTCTGAATGAGTCCTCTAAAGATCGTCACGCAGGGTTCAGCTCGTAGAGTCGGACGGATCTGACGGAACCTCTGTCTCGACTGGTGCTTACTCGAAGCCTGTTGCGAGAGTGTCCTTCGGGAACTGCCGTCGAGGCAGGTGCTCGAGGTGCCGATCGAAAATTCCTTGCCTTTAGCCTAAGCTGATTGCGAAACAACGACGGGATCAACGTGGGTCGTTCCAGTAAAGCGCGTGTTGCCAGCCGCGCAAAGAAGCAAAAAAAGTCTACGCCGCGGACTGCGATCTCTTCTTCGTCCCCGCTCGGCATGTTGGGGCTCCATCTGTTGGCGCAATGGAGGAAGTCCGGGCGCAATGGCCTTGTCTTTTTGGCCGAGAACGAGAATAGAGCCGAGCGCCTAGGTGCCATTGTACATGCACTCGATCCTTCATGCGGCGTGCTTGTGTTTCCGCGGCTGAATACGCTGCCGTTCGACCAGTTGGAGCCATCGCACGAAATCGCCGGTAGACGCAGCTCGGTCTTGAGACGCCTTGCGAAGCCCGAGAAGCCGATCTTGCTGGTGTCCACGGCAGAGGCCGTGATGGAGCGCCTGCCGATGCCGGCAAGTTGGACTCGCCTGGTTGAGCGTTTAAGGGTAGGCGCCACCTTCTCCGAACAGCACCTCAAGTCGCGGTTCGAGGCACTGGGCTATGACCTCGATGACGAGGCGGATTACCCCGGCGGCGCGCTGTTTCACGGGAAGACATTCGAGATCTTTCCCGCCGGGGCACTTGGTCCGTTCCGCGTGGAGCATTCCGGCCATGCGATACGCCGGATTTCGGCGTTCAATCCCGTCGAGCAAGAGGTTCTGTTCGAAGCGAAGGAGCTCATCATCGATCCCATGTCGGAGCGCCTTGCGTACGGGAATAAGCGCACCAGGCGCTCCAATCTGTTCGACTATTGCGGACGAGCCAAGTGGATCGCGGATGCCATGGTTCCGGCGCACGCTGATGGCTGGCTGAGCACGATCGAGGAGGCGGCCGTTCGCACGGACCGGGAGCGCGATTACCTTGGGCGGCGCGACTGGAAGGCGGCGACCAGGCGTATGCACGTGTTGCCCCAAAAGGCACCGTTCACTCCCACGCCAGATTTCTCGAAGGTTGCTTCGCCAAGGAAAGCGCTGCGAACGTTCGTCGACGAGACGCGGCGCGCTGGTTCGCGGCTCATGTTTGTTGCAGCGCTGGATGAGGATCTGCGCACTCTGGAGCGGATGAGCGGGGTCAAAGCCGAGCGCTTTTCTGACTGGATCGAGGCTGCGGCCGGATGCAATCGCGCCGCCGCACTATTGGCCGATTTCGATAGCGGATTTGTCGAGCCCGGACGAAAACCTCTTGTCGTCGTGACGGCGTCTGACGTGCTCGGCAGCAGAGCCCATCATCCTCAACCCATGACGAGAGCCTGGAATGCTGCCTTCGACCACGCTGATGTCCCGGAGGTCGGCTCAGTCGTGGTTCATCTGCAGCGAGGATTGGCGTTGCTCGAGGGCTTGCGGACGGTAACAACTGGGGGGGTGTCGTCGCGTGAGATGATCAGGCTCGCATTTGCAGGAGACGATGCCGCTCTCGTTCCGCCAGCCGATCTGACCCAGATCTGGCCCTATGCGTCGGAACTCGGGGAGTTGACCCTGGACAAGGCCGATGGAAGCACATGGTGGGCGCGGCGTACCGAGGCGGAGCAGGAGCTTCAGCTTGCCGGCAAGCAGCTTGCCAAACAGATCAGCCTGCGACGCCGCCGGCGAGCCGCGAAACTCGTGCCGCCGGGCTCGCTCTACGAGAGGTTCGTCGCGCGTTTTCCCTATTTCACGACGGTGGACCAGTCGAGAGCTATTCGGGACGTTCTGGATGATCTTGCCTCAGGTCACCCCATGGACCGGGTGATTTGCGGTGACGTCGGATTCGGCAAGACCGAGGTAGCTTTGCGAGCGGCGGCTGCGGTCGTGCTGTCCGGAAAGCAGGTGGCGGTGGCTGTGCCGACGACCGTCCTGGCAAGACAGCATGTTGCGACCTTCCGCAAGCGTTTCGCGCCGTTCGATATCGAGGTCGGAAACCTGTCTCGGGGCGCGTCGACGTCCGAGGCAAAGGCAGCGAAGGAAGATCTCAAGCGCGGAAGACTGAAAATCGTGGTCGGAACGCAGGCTCTCACCTCGAAGGACGTGAAGTTCGCCAACCTTGGCTTGGTTATTATCGACGAAGAACAGCATTTTGGCGCAGCGGAGAAGGCGAAGCTATCAGCGCTGACCAAGGGCATCCATACCCTTTGGATGAGTGCCACGCCGATACCGCGGACGCTCGCGGCAGGTTTGGCAGGCTTCAGGGATCTCAGCGTTATTGCATCTCCGCCCGTTCAGCGGCTTCCAGTCGTGACGAAGATCGCTCCGCTTTCCGACGCAGCAATTGTCGCGGCGCTGTTGCGCGAACAGCGGCGCCATGGGCAAAGCTTCTTGATCTGTCCCCGTATCCAGGATCTCGATCCGATGCTGGCGCGGGTACATTCGATGGCTCCTGATCTCCGCATAGTCTGCCTTCATGGCAAGCTGTCCGCGGACCAGATGGACGACCGAATGATGAGCTTCGTCGAGGGCGGAGCAGACGTGTTGCTGGCGACCAACATTGTCGAAAGCGGTCTCGATATCCCGCGGGCCAACACGATCGTGGTCTGCTGGCCCGAAAGATTCGGCCTCGCGCAACTGCATCAGCTCAGAGGAAGAGTTGGGCGCAGCGGGATACGTGCGTTTGCGCATTTGCTGACCGATTCAAACGCGGAGCGATCCGAGAAGCGGTTGGCCGTTCTCGAGGAGTTCAGTAGACCTGGAGCGGGCTTTGCAATCAGCGCTCGCGATCTCGACCTGAGAGGAGCGGGCGATCTGCTCTCGGAGCGGCAGTCGGGTCATTTGCAGGTGTTCGGACCGGTGCTCTACAGCCATCTTCTCAAATTGGCCTCGGAGAAAGTCGATGACAGGGCTGCCGATCTGTGGGTGCCTGACCTGAATCTTCCGGTCGTCGACATGTTGCCGCCAGGCTACATCCAATCGGAGGCGGTTCGTCTGGAGATCTATGCTCGCGCCGCAAGGTGCCGAAGTGAGGACGAGCTGGATGATCTGGAGGAGGAAACCCTGCGTCGCTTCGGCAAACTGCCGCCGGCGGCCCGCGATTTCTTTGCCACTGCAAGGCTCAGGATCGACTGCAGACGACGGGGTATCATAAGACTCGACGTCGGACCCGAGGCGGTAGCCGCGACGTTCCTGCCGGGACGATTACGGAAGTCCAGGGCGCGATCGCTGCAACGCGACGGCGACCGGGTTGTCTACACAAGCAAGGATGGTGAGGGGGCATTGAGAAAGGTCGAAGAGTTTCTCGACGCTCTGGATGAATGATCGCGGCGTCGGGCAAGCTGCCGCAACGCGCGTACGGCTTCTTGCCATGATCGATTCCCGAACTGGCCTAAAAATGCCCCATGATGGATTGGCGCGAGAGCTCGAGCCTTCAGGTTGGCATGAGATAGAGCGCTTTCATTCCCCCAGTCACAGAGATTCCGGCAGATAGAGATGCGGTTCCAGAAAGCGCTGCCCAGGCAGGCTTTCGCCAGGGTCCCGCGTGGCATTGACCATGAGGGACACGAGGTCCCTGCCGAACTCTTCAAGCGGAGTGCAGACAGCCAACAAGGCGTAGCGATCAGACAGCGCGGCCCGGGATTCGGGCGTCAGCTCGTTCACGATGAGCTTTACTTCTCCCGGCCTGCGCGCTTCGCGTAAGGCCGAGATTGCACCCTCCATACCGCCGCCGGCAACGTACAACCCTTTCAGGTCGGAATGGCGCTCGAGCAGGTCGAGCGTCGCTTCATGCGTGAGCTGGGGCGTTTCCAGATTGACGAGAGTGTCGAGCACCGTGCATCTTTGATGGTATTCCCGGAAATAGCTGCGGAAGCCGGTTTCTCGCAGCTCATGCCCGTGCCAGCGATGACCGCCGACGAAGACCGCGACTTTTCCCGGCTCGTGCATCGCGGTCGCAAGCATGAAGGCCGCGACGCGCCCCACCTTGAGATTGTTGAGCCCGACATAGGCCGCGCGTTCACCCTGGGCGTAGTCGGACAGCAACGAAACGGTCGGCACGCCCGCCGCCTTGAGATCGATTACGGCCGCGGTAGTGTCCTGATGATTAGCGGCGACGGCCGCCAGCGCATCGACGCGGGAGCCGATCGCGCGCATCATCTGCGCCATGTCCTTGGTGGTCTGCGTCGGGCAGAACTCGATGATCGCCTGCGCCGAAATGCCCGGAGCGGTTTTGGCCGCATGCTCCAGATGCCGCGCCACCGACTGATAGAAGCTCTGTTCCGGTTTGGTGAGCATGAAGCCCAACCGGAAATTCGGTAGATCCGGGTTCAGGCGCTGCTCGATCAGCCGCGTGGCGTGATAGCCGACCCGCACGGCGGCCGCGAAGACGCGGTTCACGGTGTCGGAGCGCACGTTCTGGCGCCCGTTGAGAACACGGTCGACGGTCGAAGGGCTGACCCCTGCTTCCCTCGCCACGTCGATGATCGTCGGCCTATCAGCCATTGCACCGCGCCAAGCTGATGTAATTTACATCATTTAGCTCAACGATAGCTGATGCTTTTGCGGCACGTCAAGCTCGATCGCGTGAACGCGAATTGAGGTCAACAGGCAAGAGGGGTGGTGCATCTATTAGAAATGTAAGGAAAATATGTCCGGCTGGGTGATCCGGACAGGGATGGGGAGATCGCCTCATGCGTACGTCATAAGACATCACGTAATGACGTGAAATACACCACTCTCCTTGACGTTCGCTGCCTCAGCATCGTTACATCCCGGCCGTCGACAGCCGAACGAACAAGCTGACATCAACAGGCCGGAGGAACAGGCGGACATGCTGCCCATAGCGATCAATCACATGACAGTGCCGGGGCTGCGCTACGAGGGCCTCTTTGCTCTTGCCAAGCAGCTCGGCTGCATTGGCGTCGAACTGCGCAATGATCTGGCTCAGCCGCTATTCAATGGCGATGCCCCCGGCGTCGTGGCCGCCAAGGCCAAGGACCGGGGGTTGCGGATCGTCGGCCTGTCGCAGGTCTATCCGTTCAACGATTGGTCGGATACCCGTCGCGCCGCCGTCGATGCGTTGATCCGGACGGCGTCGGCTTGCGGGGCGGAGACCATCAGTCTCATTCCGCGCAACGACGGTTGGGGCCTCGGCGCCGGCGAGCGGATCGGCAATCTGCGCCTGGCTTTGCGCGAGATCGCGCCCATGCTGGAGGCGGCGGGCATGATCGCCCTTGTCGAGCCGCTCGGCTTCGAAACCTCCTCGCTCCGCAGCAAGGCGGAGACGATCGAAGTGATCGAGAGTCTCGGTGTGGCGCGTCATTACAAGCTCGTTCACGACACCTTCCATCATCACCTTGCCGGCGGCGGTCCCCTTTTCCCGGAATACACGGGCATCGTCCACGTTTCCGGCGTCGTCGATCTCGACCTCGCGGTAGCCGATATGCGCGACGCCCATCGGGTCCTCGTCGACGAAGCTGACCGACTTGGCAACATCGCCCAGATCGAAGCTCTGCTGGCGGCCGGTTATGCCGGGCCGATTTCGTACGAAGCCTTCTCTCCGGCGGTGCACGCGCTGGCCGATCCGGAGAGCGCGCTGCATCGATCGATTGGCTTCATGAACGAGAGGGTCTCGCTCACGCCAGCGTAACGGCAGCCGCCGGAACGCGGCGGAAATCAACACCGGCATAATCAGCGTGGACGCCGGCTGCGCGAAAAAACGGGAGGAAAGTAATGAGGAAGCTTGTGCTTGCGGCCGCCATTTCGGTGCTCATGTCTGGATCGGCCCTGGCCGAGAACGTCGGCGTTTCGATGGCATTGTTCGACGACAATTTCCTGACGGTGCTCCGCAAGGCGATCCAGGACAGCGCCGCGAAGCAGAACGTGAATCTGCAAATCGAAGACGCGCAGAACGACGTCGGCAAGCAGCTGAACCAGATCCAGAACTTCGCCGCAGCCAAGGTCGACGCCATTATCGTCAACCCGGTCGACACCGACGCCACGGCGGCGATGAGCAAGGCTGCGGCGGACGCCGGCATCCCGCTCGTCTTCGTCAACCGCATGCCGGTCAATCTCGAGAAGCTTCCGTCCAACCAGGCGTTCGTCGGCTCGAACGAGGCCGAATCGGGCACGTTCGAAACCAAGGAAATCTGTCGCACGCTCAAGGAGAAGGGCAAGAAGGAAGCCCGGATCGTCGTCATGATGGGCGAACTCTCGAACCAGGCGGCGCGCCAGCGGACCAAGGACATCGAGGACGTGATCGCGACTCCGGACTGCAGCTTCATGAAGATCGTGGAAAAGCAGGCCGCCAACTGGTCGCGTACCCAGGCGGCCGACCTCATGACCAATTGGCTGTCGGCCGGGCTCAAGTTCGATGCCTTCATCTCGAACAACGATGAGATGGCGATCGGCGGCATCGGGTCGATCAAGGCGGCGGGCCTCTCGACGAAGGATGTCCTCGTCGGCGGCATCGACGGCACCAAGGACGGACTCGCGGCCATGCAGGCCGGTGACCTCGCGGCGACCGTGTTCCAGAACGCAGCCGGTCAGGGCCAGGGCGCCGTTGAGACCGCGCTCAAGCTCGCCAAGGGCAGCAAGGTCGACAGCGCCGTGTGGGTGCCGTTCGAACTCGTGACGCCGGCGAATCTGAAGAACTATCTCACCAAAAACTGAGCCGGAAAGGCCTTCCCGGCCGCAGGCATGTTCCATTGCGAGCCCGCGGCCGGTGACGGCGGCAGAACGACGACGGGTAGGGAGAACCCGCCCGCAACCCCACGACGCTGGGAGGAAAGCCCGTGCTGAGTCCGAAAACGCTGGAGGCGGTCGCTCGCTACAAGGAAAAGATCGAACAGGACGGTCTTCTGGCGATCGAAGGTATCCGCAAGGAATTTCCAGGCGTGGTTGCACTCGACGACGTGCGGCTGCGCGTCCGGCCGGGCACCGTCCATGCGCTCATGGGCGAGAACGGGGCCGGCAAATCCACTCTGATGAAGATCATCGCCGGCATCTATCAGCCCGACGCCGGCGAGATCCGGCTCTTCGGCTCGCCCGTGACGCTGAAGTCTCCACTTGATGCGCTGGAGCAGGGGGTCGCGATGATCCACCAGGAGCTGGCGCTGATGAACTGGATGACGGTCGCGGAGAACATCTGGATTCGCCGCGAGCCGCGGAATCGGTATGGCTTGATCGATCATGCGCGGATGGCGGCAATGACGCG
This sequence comes from Bradyrhizobium ingae, assembly GCF_055791185.1. Classification (NCBI taxonomy): domain Bacteria; kingdom Pseudomonadati; phylum Pseudomonadota; class Alphaproteobacteria; order Hyphomicrobiales; family Nitrobacteraceae; genus Bradyrhizobium; species Bradyrhizobium ingae. Next base: position 193,733 of record NZ_JBVUBB010000001.1, read on the forward strand.
GGAGTTGTTCGACCGGCTCAATTTGAGCCTGGATCCGGTCGCCCAAGTCTCCGAGCTCACTGTGGCGCAAAAGCAGATGGTCGAGATCGCCCGTGCGGTGAGCTACAATTCCAAAATCCTGATCATGGACGAGCCGACCTCGGCGCTCACCGAACGCGAGGTGGAGCACCTCTTCGAGATCATCCGCGATCTCAAGGCCGGCGGCATCGGAATCGTCTACATCACCCACAAGATGAACGAGCTCTTCGCGATCGCCGACGAATTCACGGTGTTCCGCGACGGGCGCTATGTTGGCACCCATGCCGCGAAGGACGTGACGCGCGACGATATCATCCGGATGATGGTCGGACGAGAGATCACCGACATGTTTCCGAAGGTCGACTGTCCGATCGGCGATGTCGTGCTGGAGGCGAAGAACCTCACCCTGAAGGGAGTGTTCCACGACATTTCCTTCACGTTGCGCCGGGGTGAAATCCTCGGGCTCGCAGGGCTGGTCGGATCCAAGCGCTCCAATGTCGCGGAGGCGCTGTTCGGGGTGGTACCGGCCGAAGGCGGACAGATACTGATCGACGGCAAGCCGGTTAGCATCGATAGTCCGGCGACCGCAATGAAGCACGGCATCGCCTTTCTCACGGAGGACCGGAAGGAGACTGGCTGCTTCCTGATCCTTGATTGCCTCGCGAACATCCAGTCGGCGCTGATCACCGGCGCGCATGTGAGGGCCGGCTTCGTCGACCAGAAGACAGTCACGAGGCTCGCGGCGGAGATGGCTGCGAAACTCAGGGTCAAGACGCCGGATCTCGCCGAGATCGTCGAGAATCTTTCGGGTGGCAATCAGCAGAAGCTGTTGATCGCCCGCTGGCTCCTGACGAAGCCCCGAATTCTCATCCTCGACGAGCCGACGCGCGGAATCGACGTCGGCGCGAAGTCGGAAATCCACCGCCTGATCACTGGCCTCGCCGCCGAGGGCGTCGCCGTTCTCATGATCTCATCGGAGCTGCCGGAAGTGCTCGGCATGAGCGACCGCATCATGGTGATGCACGAAGGACATGTGGCCGGGTTTCTCGATCGCGGCGAAGCAAACCAGGTCAAGATCATGGATCTCGCCGCACGCTGAGCTGCGATGCGCGAGTTGAAGGACAAGAGAGAGCAGAGGAGGAATCGATCATGACAGAGGCGGTCGTTCAATCCGTGCACGCGGTGCCGAAGCCGACGCGGCGGTTGCCGCCCGAGTTGAGCATTCTGCTCGTTCTCATCGGCATTTCCGCGACCTTCGAGATTCTGGGATGGCTGATCCAGGGGCAAAGTTTTTTGGCGAACCCGCAACGCCTGTCGATCATGATCCTCCAGGTCTCGGTCGTGGGTATCATCGCCATAGGCGTGACCCAGATCATCATATCCGGCGGCATCGACCTCAGCTCGGGCTCGATCGTCGGCGCGACTGCGATGATCTCGATGAGTCTTGCCCAGGTCAGTACCTATTCCCGCGCCGTCTATCCCGCGTTGACGGATATGCCGGTCGTCGTGCCGATCGTCGCCGGGCTGCTTACGGGCCTTCTGTGCGGTGTCGTGAACGGTGCGCTGATCGCTTACACCCAAATTCCACCGTTCATCGCCACGCTTGGAATGATGGTGACGGCGCGCGGTTTCGCCAAGTGGTACACGAAGGGCCAACCGATCAGCTTCCCGACCGACAGCTTCGCCGCCTTGGGCTCCAAGCTCACCCCGGTCTTCATTTTCCTGTTCGTCGCCGTGGTAATGCATGTGGTGCTGCGCTACACGCGCTACGGCAAATTCACCTATGCGATCGGCGCCAACCCGCAAGCGGCGCGAGTGACCGGCATCAACGTCGAACGCCACATCGTCAAGATCTATGCCGTCGCAGGTTTGTTGTCCGCTCTCGCCGGCATCGTCGTGGCTGCGCGCGGCCTCACCGCGCAGGCCGGCATGGGCCAGATGTACGAACTCGACGCGATCGCCATGGCGGTGATTGGCGGGGTATCACTGTCGGGCGGGCGCGGCTCGGTTCTGGGTACGACGATCGGAATGATTATTTTCGGCGTGGTCATCTCCGGTTTCACTTTCTTGCGTATCGATGCCTACTACCAGGAGATGATCAAGGGCGCGATCATCGTGGCCGCCGTCGTGACCGATGTCCATCGCCAGAAGAAGCGGCAGAAAAAATCATGAGATTGATCGCTTGAACATCGCCACTCGCGCTACGGGCTGCGAGATCTCTCTCTCACTCTCTCAGAGGTCTCCTGCGGTGCGCCGATCGGGATCGGCCTTAGACCGGACCAGTTCAGACCAAGGAATAGATAGATGCGTATCGCCCTCGATCCCTTCATGCATCGGCACCTCTCGCTGGAAGCCTTGCCCGTCAAGGTGAAAGAACTCGGCTACGACTGGATCGAGCTTTCGCCGCGGGGAGATTTTCTCGAATGGTTCAAGGCTCCGCGCGTTTTTCCCGAACGTATCCGGTCCTTCAAGCAGGCGCTGAAGCAAGCGGACGTCCGCATCGCCTCGCTGTTGCCGATGTATCGCTGGGCGTCCAATGATGAGGTCGAGCGCCGCGCCGCCGTGCGTCACTGGAAGCGCGCGATCGAGATCGCCGTCGAGATGGAGGTCGATACGATGAACTCCGAGTTCGGGCGAGGTCCGCATCCGGACAAGGGTTCCTGCTATTGCTGCCATACCGGCTCGATGATCGAAACCTGCGAGGACGCGTGGTGGCGCTCGATGGAGGAGCTCGTGCCGATCTTCGAGAAAGAGGGCATTAGTTTGCACATCGAACCGCACCCCGAGGATTGGTGTGAAACCTTGCAGCCCGCCGTCGACATCATCCGAACCGTCAATTCCAAGCGCGTGAAATTCCTCTATTGTGCCCCGCACACCTTCTATTTCGGCGATGACACCAAGGCGATGCTTCGGGAATGTGCCGATGTCCTGGCGCATGTGCATGTCGGTGACACCTTCAATCACAAGGCCTCGTCCGGCCTGCGCTATATCCTCAATCCGCCGGCTACGAACGCCCGCGTGCATCAGCATCTCAATATCGGCCAGGGCGAAGTCCCCTGGGACGATTTCTTCGGCACTCTCGCCGAGATCGGCTTCGACGGGATCATGAGCTCCTGCGTCTTCGCCTGGGAGGACAAGGCCGACGAATCCGGCCGGTTCATGCGGCAGAGGATGCAGGAATACATCGACAGGCACTGGAAGAAATAGTCAGGGCGGAAGGGAGCAGCTTCCATGCTAAACCGAGAGAGATCGATCCAGCACCCGCTTCCCGGCCTCAAGGACGGCGTCGAGGGCGTTCGCCGGATCGAGAGCTGCGTACGCTCGGCCGACGCCGGTTCGGTGTGGGTGGATTTCCAATGAGGAGCCGGGAATGATCAAGCCGATCACCATCACGACCGCGCCCTGTTGCTGGGGTGTCGACGACGTCAGGAATCCCCATTTGCCGGCGTGGGAAAAGGTGCTTGACGAAGCGACGGAGGCCGGGTTCGGTGGTCTCGAGCTCGGACCTTACGGCTACCTGCCCCTCGATGCCGCGCGGATCTCGGACGCGCTCGAGCGCAGAGGACTCCGCATCGTTGCCGGGACCATCTTTGATGATTTGGTCTCGCCGGAAAATCGTGGCAATCTGCTGCGGCAAACTGATGAGATCTGCGCGCTGATCGTGAGTCTTCCCAAACCCGCGACCCATGATGGCCAGCGTCATGAGGCGCCTTACCTCACGGTCATGGACTGGGGACACGACGAGCGCGACTTCGCAGCCGGCCATTCGGATCGTGCGCCTCGCCTCGGGGCGAGGGACTGGCAAGGCATGGTCGAGACCGTTCGTGCGATTGCGGCGCTCGCCCGAGACAAATACGGCGTGCGCGCCGTGATCCATCCCCACGCCGGCGGCTACATCGAGTTCGCCGACGAGATCGAGCGGATCGTTGCGGATGTTCCTCCCGAGCTTGCCGGCCTCTGCCTCGACACCGGTCATCTCGCCTATGCGGGCATGGATCCGGTCGACACGCTGTGGCAATACCGTGAGCGCGTGGACTATATCCATTTCAAGGACATCGACCCAGGCGTCTTCGGTACCGTGATGAACGAACACATCCGTTTCTTCGATGCTTGCGCCAAGGGCGTGATGTGCCCGATCGGCAGAGGCTCCATCGACTATCCGGCCATCCGAACGCTGCTTAGCGACATCGGGTATGGCGGTTACATTACGATCGAGCAGGAGCGCGATCCCCGCAATACCGGCTCGATACTCAGCGATCTCGCGGCCAGCCGCGATTTCCTGCGGCGAGCAGGCTTCTAACGCAACCGAACATAAGTGAGACCAGCAATGACAGTGAAGATTGGCGTGATTGGCTCGGGAGCCATCGGCCGCGACCATGCCCGCAGAATCAACCAGGTGCTCGCGGGCGGCAGGATCGTTGCGATCACCGATGTGAATCGGGCGGCGGCGGAGGCTGTGAAGTCGGACGTGGCGCCGGACGCGGCGATCTATGCGACGGGCGAGGAGCTGATCGCCGCAAAGGACGTCGATGCGGTCCTCGTCACCTCCTGGGGTGCGACCCATGAGCAATATGTCCTCGCAGCCATTGCTGCCGGCAAGCCCTGCTTCTGCGAGAAGCCGCTCGCTACGACGGCGGAGGGCGCGCGGCGGATCGTCGAGGCCGAGGCGGCCCTCGGCCGCCGGCTCGTGCAGGTCGGCTTCATGCGCCGCTATGATGCGGGCTACGTCGCCCTCAAGGAGGCGGTCCGGACGCGAACGGGCGCGCCGATCATGGTCCATGCCGCCCATCGAAACCCCACGGTGCCCGAGGCCTATGTCACGCCGATGGCGATCCACGACACGCTGATCCACGAGATCGACGTGCTGCGCTGGCTGCTCGACGACGACTACGTCTCGGCCCGTGTGCTGTTTCCACGTCGCGCTACGCGGTCGCATGCCAGGCTGCGCGACCCGCAGGTGGTGGTGCTCGAGACGAGGAAGGGCGTGCTGATCGACGTCGAGATCTTCGTGAACTGCCACTACGGCTACGACATCCAGTGCGAAATCGTGGGCGAGGACGGAACCGCACGCCTGCCCGAGCCCATGGCGATCGAGCTGCGGCTCGGCGCGAAATTGCAGAACGACATCCTGACCGATTGGAAGGACCGTTTCGTCGCAGCCTATGACGTCGAGCTTCAGGACTTCCTGAAGGCCGCGGCGGCGGGCACCGCAACTGGGCCGAGCTCCTGGGACGGCTATGTCGCTGCGATCACCTCCGATGCCTGCGTTGCCGCGCAGGAAAGTTCAGGCGCGCCTGTTGCCATCACGATGGCGGACCGGCCGTCGCTCTACCGCTGACGAGGAGGCAGCCGATGAAGAAACTCGACGTCATCACTATCGGAAGATCCTCGGTTGATCTCTACGGCGCGCAGGTCGGCGGTCGGCTGGAGGACATGGGATCGTTCAACAAGTATATCGGCGGCTCCCCGACGAACATCGCCTGCGGGGCGGCGCGGCTCGGGCTGAAGTCCGGGCTGATCACCCGCGTCGGCGACGAGCACATGGGCCGGTTCATCCGCGAACAGCTCCATCGGGAAGGCGTCGACGTGCAGGGGGTCAAGACCGACCCCGCGCGTCTGACCGCTTTGGTGCTGCTCGGCATCCGCGACGAGGACCAGTTCCCGCTGATCTTCTATCGCGAGAACTGCGCCGACATGGCACTCTCCGAGGACGATATCGAGGAGGACTTCATCGCCTCCGCCCGCGCGGTCGTGCCGACCGGTACGCATCTGTCGAACCCGCGGACCGAAGCCGCGGTGTTGAAGGCGCTGCGGCTCGCCCGCGCCCATGGCGCCCGCACTGCGCTCGACATCGACTACCGGCCGAACCTCTGGGGCCTCGCGGGCCATGGCGCCGGTGAAAGCCGCTTCATCGAAAGCGCGGCGGTCACCAGGAAGCTCCAGGGCACGCTCCATCTCTTCGACCTGATCGTTGGCACGGAGGAGGAATTCCACATCGCGGGCGGTTCGACCGACACGGTCGCGGCGCTGCGGGCGGTCCGCGCGCTGACCCCGGCGGCGCTCGTCTGCAAGCGCGGGGCGAAGGGGGCGGTCGCTTTTGCTGCGGCCATCCCCGACAGTCTCGACGACGGCGAGATGGGCCCGGGATTTCCGATTGAAGTCTTCAACGTGCTCGGCGCCGGCGACGGCTTCTTCGCCGGGCTGCTGCGCGGCTGGCTCGACGACGAGAGCTGGCCGAAGGCGCTCGAATACGCCAACGCCTGCGGCGCCTTCGCGGTCAGCCGCCACGGCTGCACGCCGGCCTATCCGTCCTGGGAGGAGCTCCAGTTCTTCCTGAAGCGCGGCATCAAGGTGAAGGCGCTGCGCCACGACACCGAGCTCGAACAGGTCCACTGGGCGACAAATCGGTCCGGCGACTGGTCGGAATGCCGGGTGTTCGCTTTCGACCATCGTTCGCAGCTCGAGCAGATGGACGGCTACACGCTCGCCAAGGGCGGCGCCTTCAAGGAATTGTGTCTTAAGGCTGCGCTCGAAGTGCAGGGCGGCAAGCCCGGCTACGGCATCCTTTGCGACAACCGCATCGGTCGGCGCGCACTCCACGCCGCCTCCGGTTCGGGCCTCTGGATCGGCAGGCCCTGCGAATGGCCGGGATCGCGGCCACTTGCTTTCGAGCCGGAGTTGGGGGCGGACTGCGGGGGCCTCGGGGAGTGGGCGCGCGAGAACGTCGTGAAGGTGCTCTGCTTCTGCCATCCGGACGACGACGCGGCGACGCGCGCGGCGCAGGAGCAGAGCGTCAAGCGCCTGTTCGAGGCCTCGCGGCGCAACAACCTCGAATTCCTGCTGGAGCTGATCCCGTCCAAGGTCGGGGCGGTCGACGATGAGACGACGGCGACGCTGATCCGGCAGTTCTACGCCGCCGGCATCTATCCCGACTGGTGGAAGCTCGAACCGCTGGCGAGCGCAGCCGCCTGGGATGCAGCCTGCAAGGCGATCGAGGAGCATGACCGCTACACGCGCGGCATCGTCGTGCTCGGTCTCGATGCGCCCGAGGCCGAACTCGCTGCGAGCTTCCGTGTCGCCGCCGGCTTCCCGCTGGTAAAGGGCTTTGCGGTGGGGCGCACCATTTTTGGTGAGACGGCGCGGGCGTGGTTCAAGGGCGAGACGTCCGACGAGGCGGCGGTCGCCGAGATGGCACGGCGCTACCGCCGGCTATGCGAGATCTGGGACGAGGCGCGCGCGACGGCGCGGGAGAAGGCAGCATGACCAAGACGATCCGACTGACTGCGGCGCAGGCCATGGTGCGCTGGCTCTCGGTGCAGATGACGGAAGAGGGCGGGCGCTTCATCGAGGGCGTATGGGCCATCTTCGGCCACGGCAACGTCGCCGGTCTCGGCGAGGCGCTGCACGGCATCGGCAGCGCGTTGCCGACCTGGCGCGGCCAGAACGAGCAGACGATGGCGCATACGGCGATCGCCTATGCCAAGACCATGAAGCGCCGCAAGGCGATGGCGGTGACGTCGTCGATCGGCCCCGGCGCCACCAACATGGTGACGGCCGCCGCGCTCGCGCATGTGAACCGCCTGCCGGTGCTGCTCATCCCCGGCGACGTGTTCGCCAACCGTCGCCCCGATCCGGTGCTGCAACAGGTCGAAGATTTCGACGACGGCACGGTCTCGGCCAACGATGCCTTCCGGCCGGTGGTGCGCTACTTCGACCGCATCACGCGCCCCGAACACCTGCTGACCGCGCTGCCGCGCGCGCTCGCCGTGATGACCGATCCGGCCAATTGCGGGCCGGTGTGTCTGGCCTTCTGCCAGGATGTCCAGGCCGAGGCTTACGACTATCCGGAGAGCTTCTTCGAGCCCAAGGTCTGGCGCATCCGACGGCCGCTGCCCGACCCGCGCGAGGTCGAGGAGGTCGCGGGCCTGATCCGCAGCGCCAAAAAGCCGGTGCTGATCTCGGGCGGCGGCGTGATCTATTCCGGCGCCGAGGCGACGCTCGCCGCTTTCGCTGCGAAGCATAACATCGCCTTCCTGGAGACCCAGGCCGGCAAGGGCGCCAACGCCTGGACCGATCCCCTGAACTTCGGCTCGCCCGGCGTGACCGGGTCGGAATGCGGCAACGCGCTCGCCTCCGAAGCCGATCTCGTCATTGGCGTCGGCACGCGCTTCCAGGATTTCACGACCGGCAGCTGGGCCCTGTTCAAGAACGGTGCCCGCAAGCTCGTCTCGATCAATCTGCACGGCTACGACGCCACCAAGCACGGCGCGATCGGCGTGGTCGGCGATGCCAAGGTGACGCTCGAACAGCTCTCGGCCCTGCTCGGCGGCCACAAGGCGCAAGCCCCGGATGCCGCTTCGCGCGCCGCCTGGCACGCCAAGGTGAAGTCGGTGACAAGCGCGCCGGAGGGGACCGCCAACGTCCTGCCGACCGACGCACAGGTGATCGGCGCGGTACAGCGGGTCGCGACCGACAAGACGGTCGTCATGTGCGCCGCCGGCACCATGCCGGGCGCGCTGCAGGTTCTGTGGCAGGCGGCAGCGGGCGGCTACCACATGGAATACGGCTATTCCTGCATGGGCTACGAGGTTGCCGGCGCGCTCGGCATCGCACTCGCCGCGCCTGAGAAGGAGGTCGTCTGCTTCGTCGGCGACGGCTCCTACATGATGGCGAATTCCGAGCTTGCCACCGCCGTCATGCGTCGCGTGCCCTTCACGATCGTGCTGACCGACAACCGCGGCTATGGCTGCATCAACCGGCTGCAGATCGAGACCGGCGGCGCCGAGTTCAACAATCTCTACAAGGACTGCACCATCGAGGACGGACCGGAGATCGACTTCGTCGCTCATGCCCGCTCCATGGGCGCGCATGCCGAGAAGGCTTTGAGCATCGCCGATCTCGAGGCCCGCATCGTCGCCGCGCGTGGCCGGACCAAGCCGACCGTCATCCTGATCGACACCGATGCCGTACCCGGCACCGACGCCGGCGGTCACTGGTGGGACGTCGCGGTGCCCGAAGCCGGCGGTCCAGAGCGACTGGAGCACGCGCGAGAACGCTACGCAGTCAATTCACGATTTCAACGCACTTTCGATTGAGGCCCCTGATGATCCTGTACGGTACCAACCCCATCGCCTGGTCGAATGACGACGACTGGAGCATCGGCGACCATCTCTCGCTCGAAGACTGCCTCGGCGACTGCCGGACGATCGGGTTTGACGGCATCGAAAAAGGCCACAAGATGCCCGATGAAGGCCGGGCGCTCAAAGCGAAGCTCGCCGAATATGGGCTACGCTTTGCAGCCGGCTGGCATTCGACCAATATTCTCGTGAACGACATCGACACGGAGAAGAAGAACCTTCAGACCTTCATCGACATGGTGAGGGCCGCCGGTGGAGATCACATCAACGCGTGCGAGTGTTCGAACACGGTGCATGGCAACGACGATGCGGCGGTCAACAACCGGCCGATCATGACCGATGGACAATGGGATCGCTTTTCAAAAGGATATGAGGAGCTTTCGAAATACGCTCACGATCAGGGCGTGAAGATGGGGTACCACCACCACATGGGGACTATCATCGAAAGCGGGACCGATATCGACCGCTTCATGGAGATGGCCGGTCCCCATACAAGGCTGTTGTTCGATACCGGCCACGCTTTCTTCGGAGGTGCCGATCCGGTGGAAGTCGTGCGCAAATATATCGGCCGCATCACCCACATCCATTGCAAGAACATCCGTTCGCCGATCATGCGCGAGGTGCGTGAGAAAGGGTTGAGCTTCCTCGAGGGCGTGCGGCGCGGCGCGTTCACGGTGCCGGGCGATCCGGAGGGCTGCATCGACTTCGAGCCGGTGCTGAACACTGTCGCCCAACATGGCTATTCGGGCTGGATCGTCATCGAGGCTGAGCAGGACAGCCTCGTTCGAGAGCCGCTGAAATATCAGGGCATGGGCTTGCGCACGCTGAAGGAAATTGCAGCACGCGTCGGGCTCGCGTAACCACAAGCGGTTGCCGCCAAGCGTGCGGCACGTCGGGAGAGACATATGGCGGAATTGCTACGCAAGCCCTTTGGCACACATGGCAAGGTGCACGAGATCACTCCGCAATCGGCGGGCTGGCGCTATGTCGGCTTCTCGCTCTACCGGCTGCGTCCGGGCGAGCGTGCAGCGGAAGCGACTGATGATCGCGAGGTCGTCCTGGTCATGGTCGAGGGCAAGGCCTCCGTCACTGGGGGTGGGCAGGATTGGGGCAGTCTCGGCGAGCGCATGAACGTCTTTGAAAAGACGCCGCCACATTGCGTCTATCTGCCGAACGGTTCGGCCTGGGAGGCGACCGCGGAAACCGAGTGCACGATTGCCGTGTGTTCGGCCCCCGGCAAGGGGCTGCACGCTGCACGCAGGATCGGCCCGCAGGAGATCCGCCTGACCGAGCGCGGCAAGGGAACGAATACGCGCTACATCAACAATATCGCGATGGAGAACGAGGACTATTGCGACAGCTTGCTGGTCACGGAAGTCTTCACCCCCGCGGGTCACTGGTCCAGCTACCCCTCACATCGCCACGACGAGGACGATTTCCCGCGCATCACCTATCTCGAAGAGACATATTATCATCGCATCAATCCGGCCAACGGCTTCGGCATTCAGCGTGTCTACACGGACGATTTGCAGCTCAATGAGACCATGGCGGTGCACGATGGCGACGTGGTCCTGGTGCCGCGTGGCCACCATCCCTGCGGCGCGCCCTACGGTTTCGAGATGTACTATCTCAACGTCATGGCTGGCCCCTTGCGCAAGTGGCGTTTCGTGCCGAGCCCGGCGGTCGAATGGATCATGAAGCGTGATGCCTGAGGCGCGGCGCGAGGCCGTGCATCAATCCGACTAGGGAGGATCGGGCCGCTTCTCCGAGCGTTCGTCATCGGCCTCAACGGCCGGGACGTGCAATCGGCATACGATCCGATTGGACACTTTTACCTTGGGGATGTCGGGTCGAGTAGATTCCGACATCCCGTTTGGTCAGGCTGACCGTTCGGTCATGGCAGAATGGGCGCGTGGTAAGTGAAGGTCGTCATCAAGATTGCGGCCAGGATCATGACGATCGGGAAGTGCACGAAGAATTGCACGGAGGTGTAGCCGATCAAGTCCTTGGATTTCAATCCGAGCACGCCAAGCAGAGGCAGCATCCAGAACGGGTTGATGAAGTTCGGCAACGTCTCGGCGATATTGTAGACCATCGTCGTCCAGCCCAGATGAGCTCCGATTTCGTTGGCCGCCTTCATGATGTAGGGCGCCTCGATGAGCCATTTTCCACCGGCCGACGGGATGAAGAAACCGAGCACCGCGGAATAGATGCCGATCAGGAAAGAGAAAACGGTCGAGTTGACCGAGACGTGTGCGAACCAGTGAGCGATGGTATCGGAGAGCGTCAAGCCGCTGCCGTTTGGCACCTTCGTCAGCATGTGTGCGATGCCAGCGTAGAAAGGAAACTGCAACAGCAGGCCCGAAATGCTCGGCGTTCCCTTGGAGAAGGCATCGAGGAGGCTGCGAGGACGCCAGTGCAGGAGAATGCCGAGCACAAGAAAGACGAAATTATAGGTGTTCAGGCCCGACAGGGTGATCAGCGGATTGCCGGATTGAAAGGTCTGCCAGAGCCAACCCGATGCCAGTGCCACGATCAGAATGGTCAGAACGGGGCTGAACTCGAGAACGTCGCCCGGCCGTGCCGGCTTCTTCGGCTCGATCAGGTCGTCATCAAGAGATACGCCGAGATCCTCTGCGGTTCTTGTCAGGGCCTCGTTTGGTGCGGTCAAATAGCAGATCGCGGCGGAAAGAACAGTCACGACGATAATCGTGACGAGGTTTTGCCACGTCAGGATCGTCTCGGAGAAGCCGATGACACCAGTGATCGGCAACAGCGAGTTCGGAATGCTTGCCGCGTTGGCCTGAAGCTGGGCAACCGATGAGGTGATGCCCAGCGTGAAGCCGCATCCGAGGCCCAGATAGCCCGCCGCACCGGCTGCACGATAATCGAGCTTGATGTCTTTGCGCCGCGCGATCTCGCGCACCAGGAGGCCGGAGAATATCAGGCTCAGACTCCAGTTCAGCAGCGACAGAAGGATGCTCAGCACACCGATGAAGACCACGGCGCCGCGCGCGCTGGAGGGGACGCTCGCCAGCCGTCGCATCAATGCCGAGACCGGCGGCGACATCGCAACCACATAGCCTCCGACGGCGGCCAATGCCAACTGCATGGTGAAGGGAATGAGATTCCAGAAGCCGTCGCCAAAGGCGCGGCTGACCGCAAGCGGTGAGCCGCCGTGCGCAATCGTACCGAGCGCGACCACGACCACGGCGACCAGCACGAACACATAAGCATCGGGAAACCAGCGCTCGGCAAAGCTGACCATGTACTGCGAGAATCGCGCAAGCGGGTTGGCTTGCTTCGGCGCTTTATCCAGAAAGATGGCTTTGTCCGTCGTGTCAGTCATTGTGGCCCCCATTTGTCGCGTTGGTGTTACGTCCGTTTCATCATTGCCGATCAGAGTGCGAGCGTGAGATTCGAAAGCGGAACGGATTGGCAAGTCAGACACTGGTCGGTGGCGATGTCGTCGCCGCCGAGCTGAGCAACGTTGCCGTCGACGACGCGCATGAGGCAGCTCTCGCACTGGCCGACGCGGCAGCCGCTGGGCAAGGACAGGCCCGCCGCCTGGGCCGCGTCGAGGATCGTCCCAAGTTCCGGCGTCCACGTGAAGCTGCTGTCACTGTCGGCAATGTGGACAGTCTGCGGCTTCAGCGTTCGCGGTACGATCGGCGGTGAGGCGAAAGCTTCCGTGAATATGTCGAAGCGCGGCACACCCCGCTCGACCAGTTCAGTCGTCATCGACGTCGTGAAGTCCGGCGAACCGCAGAGATAGGCGAGGGGCCTGAGCGGCAATAACGGATCGATCGCCGACGGATCCAGCCGGCCAGTGTAGTCATAGTCTGCGGGGCGGCGATCTTGCGCCCGCGGTGCGGAATATGCCGTGACGAGCTCGAGCTCCGGCAGCACGTCAGCGAGCTCCCGCAACCGCCGGGCGAATGCATGCTCGCCGCCGTTGCGGCAGCCATAGAGCAGCAGAACCTTGGTAACGCGTGCCCCTGGCTCCCTTCGAGCCAGCGCTTCGAGATGGCCGATAAAGGGCGTGATGCCGATTCCGGCGGCAAGAAAGATCAACGGTCGGCGTCCTCCTAGCGGTGGAGTAAAAATGCCGCTCGGCGCTTCGATCTGAACTTCATCGCCGACCGCCAGATGATGGACGTGATCGGACAGGTGAACTGTGCCGGCCGCAACGGCTGAACCGCGAGGCAACCGCCTCTTGACTGCGATCGACAGCACATCCTGGCTGTCGTGGCCGGTCAGCGAATAGGCACGCGCAACATCGAGTCCCGGCAGGCTCAGCAGGACGTGTTGTCCCGGACGAAACGCGGGGATCGCGCCGCCATCGCGCGGTGCAAGATCCAGTGCGACGACGTTATCGGCTTCGCTGCGAACGGCGGCGACCTTAAAGCCGCGCTTGCCGGTCCAGTGACCGCGACTCGCAGCCTCGTCCTTGCGGATGTCGCAAGTCGTAGCGCGCAGCGGCACTGAACCGCTCACTGGATCGCGCGTCGCATCGCTCAAGGCGTCGTTCATGTTCGACGTCGGCGATCCGGAGGGCGGAATCGCGTCACGTCCCAACGGAGGACAATCCTCCCACCATCCGAATTCGGCGACGGCGACGCGATCGTCGAGCGCTTCGTTCAGCCGCACGCGCAGCCGGACTTCGCCAGTTGGCGTTTTGATGATCGCCCAATCCCCGTCCTTGAGGCCGCGCCGCGCTGCGAGGGTCGGGTTGATTTCGATGACCGGATCGGGTGTCTTCTTGCGAAGGGAGGCAACGTGACGATGGGAGCTGTGGACAAACCAGCCGCTCTTGGCGGTGGTGAGCACCAGCGGAAAGCGATTGTCGGCGTGCTCTGCGAGTGGGCTTTCGGCAGGCTCGATATGGCCCGGTAATGGCGCATAGCCATGTTCAAGCATCAATTCTGAATAGATCTCGACGCGGCGGCTGGTCGTGGCAAAGCCCGCGACCGCGCCGTCCTGCCCTGGCAACGCGTATTTCTCGTGACGAAGGAGCTGGGGGAAACGCAGGCCCTCGGGATGGCGGCGCAACTCGTCGATCGTCACGCCGAGTGGTGCGAGTTGATAATTCCAGCCAGCCTCGATATCGCCGTCGAAGAATTCGTCGGCCAGGCCAAGCCTGACCGCGAGCTCGGCCGCAATTTCATAGTCCGCCTTAGAAGTACCGAGCGACGCCAACATCTGCGGACGAAACTGGATCGTCTCGACGGCCTCCTGCGTGATTTCGAAGCCGATTTTCAGCGCGTCCCGTTCCCACGGCATGTTGGCCGGCAGTACGATATCGGCGTTCTCGCCTGTCGGATTCATGAACATGTCGACGTGGACGTGGAAGTCGAGAGCGCGCAGTGCCTCGCGATTGCGCGAAGAGTGGCCCTGCGATACGACGAAATTGGTGCCGAAGCTCATCAGTGCCTCGACGCGATAAGGTTCGCCGGTGAGAACCGCGCGGCTGAAATCCCGGGCCGTGATCCATCCCCGGCTTGGCGGCCCGAGCGGCAGCTCGCTGAGGCCGAGCGCCTTGGCCCGTTGCTCCGGCGGCAACAAGTCATAGTCGTTGACGGTCCGCGTCGGAGGCGCAGCCGGCCAGACATTGCCGCCAGGCCTGTCGCAGGCGCCGGTGAGTGCGTAAAGCGTCGCGATGGCCCGCTCGATCATCGTCGCATTTGTGTGCTGACCAACGCCGGTCCAGGAATGATATGCGAGCCGTGGACTGTTCTCGAACAGCTCGTAGAAGGCCGCGATCTTGCTCTCGTCGAGCCAGGTCAATTCGGCCACACGAGCGATCGTGTAGGGCGCTGCCTCGGCGGTTAGCAGACGGAAGGCTGTTGCCGCATTGATCGGACGGCCGTCTTGTCCGGTGAGTGCGACCCGACCATCGAGCTTGCAGGAGGCAGCATCGAGCGCCGCAACGCGGGTATCGACGGCGCGCGCCGCTCCGGACCGGTCCAGCGCGACGAAACGGTCCTTCGTCTGGTCGGCCCAGAGTTCACTCGCACGTACGAAGCGGCCCGTGTCGGTGTCGATCAGCAGCGGGCCGTTGGTCCAGCGCGTCACGAAGTCGGTGTCGTATGATTTCGTCGTGATGAGGTGACGGATCGCGCCCATCGCCAATGCGCCGTCCGCGCCAGGGCGGACACGCAACCAGATGTCGGCCTGTTGTCCGGATCCGTTCGGTTTGGGGTCGACCACCGCGACGCGCGCGCCGCGACGCCGCGCATCCGCGACGCGTGTGGCCTGGGCCAGCCAGGTGCGGGCCGGATTATGACCCCACAGCACGATGACGTCGGCGCGCTCATAATCGGCAACGCCGATGCCGCGTCCGAAGGTCAAGGCATGGGCAAAGTCTTTGTGCCAACCGCAGATTTCGATCGCGTAGACCAGATTTGGGCTGCCGAAACAGCGGATGAAGCGCTCGACCCATTCGAAGCTGTCGACCATCGGCGTGCCGCTCGGCGTGGTGAGGGCGAAGGCGACGGCTTCGGCGCCGGACGTCTTGCGAATATCGCCGAGCTTTTGGGCGATCTCGCCCAGCGCCTCGTCCCAGGAGATTTCGATCCAGCCGGGATCCACGGCGTGGCGCGGCGCTGTCCGGCGAAGGGGGTGGGTCAGGCGGCGCGGACTTTGCACCATCTCTGGTGCAGCACGGCCTTTGGCACACAGCGCCCCGCCGGTCGGATGTCCGGGCAGGGGCTCGATACCGATCAGCCGCCCACTCTCGATGACCGCGGTCGAGCCGCATCGGGATCGGCAGAGCGTGCAATAGCCCGGTACGCGCTGCGGCATGTAAGAGGCCATCCCTCGTTGGATAGTAGCGCATTACAGTAAAGCGTTACATACTGTCGTCCGCGGTATATCTGTCGTCAAGCCCATTTATTGTGCCGTAGCCAAAGCCGATTATTGTGCCGCGGACCAACCGGATGATTCCGGAGCCGACGAAGTAGGAATGGAATGGATCAGAATTTGCGGGAGCAGGTGCTGCAGCAGGTGCGCGCGGAAATCATTTCCGGTCAGAGCCTGCCGGGGTCGATGTATTCGGTGCCGACGCTTGCCGCGAGCCTCGGTGTGTCCTCGACTCCCGTGCGGGAAGCGCTGCTCGAATTGGCGCGCAGCGGATTGATCGAGCCGATGCGCAACCGCGGCTTCAGGGTGGTCGAGCCGACCCTGACCGAGCTTCGCAACCTGTTCGATCTTCGCGAGGTGCTGGAGCTCCACGCGGCAACGATCGTCGCGCGCAAGAAGAAGAACCTCAAGGAGCTTGTTCGCTTCGCTGATGAAGTCGCCCGAGCCGTCAAGAACGAGGATATCAGGCAATACCTCGAAGCTGATCGCACCTTTCACCAATTGCTGACGGCGGCCGCGGACAATGTGCGCCTGACAGAAATGGTGATGGGATTGCGCGACCAGATGCGGCTTTACGGCATCAAGTCGCGCGCGGGCCTTGCGCGCCAGCAAGAATCCGCCGCGGAGCACTACCAGATCATCGAGCTCGCGATGGCCGGCGAGGAAGACGCGCTCACCAATCTTCTGAGACGCCATATCAGGGCGTGGGAACCCATCTTCATCGAGGCGCTGTCGCGGATGACAAATCCGCGCGAGCCGCTCGTCGCCAGCCGCGAGCGTGGGCGGTAGGTGCCGCCGCTCGGGGGGCCTCTTCGCGCTTTCACGAGAGTCCCGCAGTTGCGCGTGCGATGCGCTGGCACGCATCTTCGAGTTCGACGGTGGAAGTCGCGTATGAAATCCTGAAATAGGGTGCGAGCCCGAACGCCGAGCCCGGCACGACTGCGACGCCCGCCGTGCGCAGAAGATACTCGGCAAAGTCCTTGTCGCTCTGCAGCGTTTGCCCCTCAGGAGTGGTTCTGCCGATCACGCCGGCACAGCTCGCAAACGTGTAGAAGGCGCCCTCGGGCACGCGGCAGGTGAGGCCGTCGATCCTGTTCAATGCGCCGACGACAAGATCGCGCCGCTCCTGAAACGACCGGCCGCGATCACGGATAAAATCCTGCGGGCCATTGAGCGCTTCGATGGCTGCGGCCTGACTGACCGACGAAGGGCAGGATGTTGACTGGCTCTGCACGACGGCCATGGCCCGGATCAGAGCGCTTGGCCCGCCGCCATAGCCGATGCGCCAGCCAGTCATCGCGTAGGCCTTCGAAACGCCGTTGACGGTCAGCGTTCGGTTGCGCAGCGCCGGCTCGATCGCCGCCGGCGTGACGAAGCGAAAGCCGTCATAGACGATGTGCTCATAGATGTCGTCGACCACCAGCCAGACGTGAGGATGCTCGAGGAGCACGTCGAGGATCGGCCGGTAGTCGGCCTCCGAGTAGGCCGCGCCCGACGGGTTGGACGGCGAGTTCAGCATGACCCATCGCGTGCGAGGCGTGATGGCGCGCTCGAGATCGTCGGCCGAGAGCCGAAAGCCATTGGCCTCGGAACATGGCACCAGCACCGGCGTGCCGCCCACGATTGCGACGATGTCGGCGTACGTCACCCAGAACGGCGTCGGGATGATGACCTCGTCACCAGGATTGATAGTGGCCATCATGGCGTTGAACAGCACCTGCTTGGCGCCGGCCGACACGGTGATCTCGTCCTGCGCGAAGTCGAGGGCGTTGTCGCGCTTGAACTTCGTGCGAATGGCGGCCTTGAGTTCCGGCGCGCCGTCCAAAGCGGTGTATTTGGTCGCGCCGGCGCGCATCGCGCGTTCGGCCGCATCCTTGATCGGGTCAGGCGTGTCGAAATCAGGCTCGCCCGCGCCGAGGATGATGACGTCCTGGCCCTGGCGCTTCATCTCCGCAGCGAGCCCGGTGATCTTCAGGATCTCCGATACGCCAATCGACGAAAGGCGCTGGGAGGGGCGGAATAGCGCCGAGCTATGGAGGGGGGCAATCATGCGTCCACTCCTTACGCCACGTTGAACGTGATGCCCTGGGCGAGCGGCAATGTCCGGGCGAAATCGATCGTATTGGTCGACCCGAGCTGGGCCAGAGCCTGCTCCAGGGAATCCCTTTCTGCCCGCGCGTAGAGCTTCATTTCATCGTGAACCTTGGTACCGAGGGCGGTTTCGAACGCTACCTGGTTCGAGCGCGCGGCATAGTTCTGCTGCTGGTCGGTGCCGAGATTCGACTGGAAGATTCCAGCCGCGCTGACAGGCAGGAAATCCTCATAGACGATCGGATCGTAGTGCAGAAAGCCCGCGGCGACCAAATCATCGAGGCTGGATGGCGGAGCGTGCCTCTCGCATGCCTCAATGCCTGCGGACGTCGCCGAATAGCGGAAGAAGGCGAGCCCTTGCGAGCGAAGCTCCGACCAATCGTCCGGGAACGCCTCGAAGCGCTCGGTCAGTTCGGTGTCGTAGTCGCGCGCGCTCGCGCCTGTCTGCCGCGCCGATGCGAGCAATCGGTCGTAGAGCTCGCGGCCTTTGGGCGTGAGGGCGACACCGCGCTGCTCGATCTCGCCGAAGCGGGCCGTATGCGTTCCGGCTGCAGTTGCGGCGTTTGCCTGCCTGAAGAGGATCGGCTCTTCGAGCGCCTTGAAGCTGGTCTGGCGCAGCAGGATCGGGCAGGCCCGGCGCGGCGGACCTTCGATGACCGCCTTCGGCGCGATGCCTCGTTTGGGCATGCCGGCTTGGACAACGTCGATGTCGAGCGTACGCGGCGTCAGATGGTTGATGTGAGGGCCCTTGAAGCTTACCACGTCGGCGATCAGTCGATGGGCATCATGCAGCTTCCGGTAAGCCTCCAGGCTTACCGTGGCTTCGCTGTGCCAGCGGAAGGTCTCCAGAGCTTCGCGAACGAACTCCTCCGCCTGCGCGACGGTCAAATGACCTTCCGTCTCGAAAATGCTGACCAGTTCGAGCGTCCGCGGCGTGAAAATGCGTCGCTCATCAAGGATTTGCTCCGCCTCAGTGCGCAGGGCCGCATCCTCGATCAAGTCGAGGCGGAGCAGTGATGTGAACACCCGGAACGGGTTGCGGCGGAGTGCGGCATCGTCGATCGGCCGAAAGGCGGTGGCATGGACGGGCACGCCGGCCACCGACAGGTCGTAGTAGCCGACCGGGTGCATGCCCATCACCGCAAACACGCGCCGCATGTTGAACAATTCATCCGCACGCCCCAAGCGGATGGCGCCATGGCGCTCGACATTCAGCCGCTCGAGCTCATCGCTTCGCTCTAGACTCGCACGGAGCTGCTCGTGCTGCCGCAACGTTTCGCGATTGATATCGTCGACGAGCTCTATCAGGGTGCCGTATTGCGGCACTTCGGCCCGATACATTTCCGACATGGCACGGGAAAACAAAGTGCGGATCTCGTCTGCGTCCGCTGGCATCAGGATTCTCCATTGACGGATCGGCCATCATGTCGGGTTCGACCATGGTCATGCATTTTCATCATGATGAGTGCGATTAAATCTTGCATAATTTGCCAGCTCAAACGATGTTTGCTCAGAAGATCATTCTAAATTGGAATGATGAGATGGACCCGCAAATACCTCGTCGCTTCCTTCCCTCGACCGCCATCCTGGCGGCGTTTGAGGCCACCGCCCGCACCGGCAGCATGACGCTGGCCGCGCGCGAGCTTCAGCTGACTCAGAGCGCCGTCAGCCGGCAGATCAAGATTCTGGAGGAACAGCTCGAGGTCGAGCTCTTCGTTCGCGAGCGCCAGACCGTTCGACTGACCTCGGTCGGTGAATCCTATGCTCGCGAGGTTCGCGAAGCGCTGCACAAGATCAGCACGGCCTCCTTCAATCTTCATGCGAACCCGAGGGGCGGCACGCTCAATCTTGCCATCCTGCCGACGTTCGGCACGCGCTGGCTCGCGCCACGCCTGCCGAGGTTTCTGGCTGCGAACCCCGGGATCACGATCAATCTCACGACCCGCTTGTCCTATTTTGATTTCCGGACCGAGTCGCTGGACGCGGCGATCCACTTCGGTCAGCCGGAGTGGCCTGGCGCCGAGATGGCTCTCTTGCGATCCGAACAAGTCGTCCCTGCCTGCAGCCCCGGCGTGAAGCGGCAATATCATTTCAGTGCTGCAGGCGATCTGCGAAAGGCCCCATTGCTCAGCATCTCGACGCGCTTTCACGCGTGGGATCGGTGGTTTTCCGTTCACGATGTGTCGGGCAGAACTGCTCACGGAATGGTGTTCGACCAGTTCGCGACCGTAGCCCAGGCGGCGATCGCTGGCCTCGGCGTGGCGCTGCTGCCGACCTTCCTCATCCAGGATGAGCTCGCGAGCCGCAAGCTGGTTCGTGCCATCAACCTGCCGATGGAAAGTCCCGAACGCTACTATCTCGTCTGGCCTTCCGAACGGGCGAAGTACCCGCCGCTCGCGGCATTTCGGGAATGGCTGGTCGCGGAAACCGCGCCTGACCGCTAATCAAGATGAAGTCGTCCGCGCCGCTCAGATGAGCGGCGCGATGGGGAACGGCGACTTTGAAGGGTCTTTCAAAAGGGATAGTGCCGCGGCCCGGTCTGGACCGTAATCCAGCGCAGCTCGGTAAACTCGTCGATGGCGGCCTTGCCACCAAAGCGGCCATAGCCTGACGCTTTGGTGCCGCCGAACGGCATCTGCGGCTCATCGTGCACGGTCGGCGCGTTAACGTGGCAGATGCCTGCCTCGATGCGCTTGGCGACCGCGAGCGCGCGCGGGATGTCGCGTCCGAATACGGCGGAGGAGAGCCCGTATTCGGTGTCGTTTGCGATGCGCACGGCCTCATCGACGCCGCTGACGCGGACGACCGTGACCACTGGCCCAAAGCTTTCTTCGCCGTAGATGCGCATTGCCGGCGTGACGTGATCGACGATTGTAGCCGGCATGATCGTGCCCTTGCCGCGGCCGCCGCACGCGATCACGGCGCCCTTGGCGACGGCATCGTCGATCAGGCCGCCAACACGGTCGCAAGCGGCAGCGCTGACCAGCGAGCCGAGCACGACGTTGCCCTTGCGGGGATCGCCGTATGGCAGACCCTTTGCCTTCGCGGCGAATTTGGCGATGAAAGCGTCGGCTACCCTGTCGTCGACCACAATGCGCTCGGTCGACATGCAGATCTGGCCCTGGTTCATGAAGGCGCCGAAGGCGGCCGCGTTCACGGCTGCATCGAGATCGGCGTCGTCAAGGATGACGAGCGGCGCTTTGCCGCCCAGCTCGAGGAGCGCACGCTTCAGATGCTTTGCGCAGGCGAGCGCGATGAGACGGCCGACCCGGGTCGAGCCGGTGAAGTTCACGCGCCGGACCGCTGGATGCGCGATCAGCGCTTCGACCACTGCCTGCGCGTCCTCAGGCGCATTGGTCACGACATTGACGACGCCGTCACCGAGGCCAGCCTCCGTGAGGCAGCTGCCGATCAGCCGATGCACGCCGGGACTCATTTCCGAGGCCTTGAGCACTACCGTATTGCCGCAGGCAAGTGGCATCGCTACGGACCGCACGCCGAGGATGACGGGGGCGTTCCACGGGGCGATGCCGAGCACGACGCCGACCGGCTGACGGAACGCCATCGCGAGGTTATCGGGCTTGTCGGTCGGGATGATCTCGCCCGAGATCTGCGTGGTCATCGCAGCCGCTTCGCGCAGCATGCCCTCGGCAAGATGCACGTTGAAGCCGGCCCAGCCGGCGGTGGCGCCCGTCTCGGCGACCATCAGCTCGGTGAACTCAGGCGCCCGCCGCGCGAGGATGTCGGCCGCAGCGCCGAGGCGCTTGCGGCGCTCGGACGGGCCGAGCTGCGACCAGGCCGGGAAGGCCGCCGCGGCGGCATCGGCTGCGCGCATGGCGTCGTCGATCGAGGCCGCGGCTACGATGGTCGCGACCTCGTCGCTGATAGGATTACGCCGCTGGAAGGTGCGCTGGTTGGCCGCCGGTTGGTCCTTGCCGCCGATGAGAAGATCGATTGCGTTCATGGGACGCTCCATAGTTAGGGGGATGGCTGTGATGCGATCGTCGGCGCGCGCGCCTTGCCAAGATAGGCGCGGTGAATGTCGGGGTTGTTCTTCATGTCGCTTGCCGAACCCGTGCCTGCGTTGCGGCCGGATTCGATCAGATAGACCCGGTCGGCGATGTCGAGGCTTGCGCGCGCGTTCTGCTCCACGAGCAGCACGCTGACGCCGCTCTCGCGGATCTGCACCAGCGCACGAAATACCTCGCGGCTGAGCAAGGGCGAGAGGCCGAGCGAGGGCTCGTCGAGCAGCAGCAAAACGGGGTTCGACATCAGGGCGCGGCCAATCGCGACCATCTGCTGCTCGCCGCCGCTCATGGTCCGCACGGCCTGGGTCATGCGTTCGGTCAGGCGCGGGAACAGCGCGAGGACTTTGGCAAGCCGCTCCTCTTCACCGACGCGCGCCCGGGCGGGATAAGCGCCGAGCTGCAAGTTCTCCGCAACCGTCAACTCGCCGAAGACGCCTCGTCCTTCCGGCACCAGCGAGATGCCGCGCTCGACGATCTGATGGGGCGGCAGCTTTGCGAGATCTGCTCCCTCGAAGCGGATGCGCGCGCCGGACGCAGGTGCGACGAGACCGGCGATGCTCTTCAGGAGCGTTGATTTCCCCGCGCCATTGGCGCCGAGGATCGCCACGATCTCGCCGCTGCCGATGCTAAGCTTCACATCCGCCAAGGCCTGATGCTTGCCGTAGAAGTGCGAGAGGGTGTCGATCTCAAGCATCGACGCCTCCCAGATAGGCGGTCACGACCGTGGGGTCGGACAGGACATCGTCGGGGGTGCCGCGCGCGATGACGCTGCCGGCGTTCATCACGATGCAATGGCCGCACAGCGCCCGGATCGCGTCCATCACATGCTCGACCATGACAATGGTCATGCCGCGGTCGCGAAGCTTCGCGATCAGGGCGATGCCGGTCTCGAGCTCGTTCGGGTTGAGGCCCGCGAGCCATTCGTCGAGCAGTACCAACTGCGGCGACAGCGCAAGTGCACGGGCGAGCTCAAGGCGCTTCTGGTCGATATAGTTCAGCTCACCCGCCGGCGTGTCGTGCATCGGTGCAAGCCCGACAAGATCGAGCACCTCGCGGCTCGTCGCTTTTGCTGGCGCTGCGCTGAACAGGGCAGCTGCCGCGACGTTCTCGGCCACTGTCAAATCCGACATCACCCGCACCAGCTGGAAGGTGCGGGCAAGTCCGAGCCGCGCGATCCGGTACGGCTTCAGTCCGTCGATCATGGTGCCGCCGAACCGGATCGAGCCCGATGCCGGCACCAGCGCGCCGGACACGAGATTCAGCAGTGTGGTCTTGCCGGAGCCATTGGGGCCGATGATGCCGACAATCTGCCCCCGCGCGACCTCGAAACTGACCTTATCGACCGCGCGCAGGCCGCCGAACGACTTGCTGGCGTCGTCCACGCGCAGCAGCGGTCCGCTCCCGGAGCGGATAGGCGCAGCGCTGGAGGCGCCGTGCTCCGGGGTCGACCACGACCAGGGCGCGAGCAGCCCGACCACGCCCCTCGGCAGCATCATGACGATGAGCACGAAGATCGCGCCGAGCACGATACTGAAATGGTTCGGCAGCGTCGCGGTGAGAACCTCGAACAGCAGCACCAGCGGGATCACGCCGAGCACCGGACCGAACAGCGACCCGGCCCCGCCAAGAAGTGCCATGATGACGACCTGGAAGGAGATCATCGGATTGAACGCGATCGACGGATCGATATAGGTCCAGCGCGGCGCCATCACCGCGCCGGTCACTGACATGAAGACGGCGCTCAGCACGAATACCGCGAGCTTGATGCGGGTGGCGTCGATACCGGAATGGCTGGCCGCCGTCTCATCCGCGCCGATTGCGCGCAGCGCAAGGCCATAACGCGAGCGGCCGAGCAGGAAGCCGGTCAGGAAAACGAGCGCGGTGAGGCCGAGCAGTTGCCAGTAGAGCACGTCCTGCGTCACGGCGCTGAAGAGATAGCGGCCAACGGATTTGTGGACATTGACCTCGTACCAGATCACGAGCTGGCGGATGAGCTCGGCGAGTCCAAAGGAGAAGATCACGAAGTAGATGCCGGATAGACGCAGCGTGGACAGCCCTGTGACCGCGGCGACCAGCGCGCCGAGGACAGCTGCGGCCAACAGCACGACGGGCCAGGACCAGGTCTCGCCGAGGACGGCGGCCGTATAGGCGCCGATCCCGAAGAAGGCGACGGTCGCGAGCGAGATGTATCGGGTCGGTCCGGAGAACATCGCCCAGGCGGTGGCCAGGATCGTGAAGTAGAGGATGCTGATGCCGAGCGCGAGATAGTATCCATTGGCATAGAGCGGCAATGCGGCAACGGTCGCGGCGAGCGCGAGCGCCGCACACCACCCAAGTATCCTGGTCGTCCTCGCGCTCACGCGGCAGCCCTCCCGAACAGGCCAGTTGGCTTGACGAGCAGAACCGCCAGGAACAGTGCATAGGTGGCGGCGAGCGTCAGGCCGGGATCGACCAATCGCGCCACAGCGGTCTCGACGACTCCGAGCAACAGTCCGGCCACCAGCGCGCCCATCACGTTGCCGACGCCACCCATGATCACGACCACCAGCGCCTTCATGGTGAAGACAACGCCCATCGAGGCGTTGAAGGTGAGGAACATGCTGACGAGCACGCCGCCGATCGCGACCAGACCGCCGCCGCAGGCAAAGGCGAAGCCGGACATCGACTGCACGTCGATGCCAACCAGCCGCGCCGCACCGGGATCGACCGCGATGGCGCGGACCGCCGTGCCGATCCGCGTGCGCGTCAGCGCCAGATAGACGGCGGTACCGATCACGGCCGCGAACAGCAGTGCGACGAGCCGGTTAACCGCGAGCGTCGTGCCGATTACGACCACGGGGATGGAGAGATAGCTGTAGCTGTAATACTGGCCACCGAACGCGACCAGCATGATGCCCTGGATGACGAACAGCATGCCGAAGGTGACGAGGATGCTGTCGATCTCCTGGGCGCCACGATCCTTGCCGCGCCGCATAAGACGCTCGAGCAGGAACCGGTAGAGCAGCCAGTTCAGCGCTGCTGCGCAGGGAACTGCAAGCAGCAGCGCCACCAGGGGGCTCAATCCGAGACCGGAGTAGAGAGACAGCGCACCGAACGCCGCCGCAATGAGCGACTCGCCGTAGGAAAGGTTCATGACGCGTGCGACGCCGTATTGCAGTGTCAGGCCGAGTGCGATGAGGGCATACATGCCCCCCAGGACAAGGCCCGGCAGGACGATATCGAACAGGAGCATGAAGCGGTGTCCTACTGGTGGCGGGCAGGCCTCACGACGAGACCCGCCCGCCGGATTGCGGTCACTGCCACTGCGGCTTCGGCACCACAGGTGCGCGTGCACCGGGCAGGGTGGTCGGCGCGAGCCCGTAGAACTCGCCGTTCTGCCATTGGCCGACGCTCCAGACCTCCTGCAGCAGTCCGTCCTTCAGCTTGACCTTGCCGATGATGGTCTCGAACGTGCCTGAGCGAATTTCGGCCGCGACTGCGGCGCGATCCACCTTGCCGACCTTTTCGATCGCCTGCTGGAGTACCTGCAGGCTGGCATAGGTGATCGGGCTCGCCCAGCGATCCGGCTCCTTACCGGTCGCCGTCTTGTGGCGTGCGAGATAGTCCTTGAGGAGCGGGGAGTCTGCGTTCCAACCGCCGATCCCCATCACGCCGTCGCTGTTGGCGGCAAACTTGCCCTTGTAGAGCGGGAAGGCCGTGCCGACACCGACATAAAAAATCTTGGGGTTGAACTTCAGGAGCTGCGCCTGCTCGGTCAGGGCGATCGTGTCAGGCGGATAGCTGAAGGCGATGAATGCATCGGGCTTGGCGGCAATCGCGTCATTCAGCAGCGGCTGGAGATCCTGCGACCCCAGCGGATAGGTCTTGTCATAGGCGAGTGTAAAGCCGTGCTTCTTGAAGGCCTCTCGGCCGGCGGCGGCAAGCTCGATGCCGAACTGATCGGCGACGCTGACCATCGCGACGTTCGCGCCGATCTTGCCTTCACTCTTCAACTTGCCCAGCAGTTCGGCAAGAGCCTCGGAGATCTGAGCCGAGGTGCCGAGCCAGAATGTCGCATTCGACCAGCGCTTCGCGAGCTCGGGCGCCTTGTCGGTGACCGAGGTGACGGCGAGGTGAGGGTAGCCCAACCGGTTCAGAGTCGGGCCGACCGCGAGATTGAGGCCCGTTCCCCATGGCGGCAGAATGAAGTCGACCTTGTCCTGGTTGGCCAGGCGCTCGATCGCCTTCACCGCTTCCTCCGAACTCGAGCGATCGTCGTACTCGACCACCTCGATGGGCAGTCGCTTATTGCCGAGCTTGATGCCGCCAGCCGCGTTCACATCCTTTACCCACAATTCGTAATTGGGCAGCGTTGTGATGCTGGCCCCGCCGGCATAAGGGCCAGTCTTGGAAATCGCGTAGCCGACGCGGATTTTTTCTTGCGCGTCGGCAAAGGACGCAAAGGTCCCCAGCGCCGCGATCATCGCGGTCAAGCTGGTGAGGCGCAGCAACGTTCGACGGTTCACCGAAAACATGTCGATCCTCCCTCCGAATTTCACTCGGCTGTTCGCTACGATGAAAGCAGGTCGTTTCCTGTCGTCCGGCTTCTTCTTGGCGGCTTGTTCCAGCCGCCATGGCCAAGACTTGACCCAGCAAGCACCTTGAGCTTTTCTCGCGCAATGGACAAATCCGGCGAAAGATTGGACATTTCTGGTCGACGTGGCGAGCTGCGTCGAGGGGCCGCGGGCGTCAGCGGGTCCGCGCCTGTCGCCGTCGCTGGCGGACCTGCCGCCATCGGAGCCGAGGTGATCACATCGCACTACGAGGCACGACGTTGGGCGCTGGACTCCGCGACGTCCCGCCCATTCATCCATCTGCTTTGTGTGCACAGTGGTGGTGTCGCGGAGATCTCAGTCGAGGGCGAGATGACTGTATTGGCTGGTCCGGTCCTTGCCTGGCTGCCCGCAGGATGTCCGGCGTATCTCGACGTGTCGGCGGGCACTGCCGCGGGACTCCTCCACCTTAAATCAGGTGCATGGCACCGCTACCTGCCGCCTTCGGCGGAGCCGGCTTATCTCGCGCTCGAAGGAGCAAAGGAGATCCTGACGTTTCAGGTCGAGCCCGATCTGATAACCACAATATCGCGTTCGATCGCAGCGATCGCATCGGAGATTTCAACGCCCGCGCGCAGCGGCGCCGCCTCGATCATGTCCGCGGAGTTGACGTTATGCACGCTGCGATTCTGGCGTCTCTTCGCAGGCCCCCACGATCCGGACGAGGAGGGCAGCAGCACCGAGATTTTGAGCCGCTTCCGAAGGCTGCTCGAAGAGCGGTACAACCAGCAATTGAGGGTCGCCGACTATGCCGGCTTTCTTGGCATGACGCCGGATCGCCTGCATGCGTTGTGCACCCGTGAACTGAAGCGATCGCCAAGTGCGTTGATCCAGCAGCGCGTCGTCAAGGAAGCCGCCGCGCGACTGGAAGCCGGGACCTCCACAGTCAAGCAAATCGCGTTTGCGCTTGGCTTCAAGGACACTGCCTATTTCAGTCGTTTCTTCAGCAAGCACACGGGCGAGGCGCCAGGTGCCTGGCAGAAGCGCGTTGCCGCCCGCGTCAGAAGCGGGCGTTCCAAACCGACGCTGAATTTCGCCGACTGGCCCTGAGGCGGAGCAACGGGATTGCGTGCCGCCGCTGTCCCGAGTGGTGTCGCGCCTCAGTCGACCAGAAACGAGCGCTGCGCCGCTTTTACCCTGTCGACGATCTCCCGCTGCACCTCGGCGACGCTGGGCAGGTCGCGCGTGTCGGGGTGGGTCAGGAGCCAATAGCTGCGCGTGAAGCGGATCGTGGGCAGGACGCGGACCAGGTCCGGATCCTCTCGGGCGATGTAGTCGTGCAGAATGCCGATCCCTGAACTGGCGCGGACCGCCTCGACCTGCCCGACAACGCTGCCGCACTCGAAGCGGCGCGTCATGCGCTTTGCGAGAGAGGCCGCATAGTCGAGTGCACGGCTGTAGACGAAATCGTCGACATGCGTGACGAAAGGGTGTCCGGCGAGGTCAGCTTCGTCCTCGATCGGCCCATGAGTCTCGAGGTAGCGCCGGGCGGCGTAGATTCCGAGCGAATAGTCGGTCAGCTTGCGCACGAAGAGACGCCCCTGCTTCGGCCGGTCGAGCGTCACCACGATATCGGCTTCGCGCCGCGACAGCGAGAAGGTCCTGGGCAGTGCGACCAGTTGCACCACCAGGTCGGGGTGGGCCAAGGCGAAGGCACCGAGCGTCCGCGACAGGAAATAGTTCCCGATGCCCTCCGGTGCGCCGACACGGACGACGCCCCGGATCGCGTGCCCCTCCTTGCCGAGCGTCGCGCCAACGCGCAGGAACTCCGACTCCGCATGCTCGGCTGCGCGCATCATCGCCTCGCCGGCCGGCGTCAATCGACAGCCCGTGGTCCGGCGTTCGACGAGCTTCGCGCCGATCGTCTCCTCGAGCGCCGACAGCTGGCGGCCTACGGTCGCGTGGTTGAGCCCGAGCGCCTTGGCGGCGGCGAGCAGCTGGCCGGTCCGTGCGACCGCCAGGAAGATGCGGATCTGATTCCAGTCCATTGATGTCGTCCAATGCACAACGAGAGTGCGAGCATGTGCATTGCTGTGCAGAACACGCAAGTAGATAACGATCGCGACGCCGCCTCACGGAGCGAAGTCCGCTTCGATTTACCTTCAGTGGGGGCGGTTTTTCGCTCGGAGGATGACATGGTCGAACGTATTCCGCACTACATCGGCGGGCGCCGTCTGGCTCCCGCGAAGAGCCGCACCGCGTCGGTGTTCAACCCGGCAACCGGTCGTCAGACCGGCGAGGCCGTCCTCGCCTCGACTGCCGACGTGCGCGAAGCAGTGGTCGCCGCTTCGGGGGCCGCCCCCGGTTGGGCCGCCACGACGCCGCTCCGTCGCGCGCGAATCCTGAACCGATTCCTCCGCATCCTCGAAGACCGTATCGATGAACTCGCGACAGTGATTTCTGCCGAGCACGGCAAGGTGTTCTCGGATGCCAAGGGCGAGATCCAGCGCGGCATGGAGGTGGTCGAGTTCGCGACGGCGGCGCCACAGCTTCTCAAGGGCGAGGTGACCGAGAACGTCGGCACGCGCGTCGACAGCCACTCGCTGCGCCAGCCGCTCGGCGTCGTTGCCGGCATCACGCCGTTCAACTTCCCGGCCATGGTGCCGATGTGGATGTTCCCGGTCGCGCTCGCGTGCGGCAATACGTTCATCCTGAAGCCCTCGGAGCGAGATCCTTCCGCGTCGCTGCTGATCGCCGATTGGCTCACCGAGGCCGGATTGCCTGAGGGTGTCTTCAACGTCGTCCACGGTGATAAGGAAGCCGTCGATGCGCTGCTCACCGATCCGGACGTGCAGGCGATCAGCTTCGTCGGCTCGACGCCGATCGCGCGCTACATCTACGAGACCGCCGCGCGCACGGGGAAGCGCTGCCAAGCGCTCGGTGGCGCCAAGAACCACATGATCATCATGCCCGATGCCGATATGGACCAGGCGGTCGACGCCCTGATGGGGGCGGCCTACGGTTCGGCCGGCGAGCGCTGCATGGCGATCTCCGTAGCGGTCCCCATCGGCGAGGCGACCGCCGAGGCACTGATGGCCAAGCTCGCCCCGCGCGTTCGAGACCTCAAGATCGGTCCCGGTACCGATCCCGAAGCC
Source organism: Bradyrhizobium ingae (assembly GCF_055791185.1). Classification (NCBI taxonomy): domain Bacteria; kingdom Pseudomonadati; phylum Pseudomonadota; class Alphaproteobacteria; order Hyphomicrobiales; family Nitrobacteraceae; genus Bradyrhizobium; species Bradyrhizobium ingae. The sequence goes on from NZ_JBVUBB010000001.1 coordinate 223,555, forward strand.
GAGATGGGGCCGCTGGTCACCCGCCAGCATCTCGAGAAGGTGCAAGGCTATGTCGATCTCGGCGTCGCGGAAGGCGCCAAGCTGGTCGTCGACGGGCGCGACTTCCGCCGCCAAGGCTACGAGGACGGTTTTTTCATCGGCGGCACGCTGTTCGACCACGTGACCACCGAAATGCGAATCTACAGGGAAGAGATATTCGGTCCCGTGCTCTCGGTCGTCCGCGCGCCGGACTACAAGTTCGCTGCGAGCATCATCAACGCGCACGAATTTGGCAACGGCACCGCGATTTTCACTCGAGACGGCGACGCTGCGCGCGAATTCGCCCACGACATCAGGGTCGGCATGGTCGGCATCAACGTGCCGATCCCCGTGCCAATGGCATTCCACTCCTTCGGTGGCTGGAAGGCCTCGCTCTTTGGCGACCATCACATGCACGGTCCCGAGGGCGTCCGCTTCTACACCCGGCTGAAGACCATCACGAGCAGGTGGCCGACCGGCATCCGAGCCGGAGCGGACTTCGTCATGCCAACGATGAGGTAAGCACCTGTGTGACGCGAGGGCGATCACATTTCGCCCGCCGGGGCTCTTCGGCGGGGAATGGTGCGCCCGAACCGTCAGCCGTCTGGAGATCTCATAGGAACATACCGACCCGGTCGACGTTGCCGACGTGACTTTACGGATGTTCCATGCGTCGCCGAACGTTTCTGGTCTCACTCGCAGCGTGCCTTGTCAGCACGACGTCGTTGACCCATGCGAGGACAATTCGCGGTCACGTCCCGTGGTCTCCTTATCCGAATTCGCCGCCGGAATTCGAGCGGCCGGGACCATGGCAATTTTTCACCCTCGACGAAGCCCGCGCGATGGAAGCGATCGTCGATCGCATCATTCCGCCGGATCCGGAGACGCCAGGCGGCAAGGACGCAGGTTGTGCCGTCTTCATCGATCGTCAGCTTAAGGGGCCATATGGATCGAACCAAGGCCTCTACACGCTTGGTCCATACACCAAAGGCACAAAAGAGCAGGGCCCGCAATCGGCGCTGACGCACGCCGGGCTCTATCGCAAGGCGTTGGCTGAACTCGACAAGCACTGCAAATCGACGCACGGAGGCAAGGCTTTCGCGGAGCTGAGCGCCACCGAGCAGGATGATGTACTCGGCAAGATCGAGTCCGGCGGGGTCAAATTCGAGACTGTCGATGCGCAGGGATTTTTCTCCGCGCTGCTGAAGGATGTTCCGGAAGGCTTCTTCGCCGACCCCATCCATGGCGGCAATCGCGACATGGTCGGCTGGAAGATGATCGGCTTTCCCGGCATCCGCTACGACTATCGCGACTGGGTCAACCGCCACAACGAGCGTTATCCGTATCCGCCGGTCGGCATTGCGGGGCGTACCGACTGGACGCCGGCTAAATCGTGAGCGTGACAGATGGCTCGCAAACTCCCGCCGAAAGATGTCGTCATCATTGGGCTTGGCTGGACCGGCTCAATCATGGCGTACGAGTTAGCCGACGCAGGACTCGATGTCATCGCGATCGAGCGCGGCCCCTGGCGCAACACGGCGACGGATTACCCACCGGGATATGCGGCGGATGAATTGCGATATCGCATCCGTCACGAATTGTTTCTCAACCCGAGTCAGACCACCTTCACCTTCCGCAACAAGGCGAACCAGACGGCCTTGCCGATCCGGAGCTGGGGTGCATTCATGCCGCCCAACGGCGTTGGTGGAGGCGGCGTGCACTGGAATGCCGAGACGTGGCGCTTCCTGCCGTCGGATTTCGTACTCAAGACGCACCTGACGGAGCGCTACGGCGCAAGCTTCCTGCCCGAGGACATCACGATCCAGGATTGGGGCGTGACCTACGACGAGCTCGAGCCGCATTACGACCGCTTCGAATATCTCTGCGGCACATCGGGTCAGGCAGGTAACATCAAGGGCACGATCGTGGAGGGCGGCAATCCCTTCGAGGGGCCGCGCTCGCGGCCTTATCCCAATCCACCACAGGATCAGCCGTTCGGCCACACGCTGTTTGCGAAGGCGGCGCGCGACCTCGGCTACAAGCCGTTTCCGCAACCTTCCGGCAACATGTCCCGCCCGTACCAGAATCCGCTGGGCGTTCGCCTCGGACCGTGCACGTATTGCGGATTCTGCGAGTGGTTCGGCTGCGGCAACTACTCAAAAGCCTCGCCGCAGACCACGATCCTGCCGGTACTGGTCCGCAAACCCAACTTCACTGCACGCGACAACAGCGAGGTCACGCGGATCAATCTCGACAGTTCCGGCAAACGCGCCACTGGCGTAACCTTTGTGGACACCGCGGGCGACGAGTGGGAGCAGCCGGCCGACCTTGTCGTGCTCTCCGCCTACACGATCTTCAATGTGCAGCTCCTTCTGCTGTCGGGGATCGGCAAGGCATACGATCCCGCCGCCAACGCTGGCGTGATCGGCCGCAATTTCACCCACCAAACCATCTCCGACGTCGTCAGCTTCTTCGACCCGGCAAAGTTCATTTTCAACCCCTTCATTGCCTCCGGCGCGATCGGAATGTGCATCGATGAGTTCAACGGCGACAATTTCGATCACGGTCCGCATGGGTTCGTCGGCGGCGGCTATGTGGGACAGGTGCAAACCAATGGCCGGCCGATTGAAACCACACCTGTGCCGCCGGGAACGCCGCTGTGGGGCGCGAAATGGAAGAAGGCCGTCAAGGAGAACTATCAGAGCGCGATCAAGCCCGGCACGGGCGTCCACGGCAGCATGTACAGCTATCGCGATGTCTATGTCGACCTCGATCCCACCTATAAGGACCGCTTCAACCGGCCGCTGGTGCGCATCACCATGGATTTTCACGATAACGAGATCAAGCAGAACAAATTCCTGACGGACAAATTCGCCGAGATCTTCCAGGCAATGGGCGCCAAACAGGTGCACAAGGAATATCGCAAGGCGCCTTACGACATCACCAAGTACCAGACCACACATCTCTGCGGTGGCGCGGTGATGGGCAGTGATCCCAATACGAGCGCGCTCAATCGTTACCTCCAGAGCTGGGATGTGCCGAACCTGTTCGTTACAGGCGCAAGCGCGTTTCCGCAAAATGCCGGTTACAATCCGACCGGAACCGTAGCCGCACTCGCGTACTGGGCAGCTGATGCGATCCGCAGCAGATATCTCAAGAACCCCGGGCAGTTGATCAATGCGTAGATCTGCAAGATTTGCATTGACCGCACTCGCGCTCGCTGCCGGGGTAGGCAAAGCCACGGGCGCGGGCTTGCAGGATTTTGCCGCCGTCGAGCGCGGCCGCTATCTCGCCGCTGCGGCCGACTGCGGAAGCTGCCATACCATCCCCGGCAGCGATCATCCGTTCAGTGGCGGAAGGCCGATCGAAACACCGTTCGGCGTCTTGGTTGCCCCCAACATCACGCCGGATCGAGAGACCGGCATCGGCGCCTGGAGCGACGAAGAGTTCGACGCGGCGGTGCGCAACGGCCGGCGCCGGGACGGAAAGCGGCTTTACCCGGCCATGCCGTTTCCCTACTTCGCCCGGATGGCGAAAGAGGATGTCAAGGACATCCGCGCCTTTCTCTCGACCGTCGAGCCGGTCCACAACCCCGTCACCGTCAACCATCTGCCGTTCCCGCTGAACCAGCGAATGGCGATGACGGTATGGGACAAGCTTTATTTCAGGCCGGGCGAGTTCACAGGACAGTCCGGCAAGTCGGAGCAGTGGAATCGCGGCGCGTATCTGGTCGAGGGGCCCGGACACTGCGGTGCGTGTCACACGCCCAAGACATTCCTGGGAGGCGATGAATCCTCAAAGGCGTTGCAGGGATATACGCTCCAGGGCTGGGTCGCGCCCGACATCACCAGCGGGCAGGGGCCGCTCGCGCAATGGTCGGTCGACGACGTCGCGCAATATCTCAAAACCGGCCACAACCGCTTTGCTGCCGCGGCCGGCTTGATGGGCGAGGTCGTCGAGCTCTCGACGTCGAAACTGAGCGACGATGACGTCAAGGCGATGGCAACCTATCTGAAGGACGTAGCGGGACCGAAGCCTGCGGCTGAGAGCTCTGCCGATTCTAAAGTGCTCACGGCGGGCGGCGCGATTTATCAGGATCTCTGTTCGGCTTGCCACAAGTCGGATGGCACGGGCGTGCCCAATCTCATCCCAAATCTCGCGGAGGCGTCCACCGTCAATACGAAGGACCCTACAACGGTGTTGCGAGTGATACTCCAGGGCGCGCAGAGCGTCGCGACGGAGCGGGAGCCGACCGGCCCGGCCATGCCCGCGTTCGGGTGGCAGTTGAATGATGCGCAGGTGGCTGCGGTCGCGACCTATGTCCGCAACCATTGGGGCAAGGCGCCGGCGATCAGCGAGGACGAGGTCAAGCAGGAGCGCGCGCGGCTAGAGGCCAGGACAAACTGAGTCTACCAACTGAGCGTTACGTCCTGGTCATGAAATCCATCAGGCCGAGCCAGAGAAGGATCCCCAGCCAGAACAGCCCGGCACCCGCGAAGACGAGCGTGAGGCCGCCCCGGTGTCGCAGCTCCATGAAGATGGCCGCGACGAGTCCCGCTTTGATGGTGCCGATGCTTAAGGCCATGACGGCGTTGCCGGCTCCGAGCGGCACATAGGCGAGCGTCACGGTCAATGCCAGCAAGACCAACAGGCCAAGCCAGGCTCCGATGAGGAGAAGTGGGGGCCGCCATTGCGTCATGATGAGGAGCGCCCCGGCAGGTAGATCAGCGCGAACAGAAATATCCAGACTACGTCGACGAAGTGCCAGTACAGCCCTGCACTGTGCAGAGCCGTATGATGACGCGTGGTCGGCGCCTTCCGGCAAATGGTCGCAAGTGCGAGCAACAGGCAGATCCCAACCAGCATGTGGATGGCGTGGATCGCGGTAGCCACGAAGTAGAAGATGAAGAAAAGCTGGACACCATTGGCCATTGGCCCGGCGAATTGAAAGTCGATGCCCGGGACGAAATGCTCTTCATATTCCTTGCTGTACTCAATCCCCTTGAGCACGAGGAAGACAAGGCCAAGACAGGCCGCACCCACCAGCAGCCAGGTGGCGATCTTGGCGGTGTCGGGCGAGAAGATCTCGACCGCCCACGCAACGAGAAAGCTCGAGGTCAGCAGAACGGCCGTATTGGCCGTTCCGATCACGATATCGGTGTGCCGGCTCCCCTCGGCGAAGCCCTGCGGGAACGCGTGCCGGTACACGAAATAGGCGAGGATCAAGCCGCCGAACAGCAAGACCTCGGTGGCGATAAACACCCACATGCCGAGCTCGGCGGTATGGTCACGGTGAGGTATTGACGCATACTGCGGTGCGAAGGCGGAGCTTTCAGGCATTTTGCGGCTCCGCCTGAAAATCCCGATTGTACTGGTAAGGCGGCCGCGTGACCACGGGCTGTGTCGTGAAGTTGAATTCCGGAGGCGGCGATGACGTCTGCCATTCGAGCCCGGGAGCATTCCATGGGTTTGCAGACGCGCGACGACCAAAGAATGCGGAGTAGCCGAGATAGAACAGCGGCATGAAATAGGCGACGGCGAGGATCACGGCGCCTCCGGATGACAGCACATTCCAGACCTGAAACTCGGGCGGATAGACGTGGTAACGCCGCGGCATTCCCTCCGCGCCGAGAATGAACTGTGGGAAGAACGTTAGATTGAAGCCGAAGAAGATCAGGACTGCGGCCGTGCGTGCCCAATATTCCGAGTAGAGCCGGCCCGTGATTTTTGGCCACCAGTAGTGCAGGCCGCCGAAATAGGCCGTCACCATGCCGCCGACCATGATGTAGTGGAAATGCGCTACGACAAAATAAGTGTCGGTCGCATGCACGTCGAAGGCGAGGCAGGCGAGGAACAGTCCCGTCAGGCCGCCGATGGTGAACAGACCGATAAAGGCCAGCGCATAAAGCATGGGAGCATCGAAATGTATCGAGCCCTTATGCAGCGTCGCAGTCCAGTTGAAGACCTTGATCGCGGAGGGGACCGCGACGATGAAGCTCATGAAGGAGAACACGAGGCTTGCGACCAGCGATTGGCCGCTGACGAACATGTGGTGGCCCCACACCAGGAAGCCGACCGCGGCGATGGCGAGACTCGCCCAGGCTACGAACTTGTAGCCGAAGACCTGCTTTCGCGAGTAGCAGGAGATCAGCTCGTTGATCACCCCCATGCCCGGAAGGATCATGATGTACACAGCGGGATGCGAGTAGAACCAGAACAGGTGCTGGAACAGCAGCGGATCACCGCCGATCCTGGGATCGAAAATGCCGACGCCGAAGAAGCGTTCCGTCGCGATCAGGAGCAACGTGATCGCGAGTACGGGAGTCGCCAGTACCAGGATGACTGAAGTCGCGTAGAGCGACCACAGGAACAGCGGAAGGCGATACCAGGTCATTCCAGGGGCCCGAAGGCGGTGGATCGTGACAATGAAATTCAAGCCGGTCAGGATCGATGAGAAGCCGGCGATGAAGACACCGGCTGCGGCAGCGATCACGTAGCTGTTGGAGTAGAGCGTCGAGAATGGCGTGTAGAAGGTCCAGCCGGTGTCGACGCCACCTGCAAGAATGGCAATCAGCGTGGTGCAGCCGCCGAGCATGAAGATGTACCAGCTCATCAGGTTGAGCCGGGGGAAGGCGAGGTCGCGCGCGCCGATCATCAGCGGGACGATGAAGTTGCCGAGCGTGTTGGGAATGGACGGGATCAGGAAGAACCACACCATGATGATGCCATGCATGGTGAACAGGCGATTGTAGACATCCGAGCTGACGAAGTCTCCTTGCGGCGTTGCGAGCTCGATCCGGATTGCAGTAGCTGCCGCGCCGCCGATGAAGAAAAAGAAGATCAGGCTCGCAAAATAAAGGATCGCGATCCGCTTGTGGTCCGTCGTCAAGAACCAGGATTTCAGCGTGTAGTCGGTAGTGAGATAGTTCTTCTCGCTCATGATTGGTGTCCTGCGAGCGATTTGACGTAGAGCACCAGCCGCAAGAGCTGATCCTCGCTGACCTTGCCTTCGAACGAAGGCATCAACGGCTCGTAGCCGGCGACGACCTGGCTGCGTGGCAGAAGGATCGAATCCCGGATGTACCTGTCATCGGCGATCACGCTGCTGCCGTCGGACAGCGGCACGGGCTTGCCGTACAGACCTTCAAGCGGCGGTGCACGGACCTTGCTGCCGTTGCCATGGCAACCGCTGCATCCGAGCTCTCGAAATAGGGCGCCGCCTTCGGCTGCAAGGGGACTTGAAGGTGCCTGCTGTCCGAGCCAGTTGGAGAAATCGGTCGGGTCCATCGCCACGATCTCGCCGATCATGCCCGAATGATCGGTGCCGCAATATTCCGCGCAGAACAGGTGGTAGTGCCCCGGCTTGTCCACCTCGATCTCGAGGTCCTGGTAGCGGCCTGGAACCACATCATGCTTGAGCCGAAGGGCGGGGATGAAGAAGCTGTGAATGACATCCTGCGACGCCATCACGAGGCGCACGGGACGTTTGACTGGGATATGAAGCGCATCGATCTCCGACTGACCGCCGGGATGCTGCGTCTTCCACATCCATTGTTTGGCGACGACGAACACGTCCTGCTCGTCCGCAGGCGTCTTGTAGACCTGAAAGTACACGCTCGCGCCCCATGCGAAGAGCCCGAGGAAGCAGACGAACGAGGCGGTGGTCCAGCTGACCTCCCAATGCCAGCTTTTGGCGACGCGGTGGTCGCGGTCAGTCTGGTTGCTCGCGCGATAGCGTACGCAAAACAGCGTGAGCAGAAAGAACAGCAGCCCAAGCACCAGCGCGCTTGCAATCAAGAGACCGGCGAACAGTAGATCGACGTCGGCGCTGTGCGGCGAAAGTCCAGGTTGCCAGAACGGGATCCATTGGTGCCACATCTAGGCCGACCTCCATCGGCAGCCTGGGCGGAAGCTCATGGAGATGGCCACCCCGGCAACCCCTTGCGCAGGAGAAGATCGACGGCGCGGTCAAGCGGAATGCGGACGACCCCGCGATTGCGATCGATCCAGCCGTAGCTGCGCTCGATCCGCGCTTCGCCTTGTCGGGATCTCTGCAACGTATCCCTGGGTGTGATCTCGAGGGGGGGCGCATCCGAGCTCAAGGCAGGGCGGCTTGTCGGCGTGATGTGCTTCGTGGATTGAGGAAACAGCAGCGGCAACACGAGAGGCGCGGCCGCTACGAAAGTCGCAAGGCTCCCCGCAAGCAGGCCGATCAGGTGGAGCCCGACGTCCGACCGTTCGTAGTCGAAGCGCTTGCTGTCCGCCATGCTGCTGTCCTCGATCGCGGTGGGACAATGCCGCATCTGGAATAGCGTTCCTACTTAGGAACCAATGCACGACGGCAAGATTGTCGACCCGACAGCTCGCCACCGGTTCACAGCGAGAATGGTCCAGATATTCTCCTCTGTGGCGGACACCTGGTTACGCCTGTTTCTCATCGGTGGCCTGTCGTTGGCCGGCGGCGGCACTGTCGCGGTCGTCGGGTTTGCGCGATCGGCGTACATGACCGACACCGATATTCGACCGCATCAGCCGGTGCCCTTCAGTCACCGACATCATGCGGGGGAACTCGGCATCGACTGTCGCTATTGCCACAGTAATGTTGAGGCCGGGCCGCAGGCGGGCCTCCCCCCAACCGAGACCTGCATGACATGCCACTCGGAAATCTGGACCAATGCGTCGATGCTGGAGCCAGTGCGGGAGAGCCTTGCCGATAACTCACCGATCCAGTGGGCGCGGGTCGCAAAGTTGCCCGACTACGTATTCTTCCGGCACGACATCCATATCGCCAAGGGCGTCGGTTGCGAGACTTGCCACGGCCGCGTCGACCAGATGGCGCTGACTTATCGCGCCAAAGCGTTCACGATGGAGTTTTGCCTCGATTGCCATCGTGATCCCGCGCCTCATTTGCGACCGTCCAATCATATTACCGATATGGCGTGGAAACCGCCTGCGGATGCGAGCAAGGAAGGTGAGGCGATCGCTGCGCATGAGGGCATCCGTCTCGGCGAACTCACGCACTGCTACGTGTGCCACCGATGAAGCGCCGCATCGACCATCAATCCCGAACGACAGGGGGACCGCGAGTGTGGGCGGGCATCGAGGAGCTGTCGGATGATCCGCGGTTTCAGGCCTTCGTCGACGCGGAGTATCCTGCGATCCAGCAATTATCGAAGGCCGCACGCCGAGAATTCCTGAAGTTGATGGGCGCGTCCTTCGCGCTCGCAGGGCTGACGGGCTGCGAGAAAAGCTCGTTCGTCGCGGCGTTGCCGTACGTCGACCAACCTGCAAACGAGACGATTGGCCTGCCGCGCTACTATGCTACTGCGGTCTTGCTTGACGGCTATGCGCAACCCGTGATCGCCACGACCTTCGCGGGGCGACCCACCAAGCTCGACGGCAATCCGGGTCATCCGGTCACGCAGGGCCGTAGCGACATCTTCATGCAGAGCGCGGTGCTGCAACTCTACGATCCCGACCGCGCGGCCGCGCCGAGCCGGCACGGCGAGCCCGTGAGCTGGGCGGATGTTGAAGCCGCTATCGGGACAATGCGCGAAGGCTGGCGAGCGGATCAGGGCGCGGGCGTGCGGGTGCTGCTCGGGCCTACTACGTCGCCAACACTGCTGCGGCAGATCGATTCCTTTCTGAAGCAGTTTTCAAAAGCGCGCGTTCATGTGCATGCGGCCACTGGTCTTGATGCAAGACGGCAAATCGGGGCCGCAGTGTATGGGCAGGCGGTGGAGCAGCACTATCTGCTCGGGGAGTGCGACGTCATTGTCAGCTTCGACGATGACTTTCTGGGACCGGGACCAGACCAGGTGCGCAATGCGCTGGGTTGGTCGCAATCGCGCCGAAAGTTCGCGGATCGGCCCGGTAATCAATTGTTCATGGCGGAGAGCGCACCTTCCGCGACGGGTGCATTGGCTACTCGGCGCTTGATCGCTGACGCACGTAGCATGCCCGCGCTCGCGGAAGCGCTTGCAAGCGCGCTCGGCGTGGAGGGCGCATCCCGGCCAGAATTGACCGATGCCGAGGGCCATTGGATTGCGCGTGCCGCAGCGGCCTGCAAGGGTCGGTCAGGGCGGTCTCTGATCGTCTCGGGTCTGAGCGGAGGTGCGGCCGCCGGACTCTGGGTAGCCAGAATCAACCAACAGCTCGAGAATGCCGGCCGGACTTTGAAGCTGACACCGGCTATCTCCGGACCGGCGAATGCGGGGACGCTTGCCGAGCTTGTGTCCGACATCAACGCCGGGCGGGTGAATTCGCTCATCGTCTTCGAGGGTAATCCCGCGTACGGCGCGCCCGGTGAACTCGACGTCGGCGAAGCTATCAAGCAAGTCCGCTCTTCGCTGTATCTCGGCCTGCAGCGTGATGAGACCGGCGCGCTCTGCGAGTGGCAGCTGCCCGTTGCGCATGCGCTGGAGAGCTGGAGCGACGCCCGCGCCGTCGACGGCACCGCCACCATCCTCCAGCCGGTGATTTCACCCTTCTACGACGTAAGGACGGTGCACCAGATCCTGGCGATGTTGCTCGGGGAAATCAGTCCGGCCGCCGACAGTGCCGTCCGCGAGACCTGGCAGGCGAGCTTTGGCGACACATTTGACGCCCGTTGGAAACAGGCGTTGCACGACGGCTTCATCGAGGGCGCTGCGTCGTTCATCACAGCCCCGCCTGTGAGCAGTACGATGACGCCGTCAAGCACGGCCGGGGACCTCGATATCGTGTTTCGGCCGGATCCGACAATCTGGGACGGCCAGTTCGCCAATGTCGGCTGGCTCCAGGAACTTCCGAAGCCGCTGACGACCCTCACCTGGAGCAACGTGGTTGCCGTCAGTCCGGCATTGGCAAAAAGTCTCAGAGCCAGCAATGGCGATCATATTGAAGTCACGATCGGCGAACGTCGTGTGGGTGGGCCACTCTGGATCATGCCGGGGCAAGCCGACAATACGGTCGCGCTCTTCCTTGGTTATGGAAGGACCCGAGCCGGGCGGGTCGGCAATGACCTCGGCTATGATGCTTACCGCGTGCAACCAGCCACGGATCCATGGCTGACACGGGGAGTTCTGCGCAAGCTCGAGACCAGCGAAGATCTGGCGGTAACCCAGCTGCATCATCGCATGGAGGGGTTCGATTTCGTCCGCGAGGTCAGTCCAGGTCAAGTCCAGCGGACATCGTCCGACAAGGCAAGCCTTTACGCCCCTTGGCCGTCGTCGAAGAACGCATGGGGCATGGTGATCGACCTCGATAGTTGCATCGGCTGCAACGCCTGCGTGGCGGCGTGCACGGCCGAGAACAACGTGCCTGTGGTGGGAGCAGATCAGGTCAGGGCCGGCCGCGAGATGCACTGGCTGCGGATAGCGCGGTACTACACCGGAGACATCGCGGAGCCTCGCAGTTTCTTTGAGCCGGTGCCTTGCATGCATTGCGAGGACGCGCCCTGCGAGATGGGCTGCCCGGTGCATGCCACGACGCACAGCCCCGAGGGTGTGAACCAGATGGTCTATAACCGCTGCATCGGCACGCGCACTTGCTCCAGCTATTGTCCCTACAAGGTGCGGCGCTTCAACTTCTACGATTATCGTGCGCCGGCCGATTCACCGGTGCACGCCGCCCACAATCCTGACGTGACCGTGCGCTCGCGCGGTGTCATGGAGAAGTGCACCTATTGCACCCAGCGCATCGAAGCGGCGCATGTTGCCGCTGACAAAGAGAACCGTCCACTGCGCAACGGCGAGGTGGTGACGGCGTGTCAGCAGGCTTGTCCAACCAAGGCAATTGTGTTCGGAGACATCAACGACCCGAGTTCGGAAGTCTCGCGGCTGAAGCGAGACGGCCGGCATTACGTTTTGCTCGAGGAGCTGGGAACGCGGCCGCGCACGACCTATCTGGCGCGCTGGCGCGAGGATGAACCGGGATCGGGGCAGGGATGAGCGACCGATCGGACATTCTGCCGACGCGCCAGAGTATGGGCGGCATCGCCGACCAGCTCACTGGTATTCCCCTGCATTTTCCGGTGGAGCGGCGGTGGCTGATCGCGATGAGTTTCGCGTGCGCGCTGCTGCTGTTATTGACGGTCTCGGTGGTCGAACTGTTCACCCGGGGCGTCGGCATCTGGGGCATCAACATCCCCGTGAACTGGGCCTTTGCGATCCACAACTATGTCTGGTGGCTCGGTATCGGTCATGCGGGAACGCTGATCTCGGCGCTTCTGCTCCTCACCGGAAGCGAATGGCGCAATTCGCTCAATCGCTTCGCCGAGACGATGACACTGTTCGCCGTGGTCTGCGCGGGCATTTATCCGATCCTGCATCTCGGCCGGCCGTGGTACGTCTATTGGATGTTTCCTTACCCGGCCACCATGGGTGTGTGGCCGCAGTTCCGCAGCCCGCTGGAATGGGACATCTGGGCGGTGCTGACCTATCTGACGGTCTCACTGGCCTTCTGGTACACGGGACTGATCCCCGATCTTGCGGCAGCGCGCGATAGGGCGACGCGTCGCGGCTGGCAGATTTTCTTCGGCATAACGGCGCTCGGATGGCGCGGTTCAGCCAGACATTGGCTGCGCTGGTCGCAGGCTTACAGGCTCACGGCTGGCCTTGCAGTGCCACTGGTCGTGTCCGTCCACAGCGAGGTGTCGCTGCTGTTTGCGGTAGGGCAGATCCCGGGCTGGCACTCGACGATCTTTCCGCCCTATTTCGTGCTGGGCGCTGCGTTCTCCGGCTTTGCTGTCGTCTCCATCATCGCCGTAGCGCTGCGCTCGTGGTTCGGCCTCGGAAACCTCGTGACCGACGATCATCTCGATCTGCTCGGAAAGGTCCTGCTCGCGACCGGCCTGATGACAGGCTACGGCTACGTTTTTGAAGTGTTCGACGCCGTCTATTCGGGGGAGAGCCATGAGATTCAAACGCTGGCCGACCGTTTCACCGGCTCCTACGCTTGGACCTATTGGGGCGCTGTCATCTTCAACTTCATTCCGCTCCAGGCGCTGTGGTGGCGCGCCGTGCGGCGGACCGGATGGATGCTGCTGCTGATCTCCGTGTCTGTCGCGATCGGAATGTGGCTGGAGCGTTACATGATCCTCGTCACCAGCCTCTATCGTGACTTCCTGGTCTCGTCGTGGAGCCACTTCACGCCGAGTTTCTGGGACTGGTCGACCTATTTCGGCACGATTGGACTTTTTCTCGTCCCATTCCTCGTCGCCATCAGGCTCGTTCCGATGATCTCGATCTTCGAAAGCAAGGAGCTTCTCCACGAAGAGAAAGAGGAGGAGCAACATGGCTGAAGAGCTCTACGGCGCATTGGCGGAGTTCGAGAGTCCGGAAGACCTCCTGGCGGCGACCCGGAAGGCGAGGGAAGCTGGCTACCGCGATCTCGATGCCTTCACGCCGTTTCCGGTTGAGGGGCTGGATCGCATGTTGAGGATTCCGCGTCCCACGATTTCTTTCGTCGGGCTCGTGGGAGCCATGGCCGGAGCCGGGACCGCGCTCGTCATGCAGTTCTATGTGAATTACGACTTCCCGCTCAACGTCGGCGGCCGGCCGATCTATGCGATATCGGCTTTCGCGGTCGTGACCTTCGAGCTCACGATTTTGTTCTCCGCACTTGCCATGCTGGTCGGGATGCTGTGGCAGAACGGGCTGCCGCGGCTCAACTATCCGGTATTCGGCAGCGAGCGATTTCATCGTGCCAGCAGGGATCGGTTCTTCCTTTGTGTGAGCGCCGAGGATGCCAAGTTTAGCGCAAGCGAGACCGTAGCATTCCTCAGCGGAGCGGGCGCGCTTTCGGTGGAGCTGGTGCCGGGATGAACAGGCTGCCGCTCATCATCGTCCTTGCAGCTCTGCTCGCCGCTTGCGACCAGAACATGGATGTGCAGCCCCGCTATAGCGAATATTCCAAGGCGCCGCTGTTTCGCGGGGGCGTCTTGCGCCGGCCGCCGCCGAACACCGTTGCCCGCGATGATCTCGAGCGCGAGAAGGCCACTGGAACCAAGCCAGCGCTCTCGGCGGAGTTGCTCGAGCGGGGGCGGGAGCGCTTCGGCATCTTCTGCTCGCCATGCCACGGCGCCGGCGGCGACGGTAACGGCATCATCGTCGAGCGCGGCATGCCGCGGCCGACCAGCTATCACGACGATCGGCTCCGCGCCGCGGACGATCAATATCTATTCGATGTGATCACCAACGGCCATGGCGCGATGTATTCCTATGCGGCCCGCGTGCCGCCGGGGGATCGCTGGGCGATCGTCGCCTATATTCGCGCGCTTCAGCTCAGCCGCCACGCTTCGCTCGACGACGTGCCCGCGGATGAGCGGGCCAAGCTCGAGAGCTCGCCATGAGAGTGCGGGCCGGCGCAAGGAGCAGGTTGGCGGTGGTCTCGGGCCTCGCCCTGATCGCCGGATTCGTCGTGGACGCACGGTCGACCACTGCTGCCTATCTCGTAGCCTGGATCGCCTGGGGCGCCATCCCGATCGGAGCGCTCATTGTCTTCATGACCAGCTATCTGGTGCGGCGGCGCTGGACCGAGGCGTTGCATCCGACTTTCGTTGCGGCAACGGGCATTCTGCCCGTCGTGGCGTTGACGGTCGTTCCTGTCCTTCTCTTCATGAGGGAAATCTATCCAGCCATCGCCGATGGAGCGTCGTTGCCACCGTTCAAGGCGCACTGGTTCGTTCCCTGGTTCTTCGTGATGCGGACCGTGCTCTACTTCGCGGTTTGGATCACCCTTGCCGAATGGCTCCGGCGATCCTGGCGCGATGATACGGCCATGGTGCATGCCGCGTCGGTCGGATCGATCGTGTGGACCTTGACCGTGTCATTTGCGGGGATCGACTGGATGGAATCACTGGAGCCCGAATTCCATTCATCGATCTATGGTCTCATCTACCTCAGCTTCCTGCTGACCAACGGAACGGCCTTTGTGATCGGCGCCGGCCTGTTATCGACGCGGAGGATCGGTCCGACCCGTGGCTATAGCGGCCTGCTGCTCTCTGTGCTTCTGCTGTGGTGCTACCTCCACGCCATGCAGTACATCGTCATCTGGTCCGGAAATATCCCCAAGGAAGTCACTTGGTATATCGCGCGATCGGAAAACGGCTGGCAGTTCGTCCTGGCGATGCTCTCCCTCGGGCAATTCGTATTTCCGTTCTGCGCGATGCTGAGCGCGAGGGTGCGATCGGACCCGCATTGGCTGCTGGGACTGTGCGGACTGACGTTGGCGATGCGGTGGCTGGAATCCGCGATCCTCATCCTGCCGGCAATTCACGGGCTCTCCGTGACGATCACCAGCGTTATGCTGCTTGCGGCTGGGAGTTTTCTCGCGACAGTGTTCTGGCTGGCGTTCGACATAGCTCTGGCGAGGGAGGGAGGCGAGAGGGAGCCGCTCGGTGCTATCTGGTGGCGTATTCGCGCCGAACGAGCAGCCCGATCAGTGCGCCGAGGATGAGGATGCTGACGAAGGAGGCGCTGAGCAATAGTCGCCGCACCGCCAGCGTATAGGTGCCGCTGGCGGGATCGAAACCGTAGCAAAGGAGATGGACCTGATCGGTCCAGCGCCCGATATGCCCCTGGTCCGCTTCGATCAGGGCCAAACGCAGACTCGTTGAATCCACCGCCAGCGCCGAG
Organism: Bradyrhizobium ingae; assembly: GCF_055791185.1. Classification (NCBI taxonomy): domain Bacteria; kingdom Pseudomonadati; phylum Pseudomonadota; class Alphaproteobacteria; order Hyphomicrobiales; family Nitrobacteraceae; genus Bradyrhizobium; species Bradyrhizobium ingae. The sequence continues at coordinate 239,190 of NZ_JBVUBB010000001.1, forward strand.
AGCGCACGGGAAATCCGCCCATCAGGCGTCACCACGAAGGTAGCCGCGGGATGAGCAAATTGATCGTGCTCGCGGTCATAGACAGTTCGTATACCGAACGCGTCGATCAACGCGCCAACGTCAGGAGCGGCCGTCCGCAGGAAGACACTGTGTTCGGAGAGGCCGCTCCTTGCACTCAGCTGCGCATTCTTCATGGCTAGCGCCTGAGCGGCTGTATCCCTGGGGTCGAAGCCGGCTACGATGAGCCGAAAGTCCTTGCCGGCGCTCAGGCCGGTATCGGCCAGCGCGTTCGACACGATCGATATTACCGGCCCGCATAGTGTTTCGCAGGTGAAGTCAGTCAGGATCCAGACGGTGGCAACGCCTCCGAGCCAGCTTTGCAGTGGCTCGGTCCGACCGTCCAGGTCGCTCAACGGGGTCGAAAGCGGCAATTGCGCATTGGTGCGGGGCGCGAGCGCGATTTGTTCAAGCTGCGAACCGGTGACGGCCGCCTCCGCCGCACAGGGCACACCGATCAGAATGGAAAGGACGGCCACCCATTCCACGATTGTCGCGGCAACTCGCATCATGCGTGCGTCGGTCGATCGTTGGACGGGCACGGTTCGGCTCTGTGTTTGGGACATCCAAGCCGGCGCGCGATCACGCGCCAAAACTGGCTGCTCGCGTCGGGGGAAATCCGGGCACGACCATATTGTTCCCAAGCCTGCTCGAGCGCGCGCTTTCGGCCAGGGAAGGGCCGGGACGATCACCAGTCGCTCTACACAATGATGTCAAGACAAGATCAGGACAGCACAATCCTTGCGACGCGGCCGGGGCTGAGGAACCGTGCGCGGATGCGCAACGTTGGTGCGACGAGTAAATGACGGCCCCTCGGAGACACCATGCAAGAACCGGACATTCGCAAGGGGATGCCGCCCGTCAAGTTGTCGCGTGAGGAGTTCGAGAGTCGCTACCGAAACCGGTTCATCGATCCTGCATTTTCGTCGCTTGAGCGCGAACTTGATGCGATCGTCGCCGCGGCCTGGGATGCTTACAGCCATTCGCGCAAGGCACCGGTAACGCAAAAAGCGGGCGCCGGCTTTGCCGATCCTGACTACGATCTTGCGGTAGACTGGCTCGAGGCGCGCGCCGCGATCCTCGAGGCACAGCGACGGCACGATGATGCGAACGAGACCCCGCGCATACTCATCATCAACGGCTCGGCTCGCAGCGAGCACACTTGTCCCGGCGAGATGTCGAAGACCTGGCGGATCGTGAAGATGGCCGAACCGTTATTTGTGGAGATGGGCTTCGCCGTCGATATCCTCGATCTTTCACGGCTGACCTCGGAGTTCGGCAGGAACATCCATCCCTGCAAGTCCTGCGTCGCAACCGCGATGCCGCTCTGCCACTGGCCGTGCAGCTGCTATCCGAACTATTCCCTCGGGCAGGACGCAGACTGGATGAACGAGATCTATCCCCAGTGGGTAGCCGCGCACGGCATCCTGATCGCGACGCCGGTGAACTGGTATCACGTGCCGGGCGGACTTAAGGCGATGATGGATCGCCTGGTCTGCGCAGACGGTGGCAATCCCGATCCGACGTCGACGCACGGCAAGAAGGCCGACGAGGCCAAGGCGCTGGAGCTCAAGGGCTGGTCCTATCCGCGTCACCTTGCCGGCCGCCACTTCGGTTTGATCGTTCACGGCGACAGCGTTGGCGCCGAAGGCGTGCGTCGAACCCTGTCGGACTGGCTCACTGACATGCGCTTGATCTCTGCCGGCCGTTTTGCCGAACTCGATGGCTATGTTGGCTACATGGAGCCATATGCGACTTCGCATCAGGCGCTGGACGAGGACCGCGAATTTCAGGAGGAGGTGAGGAATACGGCCCGAGCGTTGGGCCGTGCCGTGAAGCTTGCCAGGAGCGGACGGTTCGAGGAGCCCGGAGCCGAGCTCTCGGATCCGGCTCCTAAGTGAAGGGTGGGTGAAACGCGGAAAGGGCGATGTCCAACGGAAGCCAGGAACCGAGCGTGTCCCCTCGCTTTGGTTCGACGGAGAGAGGCAGGCCCGATCGCTGGAAGGGAGCAGATATGCATCAATCACGAGAAATGGCCCGCTGTATCGAACTTTGCATGAGTTGTTACAAGACCTGTCTCGGCACCGCGATGAATCATTGTCTCGAAACCGGCGGAGAACATGTCGAGGCGAAACATTTCCGCCTGATGATGGCGTGCGCCGAAATGTGCCGGACGGCTGCGCACTTCATGCTGATCAATACGCCGCATCACAGGCATGCTTGCGGTGAGTGTGCTGAGATCTGCACCGAATGCGCGCAGGATTGCGAGCGGATCGGAGGCATGGACGAATGTGTCGCCATGTGCCGGTCGTGTGCCGAATCCTGTCGCGCTATGGCAGCCTGAGGAAAAGCGCATGCTGGAAGAGAAGCTCAAGGAAGCCATCATCAGCGAGCTCAAGCGTCAGGCGGCGAATCGACCGCAATCGCTGAACGTCGAAGGCTCCTCGGAGGAGTTGGTCGTCAACGGAAAGATCGATCTTGCCGAACTCGTCATGGTGATCGCCGGCTCGGTTGCCGGCGGTCCGTAGCTCGTGCGTTAAAGCATTGCTTTCAGCTTCAGCGCATCGGCCGGAGCGGCGCTTTTCTGGTCATTGTCGAAATAGACATAGACGTCGCAGCCTTGCCCTCTCCAGGATCTGATGCGCCGTGCCCATTGTGCGAGCGTCGGCCTCGTGTAGTGACCATGATAGCGCCCGCTCGGGCCGTGACCGCGAACATAGACGAAGTCCGCGGTGCGCCTCCAGGGCGCCGGTGCATCATGGTGATCCGAGAGGCAAAGAGAGATGTTTGCGTCTGCCAGCATCCGGAGGATGCGGGGTTGATACCAGCTCGGATGTCGGAACTCGAAACTGTAGCGTCGTTTCTTCGAGAGCAGTTTGAAGAAGGAGGCAAGCCTGTCGGCATTCGCCTCGAATTGCGGCGGCAGCTGAAACAGGATCGGCCCCACCTTGCCGCGCAAGAATGACATGCGATCCTCCAGCAGCTCGAGGCTGTTTTCGCAAGCGTCGGACAGACGCTTCCAATGCGTGATGAACTTGGACGCCTTCCAGGCAAAGATGAAGTTTTCGTCGGTCTGTTCCCGCCATGTCCTGACCGCTTCAGGTGTCGGCGTGCGGTAGAACACTGCGTTCAGCTCGGTGGTCTCGAATTGGCTGGCATAGTAGCGAAGCTGCTCTTTCATTGGCAGCCCTTCCGGGAAGAAAGGACCGCGCCAGGAGTCGTAATGCCAGCCGGAAGTACCAATCAGGACGCGCGCCATCTCGTGAAGCCGTCATAGCCATCATTGAGCGCGGTGACGTGGGGCCGCGGTCTCAGAGAAGAACGTCCATGCAGGGAATATGTTGCCCGCTTCCGCAGCTCACTCCTCTTGCTGCGCGCCCGCCAGTCGACCTACATCGGGTCCAGCGCCACCAAGAATGGTGGCAACGCGCGCTGAGTCTTTGGAATGCTAGCGTCTGCCCATTGGCCAGCGTTCCCGCGCCCATGGCGAGGCTGATCGCGATCGCTATCACGCCAAGCCGGAACGCGGTTGCATCGTCTGGCCAGCATCCTCCGATTTTTGGTCAGCTTCTGCGCGCCCGCCTTTTCCTTGTCTCTGATGTTCGATCAGACCGCTGGCGCTCACAACTGACAAAAAGGGAGGCAGAGATGATTTTTGGTTGACCTAGGCGAATGGCGTTCTCGCGCTTATGGAGCATCAGGGTTGGCATGCCTGCTACTGGCTGGCGCCGTACCGGAGACCTAGGTTCGCAGGCTTCCTTCCTTCCGGCGACTGTACCGACCGACTTCGGTCAGAACCATCTGAGTGTGCGCCGCAGCACGAATATCCACGTTCCTTCTGACGGAATCTCGCCTTGTGGGATTTGGGGCGAACACAGGTAATTCCCGCCTTGCTCCAACTGACCATTCCCGCGATGGTTTTGCATCAGTACCGGATGCGCGTTCGCGCAGAAGCTGATGATTTGGCTACGCGCTTGGCCGTCATGGTTGGGCCGCCGCCGTTTCGCTCTGAAAAGAAAAAAGAACAGAGGGGCAAGACAAATAAAACAACAGGGGAGAAGACGTCATGCTGAAGGGACGGCATAGGTTTTGGGTTCTGGCCCTCATCACGATCCTTCTTGCCTTTAGTTCAGGCGACCGCGCCACGCTCTCGGTGGCCGGACCACACATGTCGAAGGCGCTTCACCTGAGTCCGGTCGAGATGGGCTGGCTTTTCGCCTCGTTCGCCTGGGCTTATGTTCTCTTCCAGATCCCTGCCGGTTGGTTGATTGACAAGATCGGAGCCAAGCGGGGCATGCTTGTCGGATTGGCGATCTGGTCCGCCGTGACTGTGGCGATGGGCCTCGTACCGTGGATCGCGTATCCCTTTGCCGTGCTTCTCGTCCTCAGATTTTTCCTCGGGCTCTTCGAATCTCCCGTTGGCCCGGGATCCGCGAGAATTATCGCCGCCTGGTTTCCGTCTCAGGAACGCGGCGTGGCCGGGGCCATCTTCAACAGCGCTCAGTATGTCTCCCTGGCGATTTTCAATCCGCTCATGGGATGGCTCTCCTATCAGTTCGGCTGGGAGCACATTTTCTATGTGATGGGCGGGCTGGGGCTGTTGCTTGCCATTCTCTGGGCCAGGACGTTCTATATGCCTTCCAAGCATCCCAGCGTCATGGCGAGCGAGATCGAACTTATCAAAGGTGGCGGTGCGCTCATCGAGACAGACGCCAACCTCGGCACCGGGGGCGCGAACGGCAAGTCGTCGGCAGCCAGTTCCAGCTTCGCCGATCTCGGCATGCTGTTCAGAAGCCGCATGCTGGTGGGCATCTTCATCGCCCAGTATGGAATCACGGCAATCACCTGGTTCTTCGTGTCGTGGTTCCCGACCTACCTCGTCCAAGGCCGTGGCTTCTCCATCCTGCAGGCGGGCTTCGTGGCAGCGCTGCCGGCGATCGCCGGATTCATCGGCGGCGTATCGACCGGGTTCTTCTCGGATTGGATCCTCAAGAGAACCGGCGATCTCAGCCTGGCACGAAAGATTCCGATCACGATCGGATTTGCGATGAGCGCCCTGATGATCGGATGCAACTATGTCGATACCGATTGGGTGGTGATCATGCTGATGTGCGCGGCCTTCTTCGGTAAGGGCTTTGGCTCGCTCGGCTGGACCGTGGTGGCCGACACGGCTCCGAAGGAGATCATCGGGTTGACCGGGGGCGTGTTCAACGCGATCGGCAATGTCGCCGGCATCTTCACCCCACTCGTGATCGGCTACATTCTTGCCGGCACCGGCTCCTTCAACGGCGCGCTGCTCTATGTCGGCTTGCACGGGCTCATTGCGATCTTCTGCTACTGGGTGATCGTTGGGAAAATCCAGCGGCTCGATCTCAGTGATCTTCAGGTCGCTCCGGCCGGCACCATGGAGCCGTCTCGGCCATGAGCATGGATATGTTGCAGCGCCTAAAAACGTACGTCGACCGAAGCGATGTGACCGCTGAGGAGTTCGTTCTGGATGTTCCACACGCGGCTTGGACGGTCTCTCAACTGTAGAGCGCCGAGCACTAGGAGGAGATAACAAGTCATGCATAGCGCTCTCAACCCGGTGATCCGCGTTGGCGCCCAGGACAACGTGGTGGTCGCCCGTGCCGGGCTGTCCGCCGGAGTCCGGATCGATGCCGAGAACCTCATCATTGCCAGCGACGTTCCGCCCGGGCACAAGGTGGCGGCTCGTTTCATCCGCAAGGGCGAACCGATCATCAAGGGCAATGCCGTGATTGGACTGGCTGCCGCCGATACCGCGCCGGGGACGCATGTCACGTCTCAGGCCGTCCGATCTGAAGCGCCAAAGGCGCAGGATTATGCGATTGGTCGCGACTATCGCCCGGTCGATCTGCTGCCCGCCGGACAGCGCGCGACTTTCGAGGGCATCGTGCGCGGCAACGGCGAGGTGGCAACACGGAACTTCGTCGGCGTCCTTGTGGTCGGCAACTGTGCTGCAACGGCCGCCCGCGCAGCCGCCGACTATTTCGACGAAGAGCGGCTGGCCGAATTTCCCAACATTGACGGTGTCGTGCCGTTCATACATGAAATCGGCTGCGGCATGGAGATGACCGGCGAGCCGATGGATCTGCTCCGCCGCACGCTCTCCGGCTTTATCCATAACCCCAACATCTCGTCTGCGGTCGTCATGGCGCTCGGCTGCGAGCGGAACAACCTCAGAGCTTTCCTCGAGCAGGAAAAGCTGGCGGTCGGGCCAAAGCTGCGGACGGTCACGATCCAGGAGGCGGGCGGAATCCGCAACGCCGTCGAGGACGCCAAGCGCATCGTCCACGAGATGCTGCCCGAGGCCAACAACGTCAAGCGGCAGTCCGTCTCGGCCGAGCACCTCCGGCTGGGCTTGCAATCCGGAGGCACGGACGCCTTCTCGGGTCTCTCGGCCGACCCGGCGCTCGGCGCTGCGGTCGACATCCTCGTCCGCAACGGCGGAACCGCCATCCTGTCCCGCACGCCGGAACTCTTCGCGCTCGGGCCTGATCTGGCGGCCCGCGCACAGTCACCGGACGTCGGTCAGAAGTTTGTTGAGCGCCTGAACTGGTGGAAGCAGTACAACCAGAACAAGGACACGCAGCTCGATGGACGCGTGAGCCGCGCGAATGAGGCCGGCGGGCTCGCTAATCTGATGGAGAAGTCGCTTGGCTCGGCCAAGAAAGCCGGGAACAGCCCGCTGATGGGTGCCTATCGTTATGCAGAACGGATCGCCGACAAGGGGCTCGTATTCATGGATACGCCGGCTTACGAGCCGGTCTCCGTCACGGGCCAGATTGCGGGAGGAGCCAATCTGGTCGCCCTCACCACGGGGCTCGGCTCGTCCTTCGGCTCGCTGCCGGCGCCAACCGTGAAGCTCGCCGCTTCCACCGCGCTCTACGAGAAGATGACTGACGATATGGACCTCAATTGCGGGCCCGTGATCGACGGCACCGCGAGCGTAGAGGAGATGGGGCAACGCATCTTCGATCAGCTTCTGCGGCACGCCTCGGGCGAGAAGACCAAGAGCGAGCTCGACGGCATGGGCGAGAATGAATTCGTGCCGTGGCCGATCGGCGTGCTCGCCTGATCGACAACTTGAGTGAACCCGAAAGAAACGTCGAAGGAAACGTCCATGTCTGACCGTGCTTTCAACCCGTTTATCCGGCTCGACCCCAAGGACAACGTGGTCGTTGCGCGAATGGGCGTTCCGGCCGGAACACCCGTGCCAAGCGAGGATCTGGTCACCCGCCAGGAGGTCCCCTCGGGACACAAGATCGCGGCCAGGTTCATCCGCAAGGGTGAGCCGGTCCTCAAGTACAACACCGTCATCGGCTTCGCCGGGGAAGATCTCGAGCCTGGCACGCACATGCATAGCCACAACATCTTTTTCGACGAGGTCGAGAAGGATTACGCCTTCGGGAAGGCCTACAAGCCCACGCAGTACGTTCCTGAAAAAGAGCGCGCGACCTTCCAGGGCATTGTGCGCGAGAACGGGGCGGTGGCGACCCGCAACTTTGTCGGCGTCTTCGTCGTCGGCAATCTCGGCGCATCGACCGCCCGCAAGATTGCGAACTACTTTACGCCGGACCGGTTGACCGACTACCCGAACGTCGATGGTGTCGTCCCCTATGTACATCAGATGGGACACGGCATGGAGCGCAGCGGAGAAGCGATGGATCTGCTTCGCCGCACCATGGGCGGCTACATCCGTCATCCGAACACCGCGGCCGCGCTGGTGGTGGCGCAGGGCTACGAGGTCAACGATCTCGAGGAATTCCTGCGCGACCAGAAGCTCGAGGTCGGCCCGAAGCTGAAGACCCTGGTGGTCGCCGACGCCGGCGGCTTTCGCAAGGCGGTCGAGCAGGGCAAGAGCCTGGTCGCCGAGATGCTGCCGCTCGCCAACCAGGCGACGCGCCAGACCGTTTCGGCGGAGCACATCACGGTAGGCATGCAGTGCGGCGGCTCGGACGGCTTCTCCGGCCTGTCCGCAAATCCGTCGCTCGGCGCCGCCATGGACATCCTTGTGCGCCATGGTGGAACGGCGATCCTGTCGGAGACCACGGAGCTGTTCGGCGTGGAGCACACACTGACCGCGCGCGCGGTCACGCCAGAGGTGGGACGCAAGCTTGTCGATCGCATCGAGTGGTGGCTCAAATACAACGAAGGACGCGACTGCCAGATCAACGGCAAGGTCAGTCCGGGCAATAATGCCGGCGGTCTGGCGAACGTCCTGGAGAAATCGCTTGGCGGTGCCAAGAAGGGCGGCAACAGCCCGCTTATGGAAGTCTACAAATATGCCGAGCCGGTCACGGTGAAGGGCCTCGTGATCATGGACACCCCCGGCTATGACCCGGTGTCGGCAACGGGTCAGATCGCGGGCGGTGCGAATATGGTCTGTTTCACGACTGGTCGCGGCTCCTGCTTCGGCTCGGTGCCGGCGCCCACGATGAAGCTTGCCTCCAATACGCCGATGTACACCCGTATGCAGTCGGATATGGATGTCAATTGCGGCGTGGTCATCGACGGCGAAACCACGGTCGCCGAGATGGGGCAGCGCATCTTCGAGCAGCTTCTGCGGCACGCCTCCGGCGAAAAGACCAAGAGCGAGCTGAGCGGCATGGGCGAAAATGAGTTCGCGCCGTGGCCGATCGGCGTGCTCTCGTAAGGCCATTCGGCGCTCTTCTGAATGGGAGATTGGGATGTCCGATAAAAACAAAGTCCCTGATACTCCAGGTCTTGTGCAGGCGGCGGACGCGTTTTTGCGAGAGGCCTCGAAAGCGATCGCTGAGCACCAGGGTGCCGCCGCCGAGACCGCGCACGAGATCACGCGCGAATGGATGAAGCTGGCGCAGGAGGGACTCCATCGCAACATGGCGTTGCTCGACGAGCTGTTGCGGGCAGAGTCCTTGCCGAGTGTGAGCGATATCCAGCGCCGGATCTTGCGCGACAACATGGACGCGCTGATCAACGACAGCCAGCGGCTGGCGGAGCTGGCCGCCAAGGCCGCTCAGAAGGCGAGCACGCAATTGAACGTGCAGCACTCCTATATGTCCAAACTGGCCCATATGGGCGAGCCTCCGGACTACAGCTCCGATAATGAATAGGCGGGCTTACGTGTCTCGATCGTCGCGGCGTCGGGCATGCAATCGAGGCTACGACCCAAGGGGATCCTGACATGGACATGATTGCGCAGCTTCTTCAGCGCGTGGAAATTCCCAAGATGGTTCGCGTCCATCAGAAATTTCCTTGCACCGAAGTCAAAGATATCGCGGGAACCGTCCGCGAAGAGATGCGAAAGGACAGCATCGCTGGTCGCATCAAGAAGGGCGCACGCATTGCGGTCGGCGTTGGAAGCCGCGGCATGGCCGATATCGCCGTTGTTGCGCGAACTGTCGTCGAGGAGCTCAGGGAGCGCGGGGCGCAGCCCTTCATCGTGCCGGCCATGGGAAGCCATGGCGGCGCAACGGCCGAGGGCCAGACCGAGGTCCTCGCCCGACTCGGTGTCACCGAGGAGCGGGTGGGCTGCCCAATCCTCTCGTCGATGGAGGTCGTCGAGGTCGGCAAGCTGGAAGACGGCATGGCCGTCTTGATGGACAAGAACGCCCATGAAGCCGACGGCATCGTGGTCATCAACCGGATCAAGGCGCATAGCGGCTTCGTCGGACCCAACGAGAGCGGTCTCGTCAAGATGATTACGATCGGCCTCGGCAAGCAAAAGGGCGCGGACGCCTGCCATGCTCTTGGCTGGGCGCATATGGCGCGCCTGGTCATCGAGATGGCGAAGGTCAAATTGGAGAAGACACCGATTCTGTTCGGCGTCGGAACGGTGGAAAACGCTGAAGACAAGATCGGGCGGATCATTGCCATTCCCGCGGAGAACATCATCGAGGAGGAACGGCAATATCTTGTCGAGGCCAAGCGCGCCCTTCCGCGCGTCCTCCTTGATCCGATCGACGTCCTGGTGGTGGATCAGCTCGGCAAGGAATTCTCGGGAAGCGGGATGGATCCATATGTGACGGGGCGGGCCGCAACCCCCTACGTGAAGGATCTGGGGATCAACGTGAGTGCCCTCGCGGTCCTTGATGTCAGCGATTACAGCCATGGCAATTGCTCGGGGATGGGCATCGCCGACATCACGACGCGCAGGCTCTTCGACAAGATCAGCATGACGCACACCTACGCCAACACCCTCACATCCAGGGCGCCAAACTCTTCGAAAATCCCTCTCGTCATGCCGAGCGACGAAATGGCGATCAAGGCTGCCATTCAGGTGTGCGGCGCTCCTGATCCTTCCAAAGTCAGAATGGTCCGGATCCCCAACACCGGTCATCTGCACGAGATCTATGTATCTGAAGCGATGGTGGACGAAGCAAAGCAGCATCCGAACCTGACCGTACCTGGCAAGGTGCGCCCGATATCATTCGACCATGCAGGAAATCTGCCGGATGTTGGTCGTTGGCTGACGCCTGATCAGCTTCGGAAGTGGGATGCCGAGCTTGTCAATTGAATGCGTCATGAGGCGGAGTCCTGGTTGAGATGCGAGAGGACTCCATCCGCCACGTTCACCTTGATGCGTTGGGCGGGGTCGCCGGCGACATGTTCGTTGCGGCCGTGCTCGGGGCACTGCCGGAGCTGAAGGAGCGCGTCCTGGCCGACGTCGCGGCCGTGCTCCCTGAAGAATACGCTGCGGCTCTGCACGAGGGCTTGAGCGGCGGAATGGCCGTTCTTCGATTCGGTCTTTCAGCGACACCGCACGAGAACCGCGCGGCTCACCGGCACCACCACCACGATCACGGTGATCATGATCACCACAGCCATCATGATCATCACGGTCATCACGGTCATCATGGCTCGGCCTTGCACTTCCTGGAGATCGTTGCGCGGATTTCCGCTGCCAGGCTGCAGGCGGGGACGGCCGAGCAGGCAATCGCCATCCTTACCCACATTGCGCAGGCTGAAAGCAGGATGCATGGCGTCCCAATCGAGCAGGTGCACTTTCATGAGATCGCGGACTGGGATTCGCTGATGGACGTCGTGGCAGCCGGAAGTCTCGCAGCGGCGCTCCCGGGCGTGAGCTGGAGCGTGTCCGACTTGCCGATTGGCCGCGGCCCGATCCAGACCCGGCATGGCCTTCTTCCCGTGCCGGCGCCGGCCACGGCCGACATTCTGAAAGGCTTCCGCTGGCACGACGATGGCGTTGCCGGCGAAAGGGTGACTCCCACGGGGGCGGCAATTCTGGCCCATCTCGTCAAAGATGCAGGCGCCAGGAAAGCATCGGGATCTCTGCTGGCCGTCGGCATGGGGGCGGGCACGCGCGAGTTGCCCGGGATGCCGAACATCCTGCGCGTCCTCATGTTTGGAGGAGAGGGGCAGGCGCGGGAGGAAATCGTCGTCTTGTCCTTCGATGTCGATGATATGACAGGTGAAGAGATCGGCGCGGCGGCCGAGCAGCTGCGCAGCGAGGGCGATGTCGTGGATCTCACGCTGGGAAGCCGCCAGGGCAAGAAGGGCCGTCCCGTTGTCGAGTTCCGTCTCCTGGTCAGGCCGCCTGCACTCGAAGCAGTTATGGATCGTTGCTTTCTGGAAACCTCGACGATCGGTCTGCGCTGGCGAGTGGAGCAACGGACGTGCCTCTCCCGTTCGACAGAAACGGTCCCCGTTGCGGGACAGATGCTCCGGCGGAAACGGACTGTCCGACCAGACGGGCAGGTGACCGTTAAAGCCGAGAGCGATGATCTGGCGGATTCCGCGGGCCTCGTCGCGCGGCGCCGGACCAAAGCGTTGACCGAGGAGGAGTGATGCAACAGTCGCGACTTGTCTCGGTGCTCGACTCCCACGAGTCACTCGCGATCGCTGTCAGCGGAGGCGTCGATAGCATGGTGCTCGCCTATCTGGCCCATGGCTTCTCGCGGGCCGGGATCACTGCTTTCCATGCCGTTTCGCCGGCCGTGCCAGCTCTGGCAACAGAGCGGGTCAAGACCCACGCTCGCCGCCATGGTTGGCGCCTGCATCTCATCGATGCCGGCGAGCTGCAGGATCCCACATATCGAGCCAATCCGGTCAACCGCTGTTACTATTGCAAGACAAATCTGTACGCCCGCATCCGAGCGGTTACCGGTTTGCAGATCGCCTCGGGCACCAATCTGGAAGACCTCGGCGATTTTCGTCCCGGCCTCGATGCCGCGCGCCAGCACGGCGTCGTTCACCCCTACGTCGAGGCGGGTCTTGGAAAATCCGACATCTACGCTTTGGCACAGGCGCATGGGCTCGACGACCTGGCTGTGCTGCCCGCGCAACCTTGCCTGGCTAGCCGCGTCGAGACCGGTCTTGGCGTTGATGAGGTCTCCCTGCGCTTCATCGAGGAGGTCGAGACGGACCTGAACGACATCTTGCCAACTGCACAGTCCCTTCGCTGCCGGCTGACGGCTCTCGGCGTCTATATCGAGTGCACTCCGCTTCCGACAGGGGAGGACCGGCGGCGCGCCGAGCAAAGAGCGAGCCAACTCTGTGCCAGGTCCGGACGACGGTTCGCGGGCATGCGACTCTATCAGCGCGGCTCGGCATTCCTGACCGGCGGTTCAGCATGAATGATTTTGTCATCGATTGGGACAGGCAGCGGCGGGTTGGAGTTGCCGAGGCGGTGCTCTGCGACTCCAAGACCACCGCGCAGATTGATGCCATCTTGTCAGCAACGGAAGGGCGCTCGTTGTTGCTCACCCGGCTGGATCAAGAGAAGCTCGAGCAGATCTCGCCATCGCAACGGGAAAAGCTGGAATACGATCCACTGTCGCGCACCGCGTTTTTTGGCGCACCCGCCGCTGCGACCACGCCCGGACCGGGCATTGTCTGCGCCGGAACATCGGATTTGCCGGTTGCTCGGGAAGCCGCGCGCACGCTGGCCTTTTTTGGTTACACGACCTCCGTTATCGCGGACGTCGGGGTCGCAGGGTTGTGGCGCCTGATGCAGCGGCTGGAGGAAATCCGCGCCTGCCCGGTCGTCATCGCGGTCGCCGGGATGGAAGGTGCGTTGTTCAGTGTTCTCGCTGGCCTCGTCGAAGCGCCTGTCATCGCGGTTCCGTCCTCGATCGGTTATGGCGTGGCAGCCGGCGGAAGAAGCGCACTACACAGTGCTCTGGCCTCTTGCGCGCCGGGACTGCTGGTCGTGAACATTGACAATGGCTTTGGCGCGGCCTGCGCTGCTATCCGGATCTTGCGGGCAGCGTCGCGCCTGTCGCGCTGACGGTCTGTTGGGCACGGGAGGGAGAGGCTCGCGCAACCTAGAGAACAATCGAATCGTTGTGGAAGAAGCGACCATCTGTACGGCCAATAGAAGCCAATCTGAAGGAGATGACGTATGAATCATTCACTGCCGCTGAACCGCCGGACCTTTGTAGGGCTCGTTGCCGCAGCGGGACTTTCGACGCGCGCTTTTTGGGCACAAGCCAACCAGCGCGCCGTCTTCTACGTCGCTGTCGGAGCCGACCTCGTACTCTACGAGGCAGACGACACCAAGTTCACCTTGCAGAAGGTGGATGTTGTTCAAGTACCCGCAGCGGTTCAGTATATCTGGAAGCATCCGTCCAAACCGCTGCTCTACGTTTCCTTCAGCAATCGCTTTACGTCGAAGACGGACGATCGGCACGGCGTTGCGGTCTACGCGATCGATCAGCAGACCGGGCGTCTGAAGCCTTTTGGCGAACCTCAGTTCTTCAAGAATCGGCCGGTGAACATCACGCTCGATCCGGCGGGGAAATATCTGCTCGTCGCCTACAACGCGCCGTCCACCTTGACGGTCCACCGCCTCGAAGGCGATGGGTCCATCGGAGCAGAGATCAAGCAGTCCGAACCGGTTGATGGCGGTATCTACGCGCATCAGGTTCGGGTCTCGCCCTCAGGCAAGGTGGTGGTGCTTCCGACGCGCGGCAACGATCCGACCGCCAGCAAGCCGGAGGATCCCGGCGCCATCAAGGTCTTCAGATTTGACGAAGGGCAGCTCTCGCACGAGATGTCGGTCACGAAGGGCAATGGCCTCGGATTTGGTCCGCGCCACGTCGACTTTCATCCGACCAAGCCATGGATGTTCGTATCGATGGAGCGGAACAACCAGCTCCTGGTCTACGGCGCGACGGATGAGGGTATCAGCGCCCAGCCACTCTACGAGAAATACACGGCCGCCAAGCACGAAGCGCGGCTGCCGGTGCAGTTCGTCGGCCCGATTCACCTGCATCCCAACGGGCGGTTCGTGTATCTCGCCAACCGCTCGGACGGAACGGTCGAGTTCGCGGGCCGCAAGGTGCATGGCGAAGGCGAAAACACCGTTGCCGTGTTCTCGATCGATCCCACGAGCGGCGAGCCTACGCTGATCCAGACGATCGACACGCAAACGTTCCACTGCCGAACGTTCTCCATCCATCCGAGCGGACGCATGTTGGTGACGGCGGCTGTTGCGCCGCTGGATGTTCGCGAGGGGGATAGTGTCAAGACCGTGCCCGCGGGCTTGTCGGTCTTCAGCATCGGCGACGACGGCAAGCTGAGCTTCGTCCGGAAGTACGACGTTGAGGTCGGGAGCGACTGGATGTTCTGGTGCGGGATGGTGGCTCTCTAGCGCCGGGCGATCGAGAAGCGGCAAGACTCGTGGCCGAGAAGAGCCTCTGAAGCCTCTTCTCGGCGGGGGGAGCGCGGCCGGAGAAAGGTCCGGCGGAAAATTTGGACGATGGCCCGTCAAGCGCGAATGGGGTTGAGTCTCAATTCGTGAGACAAGCTCTGAGGAGGGGCGCCTACCTCTTTGACGTCTTCGGGCAATCCTGATCTCTCAGCGGAAGAACATGAATGCGGGGAGGATACGATGAGCTTCGGAAAGCTGCTTTTTGCGATTGCCGTGTGCGTTGGAGTGTCATCGTCTCTTGCGCAGGCTCAGAATTCGCTCGCAACAATCCGTTCGGCAGGCAAGATTCGCGTCGGTATGGACGTGGCCGTTGCGCCCTACGCGTTCAAGGATGACAAGTTCGCCGAGACTGGCTCAGATGTCGTCGTTGCGAAGAAGATAGCGACCGATCTTGGTGTCCAGCCTGAGATCGTTGCGCTCAACAGCGCCAATCGCGTCCCGTTCCTTTTGACCAACAAAGTCGACATCGTCATCTCGACGCTGGCGATCACCGACGAGCGCAAGAAGGTCATCGACTTTACGCTTCCTTATTCCGCCGGGTTGAACATCATCTCCGCGCCGAAAGATATGTCCTTGAAATCAGTAGAGGACTTGAAAGGCAAGCGCGTCGCCACGACGAGCGGTACGACCTACGACAAAAAGCTGACGGTGACCGCACCGAAGGACACGGAAATCGTCCGCTTCCCGGACGAAAGCACGACGCTCTCCGCCGTGACGTCCGGCCAGATCGACATCGTTGCGCAATCGAAGTCCATTCTTCCGGTTCTGCAGAAGCAGGTTCCGGACAGGAATTTCGAAATGAAGTTCGTGCTGGAGGAGGTGGTTTTCGGTATCGGCATCAAGAAGAACGAGCCTGAGCTGAAGGCGTGGCTGAACAAATGGATCAACGATAACGCCAAGAACGGCTTCCTGAACAAGGCTTATCGGGATTTTCACAATCTCGATCTGCCTGCCTCAATTTTGACTCAGGCAGCTTCGTTGCCCCAAGATTGATCGTCCCCTCGATGGGAAGCCCGACCCTGTTCGTCTCGTTACGGAAGTTGCGCGGATATCAAGGTCAATTTTTTCTGCGATGAGCCTTTGAATACGCGCTCGGCGGATCGATCGACCGGGTGCCGGCCTTAGCAAGACGCTTCGCATGAGGGGGCACATTTGATTGTCGATCGGATCGATGTCCGAACCATAACTATCCCGCTCGCCCCAAAGATCGTCAGCGCGGTCGGGAGCGTCGACCATCTTGGTTGCGTCCTGGTGACCGCAGCCAATGCAGATGGTCTCTGCGGCGAAAACCTCGTCTTCACGCTCAATGATCGATTCACGGGCGTTCTCGCCAAATTGATCTCCGAGCTTGGAGACACGATGATCGGTCCGCAACCGGACGACATTTCGTCGATCTGGGATCGGATGCAGACGAGGCTGAGCTTCTTCGGCATCAGAGGCTTTTCAACCATGGCAATTAGCGCCCTTGACGGGGCGTTCTGGGATCTGCGCGCGAAGGAATGTGGCTGTTCCATCAGTCGGCTTCTAGGCCGGAAGCGGAACGTCGTCGATACATATGACAGCGGTGGTCTCTGGCTGCATATGACGAACGATCAAATCGACGATTATGTGCAGGTGAGTCTTCTCGCCGGCTTCCGTGCCATGAAGCTGCGCCTTGGGCGGGAATCGATCGAGGATGATCTCGATCGTGCGAGACGCTTGAAGACGATTGTTCCACCCGGCTTCTCTCTGATGGCTGACGCAAATCAAGCTTATGATGAGGAGGCGGCGGTGCGCGTCGGCCGGCTTCTGCAGGATATCGGCTATGTCTGGTTCGAGGAGCCCTCCGATCAATATGATCTAGCGGCGGCTGCGCGCATCAAGAGCGAGCTCAAAATCGCGATCGCATCGGGCGAGAACGCATACAGCCGCTATGATGCGCAAGCGATGCTCGCATCCAAGTGCTTGGACGTATTCATGCCGGACCTGCAGCGAATTGGCGGGGTTACCGAATTTGTGAGAGCGGGGAACCTGGCGGAGGCGCATGGGGTAGGGGTCTCCAGCCACCTCTTTCCCGAATACAGCCTGCAGGTTCTTGGCGCGGTGCCGGGCAAGCCACAGCTGGAATATGTGCCGTGGTTTGCTGCGCTCTTCAACGAGCAGGTCGAGATGTCTGATGGCCAGATTGTGGTCCCCGACCGGCCGGGCTGGGGCTTTACGTTCAATTGGGACTACATCAAGAGCCGATTGCTGCCCGGCTAAATCATGCGAGCCAAGGGGGCGCATGGCATCGCGCCGCCAAGGCTCGCCAGATTTTAACCCGCCTTACGCACCGTCTGCAGAAATTCCGCGACGTCACGCTTGAGCGCATGGGCCTGGTCCTGCAGGGCTGCGGCTGCCGCGAGCGCGGCTTCGGCGCCGGCATCGGTTTCGCCGGCGACCGTGCGGACCGAGCCGACCTGATCGCTCACGGCTGTGGTGCCGTTGGCGGCCTGCTCGACGTTACGGGCGATCTCGCTGGTCGCGGCACCCTGCTGCTCGACGGCGGAGGCAATCGTGGTCGCAATCTCGGTCATGGCGGCGATGGTCTTGCCGATCTGGCCGATCGCTGTGACCGACTGGCCGGTCGAACTCTGGATCTCGGCGACGAGTGTCGATATCTCTTCGGTGGCGCGCGCCGTTTGCGTCGCAAGGCTCTTCACCTCATTGGCGACCACGGCAAAGCCCTTACCAGCGTCGCCGGCGCGTGCCGATTCGATGGTGGCATTGAGTGCAAGCAGATTGGTTTGGCTTGCGATCGCCTGAATTAGCTGAACCACGGTGCCGATCCGCTCGGCCGAACTCGATAGCGCACGCATCAGCGCCTCGGTGCGCGACGCTTCTTCCTTGGCCTGATCCGACACCGCGACAGAGCGGGCCACCTGGCTCGAGATTTCCTTGATGGAAGCCGCGAGCTGGTGCGTGGCGGCCGCTACCGTTTGAACATTTGAGGACGCCTGCGCTGAAGTTGCCGCGACCTGCTCGGCAAGGGAGCGACCGCGCTCGGCGACGCGAGCAAGACTCTCGGCGCTCTGTCCCATCTCTGCGGCACGGCTCGACACGCCGTCGATGACGCCTTCCATGCCACGATCAAAGCGATCTGCCAGGCTTCCCATCATCGCCGAACGTTCCGTTTCGGCCGCGGCGCGCTGGGCTGTGGCTTCTTGCTCCATGCGGCGGACGGTCTGCGCATTTTGCCGGAAGACTTCAACCGCGCTGGCCATATGCCCGATCTCGTCGCCGCGCCCGCCGCCCGGGATCGCTTCGTCGAGTTCGCCAGCCGCAAGCCTCTGCATGCGCAATGTCATCTGACCGATCGGTCGCGACACGCTGCGCCCGATCAGCCAGGCAAGCAGCGCGCCGAGGACGAGGGCGGAGCCTGCGACCGCCAACACGATGCTGTGCGTGTGCTCGACCGTTTCGGTGGTGAGTCGACTCTGTTCAGCGCGCGCGCTACCCAACGCCTGGCTGATCTTACCGGTCTGCGCGTCGATCGCGCCGCTCGCTTTGACGAGATCTGCCTGGCTCTTGCGCAGCTCACCGACCGCAGCGGAAAGATCCGTCAGCGTCGCCGATTGGTCGGCGAGCACCTTCTTAAGCGCCGTGAGCAGGCTCTTCAAGCGCGGCGCCTCGAGGCCTGCGATCTCCGCCTCGCTGTCCGCGATTGCAGCCTTCGCATAGCCGAGCGTCAACGCGACATCGTCGGCGTCGCCCTGGGCCTGGGTGATCATGAAATGCAGCGCCGCAACGCGCACCGCATCGACCGTGCCCGCCAGGCGTAGCGGTTGGAGAAGGCGCTCCGGCTGATTGCCAAGCGCAACATTGATCGCGGCGATGTCGAGGCTCGCCGAAGCCCCGAGCGCCTCGCTCTTGGCGCTCGCGGTGCGGAGATGGTCGACGGCAGCGGCCACGGCTGTGAAGGATTTCCTGTAATTGTCGAGCGCGTCCACCAGCACACTGCGGCCGGCCGTGATCGCCGTCAGACGACCGAATTGCTGGTCCGTCTCGCCGAACACCTGGCCAAATCCATCGATCGCCTTGGCAGCAGCGTCGCGATCGCCAAGATTGCGCGTGCGGACGAACTTCTCGACTGCTCCATTGGCTGACAGTAGCGCAGCATGGACGCGCGCCATGGCGGCGTCGCCATCGGCGCTGGTGACGAGATCGCCGACGGTGCCGCCGATCTCGGACAACCGCAGCATGGCGAGGAGTGCCAGCACGGTGAGACAGCCCAGGATCAGCGCGAAGCCGCCGAAGATGCGCGGACGGATGCCGATGCGCGACAGGAGTCTGGTCAAAGTCATGACGTTTCCCTGAGAGTTACGGTGTTGCCCGGATCTGGGCGAGCACATCCTTGCCGAAGTGCTTCTCGAACTCGGGCTCCAGAGATTTCACGGCATCGATGAAGGGCTGGCGATCGACCTTGTCGATGATTTCCATGCCGCCCTTGCGCAGTTCATCGAGCTTCTTCGCCTCTTCCTGAATGCCGGCCTGCCAGGTCGCCTCCGCACCGGCCTTGGCCGCAGCGATGATGGCGGCCTGATCCGCGGGTTTGAGCGCCTCGAACATGTCGCGATTGGCGATGAACGCGACCGGCGCGAAGAAATGCCCGGTCAGGCTGATATATTTTTGGACTTCCTCAAGGTGGGCGCTGGCGATCGTCATGACGGGATTTTCCTGCCCGTCGATGCGACCATCCTTGAGCGCCGAGTACACAAGCGTGAACTCCATCGGCACGACCTCGGCGCCGAGCGCCTTGAAGGTCATCTGATAGACTTCGTTGGGTATGACGCGAATCTTCATCCCTTGGAGGTCCGCGGGCGAGCGGATTGGCCGCTTCGAATTGGTGACGTTGCGAAAACCCTGCTTGCCAATGGCGAGCAGCACCAGCCCCTTGTCGGCACAACGTTTCGCAAGTGCGGCGCCCACTGGGCCTTCGGCTACCGCCCTGGCATGCGCGGCGTCACGGAACAGGAAGGGCACGTCGAACACGCCGAATTCCGGCACGATGGAGCTTACGACCGTGGCGGACAGCGTCGCGATGTCAACCTCGCCGCGTCGCATGGCGGCGATGATCGCCGTCTCGCTACCCATCGTGGTGCCACCGCGCTCATCCAGAAGGATCCGGTTCTTTGCAATCTCGGCGAGCTTGCGCTGAAATCCGTCCGAACCAATCTGCTGCGGCGACTGCGGGGCGCCGTTGTACACCAGCGACACCATCTGAGGATCGGCCATGGCGGGCAGCACAGAGAACGAGGATAGCGCCAGGACAACGCTGGCCAGACGAATCGATTGCGGCTTCATCGAGTGCCCTCCATAGGCGCCGCGACGGTAACTGGCTTGGCTGTATGAAATATTAAACTTGGGCACAAAGCGACCATCCGCCGCTTGCCTTGAAAACAGGCGGACGCGTCCCGTTTCCAGATCCTGTTCGCGTCCGCCAGTTGACTCCTCGGGTGTCAGGATTCGAGCTGAGCGATGGCTGGCAATGTGCGCGCGGCAGGCCTATTTCTTCGATGAAGACGGGCCTTCTGCGCAGCTCGCGGCGGTGAAGGCGGACCTTTGAGGTGCCGTGTTCAATCAGAGATCAAGCTGATGACGAGGAACGAACGCTTCAGGCGCGTGGCTGAAGCGCTCCCGTATTTGCACTGACCGTAATTCAACGGGCTGGCCGAACTCGCCTTGGGCCGCCCACATGAGTCCATGCTGCGCGGTGGCCCGCGCCCGCGATGATGACACGGTCCGAACTTATCGGGCTTGAGCTTAGAAGCCGCGGAGTGATGCAAGCAGCGCCTGTGCCGGATGGGGCAGCATCTGCCCATCCATGATCTTGACCTGCGATCGGCAGGAATAGCCGGTCGCGAGCAAACGGCCCGTCTTAGCCAGCCGCGCAACCCGCGGTCCCCAGCTCATTGCATAGATCTGCTCGGACGTTGCGCGGTGTTCGGCCTCATGGCCGTAGGTCCCGGCCATGCCGCAGCAACCCGAAGGCAGCACGCGCAAGCTCGCGCCCGCCGCGGTGAATGCGGTTTGCCAGTCCCGCAGGCTGGAAAGGGCGAGGGAGCGTTCGGTGCAGTGGGGCAGCACGAAATATTCGTTACCGGATTTGATGGGCCTCGGGATCGCATTGCGGTGTCGCACCAGCCATTCCTGCAACAGGAGCACGGCCGGTGGCCGGTCGGCTTCCGCCAGCATGGCATAGTCTGATCGGTAAGTCAGGGTCATGGATGGGTCCACGCCGACCAGCTCGACACCGGTGGCGGCCAGTTCGCGCAGCATGGCTGCGTTCCGCGATGCGACGCGGGTGAAGGCGCCGAGAAAGCCGTGCACATGCAGCGGCTTTCCATTCGGGCGGAACGGCGCGATGAAAGGCCTGAACCCGATCGCCTGTATGAGGTCCAGCACGGCCAGCACGACGTGGGATTCGTACCAGCTTGTGAAGGCGTCCTGGACCAGCACCACGCTGCGCGCCCGCTCTTTGGTCGACAGGCCAGCCAGGGCTTCGGGAGTTGCGTCCGAGATCCCGCGGGCAGACAATTCCCGTCGCATCGAAAGGCCGGAAAATTTTGGTGTGTGCACCAGGCCGAGTGTCCGCATCGCCAAGCGGCCCGGCGGGCTCCCGACCAGAATATTATATAGCCAGCCCACCTTTCCGAGCGCCGGCAACATCCCCTCCAGGGAGCCCATCAACTGGTGCCGCAGCGGCCGCAGATAGCGACCGTGGTAGATCTCGAGAAATTTCGCGCGAAAGGTCGGTACATCGACTTTGATCGGACACTGTCCGCTGCAAGATTTGCACGCGAGGCATCCATCCATCGCTTCTTTCACGGCGTGAGAGAAGTCTGGCTCGCGAGCCCACGTATTGCGCAGTTTCAAGGGGAAATCGCGCCAGCGCGCGCCTTGCCGGAGCGCCGCAGATTCGCTCGCGGGATCGATGCCGAGCGCCGCCAATTGCCGCAGCCATTCGCGAATGAGCGATGCTCGGCCTTTCGGTGAATGCCGCCGATCGCGCGTGGCCTTGTAAGAGGGGCACATCGCTTCGTCCGGATCCCAGGTAAAGCAGGCGCCATTGCCGTTGCAATGCAGCGCCTCGTCGTAAGCGCTGCGGATCGGTCTGGGGATCGTCCGGTCGAGCTGACCGCGCGTGGTCAACCCATCGATCGCAAGCAACTGTCCGTCCTTGGGCGCGGCGATCTTGCCAGGGTTGAGCTGGTTGCGTGGGTCGAACGCGGCCTTGATGGATTGCAGCGTCGGGTAGAGCGGACCGAAGAAGCGCGGTGAGAACTCCGAGCGCACTCCCTTGCCGTGCTCGCCCCAGAGCAACCCACCATATTTCTTGGTAATCCGGACCACGTCCTCCGTGATCTCCCGGATGAGCACTTCCTGTGCCGGGTCCTTCATGTCGATCGCCGGGCGGACATGCAGCACGCCGGCATCGACATGACCGAACATGCCGTAAGTCAGCCCGCGTGCGTCCAGCGCTGCGCGAAACTCCGCGATGTAGTCGGCCAGATTCTCCGGTGGGACGGCCGTATCTTCCACGAAGGGGATCGGCCGTTTGTCGCCGTGCATGTTGCCGAGGAGGCCGACCGATTTCTTTCGCATGTTCCATATCGCGGTCACGTCGGCTTCGCCGCGGGCCACGGTGAACCCGCGGCGGCCGCGCGACTGCCGTGCCGACGTGAGGCTCTCCGTCAGCCGGCGAACGGGAGTTTCGACGTCCTGCTCCGCGTCGCCGACGAACTCGACAAGATTCACCCCCGTGGCCTGCTGTCCCTCGTCTGCAGGGAAGTATTGCTGGACGGATTCCCAGACGACATCGCCTTGCGCGAGCGTGAGCACCGTGGAATCGACCGTCTCGATCGATGCTGCGCCGAACCGGATCAACTCCTGCGCGTCACGTAGCGCCGCATCGAAGCTGCCGTAGCGCACGTTGACCAGCGCACTGTATTTCGGGATCGGCATTACGTTCAGCTTGGCTTCGGCGATCAGCGCGAGCGTGCCTTCGCTGCCGCAGAGGATCGAGTTCAGGTTGAAGCGACCGTGCTCGTCGCGGATGTGAGCGAGGTCGTAGCCGGTCAAGCATCGGTTCAGCTTCGGGAAATGCGCCGCTATCAGGTCGCCTTGCTCGCGTTGTATCGCGTCGATCAGCTTGTGTACGGCGCCGACAAGATCCGTTCGTCGTTGGATCTCCTCCAGCTCCTCGTCCTCCAACGGACGCGACGTCCAGACGGTGCCGTCGAGCAATACGGTCGTGAGCTCCAGCACATGGTCGCGCGTCTTGCCATAAAGGCACGAGCCCTGGCCGCTGGCATCGGTGCTGATCATGCCACCGATCGTGGCGCGATTGGAGGTCGAGAGTTCCGGCGGGAAGAACAGGCCATGTTCGGCCAGCGCGGCATTGAGCTGATCCTTCACCACGCCGGCCTGAACCCTGACCCAGCGCTCCGCCGGGTTGATCTCAAGGATGCGGTTCATGTGGCGAGACACATCCACCACAAGGCCTTCGGTCAGTGACTGGCCGTTGGTGCCGGTTCCACTGCCGCGAGGTGCGAACACAATGTTCTCAAAGCGATCCTCGGCCGTGACGCGCGCGATGCGCACGAGGTCCTCGGTGCTCCGCGGGAAGGCCACGAGCTGGGGGAGGAGCTGGTAGATCGAGTTGTCTGTCGCCGAGACGATTCGGTCGTCAAAGGCGGCGGCCAGATCTCCTTCGAACCCGCGCAGCCGGAGCTCCGCAGTCAATTCGGCATGCAGCGGAGCAGGGGCCGGCATATCGGCAATCCGTGGCAGCATGCTGTCCCTCTAGGCTTTTCAAGACGGTGCAAATAAAGGCCGGGCTCGATCCTTTTCCAAGCCACGCCTTATAAAATGAAACACCGTTCTAAAAAACTTGCAATGCTCTATTTCGGCGCCGCCGCTGGGAGCAGGGGCCGATATGGAGGAGCATGCGACGGTTGTCCCCAGCTAATATCGTCAGTCCTTGGCCCGTTTTGGCCGAAGGAGTTCCACGAGCTTCTGGCACACGCAGAGGTCCTGTAGCGAGATGCCCGAGCTGTCGAAAATCGTAATCTCGTCAGGCGATGTGCGGCCGTCGGCCTTGTTCGTCAGGACCAGGCCGATCGCCGTCAGGCCGACATCCCCGGTCGCGATCAGCGGCGCGGCATGCTGGAATTCGCCAATCGTCGTCGACTGTTCCGGCAGGTCGCAGAACAGCTTTGCGCGCTTGAACAGTGCAGGGGGCAGCTCCTGCTTGCCTTTGGAATCGGCTCCCATGGACGAGATGTGCGTTCCCGGCTTGACCCAATCCGCTTCAAAAAGCGGCGAGGTGGACGGCGTCGCGGTAACGATGATGTCGGCCGTCCGGCAAGCAGCCTCGCGATCGGATATCTCCGCGCGCAAGCCGTGCTTAGCCAGACGCGCGATGAAACGATCGCCTTCCGTCTCGACATCGGGCGTGACGACGAGAACGCGATCAATCGGCCGGATTCGGGCCAAAGCCAGACATTCGTATCCGGCCTGATTGCCGGCGCCAAATACTGCCAGGGTACGCGAGTCAGGGCGTGCAAGACGATCAGCGGCCACCGCGTCCGCCGCTGACGTCCGGTAGGCGTTGACGAGTCCGGCCTCCACGACGGCGCCGATGCGGCCGACGGTCTGGTCGATGAGGATCGTCACGGAATTGTGGGATGGAACGCCTCTCTTCTTGTTGGCAGGCCAGTTGAACCCCATCTTGGTGCCGGCGATGTCGCCGGCGACGCCAGCCTTGACCGAGAAGCGATTGCCGTTGTCGGAGCCATGCGCAATGACGGCGGGAAAGACTTTGCTGTTGGAGGATACTGCCAGGATCAACGCCTCGCGAACCGCCTCGAACGCCAGTTCGTGGCTGATGGCAGCGGCAGTCTCCTGCTCAGATATGAAAATCACAGCTCTCTCCACATTCACGACGATTGCAACGCGCATGGCGCGTTGGCCTTGAGGAGGCCTGCGCTGCGCTCGAGGACGACCGGCCAAACCTCGGCATTGACCAGGCGCGGCGGCTTCTCGCCCTGCAGCAGTCCGATCAATTGATCCGCGGCCCAAGCGGCAACGTTGCGGCGCGCCTCATGTGTTACGCCCGCCGTGTGATAGGTGGCGACGACGTTGTCGAGCTTGAGGAGCGGATGATCGAGCGGTGGCGGCTCCGGCATCCACACATCGAGCCCGGCGCCTGCGAGATGGCTCGATGTCAGCGCCTCGGCAAGCGACGCTTCGTCGTGAACGCCGCCGCGCGCCGTCGAGATGAACACTGCGCCCTTCTTCATGGACGCGAACGCGTGCGCACCGAACATGCCACGCGTCGTATCGTCGAGCGGGCAATGGAGAGAGACGAAGTCGGAAGCGGCCAGCAATGTCGGGAGGTCGACCGGCTCGGCGCCTCGTGACCGGATTTCCTTGTCTGAGAGCAGCGGGTCGTGAGCAAGGACCTTCATGTCGAAAGCGCTTGCCAGGCGTGCGACCTGGCGTCCCGTATGTCCGATGCCGACGATGCCGATAGTAGTTCCCGAAATCTCGTGCCCCATGAGGGATTCACGGGAAAAGCCGCGCTCCGTCCGAAGCTTTCGGTCGGACACCGGAATTTTGCGCGATACTGACAACATCAGCCCGATGGCGAGCTCGGCTACCGATCGTGCGTTGCCGCCGACCTGGTTGACCACGGCAACGCCGGCACGGGTGCAGGCATCGACATCGACAGTGTCGAAGCCTGCTGCTCCCGAGGATACCGCCAGGAGATTGGGAAAGCGCTTCAGCAGGTCCCCGCGCGCGTGCCATTTGAGTGGCAATTCATCTCGCGCCGGTGAGATCTGGTAGATGTGGGCCTGCTCGAGCAGGGCCGCGTTGCGTTCATCCGGCTCGGCCAGACGTCC
Organism: Bradyrhizobium ingae; assembly: GCF_055791185.1. NCBI lineage: Bacteria > Pseudomonadati > Pseudomonadota > Alphaproteobacteria > Hyphomicrobiales > Nitrobacteraceae > Bradyrhizobium > Bradyrhizobium ingae. The sequence goes on from NZ_JBVUBB010000001.1 coordinate 264,849, forward strand.
AATATCGAGCTGGATGTCAGTCTGAGTGCGCATGCGCTCGTCGAAGACCGGATTGATCCAGAGATCGAAGCGGAATACGCGCTTGAGGGGAGGGGACATCGGTGATCTTCCTGCGTCTAGCCGGCCAATACCTGTCCGAGCGCATCCAGGACGCGTCCGATATTGTGTTCGTTCAAGGCCGCTACACAGATGCGACCCGTGTCGACGGCGTAGATCCTGTGCTCGACGCGGAGCCGTTCGACCTCCTGGGCGGTCAGGCCGGAATAGGAAAACATGCCCTTCTGTGCCTTGATGCGATCAAAGCTGCGCTCGGGAAATTGCTGCTGCAGGCTTTCGGCGAGCCGTCGACGCATCGCCACGATGCGCTCGCGCATCTCTCCCAACTCCCGCTCCCAGTCGGCACGGAGCTCCGGCGTGGTCAGGACGGTCTCGACGAGAACCGCGCCATGGGTTGGTGGATTTGAATAGCTCGTGCGAATGATACGTTTGGCGAGGTCTTCGACCTTCTTCCTGGCATCGGCATTCTCGGCGACGATAGTCAGTGCTCCGACCCGTTCTCCATAGAGAGAGAAGGATTTCGAGAACGACGAAGCCACGAAGAATTCCATCTCGGCTTCAGCGAGAATGCCCAGCACCAGGGCGTCGTCATCGAGACCGTCCCCGAAGCCCTGATAGGCAATGTCGATGAAGGGAATGAGGCCTCGCGCCTTCAGGATGGATATGACAGTCCGCCACTGATCGGGCGTCAGGTCGTTTCCGGTCGGATTGTGACAGCAGGCATGAAGCACAACGATCGATCCCGACGTCATGCGGCGCAGGAAGGCCTGCATGGCCTCGAAATCGATGCCGCCGAGTTCGGCCGAGTAATAGGGGTAGCTCACCACCTCGAAGCCGGCCGCATCGAACAAAGAGCGATGGTTCTCCCAGCTCGGATTGCTGACGGCCACTGTCGCCCGTGGAGCGAGGCGCGCCAGCACGTCAGCCCCGATTTTCAGAGCCCCGGTGCCGCCGATCGTCTGGAGCGTAGTGACTCGTTCACGGCCGATCGTGCCGGCATTTGCCGTGAAAAGCAGATCCTGCACGGCGGTGCGATAGCCAGGGGTGCCTTCGAGCGGACGGTAAGTCTTCGGCAGCGCCTGATCGATCCATTTGCGCTCGGCCTTCTGGACGGAGCGCAGTCTTGGCACGGCGCCATCGGCATCCGTGTAGACCCCGAGCACCAGGTTGAGCTTGTCAGGATTGCGATCGGCGGTGAAGTCCTGCCAGAGCCGGATGATCGGATCGATCGGGATCGACGGAATGTTCGAGAACAAGGACGACATCAGAAATCCTCAGGAAATAAGCCGGCCGAAACGATCGAGATCGACATTGCCGCCGCTGACGATCACGCCGACATTGTTGCCCGCGACGTCCAACTTGCCTGCTAGCAAAGCGGCCAATGGAAGGGCGCCGGTCGGCTCGACGACGAGCTTCATGCGCTGAGCGAGAAATTTCATCGCCGCAATGATCTCGTCATCGGTGACGAGCACGATGTCGTGCACGTGGTGGCGGATGATCTCGAAATTGAGCGCGCCAAGGTGGGTTGCGAGAGCGCCTTCGGGAAGGCCTTTCGGAGGTGCGATCCGGATTACCCTACCTGCCCTGATTGATTGCAAGCCGTCGTCGCCGCCAGCCGGCTCAATGCCGATCACCTTGCAGTTCGGGTTGATGCCATGCGCCGCGATCGAAACGCCGGAGAGCAAGCCGCCGCCTCCCAACGTTGCCACCACCACATCGAGAGGAGGCGCCTCTTCGGTCAACTCGAGGGTCGCCGTGCCCTGGCCGGCAACGATCTGCTTGTGGTCATAGGGAGGGACGATCGTGAGTCCATGCTCTGCGGCGATGTCGGCAGCGAGCTTGTCGCGATCGGTCGAGAAGCGGTCGTAGATCTGGACGGCTGCCCCATATCCTTTGGTTGCCTCGACTTTCGATGCCGCGGAATCGTGTGGCATCAGGATCCGCGCCGGGGCTCCCAACAGCTTCGCGGCCAGCGCCGTCGCCTGGGCGTGGTTACCCGACGAGAAGGTGATCACTCCCGCACGACGCTGCGCATCGCTGAGCTGCGAGATGAAGTTATAGGCTCCGCGGAACTTGAAGGCCCCCATCCGCTGGAAGTTCTCGCACTTGAAAAACAGCCGCCCGCCGACGCGCGCGTCGGCGGTGGTGGACGTCATGACCGGCGTGCGATGTGCCACACCCGCGAGGCGGGAAGCCGCGGCGCGGACATCATCGAGCGCCGGCAGTGCGTCGGGCTCCGACTGAAGCTTGAGAGCGCGACTCATCTCAGGCCGCCTGCTTCACGCGATAGGACCGGATGAGACCGGACTCTCCGGCCGCCTCCACGCGGCGCTCGAGGCGCGCCAGCAGACGCGACAGCTCGGCATGGTCGTCGCGATCGAGCGAAGGGCCGGGCGCTCGCGTTTTGGCCGTTGCGATCAGGCCGCGGCGACGGAACACTTCCTTGCGAATTGCGAGCCCGATCCCGACCTGCCACTCGTGGCGAATGACGGGCAGGAAGATGTCGTAGAGATCTTCGGCGCTCTCCGCATTCCCGGCGAAAAAGCGGTTGCAGACCTCGATCAGGATTTCGGGGAAAGCAACACCGGTATTGGCGCCGTCGACGCCGCGCGCGAGCTCCTGAGGCAGATGCAGGCCGCTATTGCCGACGAGCATCGAAACCCGGCGACGTCCGCCGTTCGCCTCCTGCGCACGCATTTTCGTGATCTTGCGCAGCGCCGAGCCTTCCTCGTGCTTGACGATCTGAACGTTCGGTACGCGTTCGATGATGCGGCCAAGCGTGTCGACCGACATATAGACGCCGGTGTTCTGCGGATAGTCCTGGAGCGCGATCGGCACGTGTTCGCCGATGCGCGCGGAAATCGCTTCGAAGAAGCCGAGCACTTGATCCTCGGTCTTCAACGAGGGGGCCGGCGCGACCATGATGCCGGAGGCTCCTTCGCCCATCACTGCCGTCGCGAGGGAGGCAAACTCGTCGAACCCGGCCTGTGAGACCCCGGCGATCACCTGGGCGCGCCCGTCGAGGCGGCGAACGACACGGCGGACCAGATCGATCGACTCCTCCTTCGACAGCTTGTTTGCCTCGCCCAGAAGGCCGAGCAGGGTGATCCCGGGCACGCCGATCTCCAGGAAGAAGTCGACGAGCCTGTCCATGCTCGCAACGTCAATGGCACCGTTGTCCAGGAACGGGGTCACGGAAATCGGATAGACCCCTCGGGCCGTGGCGTCGATAAGTTTCGTCATGTCGTGGTCTCTCAAAGCAAGAAGAGGCGGAGGCTAAGTCGTGGAAACCGTGGTTCGGCTGCGGGACAGCGCAACGCAGATGCCGCCTGCGACGGAGCAAACCCCGATGATGACCAGTGAAAGCGTGAAGGTCGGAGAGATCGATTTCGCATATCCGATGATCAGCGGACCGAAGAACTGTCCGAGCAGATTGCCGACGCCGCTCACGAATGCCACCGCGGGAACGGCCTTGCCGAGCGGCAGGATTTCGGTCAACCGCGCAAAGATGAGCGGCACCAGCATCTTCATGAGAAAGCCGATGATGATGAAGGCTGCGATCTGGAGCGCATAGAACTGCAGCGGAATGAATGCCGCCGCGATCATCAGCGTGCCTGTCAGCATCGTTGGCACTGCGGCGTGCCAGCGACGCTCCTGACCGTGCTTGTCGGATCGATTGGTGATGTAGAGGATGCCGAGCATCGTCGTCAGGAATGGAGCGCCGGCATACAGGCCGACCATGAATTCACTCAGCGTCCCGTATGATTTGAGAATCGCGGGCAACCACAGCGTGAAACCGTAAAGGAGTATGCTGTTGAGGCCAAATCCGGCCGTCATCAGCCATACCGCAGGCTCATTGAAGATCTTCCACCAGGGTTCGGTGGTCGAAGTGGAATAAGCCGCTTGCTCGGCGGCAAGCTCGCTCTTGATGAGCCGACGGTCCCCATCGGACAACCAGGAGGCGGTGTCGATCGACTTGGGAACCGACATGAACCAGATCGCGCAGAAGATCCAGGCAGGGACGCCTTCCACGATCATCATAAGGCGCCAGTCATACGTCGACAGAATCGCTCCTGAAATCGGGCCGGCAAGAAAGCCACCAATTCCCAGGCTCAGGTTCCAAATGCCGAATGCGCGTCCACGTTCGCGCTTGACGAACCATTGGGCGAGAAACATCGACGTCGCTGCGTAGATGGGACCTTCGAACAGGCCGAGCAGAAAGCGGACTGCGATGAGCTCCCAGAGATTCCGCACCAGTCCGGTCGCAATGGCCGCACCGCCGAACAGCACCAGGCACAACCCGATCAGTCGCCGCGACCCGAACTTCAGCGCCAGAAAGCCGCCCGCGAGCTGCGTGATCGCATAGCCCCAGGCCAGCGAGCCGCCAACCCAACCGGCCTGGACCGGCGTCAGTCCGAGTTCCTTGGCAATGTGCGGGAGAGCCATCCCGATGTTGACGCGATCGAAGAACGAGATCGTGTACATGATGAAGACTGCCGGCAGAACAATCAGCCATCTTGCTCTTCCAACTCCGATCGTCGGCACGTCGCCGACGTGACTGGTCGTGGCACTCATGTGCATCTCTCTCCCATGTTTTTCAGTATTGTTCGCTCGTCTCGCGTCTTGATGCGCGATGTCGACTCGTCGTCTCAGATGCTCGCGATCAACCCTCCGTCGACACGGATCACGGATCCGGTCACGTAGGATGCGGGCCGACCGGCCAGGAAGGCGACGACAGCTCCATATTCAGCGGGATCGCCATAGCGGCCGACCGGAATCGAGCTCTCGCTTTCGCGCGAGACGTCGGCGACCGACCGTCCCTCGCGTTCAGCTTTCTTTTCGTCCAGAAACTTGATGCGCGGTGTGGCGATCCGGCCGGGAAGGACAATGTTGCAGGTCACCCCGTCGGTCCCGACCTCGCGGGCAAGCGTTTTCGACCAGGCGACCAGGCCGGCGCGCAGGGCGTTCGAGATGCCCAGGTTTGGAATTGGAGCGACGACCCCGGACGACGTGCTCGTGATGATCCGGCCCCATTTGCGCGCGCGCATGCCGGGCAAGACGGCGTCCGTTACTTTTATGACGGAGAGCACCATGCTCTCGAAGCTTTTCGACCAGAGCGCAGCATCCTGGCCTGAGGCGGGGGTCGGAGGAGGGCCGCCGGTGTTGTTGACCAGGATGTCGACGGGGCCGAGGTCGGCTTCAATTTTCGCGATCTTGTGCGGGATACCTGCGATGTCAACGAGGTCCCATTGATAAGCGCGGGCAGCGCCGCCAAACTTCGCAATCTCTGCGGCGGTGGCTTTTACCGCGTCCTCGGCAATATCGGCCAATGCGATCTTTGCACCTTCGGCTGCAAGCGCCTTTGCAATCGCGCCGCCAAGTCCGCCGCCTGCGCCGAAAACAAGAGCAACCTTGCCCTTCACGCCAATATCCACGTCGTCATCCTCCCGCACTTCTCTTTCAGCCAGTGTGGAGACGTCGGAATAGCCCGTGAAGCGAATTTATCTTGGCGATTGATAAGATTTGCAGGATAATTCTCGAATGCAGGGATCCAAGCGTGCGATGGCGCGGCCGACACTCAACCTGATGAACTTCAATCCGAAGCTGTTGCAGACCTTTGTGCTTGTGGCCGAGCACAAGAGCTTCAGGATCGCGGCGGACATGACGGGGCGGTCCCAGTCCGCCGTATCCGCGCAAGTGAAGGAGTTGGAGCGTCAGCTCGGATTGGCGCTGCTGCATCGCACGACGCGATCCGTTGGGTTGACGCCGGAAGGCGATGAATTGCTGAACGGTGCCCGCCTGGCTCTCAAGGAGATCGAACATAGCCTCCGTGTGATCAACGAAACTGCAGAGCTTCGGCACGGACGGGTCGTCCTCGGCGTCGCTCCAACGATCGCGGCGGGCTGCGGGCCGACCATCCTGGCAACGTTCGAGCGCGATTATCCCAATGTGCGGGTCTTTCTGCGCGAGATTGCATCGGATGGGCTGCTTGCCGCGCTACGCGATGGCTCCATCGACTTCGCGATAGCCCAGGCCGTTCCCCAGGAGCCAGATCTCCTGGTCGAGGTGTTGCTGCACGATCCAATCGTTGCGCTTGCGCCGAAAAGCATCATTCCCGGACCGAGGCGCAGCATTTCACTGAGAGAGCTGTCGAAGTTGCCGCTTCTGCATCTTGCACCCGCGACGTCGATGCGTCAGCTGTTCGAGGCCGAGATGAAGAAGCGTGGGCTTCCCTCGCCCTGCAAATACGATTGTCTTCATAGTTTGACGTTGCTCGCGATGGCAGAGGCGGGCCTTGGCGTTGCTATCCTCCCACGCTCGGTCCTCAAGCTCACGGCCAGTCGTTCGATGACCGGGATCCCGATCGGGCCTGAAAAGCTCGCCAGGAGCATCGCGTTGATCTCGCGCAGCGACCGGACCCTGTCGCCCGCTGCCAAACGATTGGCCGATCTGGCTCGTCAAGTCATCGCAAATGGTGAGATCTTTGGGGGCACTCAGGCCTGAGGCGGATGCGCGCGGCGGAGCGTCGGGCCCACGACAACATCGAGCCCTGCAGTATTTTCCGGTTCCCAGGTCGCGCGGATAATGCCCGCCGTGATCCCAGCCATCTGAGCAGAACACCAGGAACCGTCTGTCATGGGCCGGTAGAAGCCCGTTGGGCAAACTCGCAAAATGAAACGGCGTTCTAAAATCGATTGCAACGCCGTTCTATTTTTGTTAATGGGACACCACGACCGGGGGAACAACGGTCGTTCTGGAGGAACTTCATGGCAGGTGTTACCGCCGTTTCGGCCGGCGCCGATCTTACGCCCGAGCAGGAGAAGATCCTCTCGAAGGTCCTTTGGCGGATCGTGCCGTTCCTGCTGCTCTGCTACATCGTCGCCTACCTCGATCGGGTGAACGTCGGGGTCGCCAGCCTGACGATGAACCATGATCTCGGCATCTCGCCGTCCGAGTTCGGCTGGAGCGCAGGCCTGTTCTTCTTTGGCTACTTCCTGGCCGAGGTGCCGAGCAATCTCGCCCTACAGGCCGTCGGCGCGCGAAAGTGGATCGCGCGGATCTTGATCACCTGGGGTCTGCTCTCGGCCGCTACGGCTTTCGTGGTCGGCCCTGTAAGCTTCGGCGTCATGCGCTTCTTGCTGGGGCTCGGCGAAGCGGGCTTCACGCCGGGCGTGTTTCTGTATTTCACCTACTGGTTTCCCGCGCGCGTCCGAGGCAGGGCGACGGCAGCGTTCCTGCTCGGTATCCCGATCGCGAACATCCTGGGCGCACCGCTTTCGAGTTTGCTGCTGACCCTGAACGGCCTTGGAGGCCTGCACGGTTGGCAGTGGCTTTTGGTCATCGAAGGTCTGCCTGCAACGATCCTCGGCTTCGTCTGCCTGTTCACCCTGACGGACAAGCCGGATCAGGCAAAATGGTTGAGCGTCGAGGAGCGGGCGTGGCTTGCCGGTGTGCTGGCCAGCGAGCGCGAGGCGATTGCCACCAAGCACCCATCGAGGTTGAGGGATGCTTTCACCAACTGGCGGGTGCTCGCATGCGCGTGCATCAACTTCTGTGCCATCATCGGTTCGGTCGGTCTCGGCTTGTGGATGCCGCAGATCCTGAAAGGGTTCGGCTTCAGCGTGGTGACCGTGGGTTTTCTTGCCGCTCTGCCTTATGTTTGTGGCGCTGTGGCCATGATGCTGTGGGCGCGCCTCTCGGATCGCGGCGGCGAACGGAGCTGGTTCGTGGCATCCGCGCTGCTCGTGGGCGCTATGGCGCTGATCGTGTGCGGTTATGCGACGTCGTCGGCCCTGATCTCCATCATCGCACTCTGCGGCGCCGTCGTCGGGATCATGTGCTACCAGTCGACCTTCTGGCCGATCCCCTCGAGCTTCCTCACCGGCAGCGCCGCCGCGGGCGGACTTGCGCTCATCGTCTCGATCGGCAATCTCGGCGGTTTCGTCGGCCCGTATCTCATTGGCGAAATCCGCCAGGCTACCGGCAGCTTCTCCTGGGCGCTGATCTCGGTGGCCGGATTTCTTGCGCTGGCCGCCGTCCTCATCCGGTTCGTCGGCGTCAGCTTGCGGGAAGGCAAGTCCGCCTCATCCAGAGTGGCGCGCGCATGACCTCAAGAAATTCAGCGAAGGAGTAGAGAATGAGCCAAAAGCAACAGTTTCGCCTCGGCCTGGTCGGCTATGGCGAGATCGGCAGCACGTTGGGCAAAGGCCTGCGCGGGGCGGGCCTGGAGCAGATCTTCTGTTATGACAAATACGCCTTTGACGGGCCTTATGCCGACCTGATCCAGAGTCGCGCAAAAGCGGCCGGCGTCACGCTGGTCAAATCAAATAAGGAACTGGCGGATGCGGCCGAGTTGATCTTCAGTGTAACTCCGGGCTCCTCATCGCTCGCGAGCGCGGACGCGTTCGTGTCCGTGCTCGACGGCCGCCACACCTTCCTCGATTTCGCCTCCGCCACCCCGAAGGTGAAATACGGCGTGGCCGAGCGTCTGGCCAAGACCGGCGCTATTCTCGGCGATGGCTCCATCATGGGGACGCCCAAGAATGGTTATTCGATGCATATGCTGTCGAGTGGTGCCGCCGCGCCACGCGTCATCGAACTGCTCGTGCCTTGGGGCATGAGCATCGAATATGTGGGCGAGAAGCTCGGGACCGCCTCCGGCATCAAGATTCTGCGCTCGGTGCTGCTCAAGGGCACCGAGGCGCTGATCGACGAGATGGTGCTGGCGGCGCGCTCCTACGGCCTCGACGAAGCCGTGCTGGCGTCCGCCTCCAAGACGTTGACCCGACCATTCATGGATACGGTTGAGAGCCTGACCCCCTCCGGCGTCATTCATTCCAAGCGGCGAACGGAAGAGATCGAGATGGCCGCAGAGGCGGTGGAAGATGCCGGCGTCGAACCGCTGATGGCACGCGCAACGGTGGCGCGGCTCCGCTGGAAGGACAGCCTGGGCCTCAAGGAGCACTTCAAGGGCGTCGTTCCCGAAAACTACAAGATCGCGATCGACGCGATCGTAGCCAAGACCAAGGCCGCCAAATAAGGCCGAAAGCCGGATAGGACCAGAATAGGTCCGAGGCAAAGTCCAAGATGAACAGGGAGGCGGACGTGACAATCGTTCGGACAGACGTCGGCCAGATCGAGAAGGTGACGATGCGCAGGGTGCTCCTGCGCCTCGTTCCGTTCCTGATGGTCTGCTACTTCTTCGCATTGCTCGATCGCGTAAACGTCGGCTTCGCTGCGTTGCAGATGAACAAGGATCTCGGTCTTACGCCCGCGATGTTCGGCTTCGCGGCAAGTCTGTTTTTCGTCTTTTACTTCCTCGTCGAGGTGCCCAGCAATCTGGCACTGCAGAAGATCGGCGCCAGGCGGTGGATCGCCCGGATCATGATTACCTGGGGGCTGGTGACGGCGTGCATGGCTTTCGTCGTCGGGCCATATTCGCTGTATGCCATGCGTTTCATCCTGGGCGCTGCCGAGGCCGGCTTCTTTCCCGGCGCGATCCTCTATCTGACCTACTGGCTTCCCTCCCAGTACCGGGCGCGCATCCTGGCGACCTTCACGGTATCCATTCCGCTCGCGACCTTCCTGGGCTCGCCTTTATCGGTCGGGTTGCTCGAGCTTGACGGTGCGCTCGGCCTGCGCGGATGGCAATGGCTCTTCATTCTCGAAGGATTGCCGACAGTGTTATTGGGGGTAGCCTGCCTGTTCTTGTTGACCGACAAGCCCGCCCAGGCCTCCTGGCTCACCGCCGAGCAGCGCGACTGGCTGACCGGGCGCATGGAAACGGAAGCGGCCACGCGCAAGCCGGTCGGGCACCTGTCGTTGTGGCAACTTGCCACCAACAAATATTTTCTTGTGATGGCCCTGGTGTGCTCCGGTGCGTCCGCGACGGGAAGTGTCTTGTCGGTTTGGCAACCGCAGCTCCTGAAGTCGTTCGGCCTCTCGACCCTGCAGACAGGGTTCGTCAACGCGATCCCCTATGGAATTGCGACCGTGCTCATGGTGCTGTGGGGACGCCATTCGGACAGGACGGGCGAGCGGCGCTGGCACACGGCGATCCCGCTGCTGCTCGCGGCGGGTGGCTTCACCGCCCTGGGGCTGACCGGAACTGCGGTTGTGCCGACCATCATCATGGTAACCTGCTGCCTGGTCGGTGCGTATGCCTTCAAGGGTCCGTTCTGGGCGCTCTCGTCGAGCTGGCTTTCGCCGAGCACGCTCGCTGCGGGCCTTGCCGGCATCAACGCGGTTGCGAACCTGATCGGCGGTGGCCTCATGGTGAACGTGGTCGGGCTCGTCAAGGAGCGGACCGGCAGCTTTGTGCTCGGAATGTTGCCGCTCGCGCTGCTTTGCGCTGTGGCGGTGGTTTGCGTCCTCTCCCTGGGGCGCGGCGCCGCGCGCGAGACGGAAATGGCGACAGCGAAGTCATGACGCGACCTGCGCGTGGCGCGCACAAGCGCTGTGCCCTGGCCTGAAACACGTTCCACCCCGGAAGAAAACCAATAAGTCAGGGAGTACGGCAATGACGCTTTTCCGACAAACCTCTGGAGCTTCGATCGCTGAGGGCATCTCCACTGCCGGTGCAAGCAGGCGAAGTTTCCTGAAATTCGGATGCGCGTGCTGCCTGGCCGTGGCCGCACCGGCCGTCTATGCCGCGACGCCTTCACCGGATGTCGCCCGTCATTTGGCGGCCGCGAAGGAGGCTGCCGGTTCTGATCTCGGCTCTTACCTCGTGCTCGGCGACGCCGCGGATCCGGACTACAAGGCGCCTCCCGTGTCGCTCGAAGAGCGCATGAAGATTCCGGCGCCTCCGCCGGGAAAGGCATTTGACAATCTGTATTTCGTCGGCAGCGCATGGGTGAGCTGCTGGGCGATCACGACATCCGATGGCATCATTCTGATCGATGCGATGGACAATGAGGAAGAGGCCGCGCGCATCGTTGAGGGCGGGTTGAAGACGCTTGGCCTCGATCCGGCGGCGGTCAAGACCATCATCGTCACCCACGGACATGGCGACCACTATGGTGGCGCCAACTATTTCGTGGAGAAATACAAGTCGCGTATCGTCGCAAGCGAGGCCGATTGGTCCATGATGGAGACCAAGCTCGAATTCGACACTCCACTCTGGGGCAGGCCGCCCAAACGGGACATTTCGGTCGTTGATGGGCAAAAAGTCTCGCTCGGCGACACGACGGTCGACATTCTGGTTACGCCGGGCCACACGATGGGGACCATCTCGCCGCTGTTCGACGTCCGGTCCGGTTCACAGAAGCATCGCGCGCTGTTGTGGGGCGGAACCGGCTTCAATTTCGGAAAGAAGCCGGAACGCATGCAGGCTTACATCGATGCGACGGCACGAGCGCGCGGCATCGCCAAGGAGCAGGGCGTGGACGTGTTCATCTCAAACCACGAGCATTTCGATGGCGCGCTTGCCAAGCTCGCGGCGATAGCCGCCGGTGGTCCCAACCCGTTTGTCCTGGGTGAGGCGACGGTTCAACGAGCGCTCACCGTCATGAACGAATGCGCCCAGGCAACGCTCGCGTCCTGGAAGTGAGGGCTTCCGCTGCGGACCGGCTCCCGCGGCGGCCCTCCATGAAGTGGGGCAATCGCAGGAGCGCTTCGCTGCCACCTGAGGGGTGACGTGGGCCCTGCCGACGAGGTCCTTCCACTCAAATCAGATTGGGCTCGAAAGAACGCGAGGCGCGCAACTGCGCCGCGCTCAATTCCGAAATCGAGAGGAGGCCGAGCAAGCCGAGATCGCGTTGCACCTCATCGGACAGAATTCGAATGGCGTGCCTGACGCCAAGCTCGCCTGCAACGGCAGCGGCATAACCGAACGGGCGACCGACGAAGACGAATTTCGCTCCCAGAGCCAGCGCCTTCAGCACATCCGTGCCGCGCCTGATTCCACTGTCCATCATGACCGGGAAATCGGGCCCGACGGCCTCGACGATCTCTGGAAGAACCCGAAGCGGAGAGACCGCGCCGTCCAGTTGCCTCCCGCCATGATTGGAGACGATGATGCCGTCCGCGCCTCCCTCCTTGGCGAGGCGTGCATCTTCTCGGCTCAATAGGCCCTTCACCACAAGAGTTCGCTTCCATTGCTTGCGAATGAATTCGAGGTGCTTCCAGTTCAGATGGTCCTTTGCGCCAAAGTCCCTGATCGCTCGTGAGGAAAGAATAGGGGCGCCGCGTGTTGCGGACGAGTTTTCGAAGTGCGGCATGCCGTGCGTGACAAGAGTGCGCAACGCGGTGTTCAGCAACCAGCGGGGATGGGTGAGGCCATCCCACGCCAGCCGCAGGCTCGGCCTCAATGGCGTAGAGAAGCCGACCCGCACATTGTTCTCACGGTTGGCAAGAACTGCGGTGTCGACGGTCAGCACCAGGGTTTGGATGTTGGCGCGGTCGACGCGATCGATCAGCGCGGCGATCTTGGGGATTTCGCCGGGCACATAGGCCTGGAACCAGATCGAAGGGACCGCAGCCACAACTTCTTCCATTGGAATGAGTGCGGTACCGCTCAGGATCATCGGGATGCCGGCAGCCGCGGCCGCCCTTGCAAGCACCAAATCGCCACGAAACGCGGTTAGCGCGCTTAATCCCATTGGCGCCAGTCCAAAGGGCGATGCATAGCCCTGACCAAACAAGGTCACCGATTGGCTGCGTGCAGACACGTTCCGTAGAACGCGTGGCACGAAGCTGAACTCTTCGAACACGCGTCGATTGTCGCGCAGCGTTGCATTGTCCTCGGCTCCGCCGGAAACATAGCCAAATAGAGGGCGTGGCAAATGACGCTTGGCGGCGGTCTCGAAATCGGCAAGTGACAGGATCTTCTTGAGTCGCCGGTCGATCGGCCGGGCAGTCGTCGCACTGGGTTCCGAGTTGCGGGCAAGCATCCTATCCTCCCAATGGGGCATCAGATTTGCCCTGCTCCTTCGAGCTAGAAGCCGTACAAGGTAGCTGGATTCTCGACGAAGATGTGCTTGCGCAAAGCATCGTTGCCAATCCAGTCGGACGTAAGATCCACCATGAGCGCATCATCGGGCTTTGCGTTCTCGGCCGCGGTGGGGTGCGGCCAGTCCGTACCCCATACGAGGCGCCCCGGCGCGACTTTCACAAAGGCCTTGGCGATCTCTGCAGCGTCCGAGTAGGTCGGCGGACCAATCTTCGAGAAAGTATAGGCGCCGGACAATTTGACCCAGGCCTTGCGCTGTTCCAGGAGCTTTGCGATCACGCCGAAGGCGGCATGCGAGACTCCGGGAAGCTGTCCCATGTGATCGAACACGACGGGCACAGGCAGATTGCTGAGGAGGTCTGCGTAAGTGACGATCCGCTCGGCGCCGGCGACGACCTGGACGTGCCAGCCCAAAGCTGCAATGCGCCCCGCAAGCGGCTGCATCATTTCCACCGGCGCGCCGGCAGGGTAGGAGAGGTTGAATCTTACGCCGCGAACGCCGAGGTCGTGCATGGACTTGAGGTCCGCGTCCGCAATATCGTCCTTCACGACAACGATTCCGCGTGCAGAGGCGCCGAATTCCTTCAGCGAATCCAACAACAGGCGGTTGTCGGTGCCGTAAGTCGACGGCTGTACGATGACGTGCCGAGCAAAGCCGAGCCGCGCCTGGAGATCGCGATAGTCGGCGACCAACGCGTCCGCGGGCCGCAGACTCGCCTTAGGATCGGCAGGATAGCGCGCATCGTAGATGTGATGGTGGCAATCGACGGCCCCCGGCGGCAACGGGATCTTCGGTCGTTCCGTGCCACCAGACCATTTGACTTGCTGCGCGGCAGCCACAACCGGCGACAGCGTGGCTCCAACGCTCGCGGCCGCCATTGTGCGAACGACCTCGCGACGGCTCAGGCTTTCTCTCGTCATTGCCGCTCTCCATTTTTTAGAGCGTTTCCCGGCGAAGTGGATACCGGTTCGCGTGAGGAAAACGCATCAGACAACGATCTCGAACCCGCTCCGATTCGATCGGAACGGAAATAGCTCTAGTGGTTCTGCATGCCCCATTTACGAACGGTCATGGCTTCGATGCTGCGGAAAACGAGCCCTTCGACGGCGAGACCGATCAGGATCACGGTCAGCAGGCCAGCGAACACGTTGGCGGTCTCCAGCGCGTTGCGCGCCTCGAAGATGTACCAGCCGAGACCGGCGGCATTGCCGGAAACGCCGAACACGAGCTCGGCCGCGATCAGGGTTCGCCAGGCGAATGCCCAGCCGATCTTGAGGCCGGCGAGGATCGAGGGAAATGCTGCAGGGATCAGGATGAACAACACCATGCGCAGGCCGCCGAGCCCGTAGTTTCGGCCCGCCATGCGCTGGGTCTGGCTCACGGAGAGGAAGCCGGTATACGTGTTCAGCGACACCGCCCATAGCACGGAGTGGACGATCACGAACACGATGCTGGTCGTACCAAGCCCGAACCAGAGCAGCGCCAGCGGCAGGATGGCGATCGCCGGCAATGGATTGAACATCGCCGTCAGGGTCGCAAGCACATCAGTGCCGATCCGCGTCGAAACCGCGAGGGTTGTCATGACGGCCGCGATCGCGATCGCTGTCGCATAGCCGATCACCAGGATCCGCAGCGACGTCGCAGCGGAGGCCGGCAGCTTGCCCGCGATCACATCGGCCGACCATGCCGACAGGGTGTCGCTCAGCGAGGGGAACATCAGGGGATTGCTGATGTAGCGCGCATAGACCTCCCATATGATCGCCAGCACCAGCAGGACGAGTCCTCGCCGGACGGCGGTGACGGACATGATGGCCTCGAGGAGGCCGATCGGACGACTGATGTCGCCGATTTCGCTGATGTCGGCGGGAGTACGCTCGATGTCAGGACGCGACAACGAAGCGCAGGTGGGGATGGCGGAGTCAGCCATGGGCGGTCTCCTCGTCTCCGAACAGCATGTTGTGAATCTTGCGGTTGAACGCCATGAAAGCGGCATCGCCCTGATGGCTGTAGTCATACGCGGTGGCATCGAGTTCGGCGCGGACCTGACCTGGATGAGGAGTCAGCACCAGAATGCGGGAGCCGAGGATGATCGCTTCCTCGATCGAATGGGTCACGAACAGCAGGGTGAAGCGAACATCGTCCCACAATTCGAGCAGCTCTTCCTGCATGCGGCGGCGCGTCAGCGCGTCCAGAGCTGCGAATGGCTCGTCCATCAGCAGGATGCGCGGCTCCATCGCGAGCGCACGCGCGATCGCGACGCGCTGTTTCATGCCGCCGGACAGCATATGGGGGTAGACATCCTGGAAGCGCTCCAGTCCAACTTTCACGGTGGCGCGGCGCGCCCGGTCACGAATCTCCTCATTGGGAAAGCGGCCCGAGCGGCGCATCGGAAACATCACGTTGTCGAGAACGGTAAGCCAGGGCATTAGCTGATCGAATTCCTGGAACACCATCATGCGATCGGGCCCCGGCCCCACGATTGCATGGCTATCGATGGTCATGCTGCCTTCGGTCGGCTTCATGAAGCCGGCAGCGCATTTCAGCAGGGTGGACTTGCCGCAGCCGGACGGACCCAGCAGGATGAAGCGATCTTCGCGATGGACCTCGAACGAAGCGCGGTAGGTTGCGGTAACGAGCCGATCGCGCGTCTTGTACTGGAGCGTGACATCTCGCACCGACAGCAGCGGCTTAGCCAACGCGGTCGTGAGGTCGGGTCTTGCTTGCTCGACCGGCAGAGCTGTCATCAGCATTCCTTTCCCTGGTTGACCGGCGTGCCGGATCGCGATCTCAGTCGCCGGATCCTTCGCTGACCGGTGCAAAGAACACGTCTTGCCATTTGGCAGGCGCCGTCTTGATCATCCCGAGCTTGGCCATGAAGTTGGCGTAAGCCATGATGCCGTGCGGTTCGGTCGACCATTTGTTGTCCCGGATCATCGCCGTCAGCGTTTCGCCGGAGATATCGAAGGGTTCTGACTTGAGGTAGATCTCGCCCGCCTTGGCCGGATTGGCGCGGATGAAATCTTCTGCCTCGCGGACCGCCTCGACGATCCCCCGCGCGGCTTGCGGTTGGGCGTCGACAAATTTTCCGGTCGTTGCAAGCAGGCCGCTGGTGGCGGGGTGGCCGAGGATCTCGTCCGATGTCGTGACGACATGGAGCTTGGGATTCTTCTCCAGAACCGTAATGAAGGGATCGTTGCCGAAGTAGCCGTTGATTGTGGTCGACCCACTCAGCATCATCGCGGTCGCGTCCGGGTGGGGCAGGCCGACCATCATCGTATCGAAGTGCTTGAGCGCACTTTCGCCCAGCGTCTTCACGCCCGCCATCCGCAGCAGGATGGCTTGCGGCGAACTCAACGCGGTAACTGCGATCCGGCTCGTCGCCGGAAAGTCAGTGACCGTCTTGATCGCGGGGTCCGACGTGTAGAGCGAATAGCGGCCCATCGAAAGCGGAGTGAGGCCGCGGACGTTGTAGGACTTTCGCGTCTTCTCCCAAGCGACCAGCAGGCCCGGGGCACCGTAGGCGCCGATCTCGATGCTGCCGCTGAGCAGGGAGTCGTTGATCGCGGGGGCGCCGCTGAGCTTCTTGATCGCGACCTTGGTGCCGACCGCGCCCTGCGCGGCAACGTTCTTGTCGAACAGTCCAAGGGCATCTGCCACGATGATCGGAAGATAGCCGATGCCGTTCTGCATCGCGATCGTGATGTTGGCCCCAGCGCTCGCTCGGCGCGCGACGCATGGGACGATGGCGGCGGCGACACCGAGTTTCAGGGCCTGACGCCTGGAAACCGTTGCCATCCCTGCCGTGTCGAAACCCGGCCGTGGAAATATCTTGCATGTTGCGTCGGCGGGATTACTCGCCATCGCCATTCGCTCCCTACAACCCGGGCGTTCTCAACGCCTCTTTCGTTCGAACGCGTCTTGCGTCCGAAACTGATTTAGCAGTTTAGAACGGCGTTGCAAAAGGGAAAATGAAACGACGTTCTAATATCGCATGCGGCATCGTGTCGGTGCCGGCCGAACGTGGTTCCAACGCGATTCCAGGTGGATGGTCAGGTTTGCATTGCGCCGCCGAGCGCCGTGGAGAGCGCTTCGGCCTCGTCGCGAAGCAATTTTCGCGCTTCATCGGCCCGCTTCCTGGTCCAGCGGGACGCCGGACCCGTGATCGCAAGCGCGCCGAGCAGACGCCCCCCGGCACCGAACACCGGCATTGCCAATGAGGCGACGTGAGGATCAGTCACGCCGCTGGTATAGATGGGAACCTCGATCGCAGATGAGGGTTTTCCGCGGGCTGGATCGAACTTCTGCAGCACTTGCGCGATGGAGGACTTGTCCATCGGGCGCAGGTCGCCCGGGCGAACGTGCATGCGCAGGGGAAAAGGTGAATCGAGCCGGAAAAGGCAAAGCCGCTGGTCGCCCCGTCGGATATAGAACGACGCGGTCTCGCTGGAGACGGCGACGAGTTTTTCCAGGGCCGGCATCACGTGGGCCTCGAGTGCGAACGAGGAGAGATAGACCGAACCGAGGCGGGCAATCTCGGTCCCCAGCCGGTAGCGCCCATCTGGAATCCGCTCGATCAGGCCGAACCGCTCGAGCGACACGCACAGCCGCATAATGGTGCTTTTGACCAGATCGGTTCGCTTCGCGAGTTCAGTCAGTTCAAGCGCGTCGTCGCCGCGTTTGAACGCCGTCAGAACGGTCAAGAGGCGATCGGCCGAAGCTACGCCTGCGACTTTCGGACGGGCGCGGACTTTTCGATCCATCATGTGAAGCACGCGGTATTCCAGTTGGCTCAACGCCCATGGGCGTACATCGGTGCGCCGGCGACGTCGAGCGTGGCACGCAGAATAGAGCCGGTCTGCGATTCCGTGATGAACAGATCATGCCCGGATGGGCCGCCAAACGCCAGATTTGTCGTCGAAATGCCCGCGCAGGAGACGATACGTCGGAGCGGTTCGGCGGTGCGAGACAGGTGCCAGACCGATCCAAAGCCGGTGTGGGCGATAAGCAGGCCGCCGTTTTCATCGAGGGCAAGGCCGTCGGGGCCGCCAAGGCCGCCGTGAAGCTGGGCAAAGACTCCGACTTTCGTGGTCAGGCCGCTACGTCCCAACGGAATTCGCCAGACCTGCTGGGCGCGCGTGACGGCGATCAGAACGTGCGTCATCTCGGGATCGATGACGATGCCGTTAGGGCTTGGGACGGTGTCGAGCAGGCAGGTTAGCTGGCCGGCGGCGCTCAGGCGATAGACGCGTCCCGTTGGATCGTGCAGGCCGGTCTGGCCCTGGTCGGTAAAGTAGAGATCGCCGTTCGGCGCGAATATCAGGTCGTTGACGCCCTTGAAGCCTTCCGATGCTGCGGTTTCCAGGAACGGCGTGATGGCGCCCGAGGCTGGATCGAGCAGAACGATGCCGCGCTTATAGTCGGTGATGAAGATGCGCCCGTCGCGGTGGATCTTCAGCCCGTTGGGCCAGCCGTCATACTCCGTGATCAGCTCCCAATCGCCGCCAGGGGAGATGCGGAATATCCTGCCGAAGGGAATGTCGGTGACGTAGAGCCGGCCCTCGCGGTCGAAGGAGGGCCCTTCCAGGAAACTGTCGATGGCCAGCCCGCCGCGATTGGCGTCGGCCCAGGCCGTGTTGCGGGGCTTCCGGAAGCGGTCGGGCAGGCGCGTGAATACGGTGGTGTCCAGGTGAGGCGGTGGTGCAAAGAACATCAGCTTCGACCCGCTGTTGTTAGAGTTCGAGATCGGCGGCGGAAAGACCATAGGTTCGCACCGCCGTGCCGCAGAACAGTTCGTGCCGTTCCGATGGCGTTAACTCCTTCGTCATTGCCTTGAATGCGTTCCAGAGCGACACATAGCTGACCATGCCCTTGTCCACCGGGAAATTGCTCTCGAACATGCAGCGTGATGGCCCGAACAGTTCGATCGCGGTCATCACATAGGGCGCCCATGCGAGGGCGAGAGTGGTCGATGATGGCGGCTCCGGCTGCTCATGCAAATCAAATCCACCGATGCGCATCGCAAGCCCGCCGAGCTTGACGATGACGTTGGGAAGCTCGGCGAGCAGCTTCAGGTCCGCGGACCATTCCGCGAAGACTTCCTCGCGGCGATTCCGATAACGGCCGATCCCCAACGGACCTCCGAGATGGTCGAGCACGATCAGGGTCTCGGGACAGGACCGCGCCAGCTCGGCGAACTCGGCGAGCTGGGTATGATAGGCCCACACATCCAGTGTCAGGCGATATGAGGGCAGGCGGCGTGCGCCCGCCACGAACTGTGGATGCGTGAGCAGGCCGGGTTTCGGCGGTACCGGATTTGAGACGATATCCGGATCGGCATGCCAGGCGGTTTGGTTGCGGATGCCGCAAAACCGGTCGCCGCCGGCCCGACGCAGGACATCCAGCACGGCATCGACGCGGTCCCCCAGCATCAAATCGGCAAAGCCGACGATGGCGGCGCAGGCCCGGCCCCGGCCATACAACCCGCTGGCCGCCTGTGCGGCGATACCGTTGGCGAATTCTACCTCGCCGACGGGTTGGAGTTCCGATGGCAGGCCAGCGCGATACATCGACCGGCTCTGGACGAAGACAGTGGCACGGATGTCGTGTCCGCTTCGCATGTCCGCCAGCAGTTCGTCGAACAGATATCGCTGCCCCGGCCGGTCCCACAGATGGTGATGGGCGTCGACGATCGGTAATTCGGGCTCGATGGCCTGTTCGCGGCAGAGCGCCAGCCAGTCCGGTCGCACCGGAATGTGTGGCGCCGCCGCCGCGCTCACGACTCGATCTCGCATCCCAGCCGCTTGAGGGCGGCATCGATCCAGCTGCGATCACTGCGTCCTTCGGCGATCGCGACCATTTGCTTTTCTTCAGCCGCGTGTTTGGCGGCAGCGGCCGTATAGATCGTTTCCGTGTGGTCGAAGGGCACGCAGAGCAGCCCGTCATTGTCGCCGATCACGAGGTCGCCCGGGTCGATCACCATGCCGTCGACGGCAATCGGGACGTTGATTTCACCGGGACCGTCCTTGTATGGGCCGCGATGGCTGATACCGGCTGCAAACATCGGAAAATCATGCTCGGCAATCCAGGCGGAGTCGCGCACGGCGCCGTTGATGACGATGCCGGCGAGTCCGCGCTTCTGAGCGTGCGAGATCATCATTTCGCCGATCAGCGCATTGGTGAGGTCGCCGCCGCCGTCAACCACGATCACGTCGCCTGGTGCCGCGATGTCGATCGCCTTGTGGATCATCAGGTTGTCGCCCGGCCGAGTTTTCACGGTCACCGCGGGTCCGGCCATTACGCCGCTGCGATGCAATGGTCGCAGGCGCGATCCCCCCGCCGTCATGCGTGACATGGAGTCGCTGATATTGGCGACCGGGATGGTGCGGAACCGCTCGACGACGTCAGCGCTAACTGCGCGCCGGCGCTTCAAAATTCGAAATCCAATCATGGACTTGTCCTCCCTTATGTTGAGCGCGGCTCCGAATTGGAGTTCTCGCGCCTCCGCTTGCCCCGTTGACACGCGGACGTGAGCCGGGTAGCTAATTTGAAACGGCGTTTCAAAAATAACATTTGGAGGAAAGATGCAAGCCCTCTTTTCGCGGCGGGCGTTGGTTGGCGGGGCTGCTGCCATGGCCGCGGCGGCGGGTTGGACACCCGCAAGAGCCGCCAGCTCCAAGACGGTCACCATCGCAATTCAATATGGGTATGCCTACCTGCCGGTCGTCATTGCCGACCGCCAGGGGCTCTTTGCCAAGCATGTTGCGGCGACGGGGGCTGCCGACGTCACGGTGAAGATCCAGAAGATCAGCGGCGCACCCGCGATCAACGATGCCCTGATCAGCGGTTCCATCGATATCGGCGCCTACGGCCTGCCTGGAATGCTGATCGCAGCGGAAAAAACGCGCAGTTCGATCGACATTCGCGGTCTGGCGGCGCTCGTCGCCGGCGACAACGGGCTTTACACCAACAAACCCGACGTCAAGTCGCTGGCCGACTTCAAGCCGACCGACCGCATTGCGGTCACCTCGACGACCGGCCAACAGGGCCTGTTGATGCGAATGGCGGCTGAGAAGGCTTTTGGCGAGGGGCAAGCCCGGCGCTTGGACACCATGATGATCCAATTGCCTCATCCCGATGCGACCGCGGGCCTCGTCACCGGCGGAACCATCAGCGGCTATGCCGCACCGCATCCCTACAGCGACATCGTCGAGAAGAGTCCGTCGGTTCATCGGCTGTTCTTTTTCTCGGAATATCTGGGAGCGAAGGTCACGAGCGGGCTGCTCGCAACGACGGGAGCGTTCGTGAAGAAGAACCCGGAGATCGCGGCGGCCATCGTCGCGGCGATCGACGAAGCCGGTGCATTCATCAAGGCCAATCCGCGCCAAGCCGCCGAGATCTCGCTCGACGCGGAGAAGACATCGCTCTCCCTCGACGAAACCGAACTGATGCTGAAGTCCGTTACGGGCGAATGGGGCGTGCAGCCGCAGGGGGTGATGAGCTTCGCAACGTTCATGGCCAGGGCAGGGCTGTTGAAGGCTGCGCCGGCGAAGTGGCAGGACGTTTTCTTTCCACCGGTCTCAGGAGGAAGTGGAAGCTGAGCGGCGGCGCGGGGACGGCCCACGCAGGCTCTCAGGCGAGGTAAGACCGTCGCCATGCATCTTGACCGCCGAGCGGCAGAGCCGCTCGGCGAAGAACCGCACGAGGACGAGAGGGGCTCATGACCATCGATTTCAACACCTGTCCGACCGCGAAAGACATCGACAAGCGTGGACAGACGCGACGAAGCATCATCTTGGCGGCCCTGCTGTCGCCGATCGCGCTGGCTGCCCGCGCCGAGCCGAGCTGGCCTGCAAAGCTGATAACCTATGTCGTCCCCTATCCCCCGGGAGGAACTACCGACATCCTCGCGCGCACGATTGGGCAGGGACTCTCGGACAACCTCGGCGTCCCCGTCATCGTGGAAAACAAACCCGGTGCGACGGGAGTGATCGGCGGAGCTTTCGTCGCCCGCGCAGCGCCGGACGGCTACACATTGCTGGGTACCTCCATAGGGCCTCAGACCATCGTGCCGCATCTGATGCGTCAGCTCCCGTACGATCCGAACAAGGCTTACGAGCCGATCGTGCTGGTCGGCACGGTTGCGCACCTTCTCGTGGTCCCGGCGAGCAGCCCCTATACTTCAGTGCAGGCCATCGTCGCGGCGGCAAAGGCAAAGCCTGATCTGATTTCGTTCGCGTCGGGTGGGATCGGAACAATCCTCCAGATGCAGGGAGAATTTCTTCGCCTGCAGGCAGGCGTGAATATGCTCCACGTGCCATACAAAGGCGACGCGCCGGCAATGCAGGACGTCATGGGCGGCCAGGTTACGTTCGCGTTCCTTCCTGCTTCGGCCGCATTGCCCCAGGTGCAGGCCGGCGCACTCAGGGCCCTTGCCGTGACGTCGGCACATCGGCTGCAGGATTTGCCTGAGGTCTCGACCATGACGGAGCTGGGTTTCAAGGACTTCGTCGTGGAGCAGTGGCAAGGAATCTACGCACCAACCGGGACGCCCGCAGCCATCGTGCAGCGATTGAACGAGATTGCCAACCGCATTTTGAAGGAGCCCGCTGTCATCTCACGCCTCGACAAGCTCGGCGTGACGATCGTCGGCGGCACGCCTGACGTACTCGCGCAACGGCAGGCCGCAGATTATGAGCGATGGGGCGAGGTCATCAAGGCTGCCAACATCAAGCTCGAATGAATTTGGACCGATCGGAATCGACGGTTGCCAGCGCGCGCTATAAGCGGAAGTCCACCGCGTAGCTTCTTCCAGTCCGCGCCCTTCACGCATTGCGAGATCGCGCCGTAGAAAATGGAGCGCCCGACGCCCTTACAGGGTGCGGCGGTAATTTCTTCAATTGTTGCCGCTTCGGCCGATCTATCGGAGCATGCTGCCTACAATCCCGATGTGACCGTCCTCTCGCGTGGCGTCATTGCACCCAACGCATCGGAGCCGTGCATGTCGCCGGAGAGGGTGAACCGTCCGCTGTTTGGCGACACGGGCGACTCGCTGGCGCAGGGCATACCGACGAGAGCGGAAAACGCGATCAACTCTTCCACGATTGTCTCGGTAATCCGCGTCGCGAATGCGTCGGTCCAACGTTGGGCGGGCACGGGTCTTCCAACTGAAGAGTGTTGACGGCCGGCAGGTCTGTCATTGCTGATTGCCCGATCCCCGCGGAGAAGCCGACGGTACGAAACGTACGCTTGTCGCGATATAGCGTTCGCACCGTACGTTTGTGACTCAATAAGAGCACGCCGAGCCAGCAAGGACGCCCGTCTGCTCGTTTCGTACGAAGTTCACACGCCTTTGTGAAACGCAATCTGCCAACTTGTTCGCGCGATGAGCGGAAAAGTCCGCGCCGTAGCCCTTTGGTCCAAAGCGATCAAAGGGCAGACAAAATGCCCTGTTCGTCAACAGGGAATCGGGGGGACGAAGGTGGTTGGTTTTTAGCTGCCACTTTTGAAGAAGTCATTTGGAGACTGAACATGCGGGTGGTGAATAGCCTGGTTCTTGGCTCGGCAGCGGGATTGATCGTCATGGGCGGAGCCCAGGCGGCTGATCTTCCCGTCAAGGCCAAGGCGGTCGAATACGTGAAGATCTGCTCCCTGTATGGGGCCGGATTCTACTATATCCCCGGCACCGATACGTGCATCAAGCTCAGCGGTTATGTGCGCGCCGACGTCGTGCTGAACACCAGTCTCGTTTATGGCCCTCCGACCTTTGGCAGCGCTAGCGCCAATAACCGCTTGACCAACTACTACGGCACGCGCACTCGTGAAGACCTGAACATCGATACGCGCACCGCGACCGAATACGGCGTGGTCCGTACATACTTTGATGCGGCGTTTTCCTGGACAAGCGGCAGCGTCAGCGGCACGCCAACGGCTCCCGGCTCCACGACATATGCGGGTGACAGCGTTGGTGGCGGTTCGCTGGGCCTCTACCATGCGTACATCCAGTTCGCGGGCTTCACTATGGGCAGAACATGGTCGCAGTTCAGCGCGCCGTGGACCAGCTATCCCGGCAACAGCTTCGATGCTCTCGTCGGCGGCAGCGGCAATGTTACCGGCGTGAACCAGGTCAGCTACACCGCTGACTTCGGTCAGGGCGTGACAGCAACGATCTCGGCGCAGGATGAGGCTCTCGACTTCACGACCAGCATCTGGAACGTTTCCGGCTCGACGGCTGCAGGCATCATCGGCGGTGCATATGGCGTGAACGATGTCGGCGGCGTCGTTGTTCCCGATGTCGTAGGGATGGTCCGCGTCGATCAGGCCTGGGGTCTATTCCAGGCGTCTGTCGCCGCTCACGATAATCACACTGCGTATTACGGCGCGACCGAGTCGACCGGTCATGCCGCCGACAAGTGGGGTTGGGCTGGTCAGCTCTCGTTGTCGATCAAGAATATCCCGACCGGTCCGGGGGACACGGTCAACGTCCAGGGCGTCTACACCAACGGTGCCAGCCGCTACAACTTCCATACCTTGGCTCCGACGTCGTTCTCGATGTACGGCAGCACGGGCGTCGTAGGTGCCTATCAGAGCCTCGGTATGGCCGGCGTGTCCGATGCTGTCTTCGTCACGGGTGGTGACCTCCAGCTCACCACGACCTACGGGTTCCGCGGCGCATACACGCATAACTGGGATCCATACTGGAATTCGGCGATCTACGGTTCGTGGGGTGCGGTGCGATACAACGGCACGGCCAAAGCGGCGATCTGCGGGAGCGCCGGCATGGTCGCTCTCGCCCTGACCGGCGTTTGCAACCCCGACTTCAACTACGCCGCGGTTGGCCTCATTACCCGCTGGACTCCGGTCAAGAACCTGACCTTTGCGGCCGACGTCACGTACTCGATGCTTGATCAGAAGTACTCGGGTACGATCGCCTCTCCCGCGTCCGTCTCACTTGCCAAGCCGGCCGGCGTGTATGAGCTGAAAGACCAGGGCGCAGTGACCATGCTCCTGCGTGCGCAGCGGAACTGGTGAGCGCGGTGGTTCGCCGTGCCCCGGCAAAATAGCCTCCAAGAAAGACCTCCGATGTGCCCATCGGAGGTCAACTCAGCGGCGATCGAGCGACCGCCAGCTAAGCGGAAATTCCTGCGGGTTGATCCACGCACGGTGGAGGCGGCAGGTAGGCGCCGGCAATAATACCGTAGCAACTACAGGCCTTTTGCTCGAGCTGTTTGCGATCATCGACCTGCAAGACGCCCCGCATCTTGCGAATCAGGCCTTGTTCTTCAAATCGAATAAGAGTCTCGGTGACTCCCGCCCGGCGCAGCCCCAAAACGTTGGAGAGATGGTCATGCGTGACGGGAAGAACGCAGCCGTCGAGCGCATCACATGTCAGGCATAGCCAGCACGCCAACCGCTGTTCGAGATTGTGGCGAACTCCGCACAGTCCGGTTTGAGCTCCGTGCATAACGAGTGCCTGAACATATTGCAGCAGATGTTCGCGAATCTGGTCGCGTTCGCTCATGGCGCGGCGCAAATCATGCACCCGAATTCTCAGCGCACTTCCGGGAAAAAGCACGACCGATTGATGTGTCGTAACATGCCCATCAAACAGGAACGAAGCGCCGACCGCGCCGCGAAACCCAACAACCGCCGTCTCCAATATGCTTCCTGCTGCGACGATTCTCTGGGAGACGATACCGGTTTCGACGAAATAGATGTGTTCGACGGGCTTCCTTGGCTCTTGCAGGATCGCTCGTTCTCTCAGGACTGTCGGCTCGAGAGATGGTCCAAGGGCTGCGAGATCCGGTAGCGAAAGGCCCGCTAGAATTGCATTCCTTACAAATGGTCGCCTATTGGACTGCGCGATCATCTAATCTATTCCCCCGATTCGAAAGTGCGCCAGGTTCGTCCTGACGAGTCCAGCGAGCTCCTCCTGCGCCGCTTGGTGCGGCTGTTCTATTGTGCTTCAGGTTCGGCCGACGAACAGGTCGGTCTGGCCGCCCGCATCGCGTGGAACCGTGATCGCTCCATCAACAAGAGCAACGGCGACAGCCTCTAGCGCTTGCCCCAAGCACGGACCGGCGACGCAGCGTCCCGTCTCGACTTCGAATTGCGCGTTGTGCGCGAAGCAGATGATGCGCCGTCCGTCGGCTGACAGAAACTGATCCTGCGCATATTCCAGCTCCGCTCCTGCATGCGGGCATCGATTGACGTAGGCGAACACACGCTGACCACGACGGACAGCGAAGATTGCCCGGTGTCTGCCGTCGATTGGCGCAAAGCCGCGGGCTGCGCCGTCCGGAATGTCCTCGATCCGGCATAGCGTATGCACATGATCGTGCTTGACGTCATCCTCCATGCGGGCACCGGCACCAGTTCAGAATGCGCGCCACCGCTATCGTCCCCGCATCAAGGGCGTACCGAACTGCCAGATCGCCGCGTTGGCATCGACCAGTTGTGTCTCGCGCGGCTTCCAGGAATCGTCATGAATATCCATGTCGGCATCAAATTCCATGGCGCCGCCAAATGGGCTGTTGAAGTACCAGAAGTAGTTGGATCCAAAAATGTGCCGGCCTGGCCCCCAGAACGGCTTCCAGCCTTTGCCCTGAAACTGCGTGCCTGCTTGCATGACCTCGTGGCCGCTGCCGACGTGAAAAGCCATGTGGTTGAGGCCCACCGTCATGTGAGGGACTTTCATCAGAAACAGGTTGTGATGTTCAGCCGTTCCGGCCGGGCGAAGAAACGACCCGGCACCGGTAAAGCGATCGGTCACGACAAACCCCAGCCGTTCGACATAAAAGCGCTCGGCTTTATCGAGGTCCGGCACAAAATAGACGATATGTGAAAAGCTGCGCGGCTTGATCAGGGCTTTGGGATCGCAGGCGACCTGGTTTGGTGCACGCTGCGGCGGCAACCCGGCCACGTTGATAAGGACCGGTTCTGCCTGGTAGGCACGCCGATACGACAACTGGAACGCAATCGGATACCCGCTGTCGTCGTAGGAATGCAACGTGCCATCGCTGTCGAGCTTGACCTGGCGGTCCTTGCCAAGCTCGGCGCCAATCGCTTCGAGCACCGATTTATCGCGCACGGCCCAGATCGTCTCACGTAGATTGGGCGGCGGAGCGATCGAAGCGGGCAGGCAGGCGTCGTTCGCCGCGCGAATCACCAACTGGGTGCCATCCAGTGCTTCGGCGTTGAGGCCATTTGAGCCGTTTTCGACGGCGCTCAACCCAAAGTCGGCGCAGTAGCGCCGCGACGCATCGACATCCTCAACCCCGAGAACCGCAGCGTTCAGACCGACGATGTCCATGCTCTTCTCCTTATCGAAACTGTTTTCGAGCCACCGGTTAGAACGGCTGCGCCAAGGCCATCGCGGATTGCATTGACACGGCGGTTTGCTCGTCCACGGGGGCAGCTTTCATCTCAAGCTCACCAATGAGGGCGGAGTTCTCCACGACGAGCCGACAGCGCTCGAAACGGCGGGTCATGAAGCGTGGCAGCGCCTCCTCGACGTGGCTAGCGGCCATCAGCTCTTCTGCAAGCACGATCGCATCTTCGACACCGATCGTAGCTCCTGAGGCGAGATGCGGTGTCGTCGCATGCGCGGCGTCACCGATCAGCACACAGCGATTCCTGTACCAGGGGCGAGGTAGCAGCAGCTTCTCGAGTGGACGATAGACGATGCGCGAGTGCGAACCGAGCCCGTCACGCACGCGCGCCACCGCTCCGCCGAAGCTTTCGAGCAGCGCTGCGAGTGGTTTATGAAGGTCGGTATCCGGCACACGCGGATTGTCCGGCACGTGCTCGAGTACGAACATGTACATTTCCGATGCCGATACCGGATTGACACCGACCTTCACCGGGCCGCCCAGGAAAATGTGCGGGCCATCGATCTCTGGCGGTCTGGGAGCGATGGCGCGCCAGCAGCCTTGCCCGGTGAAGCGAGGCCGCGGAGCATCGGGGAATATCAGCGGTCGCATGCGCGAATTGATTCCATCGGCTCCTACGACAAGATCGTAGTCCGCGTGAGATCCATCACTGAAGGCGACCCGAACACCCGATTTGGTGTTTTCGAGCGCGTCGACCGTCAATCCGATACGGACCGTGGTGCCCGCTTCAAGGGTGGCTTCCGACAGTATGACGTGCAGGGCAGGGCGCATGATGCCGCCGCCGTTGGGTATTGTGCCCCCAAGCTGCCGTGCTGTCGGTAGCGCAAACAGGACGTTGCCTGTGCGGTCGCAGACCTTCCTGACATCGGAACAAAATCCGTCATGCTGAATCCGCTCCAGCAGGCCAAGCTGGTGGAAAGCTCGCAGGCCCGGCGCAGTCAGTGTGAGGCCGGCTCCGTAAGTGCCCCAATTCGCGCTGAGCTCCGCGATGTCTGTTGCGACGCCGGCTCGGCCGAGGCCGATGGCCAGCGCCATGCCGCTAACGCCTCCACCTACGATGAGCACGCGATCGATGTTCGGCATGTCTCCCTTGCCCTCGATTGCTGTCGGCTCTTTTTTAATCCGAGCCGTTCTCTCCCTGACGGCAGCGCGCCGCAGCTTTCCTTCTTGTTGCGTCGTTGATATTCTCGTAAGAAGGAATAGTCAATGAGGAGTTGCCGTTGTCCGTTTCGAAACGTCGGAAGGGGCCTCCGGTTGTTGGCTGAGGCCGGTCATTTGCAGGATGAGAGATCGATCATGACGCGTATTCCCCTGGTCACCGCGGAAAGCCTTTCGGCAGAACAGAAGCCCGTTTATGACGCAATCGTCGGAAAGGCGAACCGGGGAGGGCGGCTGCCTGCCCCTTACCAGCTCTCACTGCATTGTCCGGAGCTGACCGACAAATGGCAGGAGATAGGTGAGCTTCTGCGCTATCGCACTGGTCTACCGCGCCGGATCAGCGAACTTGCAATCCTCACGACGGCCCGTCACTGGTCGTGCGACTTCGAATGGTATGCCCACGCCGGCCCGGCGCGCGCGGCAGGTTTGGCTGATACGATCATCGAGGCTATCAGGACCGGCGCAAAACCCACGTTCCATGAGGCCGACGAACAAGCGGTCTATGACTACGTCTCGCAACTGTTGCGCACGCACTTCATAGAGGAGGAGACCCACGTGGCCGTCAGGCGGGCTTTCGGCGTCACCGGTGCCGTCGAGCTCACCGCCATTGTCGGCTACTACGTGATGGTGGCGATGGCGCTCAACGGTCACGCATATCCTTTGCCAGCGGATGCGCAGGGCTTGTTACCGAAGCTTTCGTCCTAGCCCGCATTTGCCGGTGGCGGCCGCAATACCCGGATCGGGTTGCCGCCGGCATAGGCGAGGATGTTTTCGACCGTCTGCCGATAGAAATCGCGATAGGCTTCGTGAACCACAAAACCGAGGTGTGGCGTCAGAATCGTGTTCGGCAACTCGCACAACGGATGGTCGGCGGGCAGGGGCTCCTGGCAGAAGACATCCAGGCCCGCCATGGCAATTCGCCCGCGGGTCAGAGTTTCAACGAGTGCTGCTTCATCGATGATCTGACCACGTGAAGTGTTGATCAGGATTGCGGTGGGCTTCATCAACGCGAGCTCGTCGGCGCCGACCGCCTTTGCGGTCCGTTCGCTCAAGACCATGTGGATGCTGAGCACGTCGCTTTCGCGAAAGAGCGCCTCCTTCGCTACCCGTCGCGCGCCGGCGTTCGCGGCGGCTTCCTCAGTCAAGTTTTGACTCCAGGCGATCACTGACATCCCGAATGCTCGACCGATCTCCGACATGCGCCGCCCGATCCGGCCAAGGCCGAACAGGCCGAGTGTTTTGCCATGCAACGTCATTCCAACGCTTGTTTGCCATTTCCCGGCCCGAAGATTGCGATCTTCCAGTGCAATGCGGCGTGCGGCCGCGAGGATCAGGCCCCAGGCCAGCTCAGGCGTTGCATGGGTGCTGTCGGAATTGAATTCTGTAAAGCAGACGGTGATGCCAAGATCGGCTGCCGCCTGGAGATCTAGCGTCCGGTTGTGGGTGCCGGTGATGCAGATCAGTTTCAGGTTCGGAAGCCGAGCCATCAAACTGCGGCCGAATGGCATCCGCTCCCGCATCAGGCACAGCACGTCATAGGCCGCGAGCATCGCCGGCGCGGTATCGGGCGGGATCGGCTGGGCGAAGCTGTCCACTCTCGCGGTCCGCTGTACCGCGGACCAGTCGGCAACGTCGAGCGCCACCTGCTGGTAGTCATCAAGGATAGCGATCTTCATTCTCGAAACTCGCTTGGAATGATGCCTCTGCGAAGGAAGTACCCGTCTCGAAAGGCGGGGAATACAGCTCGAGCCGCCACACCTGCGGTGTTCTTGACTATTCTTTTTGGAAGGAAATATGATGCGAATATCCGCGCTTGTCTAGCGCGCAATAACTTCGGAGGAACCCATGGGACGCAAACTGATCGACATTTCGGCCGCGTTGCGCGCCGGCATCAAAAGCGATCCGCCCGCCAATTTGCCGGAGATCGACTATCATGATCATCATCAGACGGCCCAGAGAATGGCCGATTACATGGGTATTTCGGTCGACCAATTGCCGGACGGCGAGTACTGCGCAAGGGAGCAGGTGCGCATCTCGACGCATAATGGCACCCATCTCGATGCGCCCTATCATTTCTTCTCGACCATGAATCATGCGTTGAAGCCGGGTGGTGAACCCTCCTGGCGCATTGATGAGGTGCCGCTCGAATGGTGCTTTCAGCCTGCCGTGAAGCTCGATTTCCGCCACTTGCCGGATGGCTATGTCGCAACGCCCGGCGATGTTGAGGCGGAACTCAAGCGGATTGGGCACGAGTTGAAGCCGCTCGAGATCGTTGTCGTCAACACGGCAGCAGGTGCACGTTACGGAGAGGATGATTACGTCGATCGCGGGTGCGGTATGGGCAAGGCAGCGACGCTATGGCTTCTGGAGAGGGGCGTGCGGCTCGTCGGTACGGACGGCTGGAGCTGGGACGCCCCGTTCTCCTTTACCCGCCAACGGGTCCAGGAGACCGGGGATGTCGGCCTGATCTGGGAGGGGCATCGCGCCGGCCGCGAGATCGGTTATTCGCATCTCGAGAAGCTGCAAAATCTTGACGCCCTGCCGGCCGACGGTTTCGAGATCGTGTGCTTCCCCGTGAAAGTCTATCGGGGGTCGGCCGGCTGGACGCGGGCGGTCGCCATCCTGCCCGGCTAGCGTTTGGCTCAGTCCAGGCCGAGCAACCGACGGGCATTGCCGCCGGCAACGGCTGCAATGCTCGTTTCATCAAGGCTGCCAGAGACCACATGTCCGACTGGATCGTAATCGGCCATGTCGAACGGGTAATCCGTGCCCATCAGGATGCGATCCGCGCCGAACACACGGACCAGATAGTCGAGCTGATGCGGGGTGAACACCACGGTGTCGAAATACATGCGCCGCAAATACTCCGACGGTGGCTTGGGTAGCGTTCCCCGCGAATCCGAACGCGCGCCCCAAGCATGGTCCATGCGTCCGGAATAGGCGGCGGCGTAACCGCCCCCGTGCACCGCGAGGATGCGGAGATCCGGATAACGTTCCAGCACGCCGTCGAAGATGAGGTGGTGAATTGCGACCGTCGTATCGAGCGGATTGCCGATGACGTTGCCGAAGTAGAAGCGCGCAAGTCGACGGGGCTCGGTAAATCCGGCAGGGTGAATGACGATCAGCATGCCGAGCGCCTCTGCCTTCGCCCAAAACGGCTCGATGCGCGGATCCGAGAGTTCGAGGCCGGCAATGTTGGTCAGAATCTGGACCCCCTTGAACCTAAGTTCGCGCGAGCACCGTTCGAGTTCCTCGACGGCGGCAGCGGGCTCCGACATCGGCACCGTGCCGAACGGAATGAGACGATCAGGGACGCGAGCGGAAAATTCGGCCATTCCGTCGTTAACGATACGCGCGGCCTTCACCGCAATATCGGCGGGCACATCATAATAGCACTGTCCCGGAGAGGGTTTGATCACCTGGCGTTCGATGCCCATGGCGTCGAGTTCGGGGAGGCGTTCAGCGAGATCGATCATGCGCGACCGGCGGTCGGCGTGCTGCTTTGCTCCGAGCGCGAGAGTGGAGGCGTCCGCGGTCTCATGGCTCTTTGGGAGATGAGGCTTGACCAGTTCAGCCGCTGCGGCAACGACCATATGGGAGTGGATGTCGATCGTTCCGGATCGTGGCCGGCGGGTCGACGTTGACGGAGCCGGCCGTGCGGCAGTCGCGGCGTACTTGTTCCAGATCTCGTCCATGTCTCGTTTCCTCCGGATTGTTGAGCAAGCATCGCCGGGGGGCGCGTCGGGTGTCAACGTGACAGATATTCTTTTTCGAAAGAAATTTTGTTGACAGGTAGCGAGCCGCCCGCAATAAATCGATCAAGAACGGACGAAGCATATTCCAGCCGTCTTGGCGGGATGCTGTTCGCGCGATGGAAGCGCCGTCCCAACGGCGACAATGAACAAGGCGAGTCGAGAAGCCTCGCCGCAGAGGGTGGAGAAGGCGCATGCAGTTGCACGGCGCTATCGCTTTGGCCGTCGCCGCCGCGCGAACTGCGCCGAGCGGGGCTGTTGGCGGCAAGCAATGACCATCACGGCGGATCGCCAGGTTATCGTCCATCACTTCGGAGCTCGTATCAGCGAGGCGCTGGCCGCGCGCTGGCCGCAATTTTCCATCGTTGCGGTCGAGACCACGCGCGCCTGGGATATTCCAGACGAAACGTCCATTCTCCTGTGTGGGCCATTCAAGCTGCTGAAGCCAAGTCAGGTCGGCAAACCCGACAAGTGGCCGCGCGCGTTGCAATGGGTTCAGCTCGCCGCTGCCGGCGTCGATGGCTATCCAAAGTGGCTGCTCCATCATCCGATCGTGACGACGGCACGCGGAGTCAACTCCATACCGATCGCCGAATTCGCGATGGCGAGCATTCTTGCGCAGGCAAAGCGCTTTCCGTCGACCTGGGTCAAGAGCCCGGACGACTGGCGAGAGCTCCATCTCGACACGCTCGATGGAAAGACTCTCGGACTGATGGGCTTTGGCAGCATCGGGAGCCAGGTTGCTCGCCGCGCGCTGGCGTTCGGCATGCGGGTCATCGCCTGGCGCCGATCGAGCGTCGAGCCCATGCCGGAAGGCGTAACGCGCGCGGAAAGCCTTCATGATCTGCTAAAGGTGGCAGATCACCTCGTGCTGGCCTTGCCGCATACGCCGGAAACGCATTGCATCATCGATCGTGCAGCCATCGCGCAGATGAAGCCCGGCCTTCATCTCGTCAATGTCGCCCGTGGCGGGCTCGTTGACCAGGACGCATTGCTCGAAGCCCTCGACAATGGCCGGATAGCGGCCGCGAGCCTCGACGTGACTGATCCCGAACCCTTGCCGGCAGGCCATGCGCTCTACGTGCATCCAAAGGTGCGCTTGTCGCCGCACATGGCATGGAGCGGCCCCGGCACCATCGATCGCCTGGTCAACAAGTTCAATGACAACCTGGCGAGGCTGATCGAAGGCAAGCCGCTGATCGACGCGCTGACGGAGAGGTAGACCATGAAGCTTGTGCTGTTCGAAACCGGCGAGAAAACACCTCAGCGCCCGGGACTGCTGACGGACCGTGGCGTCATCGACATCTCCGCCGTTGCGCGAACGAACTACACGCCGCAGCTCGTAATGGAAGGCATCATCGATGACTTCGAGTGGCTGCGTCCCAAGCTGGTGGAGCTGGAGAAGAATGCCGATGTACTTCCGCTGTCCTCCATACGGTTGCGGGCGCCGTTGCCGCGACCGCACAAGATCCTCTGCGCGCTCGCGAATTATTGGGAGCACGCCCAGCGCGAGCCGCGCCCTCTCAACATGTTCATGAAGAACCCGGATGCCGTGATCGGCCCGGACGACACCGTTTGTCTGCCGAACTTCACGAGTCCATGGATCTTCATGCACGAAGCCGAGCTCGCCCTGGTCATGCGTGGACCCGCCAAATCGGTGAAGCGGGAGAACTGGCGTGACGCCGTGTTCGGTTACACCTGCTTCATCGATGTCACCGCGCGCGGAGAGGGCAGGCGCACGTGGCCGGCGAGTCAGCCGATGAGCTGGCTCGGCAAATCATTCGATACGTTCGCGCCTCTGGGGCCTTGCATCGTCACGTCGGACGAGATCGAAAATCCCAACGATCTTCACGTGCAGTTCTGGAACGACGGTCAGTTGCGCCACAACTACAATACCGACGACATGGAGCACCATGTCCCCGAACTGGTCGAATTCGCGACCACGGTGATGACGATGAAATCCGGCGACGTCATCGCCTGCGGCACCAATCACGAGGGACTCGGTGCGATCCAGGACGGCGAGACGATCGAGATCGAGATCCAGGGAATTGGTCGCATGGCGCTGCATGTTGCCGACCCGCTCAAGCGCACATGGGAGCGCGGAGTCTACATGGGCGCCGACTCGACCCACCCCGAGGCGGTCAAACGCAACCGACCGCGCAATCCATCACCTTAGCTGGACTCGGTTTACGGATTTCATCGAGACGCAATGTCGACCGTGAGGATATGATGCCAGCAGAACTTCCCCCGATCCGCCGTATCGTCACTGGAACCGGCCCAAACGGTCGCTCCTGTATCGTCGCCGACGGAGAGCCGCCGGTGATCTCGACCAATCCGGCACGACCTGGGCTGCGCCTTGCCAACATGTGGTCGACGAGTGCGACGCCCGCGCCGGTGGATGCACCCGACTGGATTGCCGAGCACAAGGTACTCT
Source organism: Bradyrhizobium ingae (assembly GCF_055791185.1). NCBI lineage: Bacteria > Pseudomonadati > Pseudomonadota > Alphaproteobacteria > Hyphomicrobiales > Nitrobacteraceae > Bradyrhizobium > Bradyrhizobium ingae. Next base: position 299,590 of record NZ_JBVUBB010000001.1, read on the forward strand.
ATCCACCAAAGAGTGGCACGATCATTCGCGTCATGGACATTCCGTCCGAGCCCGACGATCCCGAGAAGCTCAAAGCCTGGTTCGGTGGAACATCAAAGACGATGTTCCCGGATCGTGAAAGACGCGTGGTCGACAAGTCCCGACATCCCGGGATGCATATGACCGATACCGTCGACTACGCAATCGTCCTGTTCGGTGAAATTTACGCCATTCTCGAGGACAGTGAGACCCTGATGCGGGCCGGCGATGTCCTGATCCAGCGCGGCACCAATCACGCCTGGAGCAACCGTTCCGGAGCGATCTGCCGCATAGCCTTCATTCTCGTTGACGGCCAGCGCGACTGACAAAAGAAAACATCGACAAAATACAAAAAAGGAGGGGGCGCCATGGCGGACATCACGACGGTCCGATCGATTTCGCTTGTCACCAACCAGGACACTTCCGTTCTGGGCTCGGAGTCGGCTCGGCTTCTGGCCCGCGTGGAAGCATTACCGCTGTCGCGTTGGCATCTTAAGGCACGCATCATCATCGGTACCGCAACCTTCTTCGACGCCATCGACACAGTCGCGATCGGCCTTGTGCTGCCCGTCATCGGGCACGCCTGGCAGCTCACGCCGGGCGAAATCGGCTGGCTCATCTCCGGGGGCTTTTTCGGTCAGATGATTGGAGCGATCGGCTTCGGTCAGCTTGCGGAACGCATCGGACGTATCCGTACCATGATGTTCACGATTGCGATCTTCACCCTCGGCGGCATCGCAACGACCTTCGCCGCGGGACTGGCGAGCATGCTTGTGTTCCGGATGTTCCAGGGCCTCGGTATGGGAGCCCAGGTTCCGGTCGCTGCGACCTACATCAATGAGATTGCGCCCGCCTCGAAACGGGGATCTTTCGTGCTGTTGTATGAATTCGTCTTCGCTTTCGGCATCGTCATGGCCGGCTTTATCGGACGCTGGGCAATCCCGGCTCTTGGATGGCAGTCGTTGTTTCTCATCGGCAGCGTGCCGCCGCTGGTTGTGCTGCTCCTGCTGCGCCTCCTGCCGGAATCGCCGCGCTGGCTTGTTCGAAGCGGCAAATTGAACGAGGCCGAGACGGCAATTGCCCGCATCGAGCAGGAGATACGAGCCTCGGGCAAGGAGATTCCTGCTGCGCGGGCGTTGCCGCCCCTGGTCGCCACCGGAACGGGACAGTGGAGCGAGCTCTTTAGCGCCCGCTACCGGGCTCGTACCCTGCTCATCTGGATCATCTGGATGACCGTCGGCTTCATTAGCTGGCCACTGACCATCTGGCTGCCGACGATCTATCGCAATGTTTTCAAGGTGTCGCTCGAGCAAGCCCTGAACTTCGGCATGATCAACAATGTGATCATCCTGGCTGCCACGCTGTCCTGCGCGCTGCTGATTGACCGCACGGGCCGGAAGGCGTGGTTCACGGGAGCGTTTGTTCTGGCAGGAGCGGCGCTCTGCGGGCTGGGTATGCTGGGCGCATCTGACGTGACCGTCGTGTTCGTGCTGACCGGATTGACGCTGTTCGGTGTCAGTTCGCTCAACTTGGCGATCTATCTCTACACGCCCGAGCTCTACCCGACACGCCTGCGCGCCCAGGGGGTCGGCACTGCGCTCGCATTATCTCGCGTCGCGGGTATGACCGCGCCGCCGGTGATCGGCTGGGGCATGGCCAATAACGGCCTGGGCAACGTCTTCGCGGGGCTCGGCGCGATCGCGCTCGTGACGGCTCTGGCGACGGCGTGCCTTGCGATCGAAACGCGACACCGAGTGCTCGAGGAGGTCTCGCCGTAATCCTCAGCCGAGGCCGTTGTCGCTGAATATGGCTGTCGAGGGAGGAAGGTCGTGAAGGTCGTGGTCGATCGCAAGCGATGTCAGGGTTTTGGTCTCTGCCAGCAGACCGCGCCAAGTGTCTACCGTCTCGATGAAACCGGGGAGCTTCGCTTGAACCCGGATAATGGAGAAGTTGCTCCAGAGGACGAGGAGGCCGCAGCCGCGGGTATCGGAGCGTGTCCGCTGACGGCCCTTCAGGTCGTTGAGGACTAGATTACTGTGTCCCGATCGCTAGTGCTCCTGTTGGCTGCGCAACGTCGAACCACGCGATGAGAGTCTGAAGGACAATGGCTGGAGCAACGAGTTCTATCGATCTGTTTAGTGATGAGGTCCTGCTCGATCCCTATCCGAGGTATGCGGAGCTGCGAAAGCTCGGCTCATGCATCTGGATGGAGAAGGGCAGCTACTATGCGATACCGACCTATGAAGCCGCGCGACGCGTGCTTGCGGATCACGAAACCTTCATTTCAGGCGAGGGCGTCGGCCTGAATGCGGCCGGCAACAAGCTGCAACGCGGAACCATCCTCGCTTCAGACGGCGAATACCACAATCTGCTCCGCGCTGTCGTTGCCGAACAGGTATCGCCTCGCGGCTTGCGCGGCATGGCTGAGGAGATACAGGCGAAAGCCGACCAGTTGGTCTCGAGTCTTGCCGGTCGTCGCTTTGATGCAGTCGCGGACTTTTCGTCCCGCTTTCCGGCAATGGTTGTCCTCAACCTGATCGGCCTTGCGGAGGAGGACGCGCCAAGAGTGCTTCAGCTCGTCGATGGCGGTTTCAACAGGCTCGGGCCGGAGACTTCGCCACGAACCCAGCAAGCGCTCGGCAATCCGCGTGCTCTGGCCCAATGGGCGGCCGAGCTCATGGTGCCTGGCAAGCTGCGGCCGGGCAGTCTGGGAGATGCGGTTCTTGGGGCTCATCGACAAGGGCGGATCACGCTTGAGATGGCTCGCGCTCTCCTTGTGGCCTATCTGGCCGGAGGCCTCGACACCACGATCACATCGCTTCAGCACGCCGTGCGTCTCTTCGCCGAACATCCGGACGAATACGAAAGACTGCGTCGAAATCCCACGCTGGTTTCGTCCGCCTTCGCTGAAATCCTTCGAATCGCTTCGCCGCTTCACTGCTTCAGCCGGGCGGTTGCGCACGATACGAACGTCGACGGTGTCGAACTCGGCAAGGGAGCCCGGGTTCTTGTTCTGTTTGCGTCAGCCAACCGCGATCCAGGCAAATTTCCGGAGCCGGATCGGTTCGACGTATCGCGCAATCCGCTAGGCCAGCTCTCTTTTGGCTATGGTGTGCATGGTTGTGCCGGACAAGGGCTCGCGCGTATGGAAGTGCATGCCATTCTGACCGCAATGACGCGTTACGTTGAACGGGTGCATGTGCATTCGGCGAAGCGACGGTTGAACAATCTGATCCATGGTTACGAGGCCATGGACGCCAGCTTCGCCTGAATGGCTGGGCCGCGGATAGCGGTGACGCTCACCGCGGCCAAAAAAAATGGCGCCGCATGAATGCAGCTCATCCCTGCACCCGGATCAGCCGTACGCACCCGAGGGCTTATAGGTCGCGTTCGCCGTGATACGTTAACGCGACCCATGCTTCCATCCGCAAACGCGGTTAGCCGCTAAGATTTGAGGGCCGGAGTAACGACTGCCCGGCATTCCCCGAAGCCGATCGAGCGATAACCTTGCCGCTCGGCACGACCACGGAAGATGATTTCGTCGCCATCCTCGACCCAGGCGCGTTTTTCGCCGTTCGGCAGCGTCAAGGGCTGCGTTCCGCGCGTGGTGATCTCGGTGTAGCATGCGCGGCTCTCATCGTGAGGCCCCGAGGTCGTGCCGCTGCCGAACAGGTCTCCTGTTTGCATGTTGCAGCCGTTGCTCGTGTGATGGGTGAGCATTTGAGCCACGGTCCAGTACATGTGCAGGAAATTGGTTCGGCAGATCAGCGCGGGGCCTGAGCCGTCGCGGCGCATGCGCGGGGTCAGTACGCTGGCTTCCAATGTCAGGTCGATGCCGCCCTCCGCCTGATCGGTCTTGGAGAACAGATAGGGCAGGGGAGCGGGGTCGCCTTCCGGGCGCGGAAACGCTGGCGCTCGGAACGGAGCCAGCGCTTCCGCCGTGACAACCCAGCATGAGATCGTGGTGGAAAGGCTCTTGCTCAGGAACGGTCCCAGTGTGCTTTCCCAGCGCTGCATGTCGCGTGCCGACCAATCGTTGAGGAGGCAGAAGCCAAAGATGCGTTCGGAAGCATCGTCGATCGCGACCGGTTCGCCGAGCTCGTTTCCACGGCCGACATAGGTGCCGAACTCGAGCTCGAAATCGAGTTGCCGGGTCGGCCCGAATTCCACCTTGCCATCCGGATTGCTCCACTGGCCGTTGGGCCGGCGAACGGCCTCGCCGCTGGCGCGAACCGAGGTGGCCCGACCGTTATAGGCAATGGGCAGGTAGCGGAACGCGGGCGGCACCGGGCTGTCCGGCCGCGATAGCCGGCCGCCGCGTTCGGTGTGATAGATTGAGGTCAGGAAATCCGTGAAGTTTCCGATCGCCGCCGGCAACTGCAGTTGCGTCTCGCTCATCGGGACCAGCAGACTTCGGGCAGCGGCCTGGATTCGGGGGCGCTCAGAGCTGTCGGCGTTGAGGATCTCTGACAACCGCCGGCGTAGCGCCGCGTGCAGCGCGGGCTCGGCTGCCATCAATGCGTTCAGCGTCGTGCCGGTCGCAAGCTTCGCCGCAGTTTCTGCTTGTCCCTTCAACAGATCGGCTTCGAGGGTGGCCGGAAGATCGAGGATCTGGTCGCCAATGGCGACACCGACGTGGGGCGCCTGGGCACCGCGACGGAAGACACCGTATGGCAAATTCTGGATGGGAAAGTCGCTTTCCGGCGCGTTCGCGCTCTCCACCCAGCTACGCAGGTCCGGGCGATGTGTCTCGTTCAACTGCATCGGGTTTTCCTTCAACATCATTTCGGTCAGGCCGCCGGCTCATCGAGCGCAGTCGAAGAGCTGGAAGTTCAGTCGGGCAACGCGGTATACGCGATGCTACGGCGATATCTCCTCGAGCACCTTGTGCCGGGTCTCGGTGACCCAGATGAACGCCACGATGCTGCCAACGGCGGCGGCAGCACCGAATACCAGGAACACCGAATTCAGCCCCCACGTGCCCATCGCAAACCCAACGACGTTCGGCCCAAGGAAAGATGCGATGCGTGACCAGCAGCCTGTCGTGGTCATGCCGATGGCGCGGGCCCGCGTTGGATAGATTTCGGGGGTATAGAGATATAGGCCGATCGAGATCAGCGAGATGAAGAAGAACGCCGCTGAGCTCATGATCAGCACGGAGACAGGTGAGGACAGGTCGGCCCAGCCCAGCCACAGGAAGAACACCGCCGCGCCCGCGAATGCGGTACCGAACCACGCGCGGCGCTGAAATGTATCGATCCAGAGAGCGCACAGCAGGCAACCGACGAGGCCGATCGCCTGCGTCACCAGCGTGTAGATCATGGCCTCGCTAATGCTCAGCTTGAATACCGTGCGATAGATGCTCGGAAGCCATACCACCAGCCCGAAGTTGCAAAAGAAGCATGCACTCCAGATCACCCATGCGGTCAGGGTGCGACGGAGATATTGCGATCCGAACAAGTCTGCGAAGGAAGTCGCGCGGCCGCGGGTTTTGACCACCGGACGGACCGGCGGCAGCGGGCCGCTCGAGGACTCCACGGCGCGCTCGATCATGCTGACGACGGCGTCGGCCTCGGCGTGGCGTCCCTTGGTTGCGAGCCAGCGGGGAGATTCCGGCAGCATGCGCTGCATGGGAATCACCAGGAGTGCGGGAAGGGCACCAACGACGAACAACCACTGCCAGCCGATGTGAGGAACCACGAGCGCACCGACCACCACCGCAGCAACAAGGCCGATCGGGAACACCAACTCGTACAGCAGAAGGAAGCGGCCGCGTCGCTCGGCGCGCGATAATTCGGCGATATAGGTGATTGCAACCGGGACCTCGCCCCCGATACCGATGCCCTGAAGCGTGCGTAGAACGAGCAGTGAGTTGAAATCCCAGGCAAAGGCGCAGGCAAGGCTCAGCAGAGAGTAGATCAATGTCGACCAGATGATCGCCGGCATGCGACCGAAACGCTCGGCAAACCATCCGAAGAACAGCGCTGCCAACAGTTGGCCGAAGAAACTGGCCGATAGCAGCAATCCAACCTGACCTGGGCCGAGCTGCCATTGCGGACCGACGACCGGCAGCACATAAGCGATGACGAGCGCATCGAAGCCATCGAAGAACGTCGCAACTCCGATGATGAAGCGAGCCTTGAGATGCCAGCGCGAGATCGGCATGCGCTCGATCCGCGCCACCACGTCGTCGACCGATCCCTTCACGACAGCGGTGGCTTCACCGGTCATGCGCTTCCCTCCCGTTTTGTGTTCGACACTCGGCCGTCTGTCCGTTCTTCCCAGGTTCGGGATGATCGAGTTGCGGCTTTCAGCGTCGAATTATATTTCTTTTTCAAAGGAAAGATATTCCTTGAAAAAAGAATAGTCAACATGAGGGGGCGATGTGCGGCGGAATTATGAAAAGACGAAGTGGTCTGGTTTGCTCGATCTGGCCCCGCCGGGCGTCAGAATTTCAGGACGCTAGGACAGGACTGTCGCGCCGCCCGTGTCCGCCGATTGATTGATCCGGGTTCTGCCTTCGGCCGTCGGGCAGCCCCGCCACAGGCGATTCGGGTGGGGGAGGTCGTAAAATTGCGTTGTCACGGTTCCTCAACGCACTTAATGCTGTCCTGATAATGAAGCCAGCCGACATTCCATGAACACTCGCCCTCGTCGTACCAAGCGCAAACAAGGACGGCCGCAGAAGGACAAGCCGGCGGTGGGCCCCGAGGCGCTGATCGCGGCTACACGGCAGTTGATGAAGACGACGCCGCCTGCGCAAATCACCAGGCTGGATATCGCTCGGGTCGCAGGCGTCGATCCCGGCCTCATTCGATACTATTTTGGCGATAAATCCGAATTGATCAACGCGGCAGTCCTTCAGGTTGGTGCGGAGCTGCGCAAACAACAGGCCGATAATTCGGTCCGGCCGGGAACCGCGAGCGAGAAGATTACCCGGCGGCTCGGAACGTTGTTGGACACGTTGTTCGAAGATCCTTCGATCCACCATCTGATCATTCAGAGCATCATCCACGGTAAATCGAGGGACGCGCGCAAGGTTCGCGACGACATGGTCTACGGTGCGCTCAAGAACATTTCCGACATCGTCGATCAGGGCGTAGCCGAAGGCGAATTTCGCAAGGTCGATCCACGCTTTCTATTTCTCGCCATGGTCGGCGTATGCAGCCATCCGATGGCGGAGCGGGCCTTGTTCGGCGACCTCGTGGGCGAGGAGCTCAACCAGCAGCATCTCCAGCAGTATAAAGAGTTCGTGTCGCAGCTCTTCCTGTATGGTCTTGCGGGTGCTCCACCAGAAGGTAAGTCACGGTAAGCCAGCCGTTTCGGCGTCACCCGGCTGACGCTCCGCTCCGGAAATTCGCACCAGGCATTTGGCTGTTTTGCAGTGCGGGCTGCCACGTCGGGGATGCGTACCCGGCGGGTGGGTCTTGCCGGATCGACGAATATTCCCGCAAAAAAGAAATTGTCTTGACAGGCCGGAGCGACGCCGGGATAAGTCGCTCGGGAGCGAAGTGGAGTTTGCTCTTGAAAGAAACGCGCAAGATACTGATCGTTGGTGGGGGAATTGGAGGGCTGTCGCTGGCGGTCGGGCTCGGCCGCGTTGGCATTCGCGCGGACCTGGTCGAGATCAAGCCGGATTGGTCGGCCTACGGGGTCGGCATCATCCAGCCAGGAAATGCGATCCGCGCCTATGGCGCTCTCGGTATTGCTGACGCCTGTCTGCTCCGCGGCTTCGTCTATCGCCGCTCACTCTACTTTGATGCGGACGGAAAGCAGCTCGGCGAGCGCGTGATGCCGAAGGTCGATGGGCTCGACTTTGTCGGCTATTGCGGAATCCCGCGGCCCGTTCTGCAGGAGATTCTGGTCGACGAAGCGACCCGGAAGGGAGCCAGGCTGAAGCTCGGCGTGACCGTCGAAGCCCTGAACGACAACGGACGCGGGGTGGAGGTCGTCTTCAGCGATGGCGCCCGCGCGAGCTACGATCTGGTGGTCGGGGCCGACGGAACCTATTCCAAGATCCGCAGCATGGTTTTCGGCGACGGCCTCAAGCCGCGCTTCTCCGGGCAGGGGTGCTGGCGCTTTACCACCGAGAAGCCGCCCGGGATGGACTATAGCGCGACATTCTATGGTCCGAACAAGGTCGGGCTGATCCCGCTCACCAGCAAGACCATGTATATGTTCGTCACCACCTCGGAGCCCGGTAATCCCTGGATGCCCGCGGACTGCCTCGATGAGTTGATGCGAGCCCGCTTGCACGGTCATCGTGGATTGGTCGGCGAATTGTGTGAGCGCATCCGGAATCCGGCCGACGTCGTGTACAAGCCGCTCGAGACGATTTTGCTGCCGCCGCCCTGGCACCGTGGGCGCGTGCTTCTGATTGGAGACGCGGCCCATAGTACGACGCCGCACCATGCCCAGGGTGCCGCAATGGCAGTGGAGGATGCGGTGGTGCTTTCGGAATTGCTGGCCGGGGAGATCGATCTCGATAGTGTGCTCGATCAATTCATGGAGAGGCGTTGGAGCCGATGCAAACTCGTGGTCGAAGCCTCGGTTCAGATTGGCGATTGGGAACTCAATCCGACGCCCACCTCGATCGATGATGCGCTCGCGCTCAGTCATCATGTCCGTACCACCCTCGCACATCCGTTTTGACAAGGAGGAGAGTTCATGAGCATCCGTGGAGTCGACAGCGTCATCCTCGGCGTCGAAGAGATGGACGCCTCCCAGCAATTCCTCCGGGATTTCGGGCTGAACGAGCGCGAAAAGGGGCAGTCCGGCGCAGTGTTCGAGGCGCTGGACGGGACCGATCTCGTCTTGCGCGGCGCAAACGATCGTTCGTTGCCGATGGCCGTCGGTGCGGCGACCAATGCGCGCGAGATCGTTTGGGGCCTGGACAGTCACGAGGCGTTGCAAGCTCTGGGGGCCGAGCTGAGCAGGGATCGTCAGGTCGCCTTCGGTTCGGACGGCATCCTGCGTTCACGCGATGACACCGGCTATGCGATCGCGTTTCAGGTGACCAAGCGTCACAGCTATGACACGTCGCAGCCGTCATTGAACGTCGCCGGCGCAATGCCCCAGCGCGTCAACCGTCGCATCGATTTCAAGGCGCCGCATAAAGCGCGCAGCCTCGGGCATATCGTACTCTATGTGCCGGACCTCAACGCCGCGCGTGACTTCTATACCAGTCGCCTGGGCTTTCGAATTACCGATGCCTACCGCGGCCGGTCCTGTTTCCTGCGAGCGGACGGCTCGACGGATCACCACAACCTGTTCCTGATTCAGAAGCCCGAGATCCCGGGCGGGCTGCATCACATCGAATTCCACTTCGGCGACTTCAATGAAGTCATGATGGGTGGCCAGAGGCTGACCGAGAAGGGCTGGAAGACTTACTCCGGTCCAGGACGTCACGTCCTCGGCTCGAACTATTTCTGGTACTTCAAGACGCCGCTGGGCGGCGCCTTCGAGCTCGCCTGCGACATGGACCATGTCACCGATGATTGGGAAGCGGGCGAGTACGACTATACGCCTGACATGGTCGCTGCCTGGAGCACCAGCTTCACCTTGTATGGCCACTAGGTGAGTGAGGGCGCGTCCTGAGCCTCTCGCAGTTGTCGCGCCTTTTGCGGCGGACCAATACCTCAAGTGGATGGGGTTTCGGCCCCCCGTGGCGCGCACAACGGCATAGGCCGTGCCTGCACGTTTAAATATGGATCGCGTGCCCCAGCGACTTTAACGCTGCCTCGTGAAATCCTTCGCTTTGGGTTGGATGCGCATGGATGGTCGCGGCGATATCTTCGAGGCGTGCGCTCATCTCCAGCGCAAGGCTGAAAGCTGCCGAGAGCTCGGCGATGCCGGCACCTACACCTTGGATGCCGAGCAAGAGATGGTTGTCGGCCCGCGCCACCGTCCGGATGAAACCGTCCTCCCGATTCAGCGTCAGGGCACGGCCGTTGGCCTTGAACGGAAACAGATCGGTCTTGATGTCGAGACCGGTCCGGTCTGCTTCGCCTGGTGACAGGCCGACGCTGACGATCTCCGGATCGGTGAAGCAGATCGCCGGAATCGAAACCCGATCCCAGGCGCGGCGGTGGCCGGCGACGATCTCGGCCACCATCTCGCCTTGCGCCATCGCACGATGCGCGAGCATCGGTTCTCCCGTGACGTCGCCGATTGCCGAGATGCCGCGCATCGAGGTGCGGCATCGATCGTCGATCCGGATGAACGGCCCATCCATGTCGAGATCGAGAGTCTCGAGGCCAAAACCGTCTGTGGCGGGCCTGCGACCGACGGTAACAAGGAACTTGTCGGCCTCGAGTATCTGCTCGCCATCGGCGGTTTCGATCGCGAGCGCCGTGCCGCCTGCGACAAGCGATTTCGCCTTGGCGCCTGTCAGGACTGTGACTCCCAGCGCGCTCAGGTGCCTGGCGACGGGGCCGGTCAGCTCGCCGTCATATTGCGGGAGAATACGTGACGTGGCCTCGACGACGGTGACTGTCGCACCCATTTTCGCGAACGCGGTGCCGAGCTCGAGGCCAATGTAACCGCCGCCGACCACAACAAGCCGCTTCGGGACCTCGGTGAGCGCCAATGCCCCGGTGGAGGAGATCACACGGCCTCCGAATGGAAGAGCCGGCAGAGCAACCGGCTCGGAGCCCGTCGCGATCACCACGGTTTCGGCATGGATCACCTGTGGGCCGGATGGTTCCTCGACGACAACGGTCTTGCCGTCGCGGAAACGGGCATATCCTCTCACGAGCCTGACGCCTGCGCGCTTCAGTAGACCGGCCACACCCCCGTTCAGGCGCCGGACGATGTTGTCCTTCCAGGTGACGGTCTTGACGAAATCGAGTGACGGTTTCGTCGCGGAAATTCCGAGCGCGTTCTTGCCGTCCGCGGCGTGCGCAACGGTTTCGTACTCGGTGGCCGCGTGGATCAGCGCCTTCGAGGGAATGCAGCCGACGTTAAGGCAGGTGCCGCCGGCTTTTTCAGCTTCGACGATGACCGTATCGATGCCGAGCTGTCCAGCTCGGATTGCGCAGGTATAACCGCCGGGGCCGGCGCCGATGACAAGGAGCTTGCAGGTGATCTCGTTCATCGTTCTATGAGCCAATGAAGATCATGGCCGGCGTTTCCAGCAGCAGCTTGATGCGTTGCACGAACTGAGCGGCGTCAAAACCGTCGATCACGCGATGATCGAAGCTGGACGACAAGTTCATCATCTGACGCGGCACGAAGGCCGAGCCGTTCCAATGCGGGCGGATGGCGATCCGGTTGACGCCGACGATCGCGACTTCCGGATGATTGATGATGGGCGTCGTCGCGAGCCCGCCCGATGCGCCGAGCGACGTGATCGTGATGGTCGAGCCGGTGAGTTCGTCGCGGGTCGCATTGCCATTCCGAGCCGCTTCGGCGAGCCGCGTGACTTCGGTAGCGCAACTCCAGATGTCGCGCGCTTCCGTATGCCGGACGACGGGAACCACCAGGCCTGCCGGCGTTTGCGTGGCGATCCCGATATGAACGCCCGCGTGCTGACGTACTATCCCGGCCTCGTCGTCGAAATGGGCATTGAGATGCGGCTGTTTGGCAATCGCGCACACCATGGCGCGCATCAGGAACGGCAATAACGTCAGCTTGGGCTTGTCCGGCCGCTTCTCGTGGTTGACCTTCGCGCGCAAATCCTCAAGCGCAGTGACATCGACTTCTTCGACATAACTGATGTGTGGAATGCGCGAGCTCGCAATCGACATCTTCTCGGCGATCTTGCGGCGCAGGCCGACGATCTTTATTTCGGTTACCGCGGTTTGTGCCGGATAGGGCGCCGCTGTCGCGCCGGTGCGGCCGTGTGCGAGATGGGCGTCAAGATCGTCGTGGGTGATCCGTCCGGCCGGGCCCGTGCCGCGTAGCTGGCGCAAGTCGATGCCTGCTTCGCGCGCACGAAGCCGGACGGCGGGGGCGGCCAGAGGCCGTTCGCTCGCCTGGTATAGCGGCGCTACGGAGGGCTGCGATCTCAGTGTGAGGGGCGGCGTGCTTGACGGGGGGCTTGCGGCAGCGTCGGGCTTTTCAGTGGAGAAGCTTGCCGTGCGCGGCGCCACCTTCGCCGCTTCGGGCGCCGGCTCGTTCCTGCCGCCCACATCCAGCCGAACGAAGTCCGAGCCGATGGCGAGCATGTCGCCCACCTTGCCGGCGAGCCAGACGACGCGGCCTTCGGCGGGCGAGGGGATTTCCACCGTTGCCTTGTCGGTCATGACGGCGCCGAGCACGGCGTCTTCCCGGACGACGTCGCCGACCTTCACGTGCCATTCCACGAGCTCGGCTTCCGCAATGCCTTCGCCGACGTCGGGCAGCCTGACGACGCGCTCGGCCATCTCAGGCCTCCAGCGTTTCGACCAGCGCGCGGGCGATCCGCGCGGGTCCTGGGAAGTAGTCCCATTCCTGCGCATGCGGGTAGGGCGTGTCCCAGCCGGCGACGCGCGCGATCGGTGCTTCCAGATGATAGAAGCATCGCGTCTGCACCAGCGCGCAGAGCTCGGCTCCGAATCCGGAGGTCAACGTCGCCTCATGCACGATCACACAGCGTCCGGTCTTCTTGACCGAAGCTTCAATGGTGTCGAGATCAAGCGGCAGCAGCGAGCGAAGATCGATGATCTCGGCGTCGATCCCGGTCTCGGTCACTGCGCTCTCGGCGACGTGAACCATCGTGCCGTAGGCAAGGATGGTGACGGCGTTCCCCTGCCTGCGGATTGCCGCGCTACCGAGTGGAATTGCAAAATGTCCGTCGTCGACCTCGCCAAGATCATGCTTCGACCATGGGGTCACCGGTTGGTCATGATGGCCGTCGAACGGACCGTTATAGAGACGCTTGGGTTCGAGAAAGATCACGGGATCGGGATCCTCGATCGCCGAGATCAGAAGGCCCTTGGCGTCGCGCGGGTTCGACGGCACCACCGTCTTGATGCCGCAGACATGGGTGAACAGCGCTTCCGGGCTCTGGCTGTGCGTTTGCCCGCCAAAGATGCCGCCACCGGTCGGCATGCGCACCACGAGAGGGCAGGTGAATTGACCGTTGGAGCGGTAGCGCAGCCGCGCGGCCTCTGAGACGATCTGATCGTAAGCCGGATACATGTAATCGGCGAACTGGATCTCGACACAAGGTTTCAATCCATAGGCCGCCATGCCAACGGCGATGCCGACGATGCCGAGCTCACTGATCGGGGTATCGAAGCAGCGGCTCGTTCCGTATTTCGCTTGCAGGCCCTGGCTCGCACGAAACACGCCGCCAAAGTAGCCGACGTCCTCGCCGAATACGACCACGTCTTCGTCGCGCGACATCATGACGTCCATGGCATCGCGGATCGCTTCGATCATTGTCCGTCGTGGCATGGTTCAGACCCCGGCTTCCTGGCGCTGGCGACGCAGGTGCGGCGGCATCTCGGCGAAGACGCCCTCGAACATGTCGCGCGCGGAGGCATGCTCGGGAGAATGCAGCGTGCCGTGGCTTTCCGCCTCCTTCTGCGCGGAGATCACGGTGTCCGTGATCTCGGCCTCGGCCTGCTTGTGCCGCTCCTCCGACCAGGCGCCGCGCACGATCAGGTGGTTCTTCAGCCTGATCACGGGATCTCCCAGTGGCCATGCCTCGGATTCGGTCTTCGGCCGATAGCCCGCGGGATCGTCCGAGGTGGAATGCGCGCCGACGCGATAGGTCACGTGCTCGATCAGGGTCGGGCCGAGGTTGCGGCGTGCACGCTCGCAGGCCCATTTCGCGACCGCATGGACCGCAAGGTAATCATTGCCGTCGACGCGCAGCGCGGGAATGCCGAAGCCAAGACCGCGCGCCGCGAAGGTACCCGAGCCGCCGCGCGCGATGCCCTGGAAGGTCGAGATGGCCCACTGATTGTTGACGATATTGAGCACGACCGGCGCGCGATAGGTCGAGGCGAACACCAGCGCCGCGTGGAAGTCGGATTCGGCGGTTGCGCCGTCGCCGATCCACGCAACGGCGATCTTGGTATCGCTCTTGATCGCAGATGCCATCGCCCAGCCGACCGCCTGGATGTACTGGGTGGCAAGATTGCCTGATATCGAGAAGAAACCGTGCTCCCGGGAGGAATACATCACGGGCAGTTGGCGCCCCTTCAGGGGATCGTGCGTGTTGGAGTAGATTTGACAGGCCATCTCGACCAGCGAATAGCCATCGGCGATCAAGAGCCCTGCTTGGCGGTAGGTCGGAAAATTCATGTCGCCCGGCAGAAGCGCCTTGCGGAAGGCGCAGCTTACCGCCTCTTCGCCCATATGCTGCATGTAGAACGACGTTTTGCCCTGACGCTGTGCCATCTGCATGCGGGCATCGAAGGCGCGCAATGTCATCATGTGGCGCAAGCCTTCGAGCAATTCGTCGTCGCTGAGCTGGCCCGCCCAGGGACCGACGGCCTCGCCGTCGCGATTGAGTACACGGATGACGGAAAACGCGAGGTCGCGTATGGCTTCGGCGTCGACATCGACTTCTGGACGATCGACCTGACCCGCGCGAGGAATGCGAATGTTCGAGAAATCGGGCCTGCCGCCCGGGCGCACCGCCGGTTCCGGCACGTGCAGCTTCAACGGCGTAGGCGTTTCGGACTGAACCGCCTTGCCCTGCGCGATCATGGTGTCGCGCGTGAGGTTGGGGTCGGGCATTGGCATTCACCTCTCACCTCGATCGCATCAATGCAGAACAACGCGCCGACGCGGCGAGCGAGCCGATCGATCGTGTCGCGGTCATTGATATCTATGGAAACCGAGATGCGGCATTCGCGCGCTTCCGCCCGAGCGCTGACGGCTACGAGCTGAAGCCCCGCGACACGTGTCTGGTCGAGCAGGCGACCGAGGGCGGCGTGCATATCGCTGGTCTGGAGTTCGAGAAAAAACACCGCATTCGTCTCGTTTTGTTAGCATATCGTACTAACAAAGGTCAGGCTTGTTGTTCTTTTCTTCTGGGTCTATTCTCGGAACGCGACACAGTTATTCTGTGATTTGGCAATGATCCCAGAAAAGGGTTCTTAGTATGGCGCCGGTCGGACGTGCCAGAGGGGCGGTCAAGGCTCCGCGCAAGGACGCGCTTAGGCTCGACGAGATCGATCGCAAGATCCTGCGCGCGTTGCAGCAGGATGCGCGCCTGACGACGGCGCAACTCGCCGACAGGGTCGGGCTTTCCACCACGCCATGCTGGAACAGACTGAAGCGCCTCGAGACACAGGGCTATATCGATGGCTACGTCGCGCTGCTCAATCAGGACAAGCTCGGCCTGCCGGAGACCGTCATCATAGAGGTCACGCTCGATCGCCACGACGAGGAGGTGCTCGAACGTTTCGGCCAACTGCTCACGAGTTTGCCGGAGGTGATCGAGGCTTATCTCACCACCGGCGATTACGACTATGTCGTGAAGGTCGCGGTCGAAAGTACCGCCGGCTACGAACGCTTTCTGCGTGAAAAGCTCTATCGCATCCCGGGCATCCGCCACAGCCGGTCGTCGTTTGCGCTGCGCTGCCTGAAGAAGCTGACCTCGGTGCAGGTTTAGTCGAACGAGCCCGCGGCGATGAGCAGACGTCACGCGATGTGACGTCTGCTCGTTCGGTTCGAGTTGGAAGAGTACGGCTCGTCAGAAGGCGGTCTTCTTGCCGATGATGCCGACATAGCTTGAACGCACCAGAGCGCCCCAGCGCCCACCCTTTTTGACGATCACGTAGAAGGAATCGGCCGACAATATCGGCTTGTCGTTGGCGTCATAGCGCGTGAACCGCGTGACAAAGTGGAGCTTGTCGTCGGACTTCTGCACCAGCTTGCGGTATGTCCACGCCGAACGGGCCCATGTCGACGCTTCCGCCAACTGCTTCGCATCGTTTGATTGAGCATATTCCTCCGGCGTGTTCCAGATCTGCACCTGGCCGCCGGCGATCCGTATGTGCGGGTAGTGTACGGTCTTGGCCCATGCGTCCGCATCGCGCGAGTTGAACGCCCTCATAAATTCGTCGAGATAGGCGCACCCTTGCTTCAAGAGTTCGTCGTTTCCAGGATTGAGACACTCGTCGTCTGCCTGGCTCTGAGCGTGCGCAACAGTGCTCATGGCAAAGAACGCGCCCGCTAGCACCAGCAGTTTGAGAATTTTCACGATTAGACCTCCCTGATTGGCCAAGTCGGCTTGGCTTCGTTGTGATTGACAGAGGCGTCGATCGAACTCCGATCTTAGGTGGACGAGATGCCGAGGCAATGCGGGCGAAGCGCAGTATTTCTGAACGGGGTGTCAGTTTTTCTCAACGGTCGATATGCACGACACCGCAGGTCTGGTGTGAACGTCGACGGTCGCCCTTTGGCATCACGCAAGCGACCTCGCGGTTCTTCCGGTGATGGGAGAACGCCGGTAGATCAGAAAAACCAAACAGGGGGTCAGAAAAAGCGCCTTGCATGAGGCAGGGTGACGCCGCTCATCTTGCGTCACAAAGAAGAAAGCCTGTTGCAGGCGAGGAAACGATGGTCGTGAGCGGTCAATCTGGTGCGGAGGCACGGCTCGGTCGTGTCTCCAAATTCGGCGATGCCGACAATGGTCGGCGCCCGCATGGTTGGATCGGCCGATGACCCGCCTGGAGCATCTGGTGCGAGGAACGCCGTCGTTCAGGCTGACGCAGGAGGAGGTCATCTTCTGTATCACGCTGGTCCTGTTCGGCGCTTTCTCGCTCTTCCTGCCGAAGTTCCTCACTGCCGGAAACATCCTCACGCTTTTGAACAATGTCGCGACGCTCGGTATTCTCGCTGTCGGCATGGCATTGGTCGTCGTTGGACGCGGCATCGACCTGACAATGATTGCGGTCATGGTGATCGGTGTTGCCTTCAGCATCTGGCTATCGACCACGGGTGTTCCCTTCGGCTGGGCGCTCGTCGTTGGCGGCCTTCTCGTCATTCTGGTCGGCATCGGCACGGGGACGCTTGTTGCTGTGGCCGACGTGCCGCCGATCTTTGCGACCCTTGGCCTTGCCTCGGTGGTCTACGGCGCGGGACGAATTGTCTTCAAGTCGGACGTGGTTTACGCCCCCGCGGGGTACGACTGGTTCACGTTCCTGGGGACCGGGACGATTGCCGGCATTCCTGTCTCGGTCTGCGCAGCGGCGTTGCTGGCCGGATTGGTCGCATTGTTTCTGCGCAAGACTCGCTTCGGACGTTTCATCTACGCGACCGGCGACAATCCGTTTGCCGCGCGGACCATCGGACTACCGACCCGTCCCGTCATCATCTCGCAATATGCTGCCAGCGCTTTCATCGCCTTTCTATCGGGCATTCTGATGTGCGCGGTGGTCTCCGGCATCAATACCCGCCTGTACAACTCGACGCTGATCTACGACGTGCTCCTTGTCGTCGTGCTCGGCGGAATCGGCCTCAGTGGCGGGCAGGGCGGTGTCCGCAACGTGATCGTCGGCACGATTCTGGTCGGCGTCCTCACCAATGGCATGACAATTCTGAACATCAGCTTCACGGCTCAGAACCTCATCAAGGGTGTGATCCTGCTTGCTGCTCTGGCGATCGATGCGGTGCTCAATCCGCGGGACGAGCAGACATCGCAGAGCGGCGATATCTAGGACGGTCGTTTCAAGATCTTTTCAAACCGGGAGGACATCATGGTTTCCATTCTGCGCAAATTGCTGCTGACGGGCCTCGTGTTTGGAGGCCTTGCATCTGCAACGCCGGGCACCGCCGCGGATGTGCAGCAGGTCGGGAGAGAGGCCTATCTGAAGGCTCTCAAGGGCAAGAAGGTGATCTTCGTTCCGATTTCCCAGGGCTTTGATCTCAACCAGGCCTGGGTGACGGTGTGGCAGCGGCATGCTCAACGTTATGGCTTCACGCTCGAAGTGCGCGACCCGAACATGAACACCGAGGCGGGCATTCGAGCCCTGACGGGTGCGATTGCCGAGAAGCCCGATCTCCTGATCGTGCAGAATCCGGACGTGCAGACCTATGCGCGCCAGTTGAAGCAGGCCCAGGAGGCCGGAATTCCGGTGCTTCAGGTCAACATGCAGTCGGCGACCCAGACCGACTCTTATGTCGGCAATGACTGGATTGAGATGGGCCGCCTCGAGATGGGTGAGCTCGCGAAGGCCTGCGCCAAGGGCAAGGGGCCGTCCACCAAGGTCGTCTGGCTCGCGGGTGTCGAGACCGGGGCGGCCAACATCTACATGCGCCAGGGCATCAACGAGGTGCTCGCCGCAAATCCGGATCTGCAACTCGTCTCAGATCAGGCCGCCAACTACGACTCCGACAAGGCGCGCCAGATCACAGCGACTGTTCTCCAGCAGCACCCTGACCTCTGTGGCGTGATGGGCATCTGGGACAACGCCGAGGTCGGCGCTGGAGCGGCCGTGGCCGCGGCAGGCAAGACCGGCCAGGTCACGATTGTGACGAATGGCGCTGGAAGCCAGACCGGTTGCGAGAGCGTCAAGAAGGGGCTCCTCACTGTCATCTACAACTTTCACGCCGACATCCAGGGCGAGATCGCGGCGGGCCAGATTTCCGAACTGCTGCAGAGCAACCGCAAGGCTGCGGCTGTCAAAGACGTGTTCTTCGGGCCGGTGACGCGCGTCGACAGGACCAACGCCACAGGCCGCAACTGTTGGACGCTCGACGAACTCAAGTGAGAGGAATGCCGCGCGACCGGCTTCAGGCCGGCGCGCGCATGGAACAGGCCAGATGAGCTTTTCGTCGGATATCGTTCGGTGGCGCTACAAGCTTCTCCCCGATCACGTGATCGGGGAGGTTCTCACCAAGAAATGGATCGATAGCGCGATCCCGTTTCTGGCGCTGGCGCTCCTTATCCTCGGTCTGGGGCCGTTCGTCCCGCACTTCTTCGAGTGGACGACACTCGGCAACCTTGCACGTCAGTTCGCCGAGTTCGGCCTGATCGTTCTCGGTTTGACGATCGTGATGATCTCGGGCGGAATCGATCTGTCCGTCGGCTCGGTGTTCGCGCTCTCCGTGCTGATGTCGCTGATCGGCATGAATGTCGAGGGATGGAGCGCCGGCACAGGCCTCGTTGCCGCACTGGCGGTCGGAATCGTTTGCGGTGCCCTGAACGGCTTTCTTGTCGGCTACATCAGGATGCGAGCGTTCCTCACGACGCTCGTCACCCTCATCATCTTTCGGTCGTTGTTCGAGATCGTCTTTCCGCAATTCTCGACGGCCATCGTGACCAATATGTCGGATTCCGCCGTATTCGAATATCTTGGCACCGCACAGTTGGGGCTGCTGCCGGTTTCGTTCCTGATCACGGCTGTCATTGCCATCGGCATCCATATTGTGCTCTCACGCACGCGATATGGCTGGCATCTTCTCGCGGTCGGTGGAGCGCGCCGCTCCGCGTATAATGCAGGCATCAACGTCCGTTGGACCATCTTCAGCGCCTATGTCTGCTGCAGCACCTTGGTCGCCTTGTCCGGTTTTCTGTTCGCGAGCCGCATTGGAAGCGCGGCGTCGGACGTCGGGGCCGGGCTTGAACTACAGGCGCTCACGGCCACGGTGCTGGGTGGCATCTCGCTTGGCGGAGGGCGAGGCACGGTCTCGAAGGCGACCATGGGCGCCGTGTTCGTGCTGCTCCTGTCAAACAGCTTTCTCGCGCTCGCTATTTCCGGTCCGGGCGCGGATCTCGTGCTGGGCCTGATCCTTGTTGCGGCCGTCTTCCTCGATGTGCGCTGGGTCAAGAACCGCCATAAGTTGCTACGGAGCGTCTACATTTCTCCCGCCCACGCGCAGATGCCCGAATCCATCTCGACGGATCCGGGAGCCGGCGCAATGGCGCCGAATGACAAGCTGCGTGACGTCGGTGTCATCGGCCTTGGTATCTTGGAGGGAGCCGAGGACGTCATCTTCGATCGAGACGATAATCTCTACACGGGCAGCCGTCACGGCGACATCCTGCGCTGGTTTCCGCCGGACTACCAGCGCTGGGAGGTTCTGGCGCATATCGGCGGGTCGCCGTTGGGAATGGCGTTTGATCGTCAGGGGCATCTCAACATCTGCGTTGCCGGAATGGGCCTCTATCAGGTCGAGATGAACGGCACCGTGCGCCGGCTGACTGCGGAGACAAACCGGAGCCTGCTGTCGATCATCGACGATTCCAACATGAAGCTGGCCGACGATCTCGACATCGCGCCGGATGGCGCGATCTACTTCAGCGAGGCGACGACGCGCTTCGAGATGCACGACTGGTATTCGGACGCGCTCGAGAGCCGGGGCAATGGCCGCATCATCCGCTACGAGCCGAAGACCGGTAAGACCCGGACCGTCCTGAAGAATCTGGTATTTC
The DNA here is from genome assembly GCF_055791185.1 of Bradyrhizobium ingae. NCBI lineage: Bacteria > Pseudomonadati > Pseudomonadota > Alphaproteobacteria > Hyphomicrobiales > Nitrobacteraceae > Bradyrhizobium > Bradyrhizobium ingae. The sequence goes on from NZ_JBVUBB010000001.1 coordinate 319,928, forward strand.
CGAACGGCATTTGCATGTCCTACGACAACCAGTCTCTGCTTTTCGCCGAGAGCTGGGCCTGCCGGATCAGCCGATACTATTTCGACGGCCCGAGGAAGGGCCAGGTGGAAGTCGTCATTCCGAACCTTCCAGGCTATCCGGACAACATCAATCGTGCGTCCGACGGGAGCTATTGGCTGGCGCTTATGGGGATGCGCACGCCCGCACTGGACTTGTCGCTTGAAATGCCGGGCTTCCGCAAGAGGATGTCGCGTCGGTGTTCCGAGGATGCCTGGCTGATGCCGAACCTCAACACCGGATGCGTGCTCAAGTTCAACGAACAGGGCGAGATCCTCGAAAGCTACTGGGATCAAGGCGGCGAGAAGCATCCGATGATCACCTCGATGCGGGAGCACAAGGGCGTGCTTTATCTCTGCGGGATATTCAACAACCGAATGGGGACCTACCGGCTGGAGGGAGCAGATCCTTCGTTCTGCGGCGTGGACAGCTATTGGGGGCGTCGCTCGTGAAATGGATCGACAAACTGCTCGGGCGTCGCGAGGGAGCCGTCACGGTGCCCGTGCTCGATGGCCCGTTCCTGCCAAATCAGAAGCTCGAGGCTGCTCCTGTCCTTTGCGAGGTCGACGAGGTCGATAATCTTGTGGCTTTCGGCGGCGATCTTTTTGCTTCGCGAGGCTCCGAGTTGCTCCGCCTGCAACCGGCGTCCTCCTCCGGCCCAGAAAGAATGGCCGGGTTCGATGCCCCGATATCGGCGATGGCCGGACTGGGTGAGGCGCTGGCGATTGGATTGGATCGCAAGGGTATCGTCGTGCGGGGCGGACGCTTCGACGGCAAGGTGGTGCAGCCTTCGGGCGTCTTACAGTGTCCAACCGCGATCGCGTGGCTGGACGAGTCGACGCTTGCGGTGTGCAACGGATCGGATCGGTTGGGCGCATCCGACTGGCGGCGCGCATTGATGACGCGCGACAGTTCGGGGTCCGTCGTCCTCGTGGATCTCGCCAAGGGTCAGGCCACGGTGGTGGCAACCGGATTGGGATGGCCGGCCGGCGTGGCGGCGTCGGCGGGTCGGCTGCTCGTTTCCGAATGTCTGCGTCACCGCGTCGTTGCGATGGCGCTTCCGAGCGGGAAGCTCACCGAGCTCGCGGCCGGTCTGCCCGGTTATCCCGCTCGCCTGACGCGCGCGGCCGGCGGTGGCGTGTGGCTCTGCTTCTACTCCGTGCGCAACCAGCTTGTGGAATTCATTCTGCGCGAGGACGAATACAGGACGCGCATGGTGAATGAGTTGCCGGAAGAATACTGGATGGCGCCTTCGCTCCGCTCCGGTCGCAGCTTCAAGGAACCAATGCAGGGAAGCCAGCTCAAGCAAATGGGAATCTTGAAGCCCTATTCCGTCACGCGGTCCTACGGGCTGGTGGCGTATTGCGACGCGAATATGACTCCCATCGGATCCTTGCATTCTCGCGCGGATGGCACGCGGCACGGGGCCGTGAGCGCGACCGAACACGCCGGCGCGCTCTACGTCGCCAGCCGCGGTTCGAACGCGGTTCTGGAAATCCGCGATCCAGCGGCAATCCTCTCGGAGTAGATCGAAATGCAACCCATTCTCGAGATCCGCAAAGGAACGAGGCTCTTCGGAAAGATTCCGGCTTTCCAGGAGGTCGATTTCGCCGTTTCGCCCGGAGAAGTTCATGCCATTCTTGGCGAGAACGGCGCCGGCAAATCGACCCTGACCAAGGTTCTTGCCGGGGTCTATCAACTCACCTCCGGAGAGATGCTTCTGAACGGCATGCCGGTACGCCTTTCGACGCCTGCCGAAGGGTTAGAGAATGGCATCGTCATGGTCTATCAGGAGACCAATCTTGTACCGTCGATGACGGTTGCTCAGAACATTTACCTCGGCGAGGAGAAGACATTCAATCGGTTGAGGGGACTCTACATCCAGGCTCGGCAATTCCTCGCCGGGATGGGATTCCAGGTCGATCCCACGGCCCAGGTCTCGCAGTTGGGCGCGGCCCAGAAGCAGATGGTGGAGATCGCGCGCGCTGTTCATCACAAGGCGAAGGTGATCATCTTCGACGAGCCGACGGCGACACTCACGCCGGAAGAAAAACGGCACTTTTTCAATCTGATCCGGCGTCTGGTCGCCGACGGGGTCGCAATCATCTTCATTTCGCACGCGCTTGAAGAGGCTCTTCAGCTCGCCGACCGCATCACAATTCTCCGGGACGGGCGGCTTGTCGCATCGGACGTCAAGGCGGCATTCACGCGCGACACGATCATCCAGGCAATGGTCGGACGCAACCTGACCGAGACGCTGCATGGCGACCGCGGTCGGCCCCCCAGACCGTACGGAGAGCGGGTCCTCAGCGTGGAGAACCTGTCTTCGGGCACGATGGTGCGCAACACGTCCTTCTCGATCTTCGCCGGTCAGGTGACGGGCGTCTTCGGCCTTGTCGGCGCCGGCCGTACAGAAATGATGAAGGTGGTTGCGGGAGGGCTGAAGCGCGACATCTTCCATGGTGGCGAAGTCAAGTATTGCGGAAGGTCGGTTCGCTACCGGGTGCCGCGCAAGGCGGTACGCGACGGCATCGTCTACGTCACGGAAGATCGCAAGTTCGATGGCTTCTTCGAGACGATGACCGTCGCCGAGAACCTTCATCTCGGCCAGCTCTCGCGCTTCTCGAATCCCCTGTCCGTCATCTCCATGACGCAAGCGAAGGAATTGGCCAAGCAATGGGCCAGCCGGCTCCAGCTTCGGTCGATCAACGAAAAGGCCAGAGTGATCGAGCTGTCCGGCGGCAACCAGCAGAAGGTCGTTATCGCGAGATCGCTGATCCAAAGGCCGAAATTGATCATTTTCGATGAGCCGACGCGCGGCGTCGACGTGGGAGCCATCGTCGAGATCCATCAGTTCATCAACAGCCTGGCGGATGAAGGTTTGGCCGTCGTCGTGATCTCATCCTACCTGCCGGAAGTGCTGGCGCTCTCGGATCGAATTCTGGTCGCCAAGCGCGGCAAGATCGTCGAGGAGATCAGGGCAACTGAGGCCACCGAGCAGCAGATCATGTACGCCGCCGTCCACTAGATGAACGAGGTGACTGCGATGAAGGTCGGAATTGTCGGTGTAGGCCTGATGGGCCATGGAATAGCAAAGAACGTCCTGGCAAAGGGCGGCTTTCCTCTGGCTTTTCTGGACCATCCAGGCAATCAGTCCGTCGACGATCTCATTGGCCTTGGCGCCACGGCTTGCAAGACTCCCGGCGAGGTGGCAGACGCGTCTGATGTGATCATCCTTTGCGTGACCGGCTCGCCCGAGGTCGAAGCGATCCTCACGGGTGAGGCGGGCGTTCTGTCTCGCTTGCGCAAGGGTACCATCGTCGTCGATTGCTCAACGGCGCTGCCGGGCTCGACATTGCGGATGGCCGCCGCGGTGGAGGCAGCGGGTGGACGCTTCCTCGACGCGCCCATGACGCGCACGGCCAGGCACGCGGAAGAAGGAACGCTGAACCTTCTGGTTGGAGGCGACGAAGCCGACCTTCGAAGGGTCCGCGGCGTTCTCGCCTCTTTCACCGAGGGGGTCGAACACGTCGGTCCCCTGAGTTTTGGTCATAGGCTCAAGCTGCTCCACAACTACGTGTCGATCGGCTTCATGGCGCTGCTCGCTGAGGCTGCCGCGCAGGCCGCCGACGCGGGCGTCGATCCGGCAATCTTCGTCGACATCCTCGCCAAGGGGGGTGGGGCCGGCGTTGCGCTCCAGCGAATGGCGCCTGCCATCGTGACGGACGACGTCAGCACCGTTCCATTCTTTATCGGCAACGCCTTGAAAGACATCGCCTACTACCAGGCCATGGCGAATAGTTCCGGAGGATCCAGGACGATCGCCGACGGTGTTGCCGCCGCCATCTCGGCAGTGGTCGAGAACGGTCACGGCCAAGCCTACATTTCCGAACTGGCGCGGCTTCTTCGAAAGACGAAGCCCACGGCCCATGGCGGAGAATGATTGTTGAGACAGGGAAGGGTAGCCAAATGACAAAAATCGATATCCGATTTCCCATAGACGGCCGAACTCGCAAGATGTTCATCGACGGCGCGTGGGTGGAGGCTCGCTCGGGACAAGTTTTCGAGACGCGCAACCCTGCGACCGGCGAAGTGATTGGCCGCGTCCCACGCGGGGATGCGGCCGACATCGGGCTTGCCGTCACCGCGGCCCGCCGCGCCTTTGCGGGGCCTTGGAGCCGCTTCAAGCCGTTCGAGAGGCAGGCGCTGCTCCTGCGCATCGCAGATCTCTTCGAGAAGCACTGGGAGGAGATCAGCCAGTCCGACACGGCCGATATGGGAATGCCGATCGTCAGGACGCGGGCGAACAAGCTGCGCGTGCTCGGCATGCTCAGATACTACGCCGGCATGGCGACCGTGATCCACGGGCAGACGATCGATAATTCGCTTCCGGGGGACATTGTCTCCTTCACGCGGAAGGAGCCGGTCGGTGTCGTCGGAGCCATCATCCCCTGGAACGCGCCCACGGCCGCGTCGGTGTGGAAGATCGGACCTGCGCTTGCGACCGGCTGCACGATTGTGCTCAAGCCCTCCGAAGAGGCGCCGCTGACGCCGTTGCTGATCGCGGATTTGATGAACGAGGCGGGCGTGCCCCCGGGCGTCGTCAACGTCGTCACCGGGACCGGTTCGGAGGCGGGCGTGCCTCTTGCGGAGCACTCCGGTGTCGACAAGATCGTCTTCACAGGGTCCACCGCAACCGGGCAGGCCATCATTCGTGCGTCGGCCGGCAACCTCAAGCGGGTGTCGCTCGAGCTTGGCGGAAAATCGCCGGTCATCGTCTGCGCCGACGCTGATCTCGACAAGGCGGTCCCGATTGCCGCGATGGCCGCGTTTGCCAATTCGGGCCAGATCTGCATCGCCGGCTCCCGCCTGTTCGTGGAGCGACCAATCCATGACGAGCTGGTCGAACGGCTCGGGAAGTTCGCTTCGGCTCTGAGGATCGGTGATGGAGCTGATCCTGCGACGGAGATCGGACCGCTCGTTTCCGAGCGACAGCTCGACAAGGTCGAAGGCTTCCTGCGGAGCGGACGCGACGAGGGCGCGAAGGTCGTGACCGGAGGCCGGAGGCTGAGAGAAGGCGCGCTCGCGAAGGGCAATTTCGTCGAGCCGACGGTGTTCGCTGGCGTCTCCGACAACATGCAGATTGCCCGTGATGAAATCTTTGGCCCGGTCATTTCCGCGCTGCCGTTCGATACGCTCGATGAGGCCGTGGAGCGAGCCAATGCGACGCCTTACGGGCTTGCGGCGGGTGTCTTCACGCGCGACGTGAGCAAGGCCCACATCGTCTCGCGCAGTCTCCGCGCGGGGTCGGTCTGGGTGAACACCTATCACGCCATCGATCCTGCACTCCCCTTCGGCGGCTACAAGATGAGCGGATACGGACGCGAAGGCGGCACCGAACAGCTCGATGAATACCTGAACACGAAGGGGGTCTGGATCAAGCTGGATTGATCCGGATGTTCGGTCCGCGAGCCAAGCGACGCCATCACAAGATACAACTAGTCGAGCGAGTATTATGAAGGACACTTACAAGATTGCCGTCGTGCATGGAGACGGTATTGGGCCTGAAGTCGCTCGTGCGGCGGTCGCGGTGCTGCAGGCCGGTGTTCAGACCGGCACACTCAAGTTCGTGGAATATCCGGCCGGCGCCACGCACTTTCTCGAAACGGGAGACTCGTTCCCGGCAACCACATTTGAGGGCTGTCGCGCGGCCGACGCCATTCTGCATGGGGCGGCCGGCCTTCCCGGCGTGGTCCATCGTGACGGGACCGAAGCCGGCCTGGATTTCACGCTGACGCTCCGCTTCAAGCTCGACCTGTACGCCAACGTGCGGCCCATCAAGCTCTACAAGGGCGTGCCGTCTCCTCTCGGGCGCCCGGGTTCGATCGACTACGTGATCGTCAGAGAGAACAGCGAGGGGCTCTACGCTGCGCGGGGCGCGGGCGCGCTGCTCAGAGAAGAGGTCGCGGTCGACACGCTGGTCCAGACCCGGAAGGGTATCGAACGCATCGTCCGGTTCGCATTTGAACTTGCCAGATCGAGGAACGGTTCGCCGAAAGACGGGCGACGCCGGGTGACCTGCTGCGACAAGGCCAACGTGTTGCGCACCTATGCATTCTTTCGTGCGGTCTTCGATGAGGTCGCCAAGGATTATCCCGACATCGAAGCCGAGCACGTCCTTGTTGACGCGATGACGGTTCATCTCGTCAACAAGCCATCCCACTTCGACGTCATCGTCACCGAGAACATGTTCGGCGACATCATTTCCGATCTCGGTGCAGCGACGGTCGGTGGCATGGGCATGGCTCCGTCGGAGGAGGTCGGTGACGGGATCGGCTTTTTCCAGGCCTCGCATGGCTCGGCCCCGGACATCGCAGGGAAGGGGCTTGCCAATCCCTACGGAACCATCCTGGCATCGATCCTGATGCTGAAGCGTCTGGATCAGCGCTATCGGGATAACCGGCTGCGGCTTGGTGCCGACAGGATCGAAGCTGCGGTACGCGCCGGACTGGAGGACGCTGGGTTGAGGACGCGTGACATCGGCGGCAATGCGACGACCGGTCAGGTTGTGGATGCGCTTCTGAAATTGCTCTGAGCCCGAGAGCGTCAACGAAGCTGCGCGAGACTCGACCGGATCAGGGAAATCAGTTGCTCGGTGTTTGGACGCCGGACCGGGCCGCGCGTTGTGATCAAACCGATCTGGCGAAGTTTGACGTGATCGGAGATTGGGACCACACGAAATCGCTGCACGCCGGCTTGGACCAGCGCGACCCGCGGTACGATCGCGATGCCGAGGCCGGATGCCGCCAGGGCCAGCGCCGTCGTGGCGGCCTGGACTTCGAATTGTACGTCGAGGCGGACGCCGAGCGTCTCCAGCGTCTCGTCGATCAGCCCTCGAACTGCGGTCGTCTTCGACAGCAGGATGACCGGCTTTTCGACCAGATCCGCGAAGCCGATGCTTGATTGCCCCTCGTCGAACACCGGCGGCACGCAGGCAAAAAGGGGATCCTCAAGAATCGGCTCGAACTCGTAATCCCCCATGTCGGGGACCTCAGGCCCAATGCCGAACTCGACATCCTGTCGCTTCAGCAACTCGAGCATGGGCGTCGTGGAGAGCTCCATGAGTTGCACCTGGCTTCGCGGATATCGGATCTTGAATGTCGCCAGGATGTTGGGAAGCCATCCGGACGCAAGTGTCGGAACGCAGGCCATTCGAATGTGGCGGCTGCGGGACTGCGCTGATTCCGTCAGCAGATCCAGCCCCGACTGAACTTCCTGAAGGGCGCGCTTTGCCTGCTCGAACAGGATCCGCCCCTCAGCCGTGAGCAGCACCTTCTGCGGCGTCCTGCGAAAGAGCAGGACGCCGATCTGCTCTTCCAAGTCGCGGATCTGCATGCTTACCGCAGACGGCGATCGGTTCGATTCCTCTGCTGCTTTCCGGAAGCTTTCGTGCTCGGCCGCGAGCAGGAAAGTATGCAGGAGCTTGAGATTGATGTTCGACAAGTTCCACTGCCTCGATTCAGCGTTATGCGCTCCAAAATGCGGAATGAACCCAGAGCCGACAAGTATACTTGGCCAAAGAAGCGACCGTCTCGGTCTGGCCGACCAGTCCCATTTACTCGACGTCGGTCCTCATCTTGAGAGCGCTGGCCTCTGATCCGTAATGCGCAGGTCTTCTTACTCGACGACCGCGCTACCTCGAGACATCGTCGCAGCCAAACGTTCCGGCAGTGTAGCAGCCAGATAGCGCTTTGCCGAGACGCAAGATCCGTCGACCATCTGGGAAGGCCACGAGGCGGGCCACGACATGTCTCCTGATGCGGATGACGGGATCATGTGTGCCCGTTTCCGATGCTCATCGCACAACGATCAAACGTTCATCGGGAATCAGGGTATCGGCGCTGACTAGTGCCACCCTATGATTTCATTGACCAATTCAAAGGGCGTAGCCCTGTTCATTGATGAGCCGACTGACTTCGCCGATGCGTAGTCGAGCATCTCGATGGATGGTGCAGCGCCGCGGAGGCAGTCAGTGCGTTGTCATCTTCCTGACGGGATTCTCGGACAGCGGATTATCGGCTGTCCAAGCCGAGAGCGAGAAGAGCCGAGATGAGATTCGGAATCTTCGAGCACATGGACGACTGCGGACTTCCGCTTGGACAGCATTTCGAAAACCGGCTGTCGCTGATCGAGTCCTATGATCGTTGCGGCTTCTATGCCTATCATCTTGCAGAGCACCATGGCACGCCGCTCGGCCTTGCGCCGTCGCCCGGCCTATTTCTTGCTGCAGTTGCACAACGTACCAAGCGCCTTCGCTTCGGTCCCTTGGCCTACTCGCTGCCCCTTTATCATCCGATCCGCTTGATCGAAGAGATATGCATGCTCGATCAGTTGAGTGGCGGCCGGCTCGAGCTGGGTGTTGGCCGCGGCGTGTCGCCGATCGAGGTCGGTTTCTATGGTGTCGATCCGAAGGACGGACCACGTCAGTTTCCGGAAGCGCTGAGGTTGATCAAGCAGGGTCTGACTTCAGACGAGCTCACGTTCAACGGGGAGTTCTACAACTTCACCAATGTCCCGATGGTGCTGAAGCCGGCGCAGCGTCCGCACCCTCCAATTTGGTACGGAGTCCTGACGCCGGACGCTGCCTATTGGGCCGCGGTGGAGAGTGCACATATCGTCACACTGCTGCCGGCAGAGCCTGCACGGGCGATCATCGATCGTTATCACCTGGAGCGGAAGAAGCTTGGAAGAGGCGATGACGATCTGCCGTTGCTGGGCATCTCTCGGCATGTTGTTCTCGCGGAGACGGATGAGATAGCGGTTCTGAGAGCCGAGCGAGCCTACAAGCTCTGGTTCAAGCACATGGAGCTGCTCTGGGTTCGAAATGGCATGAAGCTGCCGCTCGGACTGCCTCCTGAGATCGGACCTCTGCTCAAAGCCGGAGCCGCGTTCGCTGGAACGGCGAGCGGGTTCAAGAGCTTCGTCCAGGATCAAATCAAGGCAACCGGCGCCAACTACTTTGTGTGCGACGTCGCGTTCGGTGACCTCGCTCCGGACGAGTCGATGCAGACGGTCGAACTGATTGCGCGCGAGGTCATGCCGCTGTTCGTTGAGGTAGGCTCTGCATGAGGATGCCGATGGGGCCGACTACGCGAAGATTTCGGACGCGTTCGCCGGCCAAGCTGCTGCGAGCGCGCCGGGCTTGCATCGCATCTTCATTCCGACGGCAATTCGGGGCAGGGCCGGCGGGCAATTTCCCAGGCTTCGTCGCGGTTCACGCCCACCATGCCCAGCAGATTCACGACGGCTTCGTCCATCTTCCCGGGCAAGATGTTCTTGTCGCATACGGCGAGGCTGAAACCTGCGATCGCGTGCGTTGCCTGTCTCCAGGCAAGTTCAGGATCCTCGACCCGATATCGCCCCGCGGCGACGGCGTTGCGGATATCCCTGATGGCGTAGGGGCCCATCACCCGATACATCGCATCCGAGATGACTTCGGAGCGACGCAGCAGCCACCGCCACCGCTGGTCGGTTGTTGCAGCCTTCATGACATTGCGGATGCCGAACGCGTAGACCTGCGCGGGGTCGGTGAAGCTGTTGGTGACAGCTTCGATCCGCTGCGCCAGATGCTCCATGACCAGTTCCATGACGGCCATCGCCAGTTCGTCTTTGGACGCAAAGTAATTGTACACCGTGCCGGCGCCAACGTCAGCAACCTCGGCGATTTCCGACATGGTCGCGGCGTCGATCCCTTTCTTTGCGATGATCTCGTAGGCCGCCTCAATCAGCGCTTGCCGGTTTCGCCGTTTGCGACGCTCGCTCCGGGTTTCGCTCAGTCTGGCTGCCGTAGTCATTGATCGCCACCTTGGGCTTCGCCCGGTCCGGGCCGGACGATTCGAGTTTGTCCATTCTCTCACTACCGTCACGGCTCTGCAGTGCCAACGACCGAACTCGGAACGAAGCGAATATAGGTCATATATGAACATAGATCATATACCGAATAATGTTTGACAAATGAATACCGTTCATAAATACTGGTTTTAAGAAATGAAGACACGGGGCCTGTCGGCTCCGACGTTGGATCAAGGGCGGGAGGAGAAATGCTGCAGTTTCCGACGGAGCTGGAGTCCAAGCGTGCAATGCTGCTGGAGCAGATTGCGCGCATTGCGCCAACGCTGCAGGCTTCCGGAGCCAAGAGCGAAGAGCTCGCGACGCTCGCGCCGGAAGCAGTCACGGCTTTACGAGAAGCCGGTCTGTTTCGCCTCAAGCTCCCGACCGTGACGGGTGGCGCCGAAGCCGATCCCATCAGCGAGATGCTGGCGCTTGAGGAGATCGCCTATCACGATTTCACGAGCGGTTGGTGCACCATGGTCGGCGCGACCGCCGTCGGTTCGCTCGGCGCGTTCCTGCCGCAAGCCGGTCTCGATCGGGTCTTTGCCGGCGGAGCCATCCCGACCGCTTCGATCTCCTTTTTTCCCGCCGGTCGGGCCGTGCGTCAGGACGGTGGCTATCGATTGAGCGGGCGCTGGCGCTTCAACAGTGGCATCCGGCACGCCGAATGGGTGGTTGCCGGCGCAGTCGTCGAGGGGACGGAGGACGAAAACGGAGGGAGGCCTCTGGTCATCTTCACCGCCCTTCCGGCAACTGATGTGACGCTGTACGACAACTGGCGCGATGTCGTAGGCCTCAAGGGGACCGGAAGCTGCGATTGCTCCGTTGAGGGCTACGACTTGCCCGAGCACTTGTCGTTTGTCTGGGACCTGCTCAAGCCGAAACCTCGGCGTGGCGGTCCCTCCTATCTGTTTCCTCCGTTTAGCTTCGTCGCGAAGGAGCACGGCAGCGTCGCGATCGGTGCAGCGAGGCGCGCACTCGACGAACTGGTCGAGATCGCTACCTCGACGCGCGGCACATTCCGTTCGTCAAAGCTCGACGAGCGACAGGTTGTTCACCGCCAGATAGCCGAAGCGGATCTCAAGCTCCGCGCCGCTCGTGCACTCATGCACAGCCGCTATCAGCAGCTCTACGACAAGGTTCTGGCCGGTGGCCTTCCCGATGGAGCCGATATCGCGGATGTCCGGGCGATCTGTGTGCATGCCACCGACGTCGCGATCGGCGTCGCGACGATGGCGTATCACTTCGCCGGGAATACCGGCTTGCGCCATCCACACATTCTCGGCCGCACGCTGCGCGACCTGAATACCGCCGGTCTTCATCAGGTGATGAGCGATACGGCCTACGAGAACCACGGCAAGTTTCGGCTCGGCATTCCGGCGGACCCGCTGGCGTAGCGCGCCGTACAAAGTTTGGATTGTTCACATGGGTCACCAACGGCTTGGACGAGTACCCGATGTTGCCGTCGAACGCGAAGTGTTCCGTGAGGCGATGCGGCGATTTGCGGCAACCGTCAGCATCATATCGTGCGCCAATGCCGGGGCTCGGTATGGCATGAGCGTGACAGCGGTGACGTCGCTGTCCGCCGATCCGCCTTCCTTGCTTGTCTGTGTCAACAAGACGGCTGCCACGCATCGCATTCTAAGCCGTGGCGGTCAGTTTTGCGTCAATGTGTTGCGAAGCGTGCACTCCGGGTTGTCCCAAGCTTTCAGCGGCAAATTTAGAGGTGAGGAGCGGTTCCGGCTGGGTGACTGGCAGGAAACCGACGACGGCTTGCCGTTTCTCGGCGATGCGCAGGTCAACATGTTTTGCGAGATCGATCGCATCATCGACTATGCGACGCATTCGATCTTCATCGCGCGAGTCTATCGAACGCTCGTTCAAGAGGATGTCGATCCGCTGCTCTATCGGGACGGCAAATACGCGGGCGCGCATTCCCTGGGAGACGAGCCATCGGAACGACAACCGGACAGTCGTTCGCAAGCAGCTACGTAGGGTAGGCACTTCAGGAAAATCGAGGGGGAAGTACGATGCGCCAGCGTAGAGAGATTGGAGAGACGCCAGCTTCTGCGACTTCATCGCGAGGTGGCATGACGCGCCGCACGCTGATTAGCCGGGGTGGCGCAACGATTGGCGGCGCTGTGCTGCTGTCGGGTTTTCCAGCGCCATGGGTGCGGGCGGCCAGGCCGGTGAAGATCGGCTATGTCAGCCCGCAGACAGGCCCGTTGGCTCCGTTCGGAGAAGCCGACAACTTCATCATCGGCACCGTTCGCGAGCACTTCAAGAAGAAGGATCTGCCGATCGAAATCGTCGTCAAGGATAGTCAGACGAATTCAAATCGTGCCGCCGATGTTGCCGCCGATCTCATTCTCAAGGACAAGGTTTCCCTGATGCTGGTCGGGGCGGCGCCCGAGACCGACAATCCGGTGGCCGATCAATGCGAGCTCAACGAAGTTCCGTGTGTGTCTACGGTTTCGCCGTGGCAGCCCTGGTTCTTTGCCCGCGGAGGTAAGCCGGACAAGCCGTTCAAGTGGACCTATCACTATTTCTGGGGTCTGGAGGATGCGATCGGGATCATTCTCGATATGTGGTCGCAGCCGCAGCTTCAGACCAATCGCGTCGTCGGCGCAGCCTTCGCAAACGATCCCGACGGCAATGCCTGGGGGGACGACAAGCTTGGCCTTCCGCCTGCACTGGCAAAGAGCGGCTACAAGCTGATCCATCCGCCGCACTTCCAGACTCTAACCGACAATTTCTCGGCGCAGATCAGTGCGTTCAAGGAGGCCGGCGCCGAAATCATCACGGGCAATATGATCCCGCCCGACTTTACCACCTTTTGGACGCAGGCACGCCAGCAGGGACTGCGTCCGAAGGTCTGCACGATTACGAAGGCGCTGCTATTCCCGTCGTCGGTGGAATCGGTCGGGCAGACCGCTAATAATCTGTCGACGGAGGTGTGGTGGTCTCCGACTTTCCCCTTCAAGTCCTCGCTTTCGGACCAATCGGCCGCCGAGCTCGCGGCGTCCTATACGCAGTCCACCGGAAAACAGTGGACGCAGCCAATCGGATTCATCCACTCACTCTTTGAGGTTGCTGCCGACATCATCAAGCGCAGCGCCGACGCCCAGGATCCTGCGGCCAATCTCGACGCGTTGACCAAGACCAATCTCCAGACCGTCGTTGGTCCGATCGCCTGGGGCAATGGCCCCGTGAAGAATGTCGCGAAGACCTCGCTCGTGAGCGGGCAGTGGCGCCTCGCAGCCGGCGGTCCGTTCAAATACGACCTCGTGATCGTCGCGAATGGCCTGGCTCCCCAGATACCGGTCGGAGGGAAAATGGAACTGCTGGCCTAGATCGGGCCTCAACGCTTCTGGTCGATTGCGGGCTCCTTCGAACCTGCTGAGGTCTTGCTAAAGGTGCAAGAAAAAATGGCTCCTCTCCTTCGTGTCGACGCGCTGTCTCGAACGTTCGGCGTCCTGCGGGCGGTTGACCGTTTGTCGTTCGAGGTCGGCGAGGGAGAGGCGCTCGGGATTCTCGGTCCCAATGGGGCCGGCAAGAGCACGCTCTTCAATCTTATCACCGGCGACCTTCGACCGTCCTCGGGCGCAATTCGATTGCGTGATCGCGAGATCACGCATCTGCCATCGCACGAACGCTGCCGACTGGGCATTGGTCGCAGCTATCAGATTCCGCAGCCCTTCGGCCGCATGACGGTTTTCGAAAACGTGCTCGCGGCGGCAACCTTCTCTTCGAAAAGAGGCGAGAGTGCCTGTTATGACCTCTGCATAGACGTGCTGAACCGCGCCGGACTGCTCGAGCGGTGCAATGCTCTTGCGGATCGGTTGACCTTGCTCGAGCGCAAACGGCTCGAACTCGCACGTGCGCTGGCGACTAGGCCTGTTCTGCTGCTGCTGGATGAGATCGCCGGAGGGCTGACGGAGGGGGAGTGTCAACAGCTCGTCGACGTGCTCAAGGTCGTCAGAAAGAGCGGCGTGGCGATTATCTGGATCGAGCATGTCGTTCACGTCCTTCTCGCCACCGTGGATCGATTGCTGGTGATCAACTTCGGTCGACATTTGGCCGAAGGCGAACCGGAAGTCGTGATGGCCAATGCAGAAGTGCAGGAAGTCTACATGGGAATCGAAGCCGAATGAGTCTGCTTGAGACCGAGGAAGTTATGGCCGGCTATGGCGATTTCCAGGCTTTGTTCGGGGTCAACCTGGCGATCGAGCAAGGCGAAACCGTCGCGATCATCGGTGCCAATGGTGCCGGCAAGAGCACGTTGCTTCGCACGATATGCGGTCTACTGCGTCCGCGTCGTCCGACTGACGTTCGGTTCGAGGGGATTCCGATCGGTGCGCTCGAGCCGGAGCGTATCGTGGCGCTGGGCATTGCGATGATCCCCGAAGGGCGCCGACCGTTCCGGTCTCTCACCGTCGAGGACAACCTCCGCATGGGCGCCTATTGCGGTCGTGCGGGACCGTGGTCGATCGAGCGCGTCTACGCGCTCTTCCCGAATTTGGCGGCGCGACGCTTCACGCCGCCGTCGATGCTTTCGGGCGGTCAACAGCAGATGCTTGCAATCGGCAGGGCGCTGATGGCGAACCCGAAGCTGCTCCTTTGCGACGAGCTCAGCCTTGGCCTCGCGCCGATTGTCATTCGGGACATTTATGCGGCAGTGCCCGGCATTCGGAACGAAGGCACGACCATCGTGATCGTCGAACAGGACATTCAAAGAGCGCTGCGAGCCGCCGATCGCGTGTACTGCATGCAGAAGGGAAGAGTGACCCTCGAAGGGCGGCCCAGTGGGCTCACGCGTGACCAGATCAAGCTCGCCTATTTCGGCTTATGACCGGGATCTGACAATGTACTGGGTAAACACCATCATTCAGGGAGCACTCGTGGGGGGACTGTACGCGCTCTTCGCAACGGGTTTGTCTCTGATGTTCGGTGTCATGCGCATCATCAATCTCGCGCATGGCGACTTCATAGTGCTCGCTGCCTACCTGGCCGTTGTGGTGACGGGGACGCTCGGCGTGAATCCGCTGGTCGCGCTCGTTATCGTGATCCCTGTCATGTTCGCCGTTGGATATTTCCTGCAGCGCGGCCTACTCAATTTCACGTTGGGCGAAGACGTTCTGCGCCCGTTGTTGGTCACTTTCGGCCTCTCGGTGGTTATCCAGAACGTGCTGCTCGAGTTGTTCAGTGCCGACAGCCGACGGCTACAGTTGCCGTGGTTTGAAATGGCAAGCGTTCGCATCGGGGATCAGCTTGCAATCGGCCTGATGCCTGCGTCGGTCTTCGGTGCCGCCGTGCTCGTCATCGCAGCGATCGAAATATTGCTGCGTTCGACAGCTCTTGGTCGGGCGTTTCGAGCCACGTCAGACGACATCGACACGGCTCGGCTCTATGGCGTGAACAACCGGAATATCTATGCGTTGGCGAGCGGCACCGCACTCGCCGTTGTTTCGATAGCCGGCGTCCTGCTCGGCATGCGCACGATTTTCGATCCGACCATCGGTCCGGCTCGACTGCTCTACGCGTTTGAGGTTGTCATTATCGGCGGCCTCGGGAGCTTATGGGGCACGCTCGCTGGCGGGATAATCCTTGGCGTTGCGCAGGCGCTTGGAGCAGCCTTCGACCCGAGCTGGGACACGCTCGCCGGGCATGTGGTCTTTCTGCTCGTGCTTCTGTTCCGACCGCGTGGCCTCATTCCAAAGACGTCCGACCTATGAGCGAAATCGCGTACCATATCGAGCGATCGACTCGTTCCGGCCGCTTCGGTTTTGCCGTCATGCTCATCGCGGTCGTGGCGCTGTTGCTCCTGCCTGCCTGGGCCGGCCGGGCCGAAATGCGCCTCTTGATCGAATTCAGCTACTATCTGGCGCTGGCGCAAGCCTGGAATTTGCTGGCCGGCTATGCGGGGCTTGTTTCGGTGGGGCAACAAGCGTTCGTCGGGCTTGGGTGCTACGCCTTCGTCACAGCCACCGCGTTTTTCCAGGTCCCGCCGCTCATCGCCTTGCCGCTCGCTGGAATTCTCGTGGCACTAGCCGCCGTTCCTGCGGCCTTTCTTGCTTTCCGTTTGCGCGGTGCCCATTTTGCTATCGGCACCTGGGTCCTGGCGGAGGTGCTGCGGCTGACGTCTACATTGATCAAGCCGTTCGGCGCGGGGACAGGCATGAGCCTGCCCATCTCCGTGGTACGCGACATTGCCGAAAGTCGCGAGCTTCGCGATCTCATTCTTTATTACGTGAGCGTCGGCATCGGGGTTGGAACGGTGCTTCTGATCTTCCTCTGGTCGCGCTCGCGCCAGGGACTGGCATTGACCGCGATCCGGGACTCTGAAGCCGCTGCCGGCAGCATCGGGATCAATCCCCGACGAACCAAATTGGCCGTGTACCTGATTGCGGCGCTGATCGCGGGGCTCGTCGGCTCGCTGGTCGTGCTCCAGAAGCTGCGGATCACGCCGGGCGCTGCATTCAGCGTGACCGACTGGTCCGCCGATGTGATCTTCATCGTGATCATCGGTGGAATCGGCAGCATCGAAGGACCGATCGTCGGGACCATCGTGTTCTTCGCGCTGCGCTTCCTGCTCGCCGACTACGGATCCTGGTATCTCATCACGCTGGGTTTGGTCGCGATCACCGTCATGCTAGCGGCCCCCCGAGGCTTATGGGGCCTGATCAGCCAGACCTTCAACGTTCACCTTTTCCCGGTTCAGCGACGAGTTCAACTCGCGGTGAATCGTGCGGATCTCCGGGGAGCGTCAACGGCTGGAGACTGCACGGACAACTTCATCGGCTCTGCGGTGAACAAAGCTTCGTCGGAGAGTTGGGGCGGATCTCAGCGGAGGTCCCATGCGTGACTTCAATCATGATGATGGCGTGGCTTAGACGAAGTGGTGAAGCTCAATCGAACAGATCTTTTCAAGGAGGGAGGAATCCATGTCTGAACAGAAGAACAAAACAGTGCCAGTTGGGGCGGGCGGAGTTTCGAGACGCAGCTTTCTGGCGGCTTCGGCGACCGCCGCGATGCTGCCGTCCGCCACGATGCGAAACGCCTGGGCCGCGGACTCCGAGGCGGTGATCCGTGTCGGTTTCGTCAGTCCTCGAACCGGCAATCTCGGCTTTTTCGGTCAGTGTGATGGCTACGTGCTCGACGAGTGCCGGAAGGCGCTGAAGTCGGGATGGCGCATCGGAGACAAGACCTACCGGATCGAAATCATCGATCGCGATTCACAATCCGACCCCGCGCGCGCCGCGCAGTTGGCGAAGGGCCTCATTTCCAGCGAAAAAGTCGATTTGATGCTGGTGACGTCAACTCCTGAAGTGGTCAATCCGGTTGCTGACGCGTGCGAAGCCGCCGGTGTGCCCTGTCTGTCGACGGTGATGCCATGGGAAGCCTGGTATTTCGGACGCGGGGCGAAGCCCGGTCAGCCGTCCCCGTTCAAATGGACCTATCACTTCAGTTTCGGAGGCGCACAGTTCTCTGGGGCATATGTCAGCCGATGGAAGATGATTCCGACGAACATGAAAGTCGGAGTGATGTATCCAAACGATGCCGACGGCAATGCCGTTCGCGGGTTCCTTCCCGATGTCTTTAAGAAGGCGGGCTTCACCGTCATCGATCCGGGGCCATTCGAGGACGGGACCACCGACTACTCTGCGCAAATCGCCCTGTTCAAGCGCGAGCGCTGTGAGATCGTCAATGCGCTGGTCTTGCCGCCGGATTTCGCGACGTTCCTGCGCCAGGCTGCTCAGCAAGGTCTGACCAAGACGACGAAGATCATGGAGGCGGCGAAGGCGGGAGGATCTCCCGTCGAGATCGAGGCGCTTGGCGCGCTCGGCATCAATCTATCCAACGTCGCCCCGTGGAATCGTGCGTTTCCATACAAGTCGCCGGCCACCAATTTGACGTCGGAACAGATGGCGGACGGATATGAGAAGACGTCCGGCAAGCAGGTCACGCAGCAACTCGGCAGCAGCATGGCGGTGTTCGACGCCGGATTGGAGGCGCTCAAGGCAGCCGGCAACCCACTCGACAAAGAGGCCCTGGCGAAGGCAATCAGCAATCTCAAGGCGACCACGACCGTGGGCGTCGTCGATTTCAACACCGGGCCGATGCCCCACGTGGTCGCGACAACGCCGCTTCTGGGTTGTCAGTACCAAAAGGCCAAGGCGGGTAGCCGGTTCAAGATCGAACAGGTCATCTGCGAGCATGAGGGGGATCCAAACATTCCCGTCACAGGCCAGCAGCTTCCTTACAACATGTGATTGTCGCTGAGTTTCCAGAATTGCCGGAGAGCCGTGAGCCGGCGGGGCGTCAGCCCCGTCGGCCTTGCGGTCCCGGTCCCATTGAACGAACATCGGAATAAGAAATTGAGGTCGAAACGATGACGGCACCAGAAAGGCTGTTTCCATCCGGCAATCAGCCGCCCTCCGAGTACGATCGGCCCGCCGATTTTGGTGCAATCGTCTGCGACAAGGACGTCGCGGTTGAAATGCGAGACGGCATCCGCCTGGCGGTTGACGTCTATCGACCGGACGCTCCAGGCCGCTTTCCTGCCTTGCTGGGATTTGGCGTCCATTCCAAGGAGATGCAGGGCGACGAATATCCAAGGACGTTTCCTCCGCAACCGTCCTGGTCCTCGCTTTGGATGGGGCACATGGAGGCGGGCGACACGGAGTATTTTGTGTCACGTGGCTACGTGCACGTGATCGGTCAGCCGCGAGGTTATCTGAAGTCCGAGACCGGGGGTTCAAGAGAGTGGGATAGCTTCGATCTCATCGAGTGGATCGCGAAACAGCCCTGGTGCAACGGCAAGGTCGGTATGATCGGAATCGGCGCGTTTGCTTCCGAGCAATATCATGCCGCTCGCCAGCAGCCGCCCCATCTCAAGGCCATTTTTCCCTACGACCCTCGCGGGGCATATGGTGTGCTGGGTGGCTTTCGCGAAGAGTACCCGGGCGGGATTGTGCATTCCTTCAGATACGTGGGTGATCACGTCAGCAACGCGCACACGGTTCGCAGCATGCCAGGTTCCTTGTCGCCCGAACAGGAGGAGCATTGGCGGACCGCAATTCAAAACCCCGACTACAAGATGTACCCGTTCATCCACAATGTGCTGGTGCAGAAGGGGCAGAGCTTCCCCCGGTTCTTCGATACGCTGATCGATCCCTATGACTCCGAGGAGGTCGTCAAGAAGGCGGAAGCTGATTTCGAAAAAATCGCTGTGCCCACTCACACGGGAGCCGCATGGTACGGCTACACGTACAAGACCCATCTTTGCGGCGCACAGACCTACTTTCAGAAGATCAAGGGACCCAAGAAGCTCACCCTGAACGGTCCGGCTCATCTGGATCGGCCGTTGCGAGCCTTACGGGGAGACATGCTTCGCTGGTACGACCACTGGCTTTGCGATGTCGATACCGGCGTGATGAAAGAGCCAACCGTTCGCTACTTCGTGACGGGAGCAAATGAATGGCGGAGCGGGGATGATTGGCCGCTTCCGGAGACACAGTGGACGAAGCTCTATCTCAACAGTTGGGAGCGCTTGACGGCGGAGCCGTTCAAGTCATCGAGTGTCGATGAATATATCCCACCGGATCTGTTTGTTCAGATGCCGCCGACCCAGACCAACCGGATCGAGAAGCTGCGTTTCCTGTCCGATCCCCTGCCGCACGATCTGTTGATCGCGGGGCCGAGCGTACTCAATCTCTTTGCGTCGATCGATCAGGATGACACGAATTGGATCATCATCCTGAAGGACGTGGGTCCCGATGTCTCGGTTCGGACGGCGAGGGAAGGAGAGCGGGAGATACGCACCGACCTGCCATCGCGCGAATTGACTCGCGGCTGGTTGAAGGCGTCGCACCGCGCGCTCGACCCCACCCGTTCGAAGCCGTGGAAACCGTGGCATCCGCTGACTCGCGATGCACAAAGAAAGATCGTTCCCGGCGAGATCAACGAGTACAACATCGAGATTCTTTCGACAGCCAATCTGTTCCGGCGCGGTCATCGAATCTGTGTCGAGATTTCGTGCCTCGATCTTTCGACGGGCGTCCTTGGCGCAACGAACGTCGAATACATCCCGTATCATCTATGCAGCAGCAAGCCGGTGCTGCATCGCATCTACCATGATCCGAAGCATCCGTCGCATCTGCTGCTGCCGATCATTCCCACTTAAGCGGATAGTTCTTGCGGAGGCCGCGGCCATGTCGAGTATCGAGCCTATGATGGAGATTGAAGCGTGAAGATCGAAGCCGCCGTTGCCAGGGCGAAATTCGCACCGTTGACTCTTGAAGTGTTGGAACTGGAAGAGCCTCGCGATGATGAGGTTCTGGTACGGTTGGTCGCGACCGGCGTTTGCCATACCGACGTTGCGGTGCGCGACCAGACAATCGTTCCAATGCCGCAGCCAATGGTCCTTGGCCACGAAGGGGCTGGAATCGTCGAGAGGGTCGGAAAGAGCGTCGTCAAGGTGAAGGTCGGGGATCGCGTGATCCTCAGCGGTGACTCCTGCGGGCATTGTCCGAGCTGCCAGGAGAGTTTGCCGTGCTATTGCCACGAGTTCTTTCCGCGGAATTTCGGCGGGGGACGGCTCGACGGCACGACGCCGCTTTCCAGCAATGGGGAGAAGGTGCACACGTTCATGGGGCAGGGCTCCTTCGCGAGCCATGTTGTCTGTCACGATCGCAACGTCGTGAAGGTGGCTGCCGACGCTCCGTTGGAGCTGCTCGGCCCGCTTGGCTGCGGAGTCATCACGGGCGCTGGTGGCGTCATAAACGCATTGAAGGTGGGCGTTGGCAAATCGATTGCGGTTTTCGGCACCGGATCGGTCGGCCTGAGCGCCATCATGGCTGCAAAGTTGGTCGGAGCGGCGAAGATCATTGCGATTGATTTACGCGAGGATCGGCTCAAATTGGCCCGTGAACTTGGCGCGACGCATTGCATCAACCCGAGCGAGCAGGCGGTCCCGGACGCCGTCAAGGCGATTAGCAGTGGTGGCGTCGATTTCACGTTTGAGACCACTGCTCTGATGCCGGTGCTTCGCCAAGCCATCGATATATTGGCACTGCGGGGGACTTGCGGATTCGTGGGCGGAGCTCCCGAGGATTCCGAGCTGACGTTCGTGACGTCGCACGTAATGAACGGCGGCCGTACGATTCGCGGCATTATCCTGGGAGATACGAACCCGGACGAATTTCTTCCCAAATTGATCGAGCTGCAGGCGCTGGGTCGATTTCCTATCGAAAAGTTGATCACGTTCTATCCGTTCAAGGACGTCAACCGGGCGATCGAGGATTCCTTGACGGGAAAATGCGTCAAACCGGTACTTCGGTTCTGACGCGCAGGCCGATGAGAAAGAGGGGAGGCAATTGCTTTGCTTGATGTGAAAGCGGCCGGCGCCGAACGGCCCCAGAATACGCCGATGCTTGCCCGGACGGAGAATAACGTCCTGAGCGCCAGCCGCGTGGTCAAGCGCTTCGGGGCGCTGACGGTGCTTGACGACGTCGACTTTGCGCTCGCGAAAAACGAAGCCGTCGGGATCGTCGGGCCCAACGGCGCGGGCAAGACGACGCTGCTCAGCGTGCTCATTGGCTCGCTCTCGCCGACAGCCGGCACCGTGCACTACATGGGGCGGGACGTGACACGGCTTCCGGCAGCGGAGCGTTGCAGGATCGGAATTGCGCGCACGCATCAGGTACCAAGATCGTTCGGCGGGATGACGGTGTTCGAGAACGTGCTTGTGGGCGCGCGACATGGCGGCCGCCGCCGGGACTCCGAAGCCTACGATCGCGTCATCGAAACACTTCGTCTCACCGGCATGCTGCGGGTGGCAAATCGTCGTGCGGAGACGCTGGGACTGCTTGACCGTAAACGGCTGGAGCTTGCCCGCGCGGTTGCAACCGATCCGGCGGTTCTGCTGCTCGACGAGATCGGCGGCGAGCTGACGGATGCGGAAGCGGGTGAACTTGTCGATACGATCAGGATCCTTCGGGATCGTGGCATCGCCCTGGTTTGGATCGAACATATCGTCCATGTACTCGTGCAAGTTACCGAGCGGCTGGTATGCATGGATAATGGCCGTATCATCGCCGACGGCAGCCCAGCCGAAGTGATGAGCCATCCCGACGTGGTGCGTGCCTATCTCGGGAGTGCCGTTGGATGACCTTGTTGTCCGTTCACGATCTCGAGGTTCGTCACGGCCTCTTGCGCGCCGTGCGCAGCGTCTCGTTCGACGTCGCTGCCGGCCAGACGGTGGCCTTCGTCGGTGCCAACGGGGCCGGCAAGACGACGTTGTTGCGTGCCATCGCCGGCGCTCACCTCCCGCTTGATGGCCGCATCAACTTCGCCGGCGAAGATGTGACCCGCTTGCCGTCTTATCGTCGGGTGCGTTCTGGAATCGCGCTTGTGCCGGAAGGGCGGCGCCTGTTTGGCGACCTTTCGGTCACGGAGAACCTGCTTCTCGGCCGCTCCGCGCGAAATCCCGGAATCTGGACGCTCGACAGCGTGGTGGAGGCACTGCCGCAGCTCCAGCCGATCCGCAACGCCCTGGCCAAGAACCTGTCTGGCGGCCAGCAACAGGCCGTCGCAATTGGCAGAGCGCTGATGACCAATCCGAAACTCCTGCTGCTCGACGAAATATCCCTCGGATTGTCTCCAGTGGCTGTCGAGCTGGTCTACGCGGCGGTTGCGAAGCTGATCGCTGCGGGAACCACCATTATCCTGGTGGAACAGAAACTCGACCGCGCGATTTCGGTGGCCGATCGCATGATCTGCATGTTGGAGGGAAGTATCGTCCTCGAGGGGCCGACCAAGCATTTGACGCGGGCCCAGATCACCGACGCCTATTTCGGTCTTGGCTCGGAGGGAGCTCATTGATGATCTGGATTGAACAGATATTCCAGGGCGTGCTGCTTGGCGGGTACTACGCACTGATCGCATGCGGGCTGTCCTTCATGTTCAGCGTGATGGGGGTGGTCAATCTTGCTCACGGCAGCTTCGCCGTGCTCGCTGCCTTTGGCCTGTGGGCCATTGCCGAATATGCGGGCCTGTCGCCATTCTACGGTTGGATCGTTGTCCTTCCGGCGATGGCCCTGGTTGGCGTCGCGCTCCAGCGTCTGGTTCTCGATCGCTCGACGCGATCGGGTTTCCTCATCCCCGTGCTCGCGACTTTCGGGCTGTCGATATGCATCGACAACCTCTTGTTCGAGCAGTTCGGCGCAGACACGCGCTCGCTCGCGCCCTACATCGGAGATTTGTCGTACGATTCCTGGGAGCTGGCCGACGGAGTCTTCGTCGGAAAGCTCGCCGTCTACATCTTCCTGGCCGCAATCGGTCTGCTCGGCGGACTGCAGCTCTTTCTGTCGCACACTCAGTTGGGCCGCGCGATTCGCGCAACGGCTGCAGATCGAGATACCGTCGGTCTGATGGGCGTCGATGCGAACTGGATCAACACCTGCGCCACAGCGATCGCCATGGTGACGGTCAGCATCGCGGGCGCCGCGCTTGCCATGCGTGCGACCTTCGATCCATACGCCGGAGCGCCCCAACTGATCTTCGCTTTCGAAGCGGCCGTTATCGGCGGGACCGGATCGCTCTGGGGAACGCTTGCGGGTGGTCTCGCGCTTGGCGTCGCTCAAAGCATCGGGGCCCAGCTTAGCCCGCAAGGCTTTCTGATCGCGGGACACGCGGTGTTCCTTACCGTCCTGGTGGCGCGGGCTTCGTTCGGCCGCATCTTCGATGCCTGGCGGAGTTTCAATCTTCTGAAGACGAGAGCGTCATGACAGAAACCGGGTTCATGGTTACGAGATGGACGCGAGCGTCAATCACGGTGGCGGCCTCAGGCGCTGTGCTATTGGCCTGCCTGATATTCCTGCCCTTCATCGCCGACCCGGCCACGCTCGATAGAATGACGACGTTGTTCATCTATGTGATCCTGGCGGCAACGTGGAACGCGCTGGCGGGTTACGGTGGGCTGGTCTCCATCGGGCAGCAGGCATTTTTTGGATTTGGTGCGTACCTGACCATCCGCCTGTCGAACTATGGCGTAAACGTTTATCTGGCGGTCGCCCTTGCGCCTCTGATCGTTGCCCTGTTGTCCCTGCCGCTCTCGCTGCCGATGCTGCGGCTAAAGGCCAGCGAATTCGCGGTTGGTATGTGGGTGGTGGCGGAGCTCGTCCACCTGTTGGTGAATCTCGATCCGTTGATCCAGGGCGAGACGGGCATCTCGTTGATTGCACTGAACGCTTATGACGTGGCGCAGCGTAACGCGCTCACGTTCTGGATCGCTCTCGCTGCGCTCGCAACGGTCTTGGTGACGCTGTTCGTTTTGCTGCGTTCGGCGACCGGAGCGGGCCTGCAGGCGATCCGGGACGACGAGGAGGCCGCAAACTCCGTCGGTGTCAGGGTCGTGACCGTCAAGCGCATCGTCTTCGTCTTTGCGGCGGCAGGCGCCGCTATTGCCGGTTCACTTTGGCTTGCGACCGCGATCTCATTCCAACCCAAGACATATTTCAGCGTGCAATGGACCTCCTACATGATCTTCATGGTACTTGTCGGCGGACTTGGCACTTTCGAAGGGGCCATCATCGGCGCTGTAATTTTCTACGCAATCGAGGCGGCCTTTGGCAGCGCGGGCGTCTGGTACATGATCGGACTCGGGGCGGTGGCTCTGTTGTTCTCGTTGTTCTTGCCTAACGGCCTTTACGGCACCTTCGGCCTGCGCACCGGGGTGCAATTGTTGCCCGTCGGATATTGGCTGCGTCCAAAAGAGCCGACGCAGCCGCTAGGGCATGGCAGCCAAAGCATGAGCCGGGTTGTGGGAGCACGGCGCGCCGCGGAGTGATATCACCAAAAAGCGCATCATCGCCTTTCGGTGCCGTCGTAAGGAAACCCCGACGCGACGCAGGTCACGCCTGCTTCGCTCCCAGCAGAACGAATGCAAGCGTCGCCGGCGTGCTTGCTTTGTTGCGCCAGCCGTGCCGCGCGCCTTGTTGAACGACAGTATCGTGCCGTTTCAGATGGACCAATTCGCCGTCGTCGAGCTCGAGCCAGATTTCACCATCGAGGACAACCGCGTAATCGACGGTGGGTGTCGTGTGCATGCCGGGATTGTCCACTTCAAATGTCTCGGCAATGCCTGGCGTCGCTATGAGATGCTCCGGTCCGGCTTTGGCCGGGTCGAAATCGGCCGACATCATCACGCTGTCTGGCGGGAAGATGACGATGATGAATGTGGAGCCGCCTTCGCCGGGCAGGAGGCTGCGGTCGGCGACCGACATCGGATCGCCGCCGAGTGCCGACAGCATTGGTGTCGTTGCGGTCATCCAGATCGGCGCGGACACAAAGCCAGGTGTATGCTTGAGCGCGATTTCTCGCGGTGAGGGGCCATCGCTCACGACCACGGACTTGCCATTCGCGTTCTTCGCGGTGACGACGCGTCTGAAACTCATGCCTGCGCTCCTTGATACGTTGTCGCGGGTTCGCGAGGGTTCGGTGGTTGCCGCGTCTGCAGGGATCGATGACGAGTTTTGGAGAATCCGCCGCGATCGCGGCGAGAGAGGTGTCGGAGCTCAACCAGATGAGTGACCTGATTGACGGAAGGCTGTACCGAGCGACCCTCTGCGTCAAGATACGAATTCCTGCGCCGGGGCCGCGCCATGAATCCCGGAAGGGAATTCATGTGTTAGCTCTCGGCTGGTGGGCCTTGCGACAGAACGGTTTCCACAAGCTCTGCTGTGGTCTGATAGTGTCGGTTGAGAAGCTCGATCGCCAGATCGGCATCATAGGCGAGTGCGGCCTCCATGATCGGTCGATGTTCATCTCCCTGGGCGCGCGACTTGCCAGCGATGCGCCCGATATGACGGTAGCGCTCTGCGGCCTCGAACAGCTGGCCGCTGATGTTCATCAACCAGCGTGATCCACAACCGGCAACGAGCGCGGCGTGAAATTGTCGATGTGCGTCCTCCCACGCCGGGCTGCGCAGCTTTGCGTCTGCACCGTCGAAGCGGGGTGTACGGAAAAGCCGATGATACGAGACGAGCAGTTGCTCTTCCCAGCTCTGCTGTCTGCCCTCAATCGATTGGCGGAGGGCCATGCCGTCGAGAGCGCAGCGAGCCTTGGTGAGATCGTGAAGATCCGATTTCGACACAGGCGCCACGGTGAAGCCGCGATGATCGGTCTGACGGACGAGGTGTTCTCGCGACAACCGGCTCAGCGCTTCACGAACAGGGCTTAGTCCCACCGAGAAGCGCTCGCAGAGGCTGCGGATGTTCAACTTGGTGTCGGGCGGGAGCTCTACCGTGAGGATTTCTCGCCGTAATTGACCATAGACCGTCGATGCCAGTGTTTCCTTCGCGACAGGTTCCGGATCGCTTCGAACGATGTCTGGTGGTTGAGGTGCGGCGCTCACTATCAACAATTCCTCATGGACAAAGTTTGCAATTGAACACTCTTGGAGTCGCGCAGCGCTTTTCGAGTTACTCGGCCTGATGTGCAAGAAAGCGTTCGAGGGTGACGGGGCTCGGCGGTGGAAGGGCCCGGGAAATGGGGGTGTCCGCCATCGGGGCCGCCTCCTCGAACCAGCGACGCTGCGCCGGAAGCCCCCAGGGAAACGCGACTGCGGGATCATCCGGATCCCAGCGGACCGGCTCGTTTTCGAGGTCCATGACCTGGTAATGGGTGTTGAACAACTCGACACGGTGGCCGTCGGGATCTCGGAAATAGACGAACATGGCATGACCCGGACCATGCCGCCCGGGTCCACGCTCGACTTTTCTGCCATAGCCAAGCTCGCCCGCGACGTCACAAGCGGCGAGCAGGTGCTGCGCATCTGGTGCAGTGTAGGCGAAGTGATGCAGCCGCGGCCCATCGCCGTTGAAGAAGACCATGTCGTGCGGATTTCCTTTGCGCTGCAGGAAGACCGCGCGGATGTGATCGTCATCTTTGCCGACATATTCGGTCAGCCAGAAGCCGAGTTGCATGTAGAATCCCAGCGCATCGCCGAGTTGGGGCGTTAGCAACTGGACGTGATCGATGCGCATAGCTGATCCGCCGCGCTGATCGCGAAAGCGAGTTATGTGGCGCGGTTGGACCGGCATGTGCGCACACAGTTCGAAGCGAAATCCGAATGGATCGGTGACATGGAGTGTTCGGCCCTGATGAGGGATTTCCGCCCAATCGACTGTGCAGCGGCGGCGGGAAAGCTCCACCTGGGCCCGTTCGAGATCCTTCTCGGTCAATACACGCAGGCCAATACGCTGGCAAACCGCAGGGCCCGGCGATTGCCTGAGAACAAGGCTGTGGTGGCATGCCTCCTCGATGCCGCGCAGATACAATGCATCGTCCGTTTCGAGAGTGACAATGAGCCCCAGGACCTCCGTGTAGAAGCGCCGGCTTGCTGCAAGTTCACGTACATCCAGAACGACGTGGCTGGTCCGCGTGATGTTGAAGGGAGGGTCGAGAACGCGTGGCGGGAGGGGCATGACAGGCTCCTGGTTTTCAGATCAGCGCCGGGTAGGACCCGCCGTCGAGATGCAGATTCTGACCCGAGATAAAGCCTGCCTGGGCACCACACAGAAAGGCGCAGGCCGCACCGAATTCCTCTGGTCGCCCGAGACGTCTGGCCGCAACGCTTTGGATCTGCCGGGCGCGGGCCTCCTCGAATGAAATGTTTTCTCGCTCGGCTGCCGCTTTGGCCATGAAGACTTGCCGGTCGGTGTCGATGCGTTCAGGCAAAAGGTTGTTGATCGTGACATTGTGGCGCGCAACGTCCAGCGCGATTGCCTTCATCGCGGCGGTCAGGCCGGCGCGCGACCCTGCCGATACACTCATGTGAGGCCGCGGCGTTGTCACCATGGCCGATGTAATATTCACGATCCGGCCGAACCGCCGCTCAATCATTCCAGGGAGCAGGGCCTGCGTCAGCAGCAACGGCGCGATCAAGTAGCGTTGCATGGCCGGTAGCCACTCCTGTGCCCTCACGTCGAGAAAGGACTTCGGCGGCGGCCCGGCGCTGTTGTTGATCAGGATATCGGCCTTTCCAGCTTCGGCTAGCATGACACTGTGGCCGGCTTCCGTCGTCACATCGCAGCAAAGCCCCGACGCTCGTCCTCCCCCCAGCGCAGTGATGGCGGCAACGGCAGCTTCGACATCCTGAGATGTGCGTCCCGTAATGACCACGTTGACGCCTTCGCGCGCCAGCGCTTCAGCGCAGGCCCGGCCAAGCCCGCGGCTCGAACCGCAAACGAGCGCCAGGCGCCCTTCAAGACCAAGATCCATGGCGAGTTCCCTAAACGTTCGGGCGGTGCGCGCCATAGGACGTTCGGCGCAACCGCTCGGTTAGACTGGCAAGAAAATCGATCATTGTCCATTGATTGCAGAATAATCGATTGATAAGGTCGGGTAACGGCCGGAAAACACGGTTCGCGGGGTTTGAAGTCCCCGCCGAAGAGCAGCGAGGGGACGTCGATGACGAGACTTCGGGCTAAGGGGACAAAGGTTTTGGCGACGGCCGCGGTGCCGTCCGCCCAGCGCAATGCCGGCTGAAGGAATCCTGCCCTTGCGAGCGGTGGATTACGATGTCGTCATCGTCGGCTATGGGCCGGTGGGCGCGGTGCTCGCCAACGTTCTCGGCGCGGCCGGATGCTCGGTTCTGCTTCTCGACCAGATGCGGGACATCTACGACAAGCCGCGTGCGATCAATATCGATCATGAGGTCATGCGGTTGCTTCAGCGCGTCGGGCTTGCCGACGCCGTTGATGCGGTGAGCATTCCCTATATGGGCACGGATTTTCTCGGGATCGATGGACGCCCGATCAAGGTCTTCGAGCCAAGCGCGCCTCCTTACCCCCTGCATTGGGCTCCGAATCTTCTCTTCATTCAGCCGGAGTTCGAACGGATCCTGCGTGATGGGGTCGATCGCTTCGCCAATGTCGAGACCCGTCTCGAACATCGGGCGATGAAGGTTTGGAGTGACTCCGATGTCGCGGGCGTTCGCTTCGTTGACAGTCGAGGCGAAGAGCAGCAGGTGACGGCGCAGTACATCGTCGCCTGCGACGGCGCTTCCAGCGGCGTTCGCAAGCAGCTTGGGATCTCCCAGGAGAGTCTCAATTTCGACGAGTGGTGGATGGTCGTCGATGCCTGGGTGAAGCGGGAAACGCCGCTGCCAAAGCGCACGACGCAATTTTGCTGGCCCTCTGGGCCGACCACCTATGTCGTCGGTCCACGAAATCTGCGGCGTTGGGAATTGAAGCTGATGCCCGGTGAAAGCCCGGAGGACTACAGCAGTCCGGACGTCGTGCGTCGCAGACTTGCGCCGTTTGTCGACACGGATGCGATCGAGATATGGCGCGGGGCAACCTATCGCTTTCATGCTCTCGTGGCCCGCGAGTGGCGGCGAGGGAGAATATTCCTCGCCGGCGATGCTGCGCACCAGACGCCTCCCTTCATGGCGCAAGGCCTTTGTTCGGGCATCCGCGATATCGCCAATCTCTCATGGAAGTTGATCGCGGTGCTCGGTGATCGTCTGCCCGACTCCGTGCTCGCAACCTATGAGACTGAGCGAAAGCCTCACATCCGTAAACTGGTCGCCGTTACCAAGGCCCTCGGCGAAGTTATCGGTGAGCTCAATAGCGAGGCTGCGCAGCAGCGCGACATCGAGCTTGGCGAGGCCTTGCGAGCCGGCAAGACCGTTACGGTGCGCCAGCAGTTGATTCCGAACCTGACCGCGGGAATTCTTGCCCGCGATCGTGACGGCGTTCCGGCCGATACTGCCGGCGAAGTCTTTCCCCAGCCGCGCATTCGTCTCGTCGGTGGGCGATCGCTGTTGCTCGATGATCTCGTCGGCGATCGGTTTCTTCTTGTCGTGCGTGAACGAGCGGCGCCCGACTGGATCGACGATGCGTCTTCCGCGCCGCTGACTCGTGTCGGTGGAGTGGTCTTGAAGCTCGTCGGAGGTGTGCCCGAAAAAGAGGACGAGTTCGCCGATGAGGTTGGTGTACTCGAGGAATGGATGCGGACAAGGAATTGTACCGCCGTACTGGTTCGGCCGGACAAGTATGTTTTTGGCGTAGCGAACAGCCGCGAGTCGCTTGACGAAATCGTCAATCAGCTTGCGACGCAGATCTTCGCAGGCGCGGCCTGCGCTCACGCCAATCGCTTATCGTCGCATCGGCAGGATGCAGAGTTGGACGAGGAGTATTAACCGTACGTCTCGGCCGTATTCTCTCGTAATGCAAAAAAAACGTCGCCGCAGATGTGCAGCGAAGGGAGGTTCAGGAGATTTTCAGTTCAGGCCGTGAGTGGGGAGGGGACGTTGCCTGGAGACTCCTCTCGCGGCGGATTTCGTTCATCACATCGTCGCATCAAGCCTCGACGACGCGTGCTCGCATTCTGTCTCTAAGAAGCAAATGAAGAGAGGAGAGGGTCATGGAGAGAAACGAAAAGAATCAAGGATCGGGCGCCTCACGCCTGTCCCGACGAACGGTACTGAAGACAGGTGTCGTGACGGCGGCGGTTGCAACGATCGCTCGCCCCGCGGTGCTGCGCGCGGCGGGAGAGACGATCAAGATTGGTCACGTCGCGCCGCAAACCGGACCGATGGCGGGATTTGCCGAGGCGCAGGACTGGGTGCTCGCCGACATCCGCAAATATCTCGCGAAGGGATTGGAGATTGGCGGCAAGACCTACAAGGTCGAGATCATCACCAAGGACAGTCAAACCGACGAGAGCCGCGCCTCGGAGGTCGCCAACGATCTCATCCTGAAGGACAAGGTCGACATCATCACGGCGTCGAGCGGCTCGATCGATTGCAACCCCGTTGCCAACGCGGCGGAGCTCAACGAAGTGCCTTGCGTCACTGCGGACGATCCGTGGGAGTCCTACTATTATGGGCGCGGCGGGACCAAGGACAAGGGCTTCGAGTGGACCTATCACTTCTTCTGGGGGCTCGATCAGGTCCTTTCGGCGTTTATCGGTCTTTGGAAGGCGCAAGACACCAACAGGGTGGTCGGCACGCTTTTCAACACCGCGCAGGACGACACGTCCTGGCACGACGCCTTCATCCCGGCGATCAAGGCGGCTGGCTTCACCGTCGTTGATCCCGGCCAATTCCCCGCCTTCGGCAACGATTTCACGCCGCAGATCACGGCCTTCAAGAAGGGCGGAGTCGAGATCGTCACAGGCAATCTGTTCACGCCGGACTACGCACTGTTTTCAGCGCAATGCGCGCAGCAGGGCTTCAAGCCGAAGATCGTGACGCTGGGCAAGGCGTTCCTTTTTCCAGCCGATGTCGCCTCGCTTGGCAATCGCGGTCTCGGCGTGACGAGCGAACTCTGGTGGTCGCCGGACTATCCTTTCAAGTCAAGCCTCACCGGCATTTCCTCCAGGCAACTCGCGAACGACTATGAAGCCGCGACGAAACGCCATTGGACTCAACCCATACCATTCAAGCACGCCCTGTTTGAGGTCGTCATCGACGTGCTCAAGCGCACCAAGAATCCAAAGGACCCCCAATCGATTCTCTCGGCGATCACCTCGACCAATCTCGATACGATCGTGGGGCACGTCCAATGGCCGGGTCCGGTGAAGAACGTCTGTACGACGCCGGTCGTTGCCGGGCAGTGGCAGAAGAAAGACGACGGGCTCGATATCCAGATCGTCAACAGCGGCGCATTTCCCGACATCAAGACGACTTCCAAACTTCTACCGCTCGCGGCCTGGAGCTGACGTTCGCATGCTTGGATCCTGAACATGGCCGCCAGAGATGGCGGCCCCGCGACCGGAGCGTCAAGTGAGTGCTATCCTGAATCTGGACTGCGTGTCGAAGAGCTTCGGGGCCGTGGTCGTTGCGACCGACCTCGATCTGGTGCTGAGCGAAGGGGAGGCTCTCGGCATGCTCGGGCCGAACGGCGCGGGCAAGACGACATTATTCGGGATCATCGCGGGCACGATTGCGCCCAGCCGGGGCAGGGTGGTATTTCGGGGAAGTGATGTGACGCGCCTCTCCGCATCGGATCGTTGCCGGATGGGCATGGCGCGGTCATTCCAGGTGCCGCAGCCCTTCGGCGGCATGACGGTCTTCGAGAATCTCGTCGTCGCAGCAGCCTTCGCGCGGGGACAACGCGAGCGCGACGTCTATCGCAAATGTGCTGGGGTGCTTGAGGCGTGCGAACTCTCAGACAAGGCCAATCTGCGCGCCAGTTCTCTCACCCTGCTCGATAGAAAGCGGCTGGAACTCGCAAGAGCGCTCGCCACCGAGCCGCGCCTGCTTCTGCTCGACGAAGTTGCCGGAGGATTGAGCGAAGTCGAGTGCGAGAGTCTCGTCGCCCTGATCAATCGCATACGTACGACGGGTGTCTCGATAATTTGGATCGAGCATATCGTCCATGCGCTCATTGCCGCGGTCGATCGTATTGTTGTTCTGGCGGGAGGAACGCTGATCGCAGATGGCAATCCGCGTACCGTCATTCGTGATCCAAAAGTGACGGAAATCTACATGGGTATTCCGGCAAACGAATGAACAGCAGAGCACCAGAGCGACCTGAGGCCGGAATGAAGCTACTCGAAATCGATCGCCTTGTTGCGCGCTACGGCGAATTCCAGGCCCTGTTCGGCATCAGCATGTCGGTCGAAGCCGGCCATGTCGTCGCGGTGATCGGTGCCAACGGTGCCGGCAAGAGCACGTTACTCAAGACAATCGCGGGACTCATGCCTGCAGAATCAGACATGATCCGTTTCGACGGTGAGGCGATCGGGGGCATGCGCGCACCCAGCCTCGTTGCACGCGGCATCGCGCTGGTTCCGGAGGGGCGGCGGCTGTTTCCGTCTCTGACCGTCCTCGAAAATCTTCAGGTCGGCGGGCAGTTGGGCCGGCCGGGTCCATGGTCCTTGCGACACGTATTCGAACTTTTTCCCGTTCTTGAAGAGCGGAAACACGCCCGCAGCACGTCGCTCTCGGGCGGACAACAGCAGATGGTCGCGATCGGCCGCGCCCTCATGTCGAATCCGCGCCTCCTGCTTTGCGACGAACTCAGCCTCGGCCTCGCGCCGATCGTGGTGCGCGATCTTTTTGCGAGGTTGCCGTCGATCGCGTCCGAGGGGACGGCGGTCGTCATCGTCGAACAGGATGTGATGCAAGCCGTGCAGGCGACGAGCTATCTCTACTGTCTTCATGAGGGGCGGATATCGCTGGAAGGCCGATCGGACGCGCTTTCTCGCGAACAGTTGCGTGCGGCATATTTTGGAGTCTGACCGGGATGGATTGGATCAATGCTGTCGTGCAAGGCGTGCTGCTTGGAGGGCTCTACGCGCTATTTGCTGCGGGACTCTCGCTGATCTTCGGAGTGATGCGCCTCGTCAATATCGCTCATGGCGATCTCATCATTGCCGTGGCTTACATGGCCTATTTCGGCGTTCAGTTTTTCGGCATCGGTCCGTTCCAATCACTCATTATCGTCGTCCCATTGGCGGCCATGTTCGGCTATGTGCTTCAGCGCGGACTCCTGAATTGGACTCTCGGAGATGATCTGCCGCCGCTCTTGGTGACGCTCGGTATCTCGGTCATCATTCAAAACGTGTTGTTGATGGCCTTCACGGCCGATAGCCGCAAGCTCAACGGCGGTTCGCTGGAAGTGGCGAGTTGGAAGCTGGTGGATGGTTTCCAGGTGGGAGTCCTGCCGATCCTGCAGTTCGCGGCCGCAGTCGCGGTGATCGGCGCATTGCAGATCGTGTTCTACAAGACGAAGATCGGACGATCGTTCCGCGCCACTTCGGACGACCAGGATGTGGCGCAACTGATGGGAATCGAGACGAGACACGTCTTCGCTTTGGCAATGGCGCTTTCGCTTGCAGTCGTTGCCGTCGCAGCCATCTTCATCGGCGTCGTCAAGAGCTTCAATCCTTTCGTCGGTCCGTCCCTCCTGATCTACGGTTTCGAGGCCATCGTGATCGGAGGCCTCGGCAGCTTGTGGGGCACGCTTGCGGGCGGCGTCGTTCTTGGCCTCGCCCAATCGATCGGTGCCCATATCAACCTCGGATTCCCTGTCATTGCCGGGCACGTTGCTCTCTTTGCCGTTCTGCTATTCAGGCCGGAAGGCCTCTTTCCCAGGATACGCTGATGGATGCGATGACCAGGAGGGCGGACTATCGCGTTTTGCACGCAGACAGGTCGAGCCGGGTCGGTGTGACCGCGTTCGCGATCGCTGTCCTGGCGCTGATCGCGGCGCCTTATTGGGGAGACCGTGCGACCCTTCGCACGCTCACCGAGGTGTTCTCTTATGTGGCGCTCGCCAGCCTTTGGAACTTGCTGGCCGGCTATGCGGGCCTGGTTTCGATTGGACAGCAGGCCTTTGTCGGTCTCGGTGGTTACACGCTGTTTCTCGGCTCGCTCTGGCTCGGTCTCAATCCTCTGCTGGGCGTGCCACTGGCCGGCATCCTCGCCGGTTCGTTCGCTATTCCGGTTGCTCTCCTGCTGTTTCGGCTGCGTGGCGCCTACTTCACCATCGGCTCGTGGGTGATCGCCGACGTCTTGCAGCAGGTGTTCCTGCAGATCGATGCGGTTGGCGGTGGCTCCGGTATCAGCTTGCCGGCGGCGATCGTCAAATCGATAGCGACGACGCGGGCTGGGCGGGAATATCTGGTCTATTGGACTTTCCTGGCGCTCGCGATTGCGGTTCTCGGAGCGATCATCCTGCTGCTGCGAAGCCGGTGGGGTTTGGCGCTGCAAGCGATCCGCGACAACGAGGTGGCCGCGAGATCGAATGGCATCGATGTCGGTCGCACGCGCCTCGTGGTGTTCGTGCTGGCCGCCGCCGGCACCGCGATGATCGGGGCCATGATCTTCCTTCAGCGCCTGACGATCACGCCGGTCTCGGGCTTCAGCCTGAACGATTGGACCGTCAACGTGATCTTCATCACCGTGATCGGCGGCATCGGGCGTGTGGAGGGCCCCATCGTCGGTGCGATCATCTACCTCGGCTTACGTGAGTTTCTCGCCGATCTCGGAAGCATCTACCTGATCATTCTCAGCGTCATCGGCATCGCCATCATGCTCCGAGCACCCAAGGGTTTGTGGGGCTACGTCGCCGACCGCTTTGGCTGGCAAGCCTTCCCGCTTTCGCGTCGGCTCGTCGTGGCGGTCGCCGAGGATGGAACGTCATGACGGTGCTTCCGCGTGGGGATCGCTTGGCGAGCAATCGAACGACGTCGCATGAGATCAATCACGACGCGCACCGCGCATCGCATCTGTTGGAGGAGGAGCGTCTTGAAGATCGGCTTCAACATGTTTCTTTGGGGAACGTCGAGTTCGCCAGCGCAACGCTCCATTTTTGAATCGCTCAAGCAAGTCGGCTATGATGGTGTGGAAATTCCCGTCATTTCCGGGCGGTTGGAGGAATACCGTGCGCTCGGCGCGCTGCTCGACGACATTGGCCTTCAACGCACGACGGTGACAGTGCTGCCGCATGGAAGCAATCCGCTCTCGGACAGCACCGAGGAGCGGCGCGGTGGGATCGCCCATCTCGATTGGGTTCTGGACTGCTCGGCTGCACTCGGCAGCCAACTTGTCGTTGGCCCAGTCCACCAGACGCTAGGGGAGTTCACGGGAGAGCCGCCCAGCGAAGTCGAATTCGAACGTGGGTGCGACTTTCATCGTTCCGTGGGCGATCTTGCTGCCAGGCGAGGCGTTCGTGTCGCAATCGAGGCGATGAATCGCTTCGAGGCGCATTTCTTGAACACGATGTCGCAGCTTGTATCCTATCTCGACCGCGTCGCGCATCCGGCCGTCACCGGAATGTACGATACGTTTCACGCCAACATCGAGGAACTTGATCCGCCGGCGACCATCGCGCCATCGAAAAGATATATCGAGCACGTGCACATCTCGGAAAATGATCGCGGCGTTCCCGGGCGTGGACATGTCCCGTGGAAAGCCACCTTCCGTGAGCTGTGGCGAGCAGGCTTCGATGGATGGCTGACGATCGAGGCATTTGGAAGAAACTCGCCCCAATTCGCCGCCAAGACGCGGGTCTGGCGCGAGTTCGCCGGCAGCTCGGACACGATCTATCGCGAAGGCTACGATTTCGTGCGATCGAGCTGGGCGATGGCCGGTTCGGATCAATCGAGTCTGGATCGCGAGCGCTGATTTCGCTGCGGAAAGCTGCGACGTCAGACATCCACAATTGGATCAACCCCGGCGTTAGCATTCTCTTAATTACAATTTTACCCAATCCTGTTCGCAAGCCAGCAGCAGAATGGGAATAGCGCCGGAACGGCCATATACACGAGCTCGCGATACCTGCAATCGGAGCATCCGCGCGCGTTTTCAGGTCGGGCGAACCCGATCCGGTCGGATTCATGATCAACCCATCGAAGCCATGAATGGGTCCGACACGGCGCCGGGCTCTGCGTCTCGCTCGAGGACACGCAATGAGCGCTACGACTCCGGTCAAACCTGCCGAGCCCCAGTGGCGGCCGCTGATCCGCAGTCTGCTGTATGGACGGAATGTCGATCGCGCCGCGAAGGCGCGCGCGCGTGTCGGCCTCGTGATCCTCGCCTTTGCCGGGGTCTACGCGCTGATCGGCGGCCGGCTCGTGATGTTCGCGATCGGCTCCGATGCTCATGGCGGGCGGCGCGCCGCGGCGCAAGACGTGGTTGCGACCGCGCGTCCCGACATCGTCGACCGCAACGACGAGGTCTTGGCCACCGACGTCAAGGCGCCGAGCCTGTTCGGCGAGCCGCGCCGCATCATCGACAAGGACGAGGCGATTGAGCTTCTCACCGCCACCGTGCCCGATCTCGATGAGGTCGAGGTGCGCGAGCGCCTGTCGTCGCACAAGGGTTTCGTCTGGCTCAAGCGCGAGATCACACAGCGGCAGCAACTGGATATTCACAAGCTCGGCATTCCCGGCATCGGCTTTCTGCGTGAGAACAAGCGCGTCTATCCGGCCGGCAACGAGGTCGCCCACCTCATCGGTCTCGTCAACATCGACAACCAGGGCATTGCCGGCATGGAAAAATGGCTCGACAACAACGGGCTCGCCGATCTCCACCGCGCCGGCTTTGCCACCGACCGCCTGCAAGAGCCGGTGGAGCTGTCGGTTGATCTCCGCGTCGAGCATGCGCTGCGCGACGAATTGCAAAAGGCAAAAGAGAAGTTCCACGCCAAGGCGGCATCGGGTCTCGTTACGAATGTGCGGACGGGTGAGATCGTTGCCATGATATCGCTGCCGGATTTCGACCCCAACAACCCGAAAGAGGCGCATGACCCCGACCGCATCAACCGCCTGACCACCGGTGTCTATGAGATGGGCTCGACCTTCAAGTCGTTCACGCTCGCGATGGCTCTGGATTCCGGAAAATCAGATCTCAATTCGATGTGGGATGTGCGGGCGCCGCTACGTTACGGTAAATTCGCCATCCACGACGACGAGCCGAAAGGCCGCTTCATCAGCATGAAGGAGGTGTTCTACTACTCCTCCAACATCGGCGCAGCCCGCATTGCACTCTCGCAAGGCGTGGAGGCGCACAAGGCGTTTCTGCGCAAGATGGGCCAGCTCGATCGGCTGCGCACCGAGTTGCCAGAGAGCGCGTCGCCGATCGTACCAAGGCATTGGAGCGACCTGAACACCATCACCATCGCCTTCGGGCACGGCATCGCGGTGGCGCCGCTGCAGGCGGTGATGGGCGTCAGTGCGCTGGCGAATGGCGGCTATTTGATTCCGCCGACCTTCCTCAAGCGTAGCGAGGAAGACGCCATGCGGCTTGCGAAGCAAGTAATCAAGCCGGAAACGTCGCAAAAGATGCGGTTCCTGATGCGGCTCAATGCCGAGGTCGGCTCCGCGCGCAGGGCCAACGTCGATGGTTATTACATTGGCGGCAAAACCGGCACAGCGGAGAAAGTCATCAACGGCCATTATGCCAAGAAGCGCGTGCTTACCGCTTTTACCGGCATCGTTCCTGCGGATAATCCCCGTTACCAGGTCCTCATCATGCTGGATGAGCCGCAGCCGCTGAAGGAAACCTACGGCCTCATCGCATCGGGATGGAATGCGGTGCCGACCGCGGGCAAGGTGATCGCCCGAATTGCGCCGATCTTGGGCATCGAACCACGCTTCGGCCTGCCGTCGTCCGATCGCCTTATTCTTGCAGCATCCGGGAAAGCTCAGTAGTCAACCGGGTTGCCGACCGCCGCTGCCTGAGCTGGTTTCTCCGAGGAAACCGTCCCGGGCCCTGGGCATCCGGGCCTGGCAAGCCGGTGTAATTCAGAGCGCTAGCCTTGGATCCGTGGTCAGCAAGGGCTTGAAACGAAAGAAAAGTGATTCTGCTCTAACGCTCGGATCGACCGTCGGCCCAAAATCAGCTAATCCGGACGAAATGGTAAAGCGAAATAACATCAACACGTTAGCGCATCGATTTTGTATTGCGCCGATGATGGATTGGAGCGAGAGTTCAAGTTTTTCAGTGGTTTAGAGGGCGTCGTGTGCACGACGTGTGCACCGAGAGATCAAGAATAATCTCGTTGGGGCAAAGATGAGGCTGCATCCAAAGGGTGGATGGAGCCGCTGCTCAGCAAGCGGGCCGCATATGGCTGGGTATGTAAACTGCTTTCGAGCAGCGTCAGCTGTAGGTGGACGAGTACTGCGCATGAACCATCGCGCATGTCGGCCCCCATGTGAGTTTCTTCGAGAAGCCGAAGTCAGCTTGAGGCAAGCCCTTGGCGTGAGCTTGGTCAGGGGCTGAATCCGCAACCGCTCGGCACGTGAAACATAGGTCAATTTGGGCTGAATCTGAACTCTTCCCGAAACCAGCTAATGTTTCGACGTGGTGGTCTAACGAGATATGGCTGGCAGGCCCGAAGTTGTCTGAGCGCGACCACGACGTCCTTCTTGTACTCGGCTCTGTTTGATTGGTTCTTGATTTGAGGGGCGCCTTCGATCATTCCGTTGATATCGATCTTTACCGTGAGCTCAACGAGGTTCTTGGAGCTCCAGACTCGACGACGAAGGCAGTCCCTTGTGCGTGCTAGATACTGCTGCTCCTGGGCGTCCGAGTAGGTGGTCATGACGCCCCGGAAAGGAGGGACGTGCCCGGCTGGTTGACCCCAAGCACGTTGATATTCGTCCTCGCCGATCGAGCATGAGATTTGTGACGATTGCGCGCGAGAAGCGCTGCTCGGGGGCTCGGACGTGTGATCCACAATGTCATGGACGAGCATTGTCCGGATCTCGTCTTTGATCTTGTCGCGATCCCTAACGGCAACCACGAGGGACCCGGGGCCACCCGTTACGCAGTCCGCATAGTAGTGATCAAGGTCTTGGGCCTCGTTCCGCAATCTCGATGGCTCGGCGACCATGAGGGGTAGTCCGTTCAGAGTGATTCCCCCGGCCAGTGCCGCATCGCGAGCGTCCAAGACACGCCCGCCGCTGTTATTCGGGCCTTCGCCGGAGATGTCCATCACGCGTCTCTGGTTTCGAAAAGTGCTTTTTTCGAACAAAGACATTCCGAAGTCGATCGCCGACGAAATCGAAGTTGGAGATTGAAGAACGGCGGGCGCCTTCAATATATCGGCGGCTATCCCGGCCGCAGCTTCGGGGCCGTCGATCATTCGCCAGGGAACGACGACCTTTTGGTAATTGAATGCGGACCACTCAAAATACGCGAAGGCCACCCGCCCGTGGACTCCGGCCTTTAGTGCCTCGATGAATTCGGTGGAGGTGATAGCCTGCGCATATGCTTCACGCCGAAGCTTGAGCCTGCCGCCGTCCAGACCATTGGAGACGTCGACGGCGATAACCAGTTCGACGTCAACATTCACGGGCGCTGGGTCGTCGTCTCGGCGATCGGATTGAGGGAATGCCGAAGTCGAAACCAGGAGCAGGACTCCCAAGAAGAACCAACGCATTCCCAAATCCAGTTCTCAATTGGAAGCCGCGTTCCACAACGAGCGTCTTTTTGGTTGCAACGACGTCCATTGTCAATCGTTGGAAGAGTATCTATTCTGGCTTCTCAAATGACAAGCAATCTGACGGGATCGTGTCCAACCTTCGTCGCGAATATCTGCGCCCTCGTCTTGGCAAGCGTGATTTTGATCGCAGTCGCGATCATCGAGAATGCGCGCTTTGGCCATGTGCTGCCGAGCGATCCGCTCCTTTGCTGCTTTCCTGTGATTGTGATGTTTCTCGTGAGGAGCGAACCATTTTCCTTCGCATTCCTGTTGATCCATCTTGGCGTTTCGATCCGGATAGGTTTCACGGTGCATGACGTATTGGCGGGAAGTGTCCGGTTCAGCCGGGCGGACGATCCGCTCTTCGTCATGGTTTGCTGGACAATGGTGACCATTGTCTCACTCGTTCTGTACGTCTTTGTTCTGACGCTAAGGGCCATTGCTTCCGCATTCTCTCAGAGATAAGGCCGTCCGCGATGCTCGATGGTGCGGCTTTCAGGGCGCTCCGCGCAATTTCGGCCATCGCCTGTGAACGGCCACGGCGTCCACAACAGCCTCAAAATGCCATTTAGCTAAAGCGCGCCTGGCCTTGACTTGCCAGCAATTCCCTGAGGTCCCGGATTGCTGGAAAGACCTCCCGATTCCAGTCTCCGCCCTGCGCGTCGTAGGCGGCTTGCTCCATCTCGACGATCTCGCGATCCTCATCAAAGACCCGGTCGGTGAATTTGGTCAGAAACGGCCAGACAATCTCCAGCGCGCCGGGGATCTTCGGACGCCGGACGGAGAGCATGATGAACGTCCGGTTCTTGCGCTGTTCGACATCGACAGGCGTATAGCCGAGCCAGACATGCAGGACCGGACGCTCACCTGAGGTCCAGAGACGCAGGGACTGGTGCGGGTAGTCCGTCCGGATCGTCATGAGGTCGCGCGGTGCGGCAGAGGGAGCGCGGAGACTGCCCACGATCATGCTCTCACCAAGCGGAGCGCGTTCGCCGGGGCGGCGGAAGCTGTAGTCCAGCTCCATCCAGTCTTTGCCTGATCGCTTGCCGAGATAGCGCGGGCCGACTTTTCCGGTGGTCCGTCGGTGCAGGAACTGATGGTTCATGTCCATCAGGTTCTCGTGCATGAACGTGTAGTGGCAATTGACCACTCGTCCGAACCGTCGCGTCTTGTAGGCGCGATCCGCTGCGGCCCCGAGCGTTGTAGGCGGCGGCTTGGCTGGCAATCGGCCCGGCCATACCAGAACGACCCCATCCAGTTCGCAGCACGGATAGGCGCGCACCCCGTTCGGAAGCTTATCTTTGCCGAGATAGGGAACGTCGACGCAGCGGCCTGAGGAGTCGTAGCTCCAGCCGTGATAGCAGCAGTGCAGATGGCAATCCTTGACGACGCCCTTCGATAGCGGGATCTGCCGATGTGCGCAGCGATCTTCCAGCGCGAACAGATCGCCGGCCTCGGTGCGAACGATGACGATAGGTTCACCCGCAAACGAGGAGGCGAAGGCACGTCCGCGCTTCACCTCTTGCGACCATGCCAGGGGATACCAGTGATCGGGGTGTGACCCCACTTGTCTCAAGTCGGCCGGCGCCTGATTTGCATCGGTGCCGGCCGCATTTCTAACGGAGTTCACGGATTGGACGCCCCCGACGTGCCGAGGTGAATCGCGAGGATCTCTTCGGGGGTCTCCCGAACCTCGATCGTCTGAGCCCCGCTGCCGACGAACTCCAGGATCGTCTTGTCGCCATCGCGCCACATCCCGCCGACCAGCGAGAAATTGACGTGATAGGGCTTACCGCCGTCAAAGCGGGTACATTTGATCCAGAAGCGCATCGGCAGACTCCATTTGAGGCCGAGGGGAGAGTTACATCAGCGTTACGACACCTTTCGGAGCTCGCGTGCGGCAGCGACCATGTTGACGAGCGCCGGACGGACTTCCTCCCATTTGCGTGTCTTCAAGCCGCAATCTGGATTGATCCAGAGCTGCGAGTCCGACAGCCGCTTCCGGGCCAGCGTGATGAGATCCTTCATCTCGCCCGTCTCCGGGACTCGCGGCGAGTGGATGTCGTAGACGCCGGGTCCGATGTCGTTCGGATATTTGAAGCCGGTGAAGGCGTCTAGCAGCTCCATCTTCGACCGCGACGTCTCGATCGATATGACGTCGGCGTCCATCGCCGCAATCGCGTCGATGATGGCGTTGAAC
The DNA here is from genome assembly GCF_055791185.1 of Bradyrhizobium ingae. NCBI lineage: Bacteria > Pseudomonadati > Pseudomonadota > Alphaproteobacteria > Hyphomicrobiales > Nitrobacteraceae > Bradyrhizobium > Bradyrhizobium ingae. The sequence goes on from NZ_JBVUBB010000001.1 coordinate 362,024, forward strand.
TCCGAGTAGCACATGTGGGTGTGGATCTGAGTGGCATCGACAACGCCGGTCGAGCAGATGCGGAAACTCTCCACGGCCCAGTCGAGATAGGTCTTCCACTCGGAGTGACGCAGCGGCAGACCCTCGCGAAGCGCGGCTTCGTCGATCTGGATCATGGTCGCTCCTGCCTTTTCGAGGTCAGTGACTTCGTCGCGGATCGCGAGCGCGATCTGCCGGCAGGCTTCACTGCGCGGAAGATCGTCGCGGACGAACGACCAGTTCAGGATCGTGACGGGACCCGTGAGCATCGCCTTCATCGGCTTCTTGGTCAGCGACTGCGAATAGCACCACCATTCGACTGTCATCGGCTTCGGCCGCGAGACGTCGCCGAACAGGATCGGCGGACGGACGTAGCGCGAACCGTAGGACTGCACCCAGCCGTACTGGGTGAAGACGAAGCCGGAGAGCTGCTCGCCGAAATACTGCACCATGTCGTTGCGCTCGAACTCGCCGTGGACGAGTACGTCGAGGCCGATTTCTTCCTGCCAGCGCACAGTGCGGGCGGTTTCCTCCCTGAGGAACTGCTCGTACTGGGCGTCGGTCAGCTTACCCTTGGCATGGGCGGCGCGGGCATTGCGGACGTCAGCGGTCTGCGGGAACGAGCCGATCGTCGTCGTCGGGAATGCGGGCAGGCCGAAGCGCTTGCGCTGAACCTCTGCGCGGTTTGCAAAGGCGCTTGTGCGACGGCGCATGGCGTCGTCGATTGCCGCCATGCGCTTGGCAACGGCCGCATCGTGGATCTTCGGCGAGGTCTGGCGGGCTTTCGCGGCCTCATCGGAGGCGGCAAGAGCGTCCGCGGCGACACTCGTGTCACCCGCGAGTGCCTTCGCCAGCGTGGAGAGCTCGGCGATCTTCTGCACGGAGAAGGCAAGCCAGCTCTTCACATCAGGGTCGAGACCCGTCTCGAGCTCGAGATCGATCGGCGTATGCAGCAGCGAGCAGCAGGGGGCGATCTGCATACGGCCCATGCCGAGCTTTGCAATGACCGGCTTGTACCGTTCGACCAGCGCCGACAGGTTGGAACGCCAGACGTTGCGGCCGTCGATGACGCCGAGCGAAATCACGAGGTCCTTGCGGGCACCGGACTCGACCTCGCTGAGCTGCTGAGGCGCGCGGATGAGATCGATGTGCAAACCGGCGACGGGCAGTGCGAGTGCCGTCGACAGATTGTCGCCGATCGCACCGAAATAGGTGGCGAGCATGATCTTGATGCCGGGGACGTCCTTGGCGAAGCGCGCATAGGCACGCTGCAGCGCGTTCTGCTCGGTCTCTTTGAGATCGAGAACCAGGCACGGCTCATCGATCTGGACCCATTCTGCGCCGCGCTTAGCCAGTTCCTGGAGTACCTCGACATAGACCGGCAGCAGGCCGTCGAGCAGCGAGACCGGATCGACGGCCATGTCATGGCTCTTGCCGAGCTTCAGGAAGGTGACGGGACCGACCAGCACCGGGCGGGTCTGATAGCCGAGCGCCTTCGCTTCATCGTATTCCTCGATCACCTTGCGCGAGGAGAGCTTGAAGGTCTGGCCCTTGTGGAATTCCGGGACCATGTAGTGGTAGTTGGTGTCGAACCACTTGGTCATTTCCTGCGCAGTCGCGCCGTGACCGTGATGGGCGTGACCACAGCTTGCATCGTGAGTGTCGCCCTGTGAACCGCGCGCCATCGCGAAATAGGTCTTGAGCGAGACCGGGCCGCCCTTCCAGCCATAGGCGTCGGGGATGGCACCGACCATGACGCTGGTGTCGAGCACCTGGTCGTAGAGCGAGAAATCGTTCGACGGGATGATGGTCGCGCCGAGCGATTTCTGGCGCGCCCAGTTGGCGGCACGAAGCCCGGCTGCGGTTTCGAGAAGCTGTTTCTCGGTGATCTTGCCGGCCCAGAAGCCTTCGAGGGCAAGCTTGAGTTCGCGGCGTGGCCCAATGCGGGGCGTGCCGAGTGTTGCGACAGGAAGTGAAAGAGAAGTCATAGCTTTAACCCCTTGTGGTGGGGGCAAAGGCCATGGCGGACGCAGGCAGTGCAGCCGTGATGCGGCAGCTGCTTGGCGTACCACCGGGACACCCCGCCCGTGGACGATTATGTTGTCGGGGCAGGTCTCCTGGCTCGCGGGTCATCGCCTGCATCCTGGCCTTCCCGAAGCATGCGCTTCAGTGACACTTTTGGATGCGGGCTCACCGCTTACAGTTGCGGGGGCAGCGCCGGCATTGCATCAGTCCGAATGGACCGGGAGCGCACCGGCTTCCCTCTTAGCTCCGGATCAAGTGGGACCCGGAGAACCTCGACATCTCCGATTAGCTGCAACGGTGGGGTTCCGTCAACCTCCCGCCGTTCACTTGCGCTGTGGCATACCGCACGGAACGATTGTCTGGACGATCGAAGAATCCAAAGCTTCGTAATTGTGTAATCCGATCGTCGCGTAGAGTTCCGCGCGCGTCTGCATGCGGTCGACCAGCTTATGCGTGCCGCCATCACGCGCAATTGCAGCATAAAGTTCTGCCTGAGCCTTGTTCGCCACGCGCAGCGACGACACGGGCCAGATTATCATCGCGTAGCCCATCGCCTCGAACTCGGCGGCGGTGAAGAACGGGGTCTTGCCGAATTCGGTCATGTTGGCGAGCAGGGGCACGCCCGGCATGCGCTGGGCAAAGGCGCGGAACATCTCGGCGGTGTTGAGCGCTTCGGGGAAGATCGCATCGGCGCCTGCTTCCATGTAGAGCTTGGCACGCGCAACCGCGCCGTCGAGGCCCTCGCTTGCGGCAGCATCGGTGCGGGCGATGATCACGAGATTGCGGCGGCCCTTCGCGGCGGCAGCAACCTTTGCCGCCATGTCGTTTGCATCCGCAATCTTCTTGTCATTCAGGTGCCCGCACTTCTTCGGCAGGATCTGGTCTTCGAGGTGAAGCGCGGCCGCGCCGGCATCCTCGAACACGCGCGTGGCATGCATGACGTTGAGGGCTTCGCCGTAGCCGGTGTCAGCATCGACGAGAAGGGGCAGGCCCGATGCGCGGACGATCTGGCGGATGAAGAAGGCGACTTCATCCACGGTGATGATGCCGAGATCGGGCAGGCCCATCGAGGCCGTCATGGCTGCGCCCGAGAGGTACAACGCCTCGAAGCCGGCCGCCTTGGCCTGGAGCGCCGCCATGCCGTTGTGAGCGCCGGGAAGCTTCAGGATGCCGGGCTGCTTCAAGAGCTCGCGGAAGCAAAGACCAGCGGGCTCTTGCGGCAGATCGGCGGCGACGAGATAGGGCATCCGTTGTTCCTCAGGCGGCGCGAACCGACGAGCGCGATCCATTGCGTTGTGCAAGCGGCACGAAGGTCAGATTCTCCGGGCCGACGTAGTTCGCCGACGGGCGGATGATCTTGTTGTCGATGCGCTGCTCGATGATATGTGCAGCCCATCCCGACGTGCGAGCGATAACGAACAGCGGCGTGAACATCGCCGTCGGCACGCCCATCATGTGATAGGATACCGCGCTGAACCAGTCGAGATTTGCGAACATCTTCTTGGTTTCCGCCATCACGGCTTCGATCCGGTCGGCGATCTCGAACATCTTCATCGAACCGGCCTCGCGCGACAGGCGGCGCGCGACCTCCTTGATCACCTTGTTACGGGGGTCGGCGATCGTATAGACGGGGTGGCCGAACCCGATCACGACCTCCTTGGCGGCGACGCGGTGGCGGATGTCTGCATCGGCTTCGTCCACGTCACCATAGCGCTTCTGCACCTCGAAGGCGACCTCGTTGGCGCCGCCATGCTTCGGCCCGCGCAGCGCACCGATTCCCCCCGTTATCGCCGAATACATATCGGCGCCGGTGCCGGCGATCGAACGGGCGGTGAAGGTCGAAGCGTTGAATTCGTGCTCCGCGTAGAGGTTGAGCGAAGTGTGCATAGCGCGGATATCGGAGTCCGACGGCTTGCGGCCGTGCAAGAGATGCAGGAAGTGCCCGCCGATGGTGTCATCGTTGGTCTCGACCTCGACACGGCGGCCGTTCTGGGCGAAATGATGCCAGTAGAGCAGCATCGAGCCGAGTGACGCCATCAGGCGATCGGCGATGTCGCGGGCGCCGGGATGGTTGTGGTCGTGGGCTTCCGGCAGCACGCAGCCGAGTGTGGAGACGCCGCTACGCATGACGTCCATCGGATGCGCCGCGGCGGGCAGGGCTTCCAGCGCCGCCTTCACGGCGTTTGGCAAGCCCCGCAGGCCCTTCAGCTTGGCTTTGTATGCGGCGAGCTCGGCCGGTGTCGGCAGGCTGCCGTGCACAAGCAGATGGGCGATCTCCTCAAACTCGCAGGTTTCGGCGACGTCGAGAATGTCGTAGCCGCGATAGTGCAAATCGTTACCGGTGCGACCGACGGTGCAGAGCGCGGTGTTGCCGGCGACGATGCCTGAGAGTGCGACCGACTTCTTGGGCGCGGGCTTTGAAGACACTTCGTTCGTCATGATGCCAATCCCTTGATTCCGAGAGAGCTTGCGTTCGCCGCCTTAGCGGCTGGACCAATCGAAGATGCCGGTCGATCCCTTCGCGCCGAGCTGTGATGAATCGACCGTGAAGGTGAGGCCGGAGAGGTCGCCGGCCGTCAGTTCGGGCAGACGTTCGACCAGGCCGAGGAAGCGATCCTGCTCGGCTGGCGCGATGACGCCGTCGGCGAGGCTGCGGAATTTTGCGACATATTGCGGCCGTGCGAATGGGCGCGCGCCGAGCGGATGCGCATCCGCCACTGCCAGCTCGTCGCTCACGGTCGAGCCGCCCTTGAGCGTGACGACCACGCGGCCGCCAAACGCCTTCTGCTTGGGATCATGGCTGTGGTAGCGCTGGGTCCAGACGGGATCTTCGACCGTCGAGATCTTGTGCCAAAGCGAGATCGTCTCCGGCCGTGCAGCGCGTTCGGGCGCGTAGGAACTCTGGTGGTGCCAACCGCCGTCTTCGAGGGCGACGGCGAAGATGTACATGATGGAATGATCCAGCGTCTCGCGGCTTGCCTTCGGGTCCATCTTCTGCGGATCGTTGGCGCCGGTGCCGATCACGTAATGGGTGTGATGGCTGGTGTGGATCACGATGCTCTCGATCTTGGTGAGATCGCCGATCTTCGGCTCCATGCGCCGGGCGAGGTCGATCAGGGCCTGGCTCTGGTACTCCGCCGAATGCTCCTTGGTGTAGGTGTCGAGGATGGCGCGCTTCGGCTCGCCTTTCTCGGGCAGGGGAATGACGTACTGCGCCTTCGGGCCGGACAGCAGCCAAGCGATGAAGCCATCTTCGCCCTCCCAGGCGGGCGAGGGAGCGCCTTCGCCGCGCATGACGCGATCCACGGCTTCGATCGCCATCTTGCCGGCAAAGGCCGGCGCGTAGGCTTTCCAGCTCGAGATCTCGCCCTTGCGCGACTGGCGCGTGGTGGTGGTGACATGCAGTGCCTGCTGGACGGCCTGGTAGGTCGTCTCGATCGGCAAGGCCAGCGCTGTGCCGATGCCGGCGGCGGCCGACGGGCCGAGATGAGCGATATGGTCGATCTTGTGCTCGTGCAGGCAGATGCCCTTCACCAGATTGACCTGGATCTCGTAGCCGGTCGCGAGGCCCCGGATCAGCGCGGCACCGTCGAGGCCGCAGTGCTGGGCCACCGCCAGGATCGGCGGAATGTTGTCGCCAGGGTGCGAATAGTCGGCAGCCAGGAACGTGTCGTGAAAGTCGAGCTCACGAACCGCAACACCGTTGGCCCAGGCGGCCCATTCCGGCGAGATGCGTTGTGCCTGGGGCAGCCCAAACACGGTCGCGCCAGGCGTGAACGGATTCGAGACGGCCTGTGCCCGCGCGCTGGCAACGGGACGACGCGCGACGGATGCCGCGGCAACGGCGGCATTGTCGATGATGCGGTTGCCGATCATCTCGATCACGGCAGGCTCGACCGCGACGGGATCGGAGGCGACCTCGGCGATCTTCCAGGCGAGCTGGTCCGCCCGCGCCAGATGCTCGGAGGATTTGTAGGTGCGGACGTTGTGCGATTTCACGATCGATATCCTTCAGGCGTGATTGGAAGAGGCCGGATTGACTGGCGTCGGTTTTCCAGTCGCGTCGACCGCGACCATTTCGAACGACCCCTGCATGGCGACGCGGCGAGAGCCTGTCGTCAGCGTTTCGGCAATGACCTCGACCGCGACCGTCATCGATGAGCGGCCGACCCGCTCGACATGAGCAGTCAGCTCGACGAGTTCGCCGACGCGAACGGGCTCGTGGAATTGCACCTTGTCGGAGGTCGCCATCACCACCGCGCAGCGGGCGCGTCGGGTGGCCGCGACAGACGCGGCCTTGCCCATGAGGCTCAGCGCATTGCCGCCGAACAGCGTTCCGTAATGGTTGGCCTGTTCGGGGAAGACGATCTCGACGAAGCGTGTTGGCTCGTTTGGTCCGGTAGCTTTGAAGGCGGCCTGCATGGAGCGATATCCGATGACCCTTGCAAGGCGGGTCGGTTATTCGCAATATCTGCAAAGACAAAACTTACGTATAGTACTGAAAAAGTGAAGCTTTGCGAAGCTGAGGCTGTGAATTTGCAAAGTTTGCAAAGTCGGTATGGAGCACCGGATGAAGAAGGCATTCATGGGCGTGCGCCTGAAGCGCCTGCGCGAAGAGCGTAGATTGACGCAGCAGGCGCTCGCTTCCGCAATCGGAATTTCGCTGAGCTATCTCAATCAGCTCGAAAACAACCAACGGCCTCTCACCATCGCCGTCTTGCTCAAGCTCAACGCGGCCTTCGGCGTCGACGTTCAGTTGTTTTCGGAGGATGACGAGGCCCGGCTCGTGGCCGATTTAAGGGAAGCGCTGTCCGATCCGGAGATCGGGGAGACGATATCATCCGCTGAGTTGCGCGAGCTCGCGACCAATATGCCGGCGCTGGGGAGGGCGCTCGTCAGCATCAATCGCCGCTATCGACAGGCGATCGAGCAAAGAGCAGCGTTCGCTGCACGGCTTGGAGAGGATCGCCAGGCTGAGACGGCGATCCTGCCATCGACAGCCTACGAAGAGGTGCGCGACTTCTTCTATGTGCGCCACAACTACATCGTCGAGCTCGACGAGGCTGCCGAACGTCTGGCGCAGCAACTTGCGCCGTCGGACGCCGTCACTCCGGTCATCCTCGCTGAGCATCTTCGCGCCAAATTCGACGTTACGGTTCTGACCGGTGACGCGGCTGACGATGTACATCGCCGCTATGACCCGCAGAACAGGATGCTGCATCTCTCGCGCAGGCTTGAGCCCGGGCAGCGTGCTTTCCAATTGGCGACCCAGATCGCGATGCTCGGCCTCGACCGCGAACTGGGTGCCCTCGTTGATGGCGCGGGATTTGCCAATCAGGAGACGCGCGGGCTCGCGCGCATCGGACTTGCGAATTATTTCGCTGGCGCGCTGATCATGCCTTACGGGCGTTTTCTGACCGAGGCGAAGGCGCAACGCTACGACATCGACATGCTCGGCGAAGTCTTCGGGGTCGGCTTCGAGACGATCTGCCATCGCCTGAGCACGTTGCAGCGGCCGTCGGCGCGCGGCGTGCCGTTCTTCTTCATCCGCGTGGATCGCGCGGGAAACATTTCGAAACGTCAGTCGGCGACCGACTTTCACTTTTCGCGGATCGGCGGCACGTGTCCGTTGTGGAACGTTTACGAGGCGTTTGCATCTCCCGGCCGCATCGTGACGCAGTTTGCCCGGATGCCCGACGAGCGCGCCTATCTCTGGGTCGCACGGACCGTTTCCCACAGGAGCGGTGGCTATGAGTCTCTCAGCAAGACCTTCGCCGTGGCCCTGGGGTGCGACATCAGGCATGCGGGAGAGCTTGTCTATTCACGCGGATTGGACGTTCACGACGCTGCGTCAGCAGTACCCATTGGCATGGGATGCAAGGTGTGCGAACGTATCGATTGTCCGCAACGCGCATTTCCCCCTGTCGGGCGCTCCCTGATGATTGACGAGAGACAGTCGCTGTTTTCACCATATGCTGCGTCCAAATTCTAGAGACGCATGCACGAGGAAGCCGCTCATATCCGCTATCTGGATACGTCTGATGTCGCCGCGCATCTTGTCGGCTTCATCCCTTCGGAGCATTTAACCGCTGGCAGCACTCACAAGGCAAACCAGGCAATTAGGTTGGTCAAATCCACGTTTCGTGACGAATTCAAATGCCTCGTGAAGCAAGTTAAATCCGGAATTGTTATCGAGTGCCCCGAGGCGACCCAGGATTCGATCCTGGATTTATGTGGTGTCGTGGAACGAAAGCTGGAGCGGCTGAAGAAAGAACCGCTTGCCGCCAAGATGGTTGAAGAGATTTTGGCAGTCTCCGGCGCCGAGCTGCGTCGCTGGTCGAAGGACGGCAGAGTACCGACAAGTGGTCGAGCCTATTTCAGCCAAGGCAGAAAGCAGGTTGGACTGTTCCTCTATCCACCCGAGGCGATCCGCGAGCTTTCGTCGCGTCCCGATCAAATTGCACAGTGGCGAAATCAGGATCGACAGCCCCGGTCTTGAGGAACAATATTGCTGTTCTCTCTCAGCGATAAAGTGGTTGCAAACGCTCTGTGCAGTACTGGTGATGCATTTCAATCACACCGTAAGACTAACCGCAGAATCGTCTTGTGAACTTGTTTGACGTGATCAAATCCGAACCCTTACGGTTGTATCGACGGCTCCCTTCGGGGATTAATAGGGAATGCGGTGCGGGGATTGCCCCTATGCCGCGGCTGCCCCCGCAACTGTAAGCGGCGAACCTCTCGTCTCAGGCCACTGGGGAATCTCGGTCCCGGGAAGGCGACGTGGAGGTAACGACCCGCGAGCCAGGAGACCTGCCGTCAGCCGTGGTCACATGCGAAGATGTCGGTCGGGGGAGTACAGACATTGGTTTCACCGGAGCAATCGATCGCTCCGAAAACCTCGTTCGCTGTGACGTGCCACTGACGTCATACCGAGGTTCAAACCGTGTCCCGTATTGTCTCTGCCGGCAGGCGCCTCAGCGCCGGCCTCCTTGCATCCGTTTCCCTCACTTTGCTCGATCTCTCCACCGCCCATGCGCAGCAGGCCGCCGCGGAGCAACTGCCGCCGGTCGAGGTGACCAAGCCTGACGATCAGAACCGCACCCGCGCCAGGGCGACGGGCGAGGGTGATACGACGCGGCGGCGCGCGCCAACCAACACCGCTCCGGGCCGTGCGGCTGGAGGCGTTGGGACGGGTGCGTCTTCCTCCGGCAATGCGACAGGCACGAGCAGCGGCGGCATTGTCGGGGCAGCTACCACCGTCATCACGGCCGCGGATATCGAACATTCGCCGTCGCAATCATTGGCCGAGATCATCGCGACGCAGACGCCGGGCGCCCAGATCACGACGCTCTACGGCGGCCCGATCGCGGCAAAGACCACCGTCGACCTGCGCGGCTTCGGTGCCTTTGCGAGCGCCAATACGCTGGTGTTAATCAACGGGCGGCGGCTGAACGACATCGACATGGCGCAGGTGGATCTCTCCACCATCCCGCTCAACTCGATCGAGCGCATCGAGATCACGCGCGGCAATTCAGGCGCGGTGCTCTATGGCGACAACGCCATCGGCGGCGTGATCAACATCGTCACCAAGAACGGTGTCGGCGGACCGCCAGTTGCCGCGCGCATCGAGGCCGGCTTTGGCTCGTTCAATACCAGGCTCGGCAATGTTTCGACCTCGCTGAGCTCCGGTCCCTGGTCGACCTCGTTCTATGGCAATGTCGTCAAGACCGACGGCTACCGCGACAACAATCGCTATTCCCAGGAGAATGGCGTCGGCAATCTCAACTATTCGACGCCCGACCTGACTGCCTTCCTGACCGTGACCGGAGATAACCAGGAACTGAGGCTCCCGGGCGGCCGCACCGTCGATCCCTCGATCGGACTGGACGAACTCGCCACGGCGCGAAGGGGGACCAGCACGCCATTCAACTACGCCAACCAGCAGGGCTACAGCGCAACGGCAGGCTTCACCAAGACGCTGGTCAATGGCGTCGACCTCATCGTGGACGGCGGCGTGCGCGACAAGAAGCAGCAGAGCGCTTTCTTCTCCAGCCCGACGCCGGTTCCGGCCCTCTTCACGTCGACCTATGTCGATGCCGATCTGACGACGTGGTCGATCACGCCGCGCCTCAGCGTGAAGAGCTTTGCTTTCGGCATGCCGTCGCAGCTCCTGACGGGCATCGACTATTACGACGCGAGCTACCAGCAGAACCGCGGCGCCGGGGAGGGGCTGGCGCCCTGGCACAATTACGACCTCAGGCAGCAAACGGTCGCCGGCTATTTCCAGCACACGCTGGGCGTCACGCCCATGACGGATGTCTCTTATGGCGCGCGGCTGCAGGACTTCAATCTGTCGGCCCGCGACAATTTCAATCCGGCCGCGCCATTCAATACCGACATCGGCGCAGTGCCGCTCAACAGCAACGAGACCAATTATGCGTTGCACCTCGGCGTCGAGCAGCGCCTCAACGACGTGTTCACGCTGTTCGGCCGCGGCGCGCGAGCGTTCCGCACGCCTGACGTGGACGAGCGTGTGTCGTCGGGACCGTCGTTCGACCCCTTCTTCAATCCGCTGCCGCAGACCTTCCAGCTCAAGACCCAGACCTCGCAGGACGTCGAGGGCGGCCTACGCATCAAGGCCGGCGGACTGCAGTTCCAGAGCAGCCTGTATCTCATGGACCTCACCAATGAGATCCATTTCAATCCCGTGCTGTTCTACAACGTCAATCTCGATCCCACCCGCCGTTACGGCTCGGAGACGAGCCTGTCAGTTCGCGTCAATGACGCGCTGCTGCTGCGCTCCGGCATGGCCGTAACGCGAGCCGTGTTCCGCGAAAGCGTCTGGGCCGGCAACGACGTGCCGCTGGTGTCGCGCTACACCGCCAGTGCCGGCGTGACCTGGAACATCTGGCAGAACTACGTCGTGCTCGACGCGACCGCGCGCTTCTGGAGCGAGAAGCGCATGGACAACGACCAGGCCGGAACCCAGAAGCCGATCCCTGCCAATGGCACAATCGACCTCAAGCTCAGCGGCCAATATGAACGTTACTTCTGGTCATTGAGCGTGAACAACATCCTGAATGCGCTCTACTATGACTATGCGATCGCCAGCACGTTCACCGACGGCCGCTTCAGCGCCTATCCGCTGCCGGGCCGCACCTATATGGTGAGGGCAGGTGCCACATTCTGACGCGTCAAGACGCGAAGAGGTGAGGGACGCCGGATGACGGCAAGCGATGATGTCATGGATCTCCTTTCCGGTCAGCTCGACGACGTGGAGGCCGGCTGGAGCGTGGGAACGTTCGGAGCGATCGCCGAATTCACCCGCGATGCCGGCGAGCTGGCCGATCTGCGCCGCGATGAGGTAGCGATCAGCGTGGTCACGGACAGGGGCGGAATTCGTATCCTGTCCCGGCCGAAGCCACGGCTGATCGCTTCGGAATCGCCGACCAGCGAGAGCTGGAGCCATCGCGTCGCGTTGTGCCTTCCAGAGGATGCGTGCGCGATGCATGGACGCACGACACTGACCGAGATCGGCGCCGACGACCAGGCGCTGCGAAGCCGGGATCGCGGCGGCGTGCTGTTCGATCTCGGCCTCGGCACGCTGCAGATCGACGCCTGCATCCGCGTGGATGACGGGGATGTGATTTCAGCGCTTCGAGATCGCACCGGCCGATCGGTATTCGCGCCGGGCAACGATGCGATGAGGATCATCCTCGCGACCAATCCGCATCGCGTCTTCATCAGCCGGGCCGGGCGAGCCGAGGTGTTTCAGCCGATCCCGCCGCCGGGCGGCCGAAGCCCCGATGGACCGCACACACATGTCTTGCCCAAGCTGCTGGCCCATAACCGAACTCATGCGGCAACCGAGCCACTTCCCGATGGCTGGGTTCCCTGCGCTCATCTCTATCCCGCACATCCGCTCCGAGATCAGCTTGGCCGGAAACGGGAGCTTCAGCCCCAACATCAGGCTGCATTCCAGGCGTTGCTCGAGCGATACGGCGAGCCGGCCACTGCGGCGCTCAAGCGAGAGGTCGTGAGGGCTGTGTTGGCATGCCGAGGCCCGAATGCGTTGGCTTTTAGGAACGATCGCGCCAGTCGCGCGACCGTTCGGGTTGCGCTCCGGCAACTGGCTGCCACCGGGCCGCTGTCCTCGACCTTGGTTGAGTGGCTCGCGGCCTATGATCGGATCGACCTGTCCGAGCCCGAAAACCCCATGGAAGCCCTGCACTGACCCCCAAAAAACTATTGCCTGCCGGCAAATCCAGCTAGAATTGACGAAAAGGAGACCTTCCCAATGGCTTTCAACCTTCTGCCGCCCAATGCGGACCGTATCCGTCTGCATCCGGTTGAGCAGCGCTACGCCGCCATGTTCTGCTTTGCGCTTCTGATGGTGTCCTGCGCGCTTGCAAGCTTCGCATTCGCCTGCGCGACGCCGTTCGCGGCATTTGCGGTTGTCGCCGCGGCATCGCTGCGGCTGGGTCCGGCTCTGCTCGTCGTGACCGGCGCGTGGCTGGTCAATCAGACGATCGGATTTGGCGTACTGCACTATCCGGTGGACGCGAGCACGATCGCCTGGGGCTTTGTCATCGGGGCCGCCGCGCTGGCGGCGACCGCCGCCTCGTCGCTCGCTCTCGGCGCGCTCCCGCAAAACCGCACGGCTCTGGTCCTGGCGCTTGCGTTCGTCTGCGCCTACGCCGCATACGAATTCGCGCTTTTCGCCGCCACGCCGTCCCTGGGCGGTCAAGGCGCCTTCACCTTCGAAATCGTGGCACGGATCGGGCTGCGGAGCGCCGCATGGCTGATCGGCCTCGTTGCCGCCTGCGAAATCGTCCGCCTCCTCAATCCGCTGGGGCGGGGACGCCCGATCTCGACTTGAACGACGAGGCGCACTGGCGCGACGACATCGCGTCCCTGGTTTTTCCCGTCAAAGGACACGGCGCGATTTGCGCCGTGCATCGGGGCGCGCTGCGGACGCTGCTCGGCGCCGAACCCTCGCCAAAGGACTGCTTGCGCTATTTCCTGCGCTTCGAGGATGCGTTTCGGGCGGCGGCCGCGGCCAAGATCGCTCGAAAGGGCATTCCGGCGGGTACCAGCCTGCATCTTACTAGTCGCGACATCGCCCGGAAGCTGATAGAAGACGCTCAAATCGGATGTGGAGAACAGTCATGAGCCAATCCCAGGTAACGCATCTGCCGGTCGCAGCCGGACAGGTCGGGCGGCTTTCGCAGGCCCTGATGGCCATGGTGCTTGGCGTTTTCGTCATCGGCATGGTCGGCTTCTCGCACATCGACGTCGTTCACAATGCGGCGCACGACGTGCGCCATTCGAACGCCTTCCCCTGCCACTGACCGGGCGGCATGAGCACGTTTCGCTCGATCGTCTTCTCGTCGGTCATTGCCGGTTTCATCGTTGGTCTCATCGTCACGGTCGCCCAGCAGTTCGGCACCGTTCCCCTGATCCTGAAGGCCGAGGTCTTCGAGAAGGCCGCGGAATCCCATCAGCATGACGCTGCAGCGGCGCCACAGCCGGCTGCGGCCGGCCAAGACCATCCTGCCCATGACCATGCGGCGCATGACCATGGGGGCCAAGGACATGACGATCACGACCACGGAGCTTGGGAGCCGCGCGACGGGTTCGAGCGCAACGCCTATACGGCCGCCGCGAATGTGCTGAACGCGATCGGCTTTGCGCTGCTGCTCGCTGGCTTCTTTGCCGTGCGAAGCGGTGTGACCGGGGAAGGGGTGGCATGGCACGAGGGCCTGCTGTGGGGATTGGCCGGCTTCGTCGTCTTCACCATCGCCCCCGGTCTCGGCCTGCCGCCGGAATTGCCGGGCGTTCCGGCCGCGCCGTTGCTGTCGCGCCAGATCTGGTGGCTCGTCGCGGTGCTCGCGACGGCTTCCGGCCTCGCTCTGATCGTCTTCCGCCGTTCGATGCCGGCCGCCGTTGCAGGCGTGATCCTTCTCGCTCTGCCCCACCTGATCGGTGCGCCGGAGCTGGAACACGTCGAGACCAACGTGCCATCCTCGCTGTCGCACCAGTTCGTGGTCGCGGTCACCGTGACCAGCCTGATCTTCTGGACTCTACTCGGCGCGGCAACCAGCATCGCTTTTGCCCGATTCGACGCGGGCGCAGACCGGCCGGGCTGACGATCTGTCCCGCACCTCAAAGCGTGCGGATGCGTCTTACCACTTGAACGAAGCCGCCACCTCATAGCTGCGTGGCGCGCCCAGGATAATCTGATCGGTATAACCGGGATCCCCCCACGCCGCGTAGAGCTTGTTCGTCAGGTTTCTCACGCGGAAGCTGATCCGCGTCCGGTCGACGGTCGAGAAATAGGACTTCGGGATATCGACGAAGGCAAAGGCATCGAAGGTCGTATAGGCGTTCATGACGACCAGATTGTCCTGGAAATTGAAACGGTCGCCGACGTGGCGCATGGACGCACCGATCTCGACCGGCAAAGCCGTCTCGAATCGGTAGGACGCACCGGCGTTGGCGACGAAGTTCGGGACATTGGGCGGCGTATTGCCGGAGTAGGACTGGAAGACTCCGTTGCCGTCGACATAGCTGAAGTCGACGAAGCGCGACTGCACGAAGGCGACATTGCCCCACAGCTTCAGCCCGCCGAACGGATTGGTCGCGGCCGCGAGCTCAATGCCCTTGGAGGCAATCTTGCCGGCAACGTTGAAGACGATGCCGCTTTCGGGAACGTAGACGTTCTTGCGCTCGATATCGAATACGGACGCTGTGAACTCGGTTCGCTTGTCTTGCGATTGCACCTTCACGCCGGTCTCGTAGGTCCGCGACGTCGTTAGCAGCAACGGCACTGAAGGCGCGAGGATGAAGATGTTCGCGACCGTCGGATCGGCTGCGGTCGCATACTGGCTGTACAGCATTACGCCCGGCGCGATGTCCCAGGTGTAGCCGATGCGGCCGGTGATAGGATTGAAAGTGGTCGAGAACGGATAGCCCTTGGCAGATTCCAGCACGCCATCAGGGTCGAAGCGCGTGCGGTCCAGCTTGATGTCCTCGAAGCGGATACCGCCGATCAGCGCGAAGGTCGAGGTCAGCTTGATCCGGTCCTCGAACGACAGCGACGCGGTGTTGACACGGGTGTAGATCTTCTCGTCGGTGCGCGAGCCATAGAGCCCACGGTCCGGGTTGAGCAGGTCGACGTAATCGTTTCCGAACAGCGTGTCCTGCGAGACGTTGAACTGGTTGTTGCTCGCCATGACGGTGGCGACGAAGCGGTTGTCCAGACCACCGATGTTGGAGTTGACGGTGAGGTCGGTGATGTTGCCGTAGAGCCGCTGCGCGTGATCGAGCGCCAGGCGCTCACGATAGATGCTCTGCGCGCCGGCAAAACCGCCAACGGTCTGGTCAAATGACGAGATTTCGTTATTGAACCAGTGCCTGTGGGCGTCATAGCCGTAAACCTGGCTCTTCAGCGAGACGTTGTTGGTGATGTCCCACTGGAAGCCGCTGCGCAGCCACAGCTCGCTGGCGCCGCTGTGATTGTCGAGCACGTTGTAGTTCGTGGTCAGCGTGCGCGCATCGATCGTGACCGGGACCGGCGTGCCGCCGCCAAGGTAATAGTTGCTCCAGACCCCGGAGACGATGCCCGTCGTTGGCACGATGCCTGGTGCATTCGCCGGCACCAGCGGCGTCCCCCAGTAGAAGCGGTCATTATCCTGTCGGTATTCGGCCGCGCCCCAGATCTTCAGGCTGTCGTTGACACGATAGTTCAACTGGCCGGAGACATTGCTCAGCTTGGAATAGGTGTCGTCGATGAAACCCTTGTCGTTGAAATGGCTGATGTCGAAGCGATAGTCGAGGCCGTCGATCAACGTGCTGCCGCCCGACCCGTATCCGGCGCGGTAGCCGTTGAAGGAATCGTAGGAGGTGAAGGCTTCGTTGACGATCGGACCTGTGTGCGGCGCCTTGTTGACGTAATTGATGGCGCCGCCAGTCGCGCCGAGACCCGCCACCAGCGAGTCTGGTCCCTTGATGATCTCGACCTGCTGCAAGCTGGCCACGTCCATCGGACGGCCGGTCATGGTCGACGGCCCGATCGGGATGCCGTTGTAGAGGGTGCTGATCTGGTCGCCGGTAAAGCCGCGCATCGAGAAGATGGCGGGCGCGCCCGGCGCATCGCCGCCGATCACGCCGACCGCCACTTTGGCAACTTCGGTCGTCGTCCTGATGCCCTGATCCTGCATAGTCTGCTGGCTGATCACCTCGACGGTCGCCGGCATTTCACGCGCGGTGATGCCGAGCCGCGAACTGACGTCGGTGACGGCGGCCGTGTTCAATGGCGTTTCGACCGGGGCGCTCGCGCTCGAGACGATCGGGCGCGCAACGACGGAAGTGGCCGGCTTGCGGCCTGTGGTCCGACGTGCCGTGCGAGGCTTCTGATTGCCGGGGCTGACGGCTGGCGCAGGCTTTGGAGTAGATGGAGAGACGGTGACGGGACCGATCTCGACAGGCGGCTTGTTCTGGGCCGCGCTCTGCGCGATCGCCGCTGATGACAGCGATACCGAAGAGAGCAGGGAAATCAGGAAAACACGCGAAAACCCTGGCGTAACGCCGGACCGAAAATGAAAATGTTGCACAACAATGCTCTGCGGCGATGCAAACAAACTGTCACCGCGGTTGCCTTAGTCATCTGCCTTCGCCCCAGGCACAGATGTTTCGGCTGCTGGTTCGACACCGGGACACCCCGCCCGATGCGTTCGCGCGTGACTCATGGCTGGCAGCAGGTTTCCTGGCTCGCGGGTTATCGCGTTCGACCGCCTTCCCAGAGGCCCAATTCGGGGCTCCAGTGGTACGTTTGGTCGTCGGCTATCCGCCTACAGTTGCGGGGGCAGCCGCGGAATTGCCCGCTGTAACGGACGCACCGCATTCCCTTTGGTAGCCCTTGCGGGCACTACCGCTTATAAAAATGGCATCCGGCGCTAAGAGCGTCAATATTCGCGTAGTCGGTTCGACCGGCCGGTACTTCGATCGTTGCGAAGTGTGACTGTTTTGCCCCGACTGTAGGAGGAGATCCTCCATGCTCTTTAGAACGGTCTAGCGTTGCTTGGCTAACACATTGAACCACAGCGTCGCGTTGTAGAGATCGGCGGTTGCCTGATCCGGAGTAGCGGATGGCGCGGCGCGATGATCGATCACGAGGAGGTGGGGACCGGGCTTGACGATCGGAATCCCGGCGATGCCGTCAGAATCGGTCTTGAATTTCGGGATGTCCTTCTCCGGGATCGCCGTCTTGCCGTCGCCACTTTCGACCTCGGCGTCGGACTGCGGTTTGCCACGAAACAGCACCTTGATCCTGAGCGTTTCGCCCGGCTTGGTCTTGGCGGGATCGGACAACGGCACGAGTTCGAGATCGTGTCCGAGCACCTCCTGCCACGGCGCGTCGGCCCCCGTGATCGCCTTGGCGAACTTTCCCGACCAGAAGCTCTCGACCGCATCAGGCATCAGCCGCCGCGTCGCGTTGCGATAGAGGCCGTCCTTCGTCTTGATCCAGAAGCCGTTGTCATAGCGCGCCGCGAGCAGCGTGTGTCCGGCATCGTCGAACGGTTTTGATCTGGCAATCTGAACGCCGTTCTCCGAGGCGGCCGCAAGGCCGTCGAGCAGCGAGTTGCGTGCTTTCGACGTGATCGCGAACAGGTCCACCACCTTGTCGGCGAAGGCGGGGGGCCGGTCGTCGGGATGACCGTAGTTGACGACGGCACGGCGCGCGTTCGCCGGCCCGGACAGCGTGATCCAGACGTCATGTGCAGTCGACGGAGCGGCCGAGCAGAGCGTTAACGCAGCCGAGAGCAGCAGAGATTGAATGGAACGGGAAGAGATCATTTGGTCACCAGTTTTGGCGCCGCCGCGGCCACCACTGTCGGGAAGCGATAGCTCACGCCCGCGAGGACAGCGAGGGTCGGCTGGGCGCTGACGAAGATGTCGGATGAATTGGCGTTGACCGGGTTGCCGAAATTGATCGCGATCTCGCTGACCCGATCACCCGGATACCAGGTTGCCTGTGTGAATGCGGTCCACCCCTCAGGCCAGGAATAGGCGATCTTTCCGGTCACGCGCGAGTACGGCGAGGTCGTGATGAGGCCGTCCTGGGTCAGGTTCTTTTTGCCGACGAAGGTCACATAGGCCGAGCCGGACAGTACCTGCGCATTGACGGTCGCAACGTTGAAGTCGACGCCGACATTGGCGACATAGTTCGGCACGTTCGGCACGAAATAGGACGGCGCCGCATCGACGAGGCGCGCCGTTATGCCGGTATAGTTGGCGAACAGGGACACATTGTTGACGGGCTCCTGGATCACGAACCAGCGTGCATCGACATCGTATCCGTTGCGCTGAGCCTTGCCCAGGAACGTAACCGGCAGGCCGGCATCGGCTTGAAACGCCTCGTTCGCGGAGTCGGTCGTCCAATAGCTTGCCAAAAATCTGACGCGATCGAAGGTGAGCTGGAACCCGCCTTCGCGACTGACGATCTTGAACGGCTGAATGCCGGGATTGCCGATAAGCTCCGCGGGCACGTCGACGCTGCGGAAGCCCTGGCCATAATTGGCAAACAGCTCGAGCCATCTTACCGGCGTGATCGCGACGCCGACCTTCGGGCTCGTAACGCCGTTCGAGATGTTTGGCGTCCCGCCGAGCGTGATGCGGTCGTTGATATCGTAGTAAAACTGGTCGTAGCGTGTGCCCGCCGTGAACTTGAGCCAGGGGAGCGGTTTGACCTGGACCTGTCCAAAGCCGGCGACGTTGGTCTGGGTCAACCCGACATTGACCACGGCCGGCCCGGTCACGGCACGCGCGGTCGTCGGAGCCTGGAACGCCTCGATGAAGTCGGTGCGCCAGTTGCTGCCGAGCAGGACCTGCACCGGGATGTCGTCGCCGATGGCGCCGGTCCAGACCTTGCTCACGCGGCCGCCGACCATCGTGCGGTCTTCGTGCTGCACGCGCTGGCCACCGCCGAAATCGGCGAAACGGTTCGAAAACTGGTGGCTGACGTACAACGTCCCCTTCAGTTCCTGGTCCTGGGCGCCCGAACTGTAGTTGGTGACGAAGTTCTCGAGTTGCTTGTTGCCGCCGTCGGTCGGATTGGTGGCTGAGCGCTCGGAGATCGCGCCTGCGGCGATCGCATCGCGATTTGCATAGCCGGGCGAGCCGTATTCCGTGCCATAGGCCTGCGCGCGGAACGAGATGGTCGCACCGTCAGGCAAGATCGTCGTGACCTTGTTGAACGAATTGTAGCGATTGATGAAGCTATTTTCGCGATAGCCGTCGGTGTGATAGCCCTCCTGCGCCAGATAAGGCAGCCACGCACCTTGCGTCGTACTGTAGGTGGCGACGCCCCGCGCGGTGCCTTGCGTGCCGCCGGAGACGCCGACGCTCGCGAAGGGCTCGGCCTGCTTGGTCGTGATGTTGACCGAGCCGCCCATGTTGGAATCGCCGTATTCGACCGAGAACGGTCCGCGCACGATCTCGATGCTCTTCACCGTCTCGGGGAAAAGCACGTTGAGGTCGGCGTAGTTCGGCGTGTGCAGCGAGGAGACCTCGTTGAGCGGGACGCCGTCGATGAAATAGGCGATGTCGCGGCCATGCTCGGCGTCGGTGTAGCCGCGTAGCGAGAGGCCATAGCCGATGCCGCCTTGGCCGTAGTTGGACACGTTGAAACCGGGGAGCGGGCGGAACAGGTCGCCATAGGTCGCGACCGCCAGCCGGCTGATGGCCGGCGCGTCCAATACGGTCACCGCAGCGGGGAGGGCTGTCACGGCGCTCGACACGTCGCCGCGGCTTGCCGTCGCGCCTGCGCCGATGGAAAGCCCAAGCGCGGGCTGCTGGGAGGATGCCCGCGCAACGGGCCTGTTCTGCGCACGGCGCGCGGTGCTCGTTCGCGAGGCCGCCTCGGTTCGTCGGGCGCGTTTGGGCGCAGCTTCCGGCGCTGCAACCGTCACAGGGGGCAACGGCGCGGATGCGCTCGGTACCGTCTGTGCATTGATTGAATCTTCGGCCGCGAAGCCGGACAACGTCATGCTGGCCAGTGCCAGGTGCCAAGAAACCCTACGCAACTCGTCCCCCTTTACGCGGCGAGCTTCGGGCCCGGCATTCCGAAGTCGCTGGTATGATGTCTTACCCGAATACTCATACAGTGGTATGATGATTTAAGTAAATCGTCATACTGCGTGGCTCTGGGCCTCAACCGGGACCGGGGCGAAATACGGACAGTCAGTCCCAAGACCGGCTCGTAGATCGGAACTCCCACATTCCACAGCGAATACGGGACGCCCATTCAAACGAATCGTTGACACCCGCTCACGAATATCACCACATGTGGGCGTCACGGTTCCGCTGGATCGCAAGATTTAGTGGCTAAGAGGGAAGCCGGTGAACTGCGCCAGAAGGCGCGGAATTCCGGCGCTGCCCCCGCAACTGTCAGCAGCGAGCTGCTTCCGTACAAGCGTCACTGGTGCGTCCGCGCATTGGGAAGACGGGAAGCGAGCGACGACCTGCGAGCCAGGAGACCTGCCGTGACGATCTGAACGTCCACGGGCGGGGTGTCCGGCGGTCGCTTGCATGCACCGTCCGGCGCTTTCCTGCCGGCGTTTCTGCGGCGTCCTTTCCAAAAGCCCCGTTCAAACATAACGCGCGCATCACGGGGCCGATTGATGTCACTGAACCTGCACGACGCGGAAAGCGCTTCCGCACCCATCATCCAGTTGCGTCCACAGTCACTTGCGGCTTCCAGCGAGCCGTCCATGCAGATCATTCGCCGCAACGGCAAGGTCTCGCCATTCGATTCCGCCAAGATCGCGGTTGCCATGACCAAGGCGTTTCTGGCCGTGGAAGGCACCAACGCGGTCGCCTCGCGCCGCGTCCATGAGAGTGTCGAGCAGCTCACGTCCGAAGTCGTCACCGCACTGATGCGCCGGGCAGGCGAGGGGCGCACGTTCCACATCGAGGACGTGCAGGACCAGGTCGAGCTCGCTTTGATGCGCAGCGAGCACCACAAGGTCGCGCGCGCCTATGTGCTGTATCGTGAGGAACGCTCGCGCCAGCGTGCGGAGGAAGCCGCTGCGGAAGCCAAGACGGTCGCCGTACCGGAGCTTCATGTCACGCTCGCCGACGGCTCGCGCGTCGGCCTCGACAGCAAGCGTCTCGCCTTGATCATCGGCGAAGCCTGCGCCGGCCTCGACGGTGTCTCCGCCGCGCCGGTGCTGGCCGAAACCACCCGCAATCTCTACGACGGCATCAGCCAGGATGAGCTGGCGCTGGCCTCGATCATGGCCGCGCGGACTTTGGTCGAGCAGGAGCCCAACTACGCCTATGTCAGCGCGCGCCTGCTGCTCGACAAGCTGCGCGGCGAGGTGCTGTCCTACGTCCAGGGCGTTCCGACCTCGGCCTCGCAGGCCGACATGGTGACCCGCTATGCCGAATATTTTCCGGCCTATGTGAAGGTCGGCATCGCGGCCGAGCTGCTCGATCCCGAGCTCTCCCGTTTCGATCTGTCGCGCATTGCGGCAGCGCTCAAGCCCGAACGCGACTTGAACTTCCAGTTCCTCGGCTTGCAGACGCTCTACGACCGTTACTTCCTGCATGAGCGCGGCAAGCGTATCGAGCTGCCGCAGGCGTTCTTCATGCGCGTCGCGATGGGCCTCGCCGTCCGCGAGATCGATCGCGAAGCCAAGGCGATCGAGTTCTACGATTTGCTGTCGTCGTTCGACTTCATGGCCTCGACGCCGACCTTGTTCAATTCGGGCACGCTGCGCCCGCAGCTCTCGTCCTGTTTCCTCACGACGGTGTCGGACGATCTCGACGGCATCTTCAAATCGGTCAAGGACAACGCCCTGCTCGCCAAATATTCCGGCGGCCTCGGCAATGACTGGACGCCGGTGCGCGGTCTCGGCGCCCACATCAAGGGCACCAATGGCGAGAGCCAAGGCATCATCCCGTTCCTGAAGGTTGCTAACGACACCGCGATCGCGGTCAACCAGGGCGGCAAGCGCAAGGGCGCGGTCTGCGCCTACCTCGAGACCTGGCACGTCGACATCGAGGAATTCCTCGACCTGCGCAAGAACACCGGCGACGATCGCCGCCGCACCCACGACATGAACACCGCGAACTGGGTGCCCGACCTGTTCATGCAGCGCGTCGATGCCGACGGCGAATGGACTTTGTTCTCTCCGGACGAGACGCCTGACCTGCACGATCTCTACGGCGCAGCCTTCAAAACGGCCTACGAGGCCTATGAAGCCAAAGCGAAAGCCGGCGGCATGCGCGTGTTCAAGACCGTGCGTGCGACCGATCTCTGGCGGCGCATGCTGACCATGCTGTTCGAGACCGGCCATCCGTGGATCACCTTCAAGGATCCCTGCAATCTGCGCTCGCCGCAGCGGCACATGGGCGTGATCCATTCCTCGAACCTCTGCACCGAGATCACGCTCAACACCTCGGCCGACGAGGTAGCGGTCTGCAATCTCGGCTCCATCAACATGCTCGCCCATGTCAGCGCTGGCGGCATCGACCAGGCCAAGCTGAAGCGGACGGTGACGACGGCCGTGCGGATGCTCGACAATGTCATCGACATCAATTTCTACACCATCCCGGAGGCGCGCCGTTCCAACATGCGTCACCGGCCGGTCGGTCTCGGCTTGATGGGTTTCCAGGAAGCGCTTCAGGTCCAGCGCATCCCGATCGCATCGGATGTCGCCGTCAGCTTTGCCGATGTCAGCATGGAGGCGATCTCCTACCACGCCATCGAGGCGTCGTCGGATCTCGCCGCCGAGCGCGGCCGCTATCCGAGCTTCGAGGGCTCGCTGTGGTCGAAGGGCATCCTGCCGCTCGACTCTATCCAGTTCGTCGCGGAGTCCCGCGGCGGGTTAGATGCCGACCGCTCCGCGACGCTGGACTGGGATCGCCTCCGCAAGAAGGTCACTTCAAGCGGCATGCGCAACTCGAACGTCATGGCGATCGCGCCGACCGCGACGATCTCCAACATCTGCGGCGTCTCGCAATCGATCGAGCCGAACTACCAGAACCTGTTCGTCAAATCGAACATGTCCGGCGACTTCACGGTCGTGAACGATTTCCTCGTGCGCGATCTGAAGGCGAGGGGGCTGTGGGACGAGGTGATGGTCTCCGACCTCAAATATTTCGACGGCAGTGTCGGCCAGATCGACCGCGTGCCTGATGATCTCAAGGCGCTCTATGCCACCGCGTTCGAGATCGACAGCGCCTGGCTGATCGAAGCCGCCGCACGTCGGCAGAAATGGATCGACCAGTCGCAGTCGCTCAACCTATACATCGCCAATCCCTCCGGCAAGAAGCTTGACACGCTCTACCGGCTAGCCTGGCGGCGTGGATTGAAGACGACCTATTACCTGCGCTCGCGTAGCGCCACCCATGTAGAGAAGTCCACGTTGAAGGGCACCGACGGCAAGCTCAACGCAGTGTCCGCGTCGAGCGCGGTTTCGCATGCCCCGATCATGATCTCGACGGCGGCGGCGCCCGATCTCGACGGCATCAAGGCCTGCCGAATCGACGATCCCGAATGCGAAGCCTGCCAGTGAGGAGATGACGATGCTTGATTGGTCCGACACCGAAATCACCGCGGCTGCTCCCGCCGCTTCTACCCTCGCCACGGCACTGCGTCCGCATATCCAGCTCAAGCTCGAGCCGGTCGATCCGACCGGCTTAGGGGCGATCGATCGTGCCGGCGGCCGCGTCTCGGTCGACGAGAAGCGGATGATCAACTGCCGCGCCGACGTCAACCAGCTCTTGCCGCTGAAATACAAATGGGCCTGGGAGAAATATCTTTCCGGCTGCAACAATCACTGGATGCCGACCGAAGTCTCGATGCAGGCCGACATCGCGCTGTGGAAGTCGCGCGACGGTCTGACGGAGGACGAGCGTCGCGCCATCAAGCGCAACCTCGGTTTCTTCGCGGCGTCGGAATCGCTGGTCGCCAACAACATTGTGCTGGCGATCTACCGTCACCTGACCAATCCGGAATGCCGGCAGTATCTGCTCCGCCAGGCCTTCGAGGAGGCGGTGCACACCCACACCTTCCAGTACATCGTGGAAAGTCTCGGCCTCGATGAGGGTGAGCTGTTCAACATGTACCGCGAGGTGCCGTCCATCACCGACAAGGCGGCGTGGGCGCTCAAGCACACCCAGCATCTCGACGACCCGTCGTTCGAGACCGGCACGCCCGATAACGACCGCGCCTTCCTGCGCGATCTCGTCGCGTTCTACGTCGTATTTGAAGGCATGTGGTTCTACACGGGTTTCGCGCAGATCCTGTCGCTCGGCCGCCGCAACAAGATGGTCGGCATCGCCGAGCAGTATCAGTACATCCTGCGCGACGAGAGCATCCATCTGAACTTCGGCATCGACGTGATCAACCAGATCAAGATCGAGAATCCGCATCTGTGGACCGCCGAATTCCAGGACGAGATCCGTGGCATGATCCGTGAGGCGGCCGAACTCGAAGCCGCCTATGGCCGGGACACCATGCCGCGCGGCTTCCTCGGCCTCAACGCGGCGCTGTGCGAGCAGTACATGCATTTCATCGCGAACCGTCGCTGCGCCCAGATCGGCCTCGCTCCGGTCTTCGCTGAGGTGGAGAATCCGTTCCCGTGGATGTCGGAGGCGATGGACCTGAAGAAGGAGAAGAACTTCTTCGAAACCCGCGTCATCGAATACCAGAACGGCGGCGCGCTGAGCTGGGATTGATCAGAAGTTGAAGCTCAACGCGGAGCGTGTAATTTGCCTTGGCTGCTTTCGAGATTTCGGGGGCGCAAGACAACGTGCGCCCCTAACGGCCATCCTGATGCTAGCATCAGGTCGAGGAGCGGCTTGGCGAGGCGGGCGGCCTTTGGCGTAAAGCGGATCATGGTGGAGCAACCGTGATTCTGCTGTCCAATATTAGCTCAAACTTCCCCATGATGGATTGGGCCGAGAGTTCAGGTTTTTCAATTGGTTAGAGGGCGGCGTGTGCACGACGTGTGCACCGGGAGATCAAAAAAGATCCATCGGAGGCTAGCGTCGGTGGTCCTTTGTCGGAGCTATGCGCGACGTCCGCAAAGCGTTGGCGCATAGAGTGCGGGTGCGCTGCGCAGGCTGGACACCCTGCGCAGGGTCCAAGATGCCTAGTAATCTCGCGAGCAGGGCTCAGCGTCCGTCAATGCCGAGATGTCACGTGGGCCAAAGCGAGAAAACAAAAAGCGACGTCGGCGGTTCGAGTCGCTCCAGGTGACTCGACTCCCCGATGTTTCTGATAAACGCCAGCTCCTTGAACCATACACATTTGTCTAGACCACTAGCGGAAGGTTCGGCCTGAATGCTCGCCCGCACGCGAACTCAAGATTGGCGATAAAGTCGGCACATGCGGTAGCTCGATCTCCGTGCCCAGATCCTGTCTGGTGCTGTGTTCGAGATAGAGTTGGCCGACCACCAACATGAGACCCGCGAAGAACAGCACCAGAGCAACCGTCATGAGGTCGCGATAATCGTCCATCGCTGATCTACCAACCTTGCCAAACTGTCGAATACAGGGTCTCAATGCCTTTGGGCAGCTGTGTGCTCTCTCGTGAACGGCTTTGACGAACTGCCTTGGTCGAGGCCTTTAACGGACGGGCCACTATCGCGGCTGCCGCGCTCGTGGCAGCCGATAAATCATACGGCGATGCCGCGCGTACCAGACGGAATGCAACAAGAGAGCCAGGTATAGGATCGTCGCCGGCACGCTTAACAAGCCCCCGTGTGACGAGGTTACCCAGGGCAAGGAGAAGATCCTTCGCTTGCTGCTGCATGCCAATATTGGCAGCAAGGCTCTCAAGGGTGATCGCGCGACCGTCGCCTCCGTGACGTTCGAGGAGCTTGAGCAGCCTGCGCTCGAGCTGCTGCGGATCGTTTGAGATTACGTTCTTCATGTATTTCTCCCTGAATCTGGCCACGCGAGCTCGCTCTGCCATCAGGCGTCCACCCGCAGTCCGGTGCACGCTGGTAGCTGAGCGAGGAGACCCCCGCTGACTAGCAGGCGAGTGAACTCAGGCCGTTTGCTGGTTCACGAGCTTCTGGTTGTCGTTGCCGGCTTGGATCGGTATCTGCTGCGGCTTCATCGCTTCGGGGAGTTCACGTACCAGCTCGATCTTGAGCATTCCGTCTTCAAACGAAGCGCGCTTCACTTGCACGTACTCGGCGAGATTAAACTGATGCCGGAATGGACGCACGGAGATACCCTGGTACAAGTATTGGTGGTCTCCCTTATCGGCCTTTCGGCCTTCAACCGTGAGTACGTTTTGCTCCGCAGTAATGGTTATTTCATGCGGTGCAAAGCCGGCTAGCGCGAGGGAGATCTGATAGTGATCCTGGTCGGCCCGCTCAATGTTGTAAGGTGGGTAATTGTCGCCCGTCCATTGGACGGAATCCTCGAGCAGATCAAACACGCGATCGAAGCCAACGGTCGAACGCCACAGGGGGGCAAAATCAAAGGTGGTCATAGCCACATCCTCCACTTGAGCAACATGGTTTATGAGCGCCGGACACCGCGTCCGGCGCCCAAAAACCGGACCCTCGACAGGCGTCCGGTGCAGCGCGATCCGCACCGCACTCTTCGAATTAGAACCCACTGGTTAGGTTTCAAGAGGTCCGCCGCCGCTGGTGCAAAGCCTGCTCAATTTCACTTTCGGCGGCCGCAGTCGAGATACGTCCACGCCCGTGCGAGTGCGGCAGCCATTCCCTCCGCGTACTCGCCCCTGGACGTTAACGAGCGGGCCGAACGCGCAGAAGTCAAAGTGGCGGTCGACGGCTTACCAGGGGCGGAGCCTCCGCCCAGGCGGACTGCCGCAGTCGAGATCGCCCGACGGGGCTGCGTCCGGCTCCGTCAGGACCTCGTTGAAACCAATGCCACGCCAGAGTGTTTGGTGCAGTGCCGCGCCAACCGCCGATTATCCGCTCGGTTCGAGGAACCTGCTCCCGGGCCCTTTGCATTGAGTTTCTGCATGACCAACAAAACTCGCTTCAATGTCGGATATACCATCGCCGCGATTTTCGCGATCTTCTTCATCCAGTATCTTATCGCAACGACCACACAAATTGCCGTCATTCCCTACAGCGAATACCTGCAATTACTGCATCAGGGGAAGATCGATGCGGTCGGCATTTCCGATCGCACCCTGCAGGGCACGCTCAAGGAGCCGCTGCAGGGCGGCCAGAAGAGATTTGTGACCACGCGTGTCGACCAGGACGTGGCGCAGGAACTGGAGAAATACAACGTCCGCTTCACCGGACAAATCGAGAGCACCTTTCTGCGCGACCTCCTCTCGTGGGTGATGCCCGTGCTGCTTTTCTTCGGGCTGTGGTGGTACATCGGCCGTCGCGTGGCTGAAGGCGGCGGCCTTGGCGGCGGACTGATGGCGATCGGCAAGAGCAAGGCCAAGATCTATGTCGAGTCCAACACGGGCGTCACCTTTGCCGATGTCGCCGGTGTCGACGAAGCCAAGGACGAGCTTCGCGAGGTCGTCGATTTCCTGAAGAATCCCACCGATTACGGTCGGCTTGGCGGTCGCATGCCGAAAGGTGTGCTGCTGGTTGGTCCGCCCGGCACGGGCAAAACCTTGCTGGCGAAGGCGGTTGCAGGCGAAGCCCGAGTTCCGTTCTTCTCGATCTCGGGTTCGGAATTCGTGGAGATGTTTGTTGGTGTCGGCGCGGCACGGGTGCGCGATCTGTTCCAGCAGGCACACGAAAAGGCACCAGCAATTATCTTTATTGACGAGCTCGATGCGCTTGGCCGAGCGCGTGGCATCGGTCCGTTTGCTGGAGGTCACGACGAGAAGGAGCAGACGCTCAACCAACTATTGGTCGAACTCGACGGCTTCGACTCGCGATCGGGGCTGGTCATCCTCGCGGCAACCAACCGGCCTGAAATCCTTGACCCTGCGCTGTTGCGCGCCGGCCGCTTCGATCGTCAGGTGTTGGTCGATCGTCCGGACAAGAAGGGGCGTATCGAGATACTCAAGGTCCATATGAAAAAGGTGCGGCTCGCCGGCGACGTCGAGCCGGAGTCGGTTGCAGCTTTGACACCGGGATTTACTGGCGCCGATCTGGCTAACCTCGTCAACGAGGCCGCACTGCTGGCAACCCGCCGCGGCGCCGAGGCGGTAAGCATGAGCGACTTCAATAACGCGGTGGAGCGCATGGTCGCCGGCCTGGAAAAACGTAACCGGCTGCTCAATCCCAAGGAACGTGAGATCGTCGCTTTTCATGAGATGGGCCACGCGCTGGTCGCGCTTTCCTTGACCGGTGTCGATCCCGTGCACAAGGTCTCGATCATACCGCGTGGGGTCGGTGCACTCGGCTACACCATTCAGCGGCCGATCGAGGATCGATTTTTGATGACCAAGGAGGAGCTGGAAAACAAAATGGCCGTTCTGCTTGGCGGCCGTGCAGCTGAGCTCATCGTGTTTGGTCATCTGTCGACGGGAGCTGCCGACGATCTGCGCCGGGTGACCGACATCGCACGGAGCATGGTCACACGCTATGGGATGTCGGAGAAGCTCGGCAGCGTTGCCTATGACCGCGAGCCCGGCAATTTCCTAGCACGCCCTGACCAGCCCTATCCAGTTCGCGAGCGTGGTTACGCGGAGGAGACCGCCGCAGCCATCGACCGCGAGGTAAAGGATACTGTAGATCAGGTCTTTCAACGCACCCAAGGCATACTGAATACGCGGCGTCCGATCCTGGACCGCGCGGCAAAGAAGCTCCTGGAGAAGGAGACGCTGGAGCAGAGCGATATTGACCTGTTGATCCGGGAGATGCCGAAGGAAGGCCTCCGGGCGGTCTAACGGCGCGCTCATTTTCGCGCCCCAGCTAGAGCTGGTCCACCACCGCGTTGAGAACGCCGGAGCAGGTGAAGAACTCATGATGCTGGTTTTTGGCTCCGCCAAATCGCTGGCAAGATCGACAGGTCTCATCAACGAGTTACTTGAACTCGCCCCGGACAGTTCTAATTCACTGTATAGCCGAACCGAGGTTCGGCGAAGTGGACCATGACAAGGAGACAAGTGCGCAGAGCGCGTAGTAACTTGAGGGAAACGACATGAGAAAGCTTGCACTTGCAGTCGTCGCGGCGGCAACGCTCCTCATCGGATCGGTTGCGCCGGCTTCGGCCCATTGGCGTCATCATGGCTGGGGCGGCCCGGGTATCGGTCCCGGGCTTGCGCTCGGACTGTTCGCTGGAACACTAGCGGCCGCGACCGCACCACCGGTCTATTATGGACCGGTCTATGGCCCGCCCTACTACTATGGCCGTCCGTACCGGGTAGTCCGCTATTATCCTCCGGTTTATCCGTACTGGTACTGGTGATCAAACGAAGCCCGGTTCTCGCCGGGCCTTCTTCCGGGGCGCGCGACGATCCAGGCCCAGCGCAAAGAGACCTTGGAGGGTGTTCCTGCCCAGACAGCCGGTTACGCGCCGGAGCTGGCAGCATGAGGTACCCGCGCAACATTGCAGGCGCGATATACGCCACCCGCCGGCCGGGGATTCACAAATTTGAATCCTAACGCGATGATTTTTTGGGATGAAGGCGACGTTTGCCGACGAGACAGCGGCAGACCGCTCGGTCCCAGCTCGTTTTTCGATCCGGAAAAACCTCCAGGCTGGGGCCGATGTGGTCTGGTCGGGAGGCTCTCGTGAAAAGCTGCGGCAGTGCAGTCCTCCAGATTTGGCCCTCTGCACCGCCGGCTCTCTAGCCTCCAGGAGCCTGCTTCTTGATCCCAGGCGTTTGCGCGATCTGTGCCGAGAGAAAGTCGGTAAGCAAGCGCACTCGGGCGATGCCCAAACGTTCCGGTACGATCAGCATGTTCAGCGGAACGGAGGGTGGCGAAAATTCGGGAAGCACCACTTCGAGCTTGTTGGCGGCGAGGAGATCCTCGACCAGCCAGAGATGTGCAGGCGCTATCCCGCGTCCGGCTACGAGGGCCTCTCTTGCTGCAAGTCCATGATCAACGCGCAAACGACCCCCGAATGGCACCACATGGCGTCCGCCGCGCTGACCATGCAGTACGAGTAGATCGCTGCCTGCGATATTAGACATCCTGACGCCTTCGTGATCTGCCAAGTCTTGCGGCTGCGCCGGCTTGCCGCGTTCGGCTAGATAGCTCGGTGCGGCGACGAGCATTCGGCGGGATTGGCCCAGCGCCTTCAGCTTCATCGAACTGTCACCAAGTGGCCCAAGCCGGAGGGCAATATCGACGCCTTCCTGCACGAGGTCGATGCGCTCATCCGTGAGGCTCAGATCAACAAGGATGTCCGGATGGCGGTCCTGAAAAGCGAAGATGAAACGGCTGACGTGCAGTACTCCGAAGGCCGCGGTGCACGAGATGCGTACCGTACCCGCTGCCGCGCCGCGTGTGCTGCGCGCTTCCTCGCCGGCCAAATCAACCTGGCGGAGGATCTGGACGCAGTGGCGATAATAGCGCGCCCCCTCTTCAGTCATCGTCACCCGGCGCGTGGTTCTGCTGAGCAGCGGCACGCCGACCGCGTCCTCCAGCTCCCGCAAATGGCGCGTCACCGTTGACTGCCCGACTTCCAGCTCGCGCGCGACGGCGGACAGATTGCCCCGCTCGGCGACCCGGACGAAGCTGCGCATGCGCTCAAGGGTGACTTCTGATTTATCCATTTTTCGGCACAATCTTATCCATTGCTCACATCTACTAGATCGCGGCTTCGCGCGCCACCTGATCAGCGTCACTCATCAGGAGGTGCTGTCATGAAAGTATTGATTGTCTTCGCCCATCCGGAGCCGCGCTCGCTGAACGGCTCGCTGCTAGACGTCGCTGTCAGGGAGCTCAAGCGGCTCGGCCACGAGGTGCAGGTGTCGGATCTCTATGCCCAGGGCTGGAAGTCGGAGGTCGGCAGAGGGGACTTTCCGTCGCTCGGGCAAGGTGAACGGCTCAAGCCGGCCGCGGCCTCCAAGCAGGCTTTCGAGACGGGGACGTTGACCGGCGACGTGAAAGCCGAGATCGAAAAGCTGTTGTGGGCGGATGTCCTGATCCTGCAATTTCCATTGTGGTGGTTTTCGATGCCGGCGATCCTCAAGGGCTGGGTCGACCGGGTGTTCGCCTACGGCTTCGCGTATGGGGTCGGCGAACACAGCGACAAGCGGTGGGGCGATCGCTATGGCGACGGGACTTTGAAGGGCAAGCGCGCGATGCTGGTCGTGACTGCCGGTGGATGGGAGGAGCACTATTCCGATCGCGGCGTCAACGGGCCGATCGACGACCTGCTGTTCCCCATCAATCACGGCATTCTCTACTATCCCGGCTATGAAGTCCTTCCGCCCTTCGTGGTCTATCGCGTGGACCGGCTGGACGACGCCGGTTTTGCGCCTATTGCCGAAGAATTGCGTGAGCGGATGCGCGCGCTCGCGACCACCACGCCCATTCCGTACCGGCGACAGAATGGTGGCGATTACCTGATCCCGAGCATGCAACTCCGCGCCGGGCTAGAGGCTCCCGGCACAAGCGCATTCGCACTTCACCTCGATCGAGGAGGTCATAGCGAGCAGGAGAGTAGGCCCCAAGCGTCGGTCTCGTCCCTCGCCTCATCGGGCCGTGGCAGCTTGGCTTCTGACGAATTGGCTAGCTGATACGGGGAACAACCCATTGGGTTCGCAGTTCTTTTGGCGCCGCCGGCCTGAGTGCCGTTGGGCGCCTCAGGGCCCAGCTAAGCCAGGCGACACGGCGGCTCGTACCATTTTGCTCCATGGAGGATATGGATATGAAAGCTACCTGTGTCATCGCTTGGCAGTCGATCAGTCTCGCTCACCTCGGTGGGTCCCCGCGGCTGCGTCTTCCCTCTGGCCGCTCGTTAGAGCTCAAGAGCGGCGATGGCTTCTGAGGGAGGGCAAGTCATGTCAATCAAGTCAGCCCTCCCTGCCATCCATTCGGAAGCCGGGTTGTCCCGGTATCTGCAGGAGATCCGTAGCTTCCCGCTGCTCGATGCATCCGAAGAAGTGATGTACGCAAGGCGTCTTCGGGATTCTGGGGATCGCGAAGCTGCCTACCGTCTGGTGACGAGCCATCTGCGATTGGCCGCCAAGATCGCGCTGAAATATCGGCGCTATGGATTGCCCATCGCCGACCTCATCTCGGAAGCCAACGTCGGATTGATGCTGGCCGTCAAGCGGTTCGACCCTGAGAAGGGATTTCGCCTGGCGACCTATGCCGCTTGGTGGATCAAGGCGTCCGTGCAGGAGTTCGTCCTGAGATCGTGGTCACTCGTCAAGCTCGGCACAACGGCAGCGCAAAAAAAGCTGTTCTTCAACCTTCGAAAGTTGAAGAGACGCCTTGGTGCGCCGGACGATGGCGAGCTTTCGCCGGAGCAGGTGAAGCAGATCTCTGAACATCTTCAGGTTAGGGAAACCGACGTCGTCGAGATGAACGGGCGGATCCGTGGCGATATGACGCTGAACGTTCAGCTCAGTGACGAAGAAGGCGAACAATGGCAAGACAGGCTCGCCGATTCATCTCCTGATCCTGAAACCCAGCTTGTGGAGACCGGAGACCGTGAACGGCAGAAGGCTGCACTCTCGGAGGCGCTGAGTGCGCTCTCTCCGCGAGAACGCACCATCGTCGAAGCCCGTTACATGGCGGAAGAGCAAAGCACGCTTGACGATCTTGCCAATACCTTCGGGATTTCTCGTGAGCGTATCCGCCAGATCGAGCAGCGTGCGCTGAAGCGCATCAAGACGATAATGTGCGCACGCCTTCCGGATATTGAGGCTGCTTCAGCAAGCGCATATTAGAAGCAGAACACGAAAAATCGTTGGCCGGCTGCTGATCGATGGATCAGCAGCCGGTGCAGATATCGGGCACGATGGCCTCTGCCGAAAAATCACGATCCTTGCGACCATCTGACCTTGTTCTTGCGGGCTTGCCCGGCGGCTGGCCGCTTTGATTGCTGACAACCTGCTTGACGGCGGCCTCGGGGCTTCGCGCTGCCCGCGGCGAATCCGCTTCTTTCGCCCGCAGCGAAACCAACATCCCGAGTAGAGCAGCAAGTACCAATAGCGTCCGCATCTCTAGTTACCCTCCTTTCGACGATGCTCCAATCTGCCGCGCAGAGATGCTCTGCAGCCGAGAAGACATCTTGGTTTGATGATCCTAGTTTTCAACATGCGGCGAGCGATTGAGGACGCTGGGGGCCGACCTCCGGGAGCGAACCCGCGCCCCACATCGCGAGCCGGCCTACGCCCGAAAAATTTGTTCCCTCCTCTTGAAAGTAGATCCCTCGCGCCTAGGTGCTTTGTCGCCCGGGGGCCGTTACGGACCTGGATTTTGGACATCGCTGAACCTACCCAAGGAGGATGTGCATGCATTTCCGTCCCTTGCACGATCGCGTGCTCGTGCGACGTCTCGACGCCGAGGAGAAAACCGCCGGCGGTATCATCATTCCAGACACAGCAAAGGAGAAGCCGCAGCAGGGCGAGATTGTCGCCACTGGCCCAGGCGCACGCAACGAGCAGGGCCAGCTCGCTCAACTCGACGTCAAGCCCGGTGACCGCGTTCTGTTCGGCAAGTGGTCTGGCACAGAGGTCAAGATCGACGGCGAGGAATTCCTGATCATGAAGGAGAGCGACCTTCTGGGTGTTGTCGACACGACATCGACCGTCAAGAAGGCAGCTTAGCGCGCTGACAGTCATAGAGGAAAGGAGAGATCAAATGGCTGCCAAGGACGTGAAGTTCGCAACCGAGGCCCGAGAGCGCATGCTGCGGGGCGTCGACACACTGGCAAACGCGGTGAAGGTCACACTCGGTCCGAAGGGGCGTAACGTCGTGATCGAGAAATCGTTCGGTGCGCCGCGCATTACCAAAGATGGCGTGACCGTCGCCAAAGAGATCGAACTGGAGGACAAGTTCGAGAACATGGGCGCGCAGATGGTGCGCGAGGTCGCCTCAAAGACGAGCGATGCCGCCGGTGACGGCACCACAACGGCGACCGTGCTCGCTCAAGCCATCTTCAGGGAGGGCAGCAAATCCGTCGCCGCCGGCATGAACCCGATGGACCTGAAGCGGGGCATTGACCTCGCTGTCGAGGCCATCGTGACCGATCTGAAATCCCACGCCAAGAAAATCACCGCCAATGACGAGATCGCGCAGGTCGGCACAATCTCCGCCAATGGTGATACCGAGATCGGCCGCTTCCTAGCCGACGCCATGAACAAGGTCGGCAATGAGGGCGTGATTACCGTCGAGGAGGCCAAGAGCCTGCATACCGAACTCGAAGTGGTTGAGGGTATGCAGTTCGACCGCGGTTATATCTCGCCATATTTCGTCACGAACCCTGAGAAGATGCGCGTCGAACTCGAGGATCCCTACGTTCTGATTCACGAGAAGAAGCTGTCCGGCTTGCAGACCATGCTGCCGCTGTTGGAGCAGGTCGTTCAGTCCGGTAAGCCGCTCCTGATCATCGCAGAGGACATCGAAGGTGAAGCGCTTGCGACGTTGGTCGTCAACAGGCTGCGCGGCGGATTGAAGGTCGCGGCCGTCAAGGCGCCGGGCTTCGGCGATCGTCGCAAGGCCATGCTGGAGGACATCGCGATCCTGACCTGCGGCAATGTCATCAGCGAGGACCTCGGCATCAAGCTGGAAAACGTGACGGTGAAGATGCTCGGGCGCGCCAAGAAGGTGGTCATTGACAAGGACAATACCACCATCGTCGGAGGCGCGGGCGCCAAGAAGGATATCGAGGCGCGCGCCCAGCAAATCAGGCTTCAGATCGAGGAAACGACCTCCGACTATGATCGTGAAAAACTGCAAGAGCGCCTCGCCAAACTTGCCGGAGGCGTCGCCGTGATCCGGGTGGGTGGTGCGACGGAGGTCGAAGTCAAGGAACGCAAAGACCGTGTCGACGATGCGATGCATGCTACCCGCGCAGCGGTGGAGGAAGGCATTCTCCCCGGCGGCGGGGTAGCGCTTCTGCGGTCTCTCAAGGCGCTTGGTGGCATCAAGACATCAAATGCCGACCAAAAGGCCGGTATCGATATCATCCGCCGTGCAATCCAGGTGCCGGCTCGCCAAATCGTGCAGAACGCCGGCGAGGATGGTTCATTGGTCGTCGGCAAGCTTCTGGAGCACCAGAGCTACAACTGGGGCTTCAACGCGGCGACTGGCGAGTACGAGGACTTGGTGAAAGCCGGTGTGATCGATCCCGCCAAGGTCGTCCGCACCGCCTTGCAGGACGCCGCGTCGATAGCTTCGCTGCTGATCACGACCGAGGCATTGGTGGCGGAAAAGCCGAAAAAAGCTGAACCAGTTCCGGCCGCTCCCGCCATGGACTTCTGAACGAGAGAGCCCGGCCGATCGAGGCCGGGCTCCACCGATGAGAGGAGAGAAGACCGCTTCCAAAGATGGAGTGTCTCATGAACAAGTCTAATCGTCGTCGGCTCAGGATGAGGCAGGACGCGATCCATTGGTTCATGTTCTCCCTGAGCTTTGTCACCATTGCCTGGATCTGTTTTCGAACGATGGGAGGAGTATAGATGCTGAGCCATCACCATACGTTCTCCGCCCGGACGGAGACCAACCGCAATTTGCGGCGACGCTTGCTCGCTCTGGTAATGGGCAGCGCAATGTCCCTGACCGCCTTCGGTGCTTACGGCGTGGAAAGCCCGCGGGGAGCCGAGGCTACACAGGGTGCGTTCACTGGACTGCCACTGCCGCCAATCCCGTATCTCGACACGATGCCGTGGTTGAAGTGGCAGCCTGCGACGGCAACGATGAAGATCGACATCTTGCTGCCGCCGACCTCCGCGCCGACAGGTATTTGGCCGCAGCCGACGCCCCATCCCGCCGGACTGGTGGCAGCAAGCTGAACGTCAGTGAGCGGCCCGCTAAGGCCGCTCGCTAACTTATGCAAGATCGTCAAGAGCGAGCGACAATCATGTTTGAAGCGAATTCGGCGAGGCATTCCGTGCGCGGGAGCTCCGATGCAGCCTCAAGCACAGCACTGGAGCTTGGCGTCCGCGACTTCCTCATCCGAGGCTGTCAGAAGGTGATCGGTCACTACGAGCGCCTGCTCTCAACTGCGAGGAGCGAGCAAGAGCGCCAGCTCTATCAAGCCCGGATTGAGCGAGAGCAGCGAGCGATGGATGTCCTACGCCAGGGCGCTTACCCGGATCGCTTGGCCGCGTAGTCGATGAGCCGCCAGGCGAGGTTCGGTCAGAGAAAAGTGCATAGCCTCTTGAATTCACGAGTGTCAGTTCTAGATCGTTTCTCGACCGCGACTGCGGTGTGTCGGGCGCCAGAACCGGACTCGGCACGAGGCGCTGGACTGGGTTGTTCGACGATATCGAACTCCGATCCTGCCTTGCTTCGTATCCATATTGCTCTTTGGAGGACTTGGCTATGAGGACACTTGATTTCGCACCACTTTGGCGCACCACCGTCGGCTTCGATCATCTGGCTGACCTCGTCGACGGCATGTCGCGCCAGCCGACCGAGGACAACTACCCGCCGTACAATATCGAGCGGTCCGGCGAAGACCACTATCGAATCACGCTGGCGGTGGCAGGCTTCGGTGCCAACGATATCTCCGTGACTGCCGAGCAGAATGCTCTCACGATCGAAGGCAGGAAGTCCGATGGTGCTGCGCGTGAGTATCTGTATCGGGGTATTTCGGCGCGACCCTTCCGGAGAGTCTTGAGTCTGGCCGACTACGTTCAGGTGAAGCAGGCATCCTTCCAGGACGGCCTCTTGATCATTGATCTCGTTCGAGAGATTCCGGAAGCGATGAAGCCGCGCAAGATCCAGATCGGAAGTGGAGCGGCGACTTCATCGCAGATTGAGCAGAAGAAGGCTGCGTAGTAGCCTCGATCAATGGACGGGCGATTCTCAACGGAAGTTGCTCTCTGTCCTATCTCATCTCGACGTGGGTGGCGACATCGACTACGCCGCCACCTAAATCTCGAGCACCATCCCTTGGAAAGGAGTGAATAGGGAGGCGAGCCATGACTAACGTAAAAATCGACGGCGGTGGTCTTCACCCATTCTTCCATCCCGCCGCTCACTACGTTTCTCCGGCGGAAGTCCTGAATGACAAGGAGCTCTCGACGCCTGAGAAGCGGATCATCCTTTCCTCGTGGGCGTCGGACATGTACGCCGTGGAATCCTGTCCCGACCTGCGGGAGGTCCCCGGAACGGGCCGCGCTGTGAAGTTGGCGGACATACTGGCGGCGTTGCGGCAACTCGACGGAGACGGCGATGATGATCCGCCCCGTGGCGGTGGTGTCCCCATGCGGCTGCGGCGGCCTTGGACCGCCGCCGCACAGCGGAGGGCGCTGTGATGGTCACGGACGCAGTCCTAGGCATCGTGCTGCTCGGCCATGCCGCGGCGTTCTGGGCGATTCCGATCGTAGCATTGCAACGGGCGATTCTCCCGCTGCCTGGTGATCCCATGCAAGGGTGATTGAATGTCAGGACAACGAACAATATTGGCATGGCTTCTGTTTGTTGTGCTCTTCGCTTCTCATCCGGCAGTAGCTCAAGTGCCGGACCTGAAGACGGGCGGTTCTGTGCCAACATTGGCGCCGGTGGTTCGACAGGTGACGCCGGCAGTCGTGAATATTTCCGTGCACGGCCGTGTCCGTGAGGACAATCCGCTTTACCGCGACCCGTTCTTTCGTGAGTTTTTCGACATTCCCAAGCAGGTCGAGAAGGAAATCAATTCGACGGGTTCGGGCGTCATCGTCGATGCCAAGCGCGGCTATGTGTTGACCAATAATCACGTTGTCGAAGGCGCCTCCGTCGTTCAGATAACGACCAAGGATGGCCGGCAGCTATCTGCGAAGGTGATCGGACGCGACGCGCCGACTGACGTCGCAGTTCTGCAGATCCAAAACCCTGCCGGCCTTCAGGGGCTTCCTTTCGGCGACAGTGATGCGCTTGAGGTCGGGGATTTCGTGCTTGCGATCGGAAATCCCTTCGGACTCGGCCAGACCGTTACGTCCGGGCTCGTCAGTGCGCTGGGTCGGACTGGCTTGAGCAAGGAAGGCTACGAGGACTTCATCCAGACCGACGCTGCGATCAATCCAGGAAATTCCGGCGGCGCATTGGTGAATCTTCGCGGCGAGTTGATCGGCATCAACTCCGCAATCATTTCGCCGGGCGGA
The DNA here is from genome assembly GCF_055791185.1 of Bradyrhizobium ingae. Taxonomy (NCBI): domain Bacteria; kingdom Pseudomonadati; phylum Pseudomonadota; class Alphaproteobacteria; order Hyphomicrobiales; family Nitrobacteraceae; genus Bradyrhizobium; species Bradyrhizobium ingae. The sequence goes on from NZ_JBVUBB010000001.1 coordinate 400,258, forward strand.
GGGAATGTCGGGATAGGCTTTGCAATTCCCGCGAATATGGCCCGGCTGGTTATGGAGCAGATTGTAGCTCAGGGACACGTTGAGCGTGGCCGCATTGGCGTTTCGCTGCGCGAACTCCAACGGTCGACCAACCAAGGCCGCAACGAAGGGGCGGTGATCGCGGAGGTCGCGCCAGACTCTCCGGCTGAAAAGGCCGGCTTGCGAAGGGATGATATCGTGGTCATGGCAGATGACCGTCCGATCCGCACCGCGTCGCAACTTCGGAACAAAATTGGCCTTGCACGCATCGGGCAGGATGTGAAGCTTACCATCGTGCGGGGCGGCCAAACCAGTTCCGCAGTCGTGAAAGTAGCTCCGCCCGTCCAGGCAAGCAGCACATCCACTCGTCTGTTGCGCTGATGCAAACGGGTTCAAGACAACGGCTTCGCACCGCCGGGTATCTGCCGGTCGTGCAAGACCATTTGCTAAAGACTATTCTTCTGCCCTTAGGGAAGCCATTTAACTTGCTCAATCTTGTAACTCCTCTCACCCCCTGGAGTCTCGACAGCTACGACTGCGCCTTGGGACTTGCTTATCAACGCCCGTGCGAGCGGTGAGCTGACTGAAATCTTGCCTCTGGCCGCATCAGCCTCCGGCTCGCCGACGATATGGCAAATTCGCTCCTCGCCCGTATCCTGATCCGTCAGCGTGACCGTCGCGCCGAATTTGACGATTTCACCGGAGAGCTTCGAGACATCAATGACCTCTGCACGTGCAAGCTTGGTCTCCAACTCGGCGATGCGAGCCTCGTTGAGGCCTTGCTCGGTCAGCGCGGCCTGATACTCCGAATTCTCAACGAGATTGGGCTCGTCCGCGATCGCTTGCTGAATACGCTCGGCAAGATGGGGCCTCGTAATTCGTATGCGGTTGGCTAATTCGTTCTGAAGAGCGGCATAACCGGCCGCAGTCATAGGGAGGGTTGGCATCGCATTCGCTACCGAGTTTCCTAAGAGCGCTGCCGAGAGCCGAGAACGGCTGCGCTGTCATCCGCCGGCCGACGCGAACTCGGTGCTATTCGGCTGGCAACTATGCTGAACATCGCCCGTTCCAAGAAGCGCCTGTGCCCATGGCGATCAACCCTGCGCTGGACGGATTGCTCCATAGCAATCCCTTGGCATCGCAGGAACTGACGTTCCGGTCGCGAGTTTTGCGCGTATCCAGAGCGGACTCTGGCACGCTCCGGCCGAGCGCCTCGGAGTGTCGCCTTCGCTGCATTGCGACAATGAAGATAGGGTGTCGACCAATGTACCAGCATCCCGAACTCACGCCTCCGATGATGAGCGTGGCAAGGCTCCTGACGCGAAAGCAGCACCTGATCAGTCGCCTAGAAGAAGATCCAGGTCCAAGAGAGCGCGAGGAGATCGAACGTCTTCTCGAAAAACTAGATGCCGAACTCGACGCAGTTGATAGCCCGGATAGGCTTTGAGAACCGCGGAAAGGAGGGGCATCTATGCCGATCGAGCCGGATTCCGACTTGGGCGGAGCCGCTCAAGATGAGACAGCGTATCTCGAATCGCTGATCCGCCACGACTTCGAGCGATGCCATCCCGGCGAGACTCTTGACGATCTCAAACGGCGAGCCTCCTTTTCCAGGGAGGACAGAGGTTTGTTGCGAGATTGGATGGCGATTGCGGCGAGCCGTGCAGCGACTGAGCGGGCCAAGAGGAGCGACTTCAACTCGGCGGCGTAGTCCCGGGCGCGTCTTCTCGAGATGAGGGATTGATTTCGATGGCGCTGCGATCGCTAGCGTTCGTCGCCAAGTCTTGCCCTAATAGAATGAGGGTGGTCCTACCGGCTCACCAAGCCAGGCAGTTGGCTCTTGATCCCCGTCATGATGAAATTCACGGCGATTGCCGCGATGATGAGAGCCATCACACGGGTCATAATGTTGATGCCGGTTCGGCCCAAGAAGCGTTCGATCGCAGCAGCCATCCACAATGTCAAACCGATCAGTGAGGTCGCGAGGACGGCTGCGGCGGCCAAGAAGGCCTTGCCAAGCCCCTGGGTTATCGTTCGAGAGGGTGATCATGATGCTCAACTCGGCCGGCCCCACCAGCAAGGGAAACGCAAATGGCGTGATGGCCAGACCATGTATGTCGACTTCGCTATAGTTTGCCTCGTCGGCGCGAGGAATGAACTTTCCATATTGTGCCTGAAACATTTCGAACGCGATCACCAGAACGAGCAGCCCACCCGCGATCCGGAAGTCATCGAGCCCCACCGAAGAAGGCCAAGATCTCCTTCCCGAACATCGCAGACCCAATGAAGAAAACGGCTACCGCCGCGCAGGCCAAAACGATGATCCGGTGGGTCTTCACCGCGCCGGCGCGCCCAGTCATTGCCAGGAAAACCGGGATGGCTCCGACCGGGTTCGTCAGGGCATAAAGAAGCATGATGGTGCCGACAAATTGATTCCAAGCCACAGTCTTCCGAGTCCCTTTTGCCCGCCGAGCAGCCGTCGTGCTCAGAGATTTTCCGTGGGAGCCGGGTAACTCCAACCTCTACTCCGGGTTCCGGCCGCTGCAGTTTCAGCGGCTTGACAGAACGCCGGAAATTCGTACGAAAATACGCTTCAGGAAGATGTTTGCAGCCATGGTGCCTGCTCAAGGGCTTTGGCCCTGTCTTCGCGAGAACCACGCCAATCATATCCAGCCATGCCAGCCGGGCGGAGCAACGCCTGCTGGCCGGCCCGCGCTTGGACATCCGGAGACAAATGAACATTCCTGAAGGCAGCACAAAAACGCAGGCAATCTCTACGGGCATCGCCGGCTTCGATGGCATTCTCGATGGCGGATACGCATCGCACCGCGTGCATTTGATCGAGGGCCAACCAGGAACCGGCAAGACCACCCTGGCCCTGCAGTTTCTTCTCGACGGCGCCTCCAAGGGGGAGCGCTGTCTGTACATCACGCTCTCCGAAAGTAAGGACGAGCTGCGCCAAGTGGCTGAAACCCACGGCTGGGATCTCGATGGGATCGAGATTTTTGAGCTCGTCCCGGCGGAACTCAGCCTCGACCCCAAGCAGCAACAGACCGTCGTCTATGCCTCTGACCTTGAGCTTGGCGAAACGACGAAAATGACCTTCGACGAGGTGAAGCGGGTTGCACCTAAGCGGGTCGTTTTCGATAGCCTCTCCGAAATTAGGCTCCTGGCGCAAAATCCGCTGCGATACCGCCGGCAGGTCATTGCTCTGAAGCATTTCCTGGCCCAGGAGGGCTGCACCGGGTTGTTTCTGGACGACCTTACCGATCAGGCCGACGATCTCAATCTGCACAGTCTCGTCCATGGCGTCGTCAGGCTTGAGCATAATGCGCTGCAATATGGTGCGGAGCGCCGCAGGCTGCGCATCTTCAAGATGAGGGGACGCAGCTTCCGTGGTGGCTTCCATGATTTCGTCATCCGCAAGGGCGGAATAGTTCTGTTTCCCCGGCTGATTGCGTCCGAGCACGTCGATGGCATGCCTCCCGCAGAACCGCTTCTGAGCGGGATCAGCGAGCTGGACCAATTATTGGGTCGCGGTCTCGACCGTGGCACGAGTACCCTGCTCATGGGGCCGTCTGGCTCCGGCAAATCATCCATCGCCATGCAGTTCGTGATGGCGGCGCTCGCTCGTGGTGAGCGCGCCCTCTTTGTGACCTTTGATGAGACCAAAGCAATCCTGATGAAACGTGCAGCCGGCATGGGCTGGTACTTAGATCAGCCGATCGCATCGGGGCAGTTGGTGCTCGAGCAAGTCGATCCCGCAGAGCTTTCCCCCGGAGAACTCACAGGGATGGTTCGCCGGCGGGTCGAGACGGACAATGTCCGGGTAGTGGTACTGGACAGCTTAAGCGGATATCAGAACGCCATGCCTGCCGAGCAGTTCATGCTGCTCCTCATGCACGAAATGCTGACCTATCTGAACCACCGCGGTGTCGTGACGATCCTGACCCTTGCGCAGCACGGCCTTGTCGGGTCGATGCAATCAAGCGTCGACCTCACCTATCTGAGCGACGCGGTCTTGCTGTTGCGCTTCTTCGAAGCTGCTGGAAAAATCCGCCGCGCGATCTCGGTCCTAAAGAAACGCACCGGACGCCACGAAGACGAAATCAGAGAGTACCGGCTAGATAACCGCGGTATTCGCGTCGGGCCGCCGCTGGCGGAATTCCAGGGCGTGTTATCAGGCTCGCCGATCTATACCGGCCAGCACGGCGCGCTACTTACGGCAGCTACCAATGGACGGTCGTGAGAAGAGCCAAAGCGGCCCGGTACTCGTCCTAGCGCCGTTTGGCCGTGACGCCAGGGTGGTTTGTTCGGCTCTGCGCGATGTCGGCATTCAAGCGTTAGAACAGTCGAGTCTTTCCGAACTGGTGTCCAGCTTGAGTGATGCTGCCGCCGCCGTCATTGCAGAGGAAGCGCTCGTTCACGAGCATCGTGGCGCCTTGGCTGATTGGATCGCCAATCAGCCGCCATGGTCGGATTTTCCCTTCGTGCTGCTAACGCTGAGAACCGGCAACAATGGCCCGGCTCTTACCGAACTCATCGATCTGCTTGGACACGTCACGGTCCTCGAGCGACCATTGGCCGCCACCTCTCTCAAGAGTGCGGTGCTCGCAGCAGTGCGCGGTCGCAGGCGGCAGCGACAGGCTGAACAGTATCTGAGGCAGTTGAAGCAGCTGGCCGACACGCTCGAGCGGCGCGTGGAAGAGCGAACCGAGCAGCTCTCGGAAACGAACAAGCGGCTGCGAGACGAGATGGTAGAACGAGAGCGCACTGAAGTCGCGCTGCGTCAGGCACAGAAAATGGAGGCTGTCGGGCAACTGACAGGCGGGATTGCACACGACTTCAACAATCTCTTGATGGCAATCATCGGCAATCTTGAGCTGATTGCCCGGCGAGTAGAGGACGAACGCATTCAGCGGTATGTCCGGAATGCCATGCATGGAGCGCATCGCGGGGCCAAGCTCGTCGGACAACTGCTGACATTCTCCCGTAAGCAGCGTCTCGCGCCGGAACCCGTGGACGTCAATCAGCTCGTGGGTACCGTTGCAGAAATGTTGTCCAGAACCTTGGGCGCCTCTATTCGGGTTGACGTCGTCACGCACAAGGACCTTTGGCCTGCATTGGTCGACGCGACCCAACTGGAATTGATGTTGCTCAACCTTGCGATCAACGCGCGAGACGCGATGCCCGAGGGTGGCCTTCTTACGATAGAGACAAACGTTCTCTACGGCGTCCCGGAAGATCTGCAGACCGAGCTCAAGCCAGGTGAGTATGTCTCGATCAGCGTGAAAGACACCGGCACTGGAATGCCTCCGGATGTTCTGGCCCGAGCTTTCGATCCATTTTTCACCACCAAGGAGCCCGGTAAGGGGACGGGCCTTGGATTGTCGCAGGTCTACGGGTTTGCCCGCCAGTCCGGCGGGACAGCGAAAATTGAGAGTCAGGTTGGGCGGGGAACGGTTGTGCGAATACTCTTGCCCCGATCGACCAATGTGGTTGTACGAGGCGAAGATCGCCAATTGAGTCCTCCACGTGTGGGAGCAAGGGAGCACATCCTTGTTGTGGACGACGATGCCAGCGTGCTCGAAACGACACGGAGCATGCTTGACGATCTCGGGTACCAGGCGATCGCGGCTGACAATCTGGATGCTGCGTTAGCAACCCTTTCTCATCAAGCCATCGATTTGGCGATTATCGACCTCGCGATGCCCGGCGTTTCTGGTCTGGACGTCGGACTTGAGCTTCAACGGAAGCACCCCGGCCTGCCGGTCGTGTACTGCAGTGGCTATCCGGACCTCATCGAAGAGACTGGCAAACATATGAACGGCAGTCTGCTCCTCAGCAAGCCGTTTTCCTCGCGGGAACTCTCAGCCAAGCTGGAAGCGGTGCTCCGCGCCAAACCCAGCCAACAGTCTGCTTGACTCGGACGCACGCGAACGCGGCTTAAAGCCGCGCGGACTCAGTCGATACCGGTCCGCACCATAGCGCGAGCCAGCTCGAGTTCGCTGATGGCTTGGCGCAGCGATCGGCGGGCCGCGCTCTTATCCCCATTCGCGCAGGCCGCTTTCAGGTCGTTGATGTGCTGAGTCGCGATCTCCGCATACGCAACAATATCCGCAGCGTCTGCAAAACTGGATTTCCGCTTTGTGTCCATGTCCGGCACGTCCCCGGGACGGTTGCTACAATAGGAGCACGACGGGAGCGGAGACCGCTCCCGTCGATTTTGTCATTTCGAGTTGATCGCAATACGCTTCACCTTGGATTCTGCTTGCGGCAGCTTTGGCATGGTGACAGTCAGCACGCCGTTCTTGAACTCAGCAGAAATCTTGTCCTGGTCTACGTCTTCAATCGGGATGCGCCGTTCAAATCTGCCGTAGTACCGCTCGCTGAACCGGCGATCCTTGTCTTCCGTCTCGGTCTTCTTCTCTCCCTTGATCGAGAGAACGCCATTGGCGAGTTCGATCTGGACGTCTTTCTCGTCGAGACCTGGCAACTCCGCTGTGACTTTCACGTCCTTGTCGGTCTCGTTGACCTCGATGCTCGGCCAGTTCACCGACTGCTCGAGAAAACTGCCGCCAAATGGCGCGACATCGAAGCCGCGGAAGGCATCATCGAATAGCCGGTTCATCTCCCGGTGCAGGGCTAGAACCGGATTGTAGTTTTCGGAGCGACGGGTGGTCAGATCACGACCGCGGCCCCAGGGAATCAGATCAGTGATAGCCATAGAGTTTCTCCTTTCGCTTTGTTCCAAAGCTTCGCGACGCGGCCAAGCCACGCCGCAAAATTCAATTGCGAGCAGGCGGTATTATGCCGCCTGCTTGTTTTCACCTTGCTGGTGATCACCACCTGTGCTGATCGCAATCTGGCGCGGCTTCATCGCCTCGGGAACCTCCCGAACCAGATCGATCTTGAGCATGCCATTCTCGAACGAGGCGCCCTTCACTTGCACGTACTCGGCCAGATTGAAGGTCCGTCGGAACGGGCGCGAAGAGATGCCTTGATAGAGATATTGATGGCTGCCCTTTTCGGCCTTGCGACCCTCAACGCTCAGCGTGTTCTGCTCGGCCGTGATGGAGACCTCGTCAGGCGTGAAGCCGGCAAGAGCCAGCGAGATTTGGTAGTGATCCTCACCGACACGTTCAATGTCGTAGGGCGGGTAATTGTCCCCACCGGTCCATCGGCCGGTGTCCTCGAGGAGGTCGAACAGACGATCGAACCCAACGGTCGATCGCCACAGGGGAGCAAGATCAAGCGTGGTCATAGCCATATCCTCCTTTGAGCAACATGGATAAGAGCACCCCGGACACCGCCGGGTGCCCGCTGACCGGGCCCTACTAGGCGCCCGATCGTGCCGCGCAATTGCTGCGCGGCTACCCATGAAAGTAGAAGCGGGTCGCATCGTTTCAAGGCCTTCCAGGCACTTGCGAAAATTGCAGTGTCGCACCCATGTCTTTGCTGGTTCCGGCTGAGACGAATCTGGAAGGGGTTCCTATCGTCCTGCTGCGCCTCGGCCGGTCCCTCGAAGCTTACCTGAGGTGAGACTGACCATGGCCCAAGCAGCCCCCGACGTTGTGATCGAGACAGCGCTTCTGGAATCCTTTCCTGCGAGTGATCCGCCGTGCTTCGCCGCGCTCGGTGTCAACATCGGATCTCCTAGCCGGCTTGGGATCTCGCGCGCGGGGCCCCTTGAGCTTAGTCCCGGGCGCTCGGCTGCGGAGCGGGCCGGGCGGAAGATAACCGCCGCTGGTCGCGGACAGCCATTCTCAAGGCGGCGTCGCTCCATGATAGCAGTGGATGGTGCCCTCGCGGAACGGGTGATGCCTTCTGAGGTTCATAGCGCTGCCGCGCGCCGGCATGGCCATGCTGGCGGCGCCCAGGCCTGATGTTGGACGAGTAATGTCCCGAATTGGAAATGCGGAGGACCGAATGAAGATCGCGCAGATTGCCCCGCTATTCGAGAGCGTGCCGCCCCGGCTCTATGGCGGTACTGAGCGGGTCGTGCACTACCTGACGGAAGAATTGGTCAGACAGGGTCACAAGATCACCCTGTTCGCGAGCGGGGACTCCATCACTTCCGCCGAGCTCGTTCCCTGCACGCCGCGGGCCCTGCGCCTCGACCCGGATGTTGCAAATTCCACCCCGCATCAAATGGTGCTGCTCGACAAGGTGCGGGAGCGCTCTGTGGAGTTCGACGTCCTCCACTTCCACGTCGACTACTTGCACTTTCCGCTGTTTCGGACCGAGGCGGGACGGACATTAACGACCCTCCACGGGCGGCAGGACCTGCCAGACCACCTGCCGTTCTATGCCCATTTTCCTGAGATGCCGTTGGTGTCGATCTCCAACGCGCAGCGCGCGCCCCTGCCGCGAGCCAATTTCATCTCAACTGTATACCACGGGCTGCCGCTCGATCTGCACAAGCCGGCCTATGACCCGCGCGATAACTATCTCGCCTTCCTCGGGCGAATTTCACCCGAGAAGCGGCCAGACCGCGCCATCGCAATCGCGCGTGCAGCAGGACTGCCGTTGAAGATTGCCGCGAAGATCGATCATGCCGATGAGGTCTACTTCCGATACCATTGCGCCGTTGCTCGACGGCCCGGGGGTGGAGTTCATCGGCGAAATCAATGAGAGCGAAAAAACGGAATTTCTGGGAAACGCCGCAGCACTGCTGTTTCCGATCGATTGGCCAGAGCCGTTTGGTCTCGTCATGATCGAGGCCATGGCATGCGGCACACCCGTCTTGGCGTTCCGCGGAGGATCGGTCGCCGAGATCGTGGAAGAGGGCATCACCGGATCCATCGTCGAAAGCGCAGACGAAGCCGTACAGAGAATGCCAAAAGTGCTTTCGCTGGATCGAAAGGCCGTCCGCGCCCGCTTCGAGGAGCGGTTCTCCGCAACGCGTATGGCAGCCGAGTACGTGAAGCTTTACCAGAAAATGCTGCGAATGCGTGCATCCGAGCATCATCTGTTGAGTATGGTTGGGCATTCGGCCCCCCATTCTCATGCGAGAGCCGCAGTTGCAAATGACGTTAATTGAGGACGCCAACGGGGCAGATCTGTTGCAGCTGTTGCCGAGCGTTTGTTCTAAGCTACAGAGGCTCTACGAGTGCGCACGCTACCGGTCGCCGACTTAGTTGCAGCGGCTCTGGAGCCTGCGGTTGAAGGTGCCTATGCGCAAAGCAGCAATATCGATTGCTCGTTCACGTAGTGAGCCCACTTGCTTCAAAAAGATTCCGCAAAAAACATTGAGTGCGCGTTCGACCCCATCGCAGGCTGCTTCGGGCCGCCAGAAGGCGCCAACGTGGAGAAGGCCGTGCCGTTCCCGAACGCCTGCGATCGGGCCGATGAAGTTCTCATTCGGCGGACGCCATCCACGACTTGATCGGCGAGCTGATGTTTTCCTCGTCCATCGATCCGGCGATCGTGCATACCGCGCTCAGCGCGCTGGTGTTATTCGGCGCCCAATGTGACCCGCATCGGCTCTGAAGCTTAACCCGCCCCGTGTCGGCGCTATTGCACGATCATCAGAATGCCCATTCCTAGCGGGGTCCGATGTTTCCTTCCTCTCTCGCGCCTCGACTTTCGTCTAACGACTTCGTGCCCCGTCTACGAGTATCAGCACGACGAGACCCGTGCCGATGCGATCTCCGAATAGGGTCGGCCCTGCCTTGGACGCTCTGCGAAGCCCCCGACAGGCCAAAATATTTCAGATAGCATGTCACAGACCGAACGCCTGCATCGTCGTAGACGCGAAAGCCCATGGCGGCCAGTTAGCGTATTGGAACCGCTCGCCTAGGCTTTCCGCTTGGACCGAACGTAGGAGGAGAGGTATGTTGCGTTGGTTTTTGAAGCGGCAGATCGCTGCCTTTGAACGCAAGTGGAACTACGACGCCAGCTATATGCGCGAGCTCATCGACATCGATCCGTGGGCGATGTTGGCATTCGGCAAGCTTCAGGCGCTAGGCCGCTATCGCGGCGGCGCCCCGGTCAACGCCTATACCGCTGCCGGCTTGGTCGCAGTCATGGCGGAGGACTGCGGACCCTGCACGCAACTCGGCATCATCATGGCCGAGAAGGAGGGGGTCGACCCGAAGGTGCTGCGTGCCATCGTCACCCGTGATTTCGCGGCCATGCCGCCGGAAGCGGTCCTAGCTACCCGCTTTGCAGAGGCGACCTTGCGGCACGCGCCGGAAGCCGACGAGTTGCGCGAAGAGGTCGTGCGGAACTTCGGAAGACGAGCGCTGGTCGCTCTCTCTTTCGCCATCCTCTCAGGCCGGATGTATCCGACGATCAAATATGCACTCGGTCATGGCCGGACTTGCACGCGTTTGGAGATCGGCGGCGAAACAGTTCCTGTAATGCGAGACGTGACGCCGCCTAGACGGGCATCGGCCGCATGACAACCCGCGACCACGGTGCCGCGGCTCTCGAGACGCTTCGGCGCGCGCTGACGAAGCTTGCCTACCGCATGCTCGCGTTGCGCGCCGAGGCCGAGGATGACGTGCAGGATGCCTATCTGCGGTGGCACGCCATCGACCGTACCGAGGTCAAGGAACCCTATCGCTATCTTGCGACAGTCGTGACGCGGTTTTGCCTGGACCGCATGAAGTCGGCGCGAGCACGATGCGAGTCGTAGTATATCGGCCAGTGGCGGCAAACGCGCTGCAGCTCTCAATCCCATTCGAGGCGGACAGAATACTGCGTTTTCTCCACGGTCTCGCCCGCAAGAATCCGGCCCTTGCCGCCATCACGGCGCGGGATGCTATGGTCAATGGCTCCCCCGGATTTGTGATGCGCGAGAGCGACGGGTCGATCGACACCATGGCCAACGAACACAGCGACGGCAAGATCGTCGCCATTTACCTGACCCGAAACCCTGACAAAGTTGCAGCACGTTCAATTCTGCCCCCCGGATCGCGCCTGATACGGTGGGCACAGAATTGTCGGAGTTGGAAACTGGCTACTGTTGCGTCTAGGAGACTACGCTTGAGCTTGAGGTCGAGCTTTTGAAGAGAGAGGCTTCTGACGCCACGGCGGATCGATATGTCGGACCGGCGAGCAATGGGTGATGATCCGCTCGCATGACCAGCCCGTGGCGCACTCCTCGAGTTGCTGCCCAAGCCACTGATGTCGGCGATCATTGTCGAATCTAGGATGCCACGCTTGCAGCACGAACCGTGTCGTATCAAAGGAATTGCGTGCGCCGCGCGGTTCAGGACAGCCAGGACCATTTGGTGGCCGGCAAGCCGCTTTATACCGTGCTGACGGCGCCGACCTGATCGTCCACGCCGAGGGGCACCGCGACCGCATGATGGATTGGAGCGAGAGTTTAAGTCTTTCATACGGTTAGAAGGCGAGTGTGCACGACGTGTGCACCGGCAGATCAAAGAAAATCCTGCGAAGCCAATGTCAGCAGTCCTTCTATGGGAAGGTGGGACCCTTCGGTTGGCGCTTTGGAAGACAGAAATTTCCGGGGTCTGGGGGACAGGAGAGTAGGGACGGGCTGACTCAGTTGTCGGAGATGAAGATCGTCACTCCCTCATTGCGCAGCTTGACCCGTCCACCTCGCAACGGAGCAGTTGAATCGGGGACTCCTCCGCCATCAATCGTACGATTTGATACGCCAGTTTACGATCCTCGACGATTTCGCACTTCTGGTGGTGCCGCTTAGAACTCCATGTACGAGCATTCGCCAACAGATTAGCAGCTGTTAGCGCAAAAGGGACAACTGGACCACGAGAGCTCGCAAGCAGCCGCATTTCTCGGGGGCTCAGCTGTCGCTTTGTTTGGTATGTCAGCCGATCGCTGCCACGGCGGTGGTCGCAATTAGAATAACAGTCACAGCCGCTCCTGAAACATAGAGAATGGTTCTGATGCTGCCGCCTTTGGCAGCTTTGCCGCCGCGCAAATAGACCACAACGTGTATCAGACGAATCGCAACGTAGATCCATACGAGCGTCGCAAGTGTGCCGGGTCTGACTCCTACCATCATGGCCAGAACGGCTGGGACCACAAAAGGTGGCAGCGCCTCCACCGCGTTCATGTGCACGCGATCAATCCGGTACAACAAGTTTTCGTCGTCGGCCGGCAGGACAGGTCCGGAGAGGACGCCCGCCCTGCCTTTGGACGATCCCGAATGAATCGCCAGCAAAATGGATATGAGGCAGAGGAGAAGTACTCCGATAACACTCAACGAATAAGTTGCCATGAGGGCCTCCGCAATTACGATAGGGACGCAGGGAGAAGGCGAGCATCAAGCCTCACCGGCGATCCGCTGGCGGTACCTTTTCAGATAGAGGGGCCAACCCTGATCGCCCTTGACGCCTTCGCGGACGCCTTCCCAACCTTCGCCATGGCGTTCGAGGTGACGATGCTCAAGCTCCAGGCGGGTCCGGTTTTGCGTCTCGGCGATGAACCGCACCTCCCACTCACTGGTCTTGTCGGGATTGGTCTCGAGTTGCCAGCGTGGGCTGATGTCCCAACTCAGAAGCACACGATTAGGCGGCTCGAAAGCCAACACACGCGCCCAGCGGCACTCGCTGCCATCGATACCACGATCATAAACGTGACCGCCCACACGTGGCTCGAATACCGTCTCTGCTATGGGAACAGAAAGCAGATTGTGCTCGCGTGGTTTGAAGCTGCCGAAGTCTTCAGTGAAAACCTTGAACGCACGCTCGATAGGGACATCAACCACGATTGATTGTTTGATGGGTGCGGCCGATATGTGTCTGCTCATGCTAGTCCTCTCGTGATTTCTCGACAGCTACCTTGTAAGCCGCCAACGTGTTGCTCCAGAACCGGTCGAGCCAGGCGCGCATCTGGCCGAGCCCGGCCGGGTCAATGTGATAAACGTTGCTGGCACCTTTCGGCTCGGCACGAACCAGACGGGATTCGCGCAGAACCTTGAGGTGCTGGGAGACGGCTGACTGGGAGACCGTTAGTTCTCGAGTGATTTCAGCGACAGTGCGAGGCCGCGTTCCCACGAGTTCGAATATTCGCCTTCGCGTGGGATCTCCCAGGGCGGCAAGCTGCGCACTATCTTTGACCATGGCTAAGCTCTGACGCCTGCAGTCTGGGGAGGGGGACCTTGTCCGCCCGCCAAACTGCATACAAGGAGATCATAAGTTGTGACTAATGATTAGCATAGACTAATTATCTGGTCAAAGGGGCTGAATTGCACGCGCCAACAGCCTTGGGTCGATGGTCCCTCCTTTCACTGTAGGATTGGTGCTGACAGAGCGCGCTTTTGGGTTCGCTGCCTGACAAAATTTTGCGCGGGCGTGTCACGGCACCTGCGTCCATCTCGTCAGTGTTTTTGATGGATAAGACGGGTCAACAGCGGTCGAGGGAGAGCATTCGGTGAGGGCATCCTCACCGGGTTGTTCCCCTTTGTTGGTCGGGCGGTTCCTTGTCGCGATCGCTTCGTCCATCGAGGAAGTTAGCTCGAGTTGTACCAGCGCGGAGATGCCCCAATGACGGACGATCGCGTGACCATCGTCGTAGAAGAGAGTGTTGCTGACGTGCGCATGAATCGTCCCGAAAAGATGAATGCTCTGGATCCCTCCATGTTCATGGCCCTCGCAGAGGCGGGTGAGCGGCTCAGTCGCGACAGAACAGTTCGAGCAGTCGTGCTGTCCGGCGAAGGCCGTGCCTTCTGCGCCGGTCTGGATGTCGAACGGCTCGATGCAATTTCTCGAGGCGAAAGCTTGCTGCCGTTTGCGGATCTTACTCAAGCGTCCCACGGCATCGCTAGTTGGGCTCAACATGTCGTCTGGTTATGGCGGCAGCTTCCCGTGCCGGTGATCGCGGCGGTTCATGGCCTGGCGTTCGGTGGCGGCTTCCAGATCGCTCTCGGTGCGGATATTCGTTACGTGGCGCCGGGAACCAAACTGGCGGTGCTCGAGTCGAAGTGGGGCTTGGTGCCCGACATGTCGGGCACGCAACTGATGCGTCACCTTGCTGCGGAAGATGTCGTCAGGGAGCTGACCTATACCGGTCGAATCTTCAGTCCTGAAGAGGCTGTTTCTTACAGGCTCGTCACGCGTGTGGTCGATAATCCCCACGCGGCCGCTATGAAGACCGCACGTGAAATCGCCACCCGGAGCCCGTTCGCAATCCGCGCCGCGAAGCGGCTCCTGAACGAAGCCGTTACTTGTGATGCAGGCGCGGGTCTTGCGAGCGAGAGACGGGAGCAACACGCCCTGATCGGCTCGCCGGATCACATCGAGGCTGTTGCTGCGAATCTGGCTGTTCGGCCGGCGAAATTTGCCGATCCCGAAGAGTTGCTCGCCTCACGCGGTTCTTCACCCGGCAAATAGATCATGTCGCGCGATCGTGCCCAGAACCGACGGTCTGGTCAGTTTCGCCGCCGAATGTCATCCGCCGAAGCTCGTAGATGACGATGAACGAAAGCAGAGCGGCAAGGCGGCGTACTTGAACAGTCAGTATGCAGGAAGAGGTGACTGTAATGGAATCGACGATCAATGTCGCTGTCGTCTATCACAGCGGCTTCGGCCACACGAAAAAACAAGCGGAAGCAGTACGAGACGGAGCTGCGGAAGTGCGGGGTGTCAACGCACTGCTCATGGACGTAATCGAAGCGCAGCAGCTGTGGATCGACCTTGAGGTGTGCGAAGCCATCATATTCGGTGCGCCGACCTATATGGGAAGTGCGTCGGCGGAATTTAAGGCGTTTCAGGAAGCCACGTCCCGGCCGGTCCTGGCCAAGGGCTTCGCCTGGTCCGGAAAGCTTGCTGCAGGTTTTACCAATTCTGGAGCCCGTTCCGGAGACAAGCTCTCGACTCTTGTACAGCTATCGCTATTTGCCGCCCAGCATGGGATGCATTGGATCAATCTGGGGCTTCCTCCCGCCAACAACTCATCTCAGGGATCCGACGAAGAGCGGAACCGGCTTGGAATCTGGCTTGGAGCAGGAGCCCAATCCAACGTGGATCAGGGTCCGGATCTGGCTCCGCCCCGATCAGACCTGGACACGGCCAGGTTCCTTGGCCGGCGGGTGGCCGAAACGGCCTGGCAATTGGCCAGGGGAAGATCGATCCCCGAACGGGCTGGATCCCGGCACGATATCCGTTAACACCCTGCAATCGAGCTTCGCTGGCAAAGATGACGGCGTTGCCGGAGGGAGAAGGGAAGCGGCTCCTGGCAATCCGCATGAGCCTGGAACGTTTTGCAAAGCAGCCCTGTTTTTCCAGGCAATGCACATGTCACGATCGATGCCGTCGGTCGTCTCTTTGTCATTAGACAGTCAAGGAGGCCGCCAAATGAAACCCCGCATCAATCTTGCAAGCCCGAATGAGGGCATTGAGGCTATGCGCGCCGCCGATCAATGGGCGGCGAGCGTTCTCGATCCAAAACTGGTCGGACTGGTCAAGGTGAGAGCTTCCCAGATCAACGGGTGCAATTTCTGTCTGCACATGCACAGCGGCGAGGCGTTCAAGCACGGCGAGAGTCCTACCCGGCTGCTCCTGCTGGACGCCTGGCGCGAGTCGGCGCTGTTCTCGGACCGGGAGCGGGCGGCGCTTGCGTGGACGGAGAGTTTGACGCGGATTGCAGAAACTCACGCGCCCGACGAAGTGTTCGAAGACGTGCAGCGACGCTTCTCGCAGGATGAGATCATCGCGCTCTCCGTTGCAATCGCGCTCATCAATGCGTTCAACCGCCTTGCTATAGGAGCGCGCGCTCACCATCCGGCCGAACCCCAGGCCAGCTGAGTTTCAGCTCGGTCACTTCCTCTGGAGTGAACCATGACGGACGCCTTACAGGAGCAAACATCGCCTGAAGTGAGCGGGCACAGCGCCGCAGACCAGTTCGAAAAGCACCGTCGTTATTTGACCGGTTTGGCCTACCGGATGCTTGGTTCGTTGACGGAAGCCGAGGATGCTGTGCAGGAAGCCTACCTTCGATGGCACGGAACTGACAGGGCGAGGGTCGAGTCGCCGCGAGCGTTCCTGGCCAAGATCGTCACACGCATCTGTCTTGATCAGATGAAATCCGCCCGCGCAAAGCGTGAGACCTATGTCGGCCCATGGTTGCCGGAGCCCGTGCTGGATGCCGAGACCCTGGGGGCGGAGACGGCGAGCGACTATGCCTCCGATTTGTCCGTCGGATTGATGTTGGCCCTGGAACGGCTTTCACCGCTCGAGCGGGCCGCCTTTCTGTTGCATGACGTCTTTGATGTCGAGTTCGAGGAGGTTGCCCGGCTGCTCGGACGCAATCAGGTAACGTGCCGGCAACTCGCCGCGCGGGCCCGTGCGCACATCCGGGAGTCACGACCACGATTCGAGGTTGAACCTGACAAAGGAAACGAAATCCTTCAGGCGTTCATGACAGCCTATCGGACCGGTAATGTCGATGGCCTGGCGAATATCCTCTCAAACGACGCCGTGTTGTACACGGATGGCGGCGGCAAGCGACGAGCCGCTCTCAATCCGATTGTCGGACGCGCCAGGATTGTTGCGCTTTTCGCCGGCCTGGCGCGCAAGCGCGTGCAACCTGTTGTCAACCTGCGTCCTGCGATGATCAACGGGCTCCCTGGATGCGTGGCGACGCTGGCAAATGGAGAACTTCTCACCATCGCCCTCGAAATTGTCAGCGGCAAGATCGGCAAGGTTTATGTCGTTCGGAATCCGGACAAACTGACGCGTGTTGTCAACAGGGCAGGGCCCCACGATGCTTGAGGCTGCCAACGGCCGAAGGAAATATGGGGTCGGCCTGCTGCGAATCGCGACCGTTGTCTCCGTCGCCATCTACCTCATTCCGGAAGGCGCCCACTTCTTTGAAATGTTCAATAAATTGAAGATGTCGTCGGTCGACTACATGACGATGCAAAGGGCTTATGACGGCTGGGCATTCTTTAGTATTGCGATCGTCATCGCGGTTGGCTGCACGCTGGGTCATGCCGTCGTCATGTGGGACGTTCCGGTCGCGCGCTGGCTTTCGCTGGGGGCGCTTGCCTTGCTCATCGGTGCCCAGGTCATCTTCTGGTGCTTTATCTATCCGATGAACGCCCTCACACGGAACTGGACAGAGATACCGACAAGTCTCGGGGCGGCCCGCCTGCAATGGGAATATGGGCACGCCGGGAGTGCGGCGCTGACATTGTTGGCATTGGTGCTGGCGCTGTGCGCAGTTCTGTCGGGAGTCCGGCGAAGCAGTCAACCCACGAGGAAATTCTGACAAATGCAGGCTCGATCGTTCTCACAGCGGATCCAGCTCAGTAATATGCACTCCCTGCTCCTTCTCATCACGGCAGGGCTGGGAACGGCCGCGTTTATCGCCCTGGCCATTCTGGGGTGGGGTGGGCTGCGCGCGTTCTTTTCTCATGCACCCCTCTCTGTGCTGACAGCGGTCACGGTCGTGCTGACGATCGCATCCATGTTCACTGCCGGTAATCTGAGCCCGGGCGTGCGTGAGGATCGGTCGAACCGCTGGGTCCTTGCCGCTTTCGCGGTCCTCGGCATTCTGATCGGCTGGCTTCCGGCTCTCACGGACCGATTGGACTGGGGTACGATTGACGGCGACACAACGCGTTGGTGTGGCGTGGTTATCTATGCGATGGGCGGAGTGCTGAGGCTGTGGCCCGTATTCGTCCTTGGGAATCGCTTCAGTGGACTTGTCGCGATCCAGCCAGAACACCGTCTCGTCACCACCGGGCCTTATCGCTGGATCCGTCATCCGAGTTATCTAGGCATGCTTCTATGTGTCCTGGGCTGGGCCCTTGCCTTCCGCTCACTTGCGGGCGCGTTGCTGGCAGCGGCGACGGTTGTGCCGGTGATCGCGCGGATGGATGCCGAAGAAGCCCTGCTGATCGGCGCGTTTGGTGAGCAATACCGGACCTATCGAGTTCGTACGGCCCGGCTGTTGCCGGGCATCTACTAATCGAAGACCGTTGCGAACCCCGTCACATCAACGACAAGGAGTGCGTTATGGAGCTAGTGTCCCCCGACCGTGTCCTGCGGCTTGACCCTGTTTTTGGATCCATGGGGCTTGAGGCCGCTCGCAGCATCTGGTCGCCGTCGCAGCTCTCAATGCGCGAAAAGGCGTGCCTGCTTATTGCTGGAGATGTTGCGGAGCACGAGCTTGGTCTCCCGTTCGAGCTGCATGTAGCCATGGCCTTGAGCAAGGCCGAGATGTGTGTTGAAGACCTGCGCGAGCTGTTGCGTCATGTGGCGCCAGCGGCCGGTCTCAATCCGGTCTCAAGGGCATTCGAGCGACTGGCGGAAGTAGTTGCAGAACTCGGCCATAGCCCCGACAGCCATGCAGCACGCCCTCCATCGCCTCATCCCGCTACGCCATACCCGGCACATGCTCTTGAAGCACTCAGATCTGCCGATCCCAAGCTTGCTCTTGCTATCGAAAGACAATCGTCCGAGCTTTGGGCGCGACCCGGCCTGGACCACCGCGAGCGCCTGTTTGCCAGTCTTGCAATCGATGTTGTGAGCGGTACCCTCGGACAGGCCTTTGCAGCGCACGTTTGTATGGCACTTCGGGCTGGCATCACAGCAGCCGAGATGCACGAGGCTTTGCGTGTGCTCGCCGAATACTCGACATTAAGAGCCTGGGAAGGGACGATTGCTCTTGAAGGCGCTTTCCGATCCGCTCCGAGGTCTCAGGGCGGCCTGGTGGCCGCTGGAGAGGGGAGCTGGGAGCCTCGCACGGTAGCGAGTAAGGTCGAGGTCGAAAAATACGACAGGTCGGTTCTCAGCGAGGCGGACGCGAGCGGCGTTGCCATAGTCGAGACACGCCTGGTAGAAAAGTTTGTCGGTGGTATCGTCGGCGAAGGGAGGGCCACGCACTTGAGGCTCGAACGTGCCGACGGCACGGGCACCTTGATCTGCTACGAGCGCATCGCAGGTACAATCGGAGGCCTGAAGGGATCATTTCTGCTAAAGGCCGAAGGAGCAATGGAGCCGGGCCCGGTCGTGCGCGGCCGTTGGGAGATCGTGAGGGGTTCGGGAACAGGAGAGCTCGAACGACTGAGCGGCTATGCGGAGTTCTCGGCTGAGCGGGACGAGAGCTCTCCCACGGGATGGCGTGCCAGCACGTCCTTGACGTACTGGCTCGAGACCTCACTCATCCTTTAATGCTTCTGGAAGCACACGGCGATGCTTCAATCGATAGCGGACAATATCTGGATAGCGGATGGGGCGGACGTGAGCTTCCACGGATTTCCATATCCCACCCGCATGGTGATCGTCAGACTTTCAAACGGTGATCTCTGGGTCTGGTCGCCGATCGAACTCAATGAAGAGCTACGCGCGGAACTGGCCAGCCTCGGTCTCGTGCAGCATCTCGTCAGCCCGAACAAGCTTCACCACCTCTTCCTGTCACGGTGGCAGGAACGCTTCCCGCAAGCACATCTTTGGGGGCCAGCGTCGACGATCGACAAGCGACCCGACCTGACGTTCGAACGCGGCCTGACAGATCAGCCGCCGGCCGCCTGGAGCAGTGACATCGATCAAGCCTGGTTTCGGGGTTCGCCGCTGCTGGACGAACTTGCATTCTTCCACAGAGCATCCGGTACGGCGATTTTCGGCGACCTCGTCCAAGCCTTTGGCGAGGATTACCTCAGGACTAAATGGAAGCCATGGCAACGGTGCCTCGCGCGTCTGTCGGGCATCACTGCACTTACCGGTGCGCGTGCGCCACTCGACCTCCGTCTATCATTTCTCGATCGCCGTTTGGCGCGCAAGGCGCGTGCGAAAGTGTTGAACTGGCAGCCAGAGCGCGTCGTGATGGCACACGGGCAGTGGCAGCGGAATGGCGGATCTGTGTTCCTCGCGCAATCCCTTTCTTGGATGGGTTGAGGTGATCCTGTTATCCGCAATGCCGCCCGTTGTGAGTAGATGGTCATGACCGCCGCCCCGGGTCGCATGAATAATGATTGCGGATACAACGACTAATACATCGGTGCGATGCCCGAGGAGATGAAAAGCAGAGCCCGACCAAGCCGTTCTCGGTGGCAGTCACCCCTACAAGCCAAGGCCGCCTCAGGAGGCGGCCTCTTTATGGCCTGGAATCTGGATTCGGGCGGAACTCGACTTTGAAAGCGCCCGTAAGTTATCGTGACCCGTCGATCGCATATCGTTTGACGATATCTATGGTCGAGCTTGCAAGCAAAGCTTCACCCCCGCCATCAGCTGGTGGATAGATGAGCTTGGTATTGATTTTTCGCTTCAGGGCCTTGCCTTCAGCACCAGTCAGCTCAACTCGTCGATCCCAGCCCTGTGTCCTGACCGCGCCCCATCGACCAAGGTCCAGGCAGGTAACATAGTTAAGTTGAGAATAGGGCACAGCCGGCATCCCAAGCAGGTCCCGCGCGGCGTTCTCTCCGGCTACCCGCCCAATCTGCAGCGCGTGTTGACAGGATTGCAGAGCCCGGTGTCCATCTCCAGTGTCGGCCGCCGCAGCGTCGCCTGCGACGAATATTTCCGGCGCGGCGGGAGCCCGGAGCTCTGCGTCGACGACGATCCGACCGAGCTCATCTCGCTCGCCGGGAACATTATTTGTGAAAGGCGAGGCTCTCATGCCCGTCGCGAGCACGACGGCATCCGCTGAAAGAGCGCTGCCGTCCGCGAAGTTTACACGGTTTGAAGCCAGCGTTGTGATTGTAGCGCCAAGTCGGAGCTCGATACGCGCAGACTGCAAGGCACGCTCGATCTCCGAACGCGGCCCCGGCCCAAGCTCGGGTCCGACCACGTCCGAGCGGTCGACTAGGACGATATGCATTCGTTCTGCAGCCTCGGCTGCGCCGTGGGCCACGAATCGGTCGCGCAGCTCGAGTGAAAGTTCGATGCCCGTAAAGCCGGCGCCAACGACGACAATGGTAGGTTTTTTCTTGTCGCAGGCGAGCTCCTTCAGGCGCCGATCGAAAGCGATTGCTTCCGCTTGAGTGTCGACGGAATAAGCCTCTGCGGCGCCAGGTACTGGCGGACGACACATCCGACTGCCTGTGGCGACGATGAGGCGATCGTAGGTGAGGCAGGTGGCGTCATCGAGCGATACGATCTTTGCAGTCGTGTCCAGCCCGACCGCCTCTCCACGGACGAAGTTCACGTCGACCTTGTCCAGGTACGGAAGAACATCGACCGCGAGAGTGTCTGGCTTGGCCTCGTACAGTCTTGGCCTTATTTCCAGTCTCGGCTCTCTCGAAACAACAGTGATATCTGCTGCCGATTTTGCAACTCGCCGGGCCGCCATCGCTGCCCAAAAGCCGGCAAAACCTCCGCCAATGACAAGAATATTCTTCGACATGCTCGTTCCCTTTCTGACTTTGGTCGGGCGTTCTCAAGGCAGGACGAGATAGAGCAGCTGGTTGTGACACTTCATCCGACTGATTTTGGTCCACACGGCGCCGGCGCCAGCGGCTGAGTGCCTGCGCAGACACGACATCGCAGGTCTCCCCAGGCGGGATCAAAAAGACGGAGCATGGCAACCTTGTTCGTGCTGACGGTACCTGCGGCCCGAGCAGATTTGCATCGCAGGTAGTTGTAGCTGCATGTCACACTGGAGGGCTCGCGATCGTCTTGAGGTGAATTAGCCGGAGGAGACGCGGCGCGTCGGACGTCTTGGCGCTTTGCATGGAGATCAGCACTCGAGCATAGGACTGTTCGGTTTTGCCGATGAGCAAGAGTCCGACCTGGCTCGTCAATTCGAAAAAGAAATGTGTCGGTAAAGGAGCAAGGATGACAGGCGGCCCGGCAATGAACCTCCAAGAACTCACGGCAGCGAACGCTGCGGCAAACTTAAATCGCCTTTTCAGGTTCGAAGTCGTGTTGGCCGCCGACGGAGAGGCGGAGCTCCGAATGCCATGGAGCGATGATCTCACACAATATGCCGGCCATCTTCATGCTGGGGCAATCGCGGCGTTGCTCGACACGGCCTGCGGATTTGCCGCCGCGACTCTCATCGGGCCCGTAACAGCATCGCATTTCTCCATGAACTGTTTGAGGCCCGCAGTCGGTCGCGGTTTTATCGCGAAAGGCGCGACGGTTCGCGCCGGTCGCAAGCAGACCTTTGCTCGGGCAGAATTGTTTGCGGAGGACGGTTCCGGCAAACGGTCGCTGGTTGCGACGGGCGAAACGCTTTTAGTCGCGCTCGGTTAGGCCGCCGTAGAGCGATCGGCTATCGTTCGCAATGTGCGGCGCATCCGATGGACAGAAGGGCAGGCGTCGAAAGCAAGCCACACGCCAGCAGCCTTTGGTGCAAAACGCATTCAGTTGTGAGACCCAAGCCGGAGAAGGTCGAGAAGCGGCTCTCGGCGTCATGGGACGGATGGGTCTGCTGGAGTAAAACCGGAGCTCGTCATTTGACGAATCCCTCCTTACGTATCTTACATCAACTCCTTCAGTGAACGGAAAGATGAAAATGCTGACCGGCGGATGCGCGTGTGAAAAAGTTCGCTATGAATGCACAGACGTTCCGATTGTTCAGTTGATGTGTCACTGCCGGGATTGCCAACGATCAAGCGGCACTGCATTCTCGGCCTTCATTATGGTGGCGAGCGACAGGTTTCGCTATCTGAAGTCAGAGCCAGCCTTCTTCCAAACCGTTGCAGAAAGTGGACGTCTGTTCCGGAGAGGGTTCTGCAATCATTGTGGCAGTCAAATTTCTGCACATTGGCCGACAAGGCCGCAATTGCTGCTGCTTACCGTCGGCAGCCTCGATGATCCATCGAAGTTTGAACCCACGGCTGAAACTTGGCTCGCACGCGCACCTTCATGGCACCCTCTTCATCCCGGCACCGTCAAATTCAGGGAGGCACCCGCCGACGGAGTGAAGGAGAAGATTGAGGCATATTTTGCCCGATGGGCCCAGTCATAGTCTGTTTGCTTCGGGTCAAACTGCTTATCGGGGAAGGCAGCTCATGGCGCAAAGCTGTCTACTGTGGCTCAGCCTTGATCGTACTGGCTGGAGCTTGCTCAAACTTGCCCATGATGGATTGGAGCGAGAGTTCAAGTTTCTCAATGAGTTGGAAGGCGGCGTGTGCACGGCGTGTGCACAGGGAGATCAAGAATAATCTCCTCACAGCTGACGTGAGCAGGCTTGTGGCCCATGGGCAAATCTGTTCCGAGGGCAGGAGGCTAGCGAGTGCTGCGTGCAGTCTCAGCTGTTCCACACGGGATCATCGAAACTCGGCGATTTGACTCCCGCTCCCTCTGCGATTTGCACAGTCGCCGCAAAGTTGCGTTAGCCGGCGCGGTGCCACGCTACTCGCGGCTGCGCGCGCGCAATTTGCGGAACTGATCGCCGGCGTGATGGGAAGAGCGCGTCAAGGGCGTCGCAGATACGAGAAGAAAACCCTTGGCATAGGCGGTCTTCTCATAGGAATCGAATTCGTCGGGCGTCACGAAGTCGACCACGGGGTGATGCTTTCGCGTGGGTTGCAGATACTGGCCGACGGTCAGGAAGTCGACGTCTGCGGAGCGCAAATCGTCCATCAATTGCAACACCTCGTTCTTGATCTCGCCGAGGCCAACCATGATGCCGGACTTGGTGAAGATCTGCGGATCGAGCTCCTTCACGCGTTGCAGCAGCCGGACCGAATGGAAGTAGCGCGCTCCCGGGCGCACGGCCAGATATTTGGACGGCACCGTTTCCAGATTGTGATTGAACACGTCCGGCTTCGCCGCCACGACCGTCTCGAGCGCGCCGTGCTTGCGCAGGAAATCCGGCGTCAGGATCTCGATCGACGTTGCCGGGCTCGCCGCGCGGATCGCGGCGATCGTCGCAGCGAAGTGTGCCGCCCCGCCATCGGCCAGATCGTCGCGATCGACCGACGTGACGACGACGTGCTCGAGCCCAAGCTTAGCAACGGCTTCGGCGACCTTGGCGGGTTCATCGGCGTCGAGCGGGCCGGGCAGGCCGGTGCGCACATTGCAGAATGCGCAGGCGCGCGTGCAGGTATCGCCCATGATCATGAAGGTCGCATGCTTCTTGCTCCAGCATTCGCCGATATTGGGGCAGGACGCCTCCTCGCACACGGTGACGAGCTTGTTCTCGCGCACGATGCGTCTGGTCTCGGCCCAGGCGTCCGAACCCGGCGCCTTCACGCGGATCCACGCCGGCTTGCTCTGCAGGGGCGTCTCCGGACGGTTCACCTTCTCGGGGTGGCGCGGCGCGTCAGATCGCAGCTTCGCGCGCGGGTCCTTGTTGAGGAGATCGAGTACGACGGTCATCTGGGCTACCTCGCGTTGCGCAAGAAAGGCGCGGAGTATTCAAACGCTGGCGAATTGACGTGCGCGAAAATGCAAAGACTGTCCTGCCATAGACATTCGTTGTTCGAGCCGCGTTAGTCAAATCGTCATGCACGCACGCGCCGGCTGTTGTCCCGCCGTGGTTCGCGTTCGCGGCCGCTCATGCCGGCAACGCCCTTGCTTGCCGGACCAATCAACGGGTCCGATCTTTCGGGCGGAACCAGCGGTCCGTTTTCCGGAGCTTCAGACGAATGCCGGCCGATCATATCGGCGCGGTCGGGCGGCTGACCGACAATCCTGAGCAAAATGAAGGGTATGTGCGCGATCGCCAGGCCTCTTCGAGGTCTGGCACGAATGCTGCTTAGATGGCTGCAAAGAACAAGCAGATCAGAAACAAGCACGGCGAGGGGAACGTTCAAATGCCAGCCAGCACATCTTTAATCTAGAGCGACGGGCAACGCCTGCGTGGCATCGCGCGCCTCGACCCCGAGGTGTCGCAATGAACGATGACGCCTGACTTCTGCTTGGCATGCAAGGGAGAGAGTAATGACAGTTGCGGACGCGCACGATTTGGATCCGCAGGAGACCCGGGAGTGGCTCGATGCCCTGTCGGCAATCCGAGGTCACCGCGGCAGCGAGCGCGCCGAATTCGTCGTCAACGCCGTCATTGCCGCCGCGCGCGGCGGCGGCCTCGCTATTCAGCAGACGCTGACTACGCCCTATTGTAACACGATTCCGCTGGATCAGCAGCCGCCGCTGCCGGGCGACCGCGCCATCGAGCACAAGCTGCGATCCATCATCCGGTGGAATGCGCTCGCCATCGTTCTGCGCGCCAACAAGGAAAGCTCGGAGCTCGGTGGGCACATCGCGAGCTTCCAGTCCGCCGCCACGCTCTATGACATCGGCTTCGGCCATTTTTGGCATGCGCCGACGGAAAAACACGGCGGCGATCTGATCTTCGTCCAGGGCCACTGTTCGCCCGGCATCTATGCGCGCGCGTTTCTCGAAGGGCGGCTGAGCGAGGATCAGCTGCTCGGCTTCCGGCAGGAGACCGGCGGCAAGGGCCTGTCGAGCTATCCGCATCCCTGGCTGATGCCGGATTTCTGGCAGTTCCCGACGGTGTCGATGGGGCTGGGGCCGCTGATGGCGATCTATCAGGCCCGGTTCCTGAAATATCTGGAGAACCACAAGCTGGCCGAGACCGCCAATCGCAAGGTCTGGGCCTTCATGGGGGACGGCGAAACCGACGAACCGGAGTCGCTCGGTGCGATATCACTCGCCGGCCGCGAGAACCTCGACAATCTGATCTTCGTCATCAACTGCAACCTGCAGCGGCTCGACGGACCGGTGCGCGGCAACGGCAAGATCGTTCAGGAACTCGAAAGCGTTTTCCGCGGCGCCGGCTGGAACGTCATCAAGGTGCTGTGGGGATCGGGCTGGGATCGGCTGCTGGCGAACGACAAGAGCGGGTTGCTGCTGAAGCGCATGGAGGAATGCGTCGACGGCGAGTACCAGGATTTCAAGAGCAAGAGCGGCGCCTATATCCGCGAGCACTTCTTCGGCAAGTACGAGGAGCTGAAGCAACTCGTTGCCGACATGAGCGACGACGAAATCTGGCAACTTGCGCGAGGCGGTCACGATCCGGAAAAGGTGTTTGCGGCCTATACCGCGGCGGTGAACCACAAGGGACAGCCGACCGTCATTCTGCCCAAGACCGTCAAAGGCTACGGCATGGGCGAGTCCGGCGAAGGCCAGATGATCGCGCATCAGGCCAAGAAGATGACTCAGGACGCGCTGCGCGGATTCCGGGACCGCTTCCAGGTCCCGGTCGCCGACGATGAGCTTGCCAAGGTGCCCTTCATCCGTCCGGCGGAAGATAGTCCGGAGATGACATATCTGCGCGCCCAGCGCGCAAAGCTCGGCGGCAGTCTGCCGCAGCGCCGGCGCAAATCCGCGTCCCTGCAAATTCCGCCGTTGTCGACGTTCCAGCGGCTCCTCGACGCGACCGGCGACCGCGAAATCTCGACGACGATGGCTTTCGTGCAGATGCTGGGCGCGCTGGTGCGCGACAAGGCGATCGGCAAGCACATCGTGCCGATCGTGCCCGATGAGTCCCGGACCTTCGGCATGGAGGGCATGTTCCGCCAGCTCGGCATCTATTCGTCGGTCGGCCAGCTCTACCGTCCCCAGGACGCCGACCAGCTCATGTACTACCGCGAGGACAAGACCGGGCAGGTGCTTCAGGAGGGCATCAACGAAGGCGGCGCCATGTCGAGCTGGATCGTCGCGGCAACGTCCTACTCGACGAACGACGTGCCGATGATTCCGTTCTACATCTATTATTCGATGTTCGGCCTGCAGCGCGTCGGCGACCTCGCCTGGCTCGCGGGCGACATGCGGGCGCGGGGATTTTTGCTCGGCGGCACCGCCGGCCGCACCACGCTGAACGGCGAAGGCTTGCAGCACGAGGACGGCCACAGCCACGTGCTTGCGGGCACCATCCCAAACTGCATCTCCTATGATCCCACCTTCGCCTATGAGGTGGTGACCATCGTGCGCGAAGGCATGCGCCGCATGTATGAGGCGCAGGAGGACGTCTACTATTACATCACGCTGATGAACGAGAACTACCCGCACCCCTCGCTCGCCGAGGCGGGCAAGGGAGCCGAGGAGGGCATCCTCAAAGGACTCTATCTGCTGAAGAACGGCGGCGAGACGGCGAAGAAGGGACCTCGCGTCCAGCTCGTCGGCTCGGGCACGATCTTGCGCGAGGTGATCGCGGCGGCGGATCTGCTCAAGGCGGACTTCGGCGTGACCGCGGACATCTGGAGCGCGACGAGCTTCAACGAGCTGCGTCGCGACGGCATGGCCACTGAACGCTGGAATCTGCTGCACCCGACGGAGCCGCGCCGCAAGAGCTGGGTCGAAGCGCAGCTCGAAGCCCATCCGGGCCCGGTCGTGGCGTCGACCGATTACATGCGCAACTATCCCGACCAGATCCGCGAGTATGTCCAGGCGGCCGGACGCCGCTATGTCGTGCTCGGCACCGACGGTTTTGGCCGCAGCGACTATCGCGTGAAATTGCGCAAATTCTTCGAGGTCGACCGGCACTACGTCGCGATCGCCGCGCTCAAGGCGCTGGCCGACGAAGGCACGATCAAGCCCGCGATCGTCGCGGAGGCCATCGCCAAGTACCAAATCGACGCCGGGCGCGCTGCGCCGTGGACCGTGTGAGACAGCGAGCCGAGGGCAGAGCGATGAGTGGTCTGATCGACATCAAGGTTCCCGACATCGGCGACTTCAAGGACGTGCCGGTGATCGAGATATTCGTCAAGCCGGGCGACAGGGTAAAGCCCGAAGATCCCCTGGTTGCGCTGGAATCCGACAAGGCGACCATGGAGGTGCCGTCGCCGCGTGACGGCGTCGTGAAGTCAGTGGTCGTCAAGGTCGGGGACAAGGTCAGCGAAGGCACGGTGATCGTCCAATTCGAGGGCGCGGGCGCCGAAGAGGCCGAGGCGCGCCCCGTCGTCAGCGCTCCGCCATCACCCGTCAGCGCGCCGGCCGGCGTTGCCGAGGTGCGCGTTCCAGATATCGGCGATTTCAAGGACGTCCCGGTCATCGAGATCTTCGTGAAGCCCGGCGACAGCGTGAAAGCGGAGGATCCGCTGATTGCGCTCGAATCGGACAAGGCGACGATGGAAGTACCGGCGCCGCTTTCGGGGATCGTGCGCGAGATCAAGCTGAAGACCGGCGACAAGGTCAGCGAGGGCGCGGTCATTCTCGTGCTCGCAACCGGCGAGGGAGCGCCGGCCGCGCCAGCAGCTGCTGCGCCGACACCCGCGTCAACGGCACCAGCCGCAGCCCCGGTGGCGCAGGCCGGCGCGGTCGACGAGAAGGCCTTTGCGCTCGCCTATGCGGGCCCCGCAGTCCGCAAGCTGGCGCGCGAACTCGGCGTCGATCTCGGCAAGGTCAAGGGTACAGGCAATCACGGCCGCGTCCAGCGCGAGGACGTCGAGGCCTTCGCCAGGGGCGGGGCTGCGCCCGCCAAGCCGCAGGCCGCTAGCGCAGGCGGAAGCGGTGTCGGCGGCATCGATCTGTTGCCCTGGCCCAAGATCGACTTCGCAAAGTTCGGTCCGATCGAGCGCAAGGAGCTCGGTCGCATCAAGAAGATTTCGGCGGCCAATCTGCACCGCAACTGGGTCGTCATCCCGCACGTCACCACGCATGACGAGGCCGACATCACCGAACTCGAGCAGTTCCGGGTGAAGATGAACAAGGAGCTCGAGAAGAGCGGCGTCAAGCTTTCGCTGCTGCCGTTCATGGTGAAGGCGGCCGTCGCGGCGCTGAAGAAGTTTCCGGAATTCAACGCCAGCCTCGACGGCGACACCCTCGTCTACAAGAATTACTGGCACATCGGCTTTGCCGCGGACACGCCGAACGGCCTCATGGTGCCTGTCATCCGCGATGCCGACA
The DNA here is from genome assembly GCF_055791185.1 of Bradyrhizobium ingae. Classification (NCBI taxonomy): domain Bacteria; kingdom Pseudomonadati; phylum Pseudomonadota; class Alphaproteobacteria; order Hyphomicrobiales; family Nitrobacteraceae; genus Bradyrhizobium; species Bradyrhizobium ingae. The sequence continues at coordinate 428,973 of NZ_JBVUBB010000001.1, forward strand.
AGAAATCGATACCAGACATTGCCAATGAGATGAACGCGCTTGCCAAGCTGGCGCGCGAGGGCAAGATCAAGCCGGACCAGATGCAGGGCGGGACCTTCTCGATCTCCTCGCTCGGCGGCATTGGCGGCATCTATTTCACGCCGATCATCAACGCGCCCGAGGTCGCGATCATGGGCGTCTGCAAGGGCTACTGGAAGCAGCATTCGGCGGACGGCAAGACCTGGACGTCGCGTCTGACCTTGCCGCTGTCGCTCTCGTGGGACCACCGCGTCATCGACGGTGCGGCGGCCGCGCGCTTCAACGTCTATTTCGCCAACGTGCTCGCCGATCTGCGGCGCGTGCTGTTCTGAGGTTGGGGAGCGCAGTATGGCTCAGATCGCAGTCAAGGTTCCCGATATCGGCGACTTCAAGGACGTCGCTGTCATCGAGGTGATGGTGAAGGCCGGCGAGACCGTCGCCGTCGACACCAGCCTCATCATGGTCGAGTCCGACAAGGCGTCGATGGAGATTCCGTCCTCGCATGCCGGTGTCGTCAAGGACATCAAGGTCAAGGTCGACGACAAGGTCAGCGAGGGATCTGTCATCCTCATGCTGGAGACGGCGGGAGCGGCGGCTGCCGCAACGCCGGCCCCGGCATCGCCGCCAGCCGCAACGGCGCCAACCGCCGCACCCGCCGCCGCGTCCCATTCGGGCAAGGCGGATCTCGAATGCGACATGCTGGTGCTGGGTGCGGGCCCCGGCGGCTACTCCGCCGCCTTCCGCGCCGCCGATCTCGGCATGAAAACCGTGCTGGTCGAGCGTTACGACACGCTCGGCGGCGTCTGTCTCAACGTCGGCTGCATTCCGAGCAAGGCGCTGCTGCACACGGCGTCCGTAATCGACGAGGTCAAGCATCTGCCCGACCATGGCATCACCTTCGGTGCGCCGCAGGTCGATCTCGACAAGTTGCGAGGATTCAAGGATGGCGTCATCAAGAAGCTGACCGGCGGCCTTGCCGGCATAGCGAAGGCCCGCAAGGTCGAGGTCGTGACCGGCGTCGGTACGTTCCTCAATCCACATCACGTTGAAGTGGTCACCGCGGCGGGAAAGAAGACGGTCAAGTTCGCCAAGGCCATCATCGCTGCGGGCAGCCAGGCCGTGAAGCTGCCTTTCCTTCCTGAAGATCCTCGCATCGTCGATTCGACAGGTGCGCTGCTTCTGAGGTCGATCCCCAAGCGCATGCTGGTGATCGGCGGCGGCATTATCGGGCTCGAAATGGCCACGGTCTATTCGACGCTTGGCGCGCGCATCGACGTCGTCGAAATGCTCGATGGGTTGATGCAGGGAGCCGACCGTGACCTGGTCAAGGTCTGGGAGAAGATGAACGCGCGCCGCTTCGACAAGATCATGCTGAAGACCAAGACGGTCGGCGCGAAGGCAACCGATGCCGGTATCGAAGTGAGCTTCGAAGGGGAGCAGGCCCCTGCCGGGCCGCAGCTCTATGACCTCGTCCTGGTGGCTGTCGGCCGAAGCCCGAACGGCAAGAAGATCGGGGCTGAGAAGGCTGGCATCGCGGTGACCGACCGCGGCTTCATCAATGTCGACCGGCAGATGCGCACCAACGTGCCGCACATCCATGCGATCGGAGACATCGTGGGACAGCCGATGCTGGCCCACAAGGCGGTCCACGAAGGCCACGTCGCCGCCGAGGTCGCGCACGGCGAAAAGTCTTATTTCGACGTCCGCCAGATTCCGTCCGTCGCCTACACCGATCCCGAAGTCGCCTGGGCCGGCAAGACGGAGGACCAGTGCAAGGCCGAAGGCATCAAGTTCGGCAAGTCGGTGTTCCCGTGGGCCGCATCCGGCCGCGCCATCGCCAACGGCCGCGACGAGGGTTTCACGAAGCTGCTGTTCGACACGACGACCCACCGCGTCATCGGCGGCGGAATCGTCGGGACGCACGCCGGCGATCTCATCAGCGAGATCTGCCTTGCAATCGAGATGGGATGTGAGCCGGCCGATATCGGCAAGACCATTCATCCACATCCGACGCTCGGCGAATCCATCGGCATGGCTGCAGAGGTGTTTGAAGGCCACTGCACCGATCTGCCGCCCCAGAAGAAGAAATAGCGTCGTCTGTCGTACGCGGCGTGCAGCGAGGAGGAGAAACAATGTCTGTAGCCACCACGGCGACGTCCGGAGCGACGATCGCGACGCAGAAGAAGCCGTTCTACCGGGTTCTCTATGTCCAGGTGCTCGCGGCGATCGTGCTCGGCGTCATGGTCGGCTGGCTCTGGCCTGATCTCGGCAAGAATGACTGGATCAAGGCGATGGGTGACGGCTTCGTCAAGCTCATCAAGATGGCCATCGCGCCGATCATCTTCTGCACGGTGGTCTCCGGCATCGCCCATATTTCCGAAGTGAAGAAGGTCGGCCGGGTCGCCGTCAAGGCGTTGATCTACTTCGAAGTCGTCTCGACCTTTGCGCTGGCGCTGGGCCTGATCGTCGCCAACGTGCTGCGCCCGGGTTCGGGTTTCCAGGGGCAGTCGAACGCCGCTGCCGTCGCCGGCTACGCGAAACAGGCGAGCGAGATGAAGTCGGTGGACTTCGTTCTGCACGTCATTCCGGACACCGTCGTCGGGGCATTCGCCCAGGGCGAAATCCTGCAGGTCCTGCTGTTTGCCATCCTGTTCGGCTTTGCGCTGATGGGGCTTGGCGAGCGGGCTCATACGGTCCGGTCGTTCGTGGACGACGTCGCTCATGCGATGTTCGGCGTCATCTCGATCGTGGTCAAGGTCGCGCCGATCGGAGCCTTCGGCGCGATGGCCTACACGATCGGTCGCTACGGTCCACAGGCGCTTGGCAATCTGGCGGGTCTGATCGCGACTTTCTATCTCACGGCGTTTCTGTTTGTGGTCGTTGGGCTCGGCATCGTCGCTCGCATTGCTGGCTTCTCGATCCTCAAGTTCCTCAAATACATCAAGGACGAGCTGCTGATCGTGCTCGGTACCTCGTCCTCGGAGAGCGCACTGCCGCAGATGATGGAGAAGCTGGAGAAACTCGGCTGTTCCAAGTCCGTCGTCGGACTGGTGGTGCCGACCGGCTATTCCTTCAACCTCGACGGCACCAACATCTACATGACCCTGGCGACGCTCTTCATCGCCCAGGCGATGAATGTCGAGCTCTCCTTCGGCGAGCAGATGACGATCCTCGTCGTGGCGATGCTGACCTCGAAAGGCGCTTCGGGCATCACGGGCGCGGGATTTATCACGCTGGCTGGCACGCTCGCCGCCGTCAGGCCCGAACTGCTCCCCGGCATGGCGATCGTTCTCGGCATCGACAAGTTCATGAGCGAATGCCGGGCGCTCACCAATCTCTGCGGCAACGGCGTTGCCTGCGTGGTGGTGGCGTGGTGGGAAGGCGAGCTCGACCGCGACATGCTGCGCGCGGGGCTCGAACGGGAGATTGATCTAACCGACTTCGAGACCGCCGTCACGGAGGGGCGAGGTCTCTGACAGCGGCGCAGTGCACATCAAATCAGAGGAATCGGGAGTTGATCATGACGGATGTGGTAATTGTTTCTGCGGCTCGGACGCCGGTTGGCTCCTTCAACGGAGCGTTCGGCTCCTTGACCGCTCATGAACTTGGGGCAGTGGCGATCAAGGGTGCCCTCGCGCGCGCCAAAGTCGCGCCGGAGGAGGTCGACGAGGTCATTCTCGGACAGGTCCTCGCCGGCGGCGAGGGGCAGAATCCGGCGCGGCAGGCCGCGATGGCTGCCGGCATTCCGCAGGAGAAGACCGCGTGGGGCATGAACCAGCTCTGCGGCTCGGGTCTGCGCTCGGTCGCGCTCGGCCTGCAACAGATCGCCAATGGCGATGCCAAGGTCATCGTCGCGGGCGGCATGGAATCCATGTCGATGGCGCCGCATTTGTCGCAGCTGCGCAATGGCACCAAGATGGGCGACGTCAAGTTCATCGACTCCATGCTGAAGGACGGCCTGATGGATGCGTTCCACGGTTATCACATGGGTGTCACCGCCGAGAACATCGCCGCCAAATGGCAGATCACCCGGGAAGAGCAGGATGCGTTCGCCGCCAGCTCGCAGAACAAGGCCGAGGACGCGCAGAAGGCCGGCCGCTTCAAGGACGAGATCGTTCCGGTCACCGTCAAGACCCGGAAGGGCGACATCGTCGTCGATCAGGACGAATACATCCGTCCCGGCACGACGCAGGACGCGCTCGCCAAGCTGAAGCCGGCCTTCAACAAGGAAGGCTCGGTGACCGCCGGCAATGCCTCCGGCCTCAACGATGGTGCGGCGGCCCTCGTGTTGATGAGCGCCGACGAGGCGAGCAAGCGCGGTCTCACTCCGCTTGCCAGGATCGTCTCCTGGGCGACCGCGGGCGTCGATCCCGCCGTGATGGGCTCAGGGCCTATTCCTGCGTCCCGAAAAGCGCTCGAGAAGGCTGGCTGGAAGGTCAAGGACCTCGATCTCGTTGAGGCCAACGAAGCCTTCGCGGCGCAGGCGATCGCAGTCAACAAGGACATGGGCTGGGATCCGTCAATCGTGAACGTCAACGGCGGCGCGATTGCCATCGGCCATCCCATTGGCGCCTCCGGCGCGCGGGTGCTGACGACGCTACTGTTCGAGATGCAGAAGCGCAACGCCAGGAAGGGCCTCGCCACGCTGTGCATCGGCGGCGGCATGGGCGTCGCCCTGACGGTCGAGCGCTAGGCCGACGGCCGATCCATTCGGCTGGAACGAGACGCGGACGACCACCGGCCGTCCGCGAACGGCGAAGGCTCCTTGAAGCCGGCAAATACAACATGAACCAATCAGGAGGGGATGATGTCCAGAGTTGCGGTGGTGACCGGCGGAACGCGCGGCATAGGCGAAGCAATCTCGGTTGCGCTCAAAGCGGCCGGCTACAAGGTGGCCGCGAGCTACGCCGGCAACGACGAAGCGGCCGCCAAATTCAAGGCCGAGACCGGCATCAGCGTCTACAAATGGGACGTGTCGAGCTATGAGGCCTGCGCCGCAGGCCTGAAACAGGTTGAAGCGGACCTCGGTCCGGTGGACGTGCTGGTCAACAATGCCGGCATCACCAAGGACGGCATGTTCCACAAGATGACGCCGGAGCAATGGTACGCCGTCATCAACACCAATCTGAACTCGCTGTTCAACATGACTCGGCCCGTATGGGAAGGCATGCGTGAGCGCAAGTTCGGCCGGGTGATCTGCATCTCCTCGATCAACGGCCAGAAGGGGCAGATGGGCCAGGTCAACTATTCCGCGGCCAAGGCGGGTGACATCGGCTTCGTGAAAGCGCTGGCCCAGGAAGGCGCGCGTGCCGGGATCACCGTCAACACGATCTGCCCGGGCTATATCGCGACCGAGATGGTCAAGGCGATCAACCCGGAGGTGGTCGCCAAGAACATCCTGCCGCAGATCCCGGTCGGCCGCCTGGGCGAGCCCCAGGAGATCGCGCGCGTCGTCGTGTTCCTGGCATCCGACGACGCCGGCTTCATCACGGGCTCGACGATATCGGCGAATGGCGGCCAGCACATGGTGTGAGCCGCCGCCATGTCGAGCCAGCCACGAGGGGATCTCACGACACGAACGCTCGCCATGCCGGCGGACGCAAATCCGAGCGGCGATATCTTCGGCGGCTGGGTGCTCTCGCAGATGGACATCGCGGGCGGAATCCATGCCGGCCAGCGGGCGCAAGGGCGTGTTGCGACGGTGGCGATCGAGGCGATGCATTTCATCAAGCCGGTCCATGTCGGGGACGTCCTGTGCGTTTACGCCTCGCCCGAGCGCGTCGGGCGCACGTCGCTGGCGATCCGCCTGGAGGCCTGGGCGCTGCGCAGGCGCCTGGGCGAGCGTGTGAAGGTGACGGAGGGCATCTTCACCTTCGTCGCGCTGGATGCCGAGGGACGACCCGCGCCGATCCCGACCGGTTGAGACGAGCCGTGACGACCAACGATGGAGAGGGACATGACCGACGAAAAACCGAAGGCAGGGACGACCGATTGGGGTCTGCCGGGTCTTGACTTCGCGAAGCTCATCGAATCCTGCCAGATCAGCGGCGTCGATATGAAGGCGTTGCTGGAGATGGAGAAGAAGAACATTGACGCCCTGATCGAGGTCAACCGCTCGGCCTATGAGAGCTGGCGAAACCTGATGGCGCGGCAAGCCGAGGTCTTCCGAGAAACGATGACGGCGATCGCCGCCGAGGCGGGCAACGAGGCTGCTGCGGGACGACGCGCCGAGATCGCGCGGCAGGGATTTGAGACGGCGCTCGCCAACATGCGCCAGCTCGCCGAGACCGCAACCGAGCAGCAGAAGCAGACGATCGACATCTTGCGGCGCCGCTTCGATGAAGGAATGGCCGCATTGCGTGCGCGCGGCGGCAGCGCCTGAAGTCGACCGGCTGCGAGGGGCAACAGGGCGTATCCGCCCATCGAACAAGCGTAAGAACGGGGAATACGATGGACCAGGATCTGAGGGAAGCTGCGCTCGAATATCATCGCCTGCCAAGGCCGGGAAAGATCTCGGTGGTGCCGACCACGGCGATGGCGACGCAACGCGATCTGTCGCTGGCTTACTCGCCCGGCGTCGCGGAGCCCTGCCTCGTCATCGCCAAGGACCCGCTGCAGGCGGACCAGCTGACCGCGCGCAGCAACCTGGTCGCCGTCGTCACCAACGGCACGGCCGTGCTCGGGCTCGGCAATATCGGGGCTCTGGCGGGCAAGCCCGTCATGGAGGGCAAGGCGTGCCTGTTCAAGAAGTTCGCCGGCATCGATGTGTTCGACATCGAGCTCGCCGAGGAGGATCCCGACGCCCTGATCGAAACCATCGCCAGGATGGAGCCGACCTTCGGCGGCATCAACCTGGAAGACATCAAGGCGCCGGAATGCTTCTACATCGAACAACAGCTCCGCAAGCGCATGAAGATTCCGGTCTTCCATGACGACCAGCACGGCACCGCGATCATCGCGGCGGCGGCCATTCTCAACGGATTGAAGCTGGTCAAGAAGGATATCGCCAAGGTCAAGCTGGTCTGCTCTGGCGCAGGCGCTGCTGCGCTCGCTTGTCTCGATCTCATCGTCAGCCTCGGCCTGCCGCAGGATCGTATCATCGTCACCGACGCGAAAGGCGTGGTCTATGCCGGCCGCACGGACGGCATGGACGACAACAAGGCGCGCTATGCGGTGAAAACCGAGGCGCGAAAGCTCGACGAGATCATCCAGGATGCCGATATCTTTCTCGGCCTGTCGGCTGGTAATGTGCTGACCCAGGACATGGTCAAACGGATGGCGCGGGACCCCCTGATCTTTGCCATGGCCAACCCGATTCCCGAGATCATGCCGGAAGACGCGCTTGCGGTTCGCCCGGATGCGATCATCGGTACGGGGCGGTCCGACTATCCCAACCAGATCAACAACGTCCTCTGCTTCCCGTTCATCTTCAGAGGCGCGCTCGATTGCGGTGCGACGACCATCAATGAGGAGATGAAGCTCGCGACGGTGCGGGCGCTGGCGGATCTGGCGATGGCGGAAGTGCCTGAGGTGGTCGCCGTTGCTTACAAGGGAGAGGATCTTCGCTTTGGCCGCAGCTATCTCATTCCAAAGCCGCTCGACCCCAGGCTGATCGAGGTCGTGGCGCCCGCGGTTGCCAAGGCCGCGGCCGACAGCGGCGTCGCCAAGCGCCCGATCGCGGACATGGAAGCCTATCGCCAGCAGCTCAGCCGGTTCGTCTACCATTCCGGCAATGCGATGCAGCCGGTGTTCTCGGTGGCGAAGGGAAGCGGCAAGTCGCTGCTGCTGGCCGAGGGTGAAGACGAGCGCATCCTGCGCGCGGCGCAGGTGGTCGTCGATGAGCGGATCGCCAGGCCGTTGCTGGTCGGCCGTCCCTCGACCATCGAGGAGCGGATCAAGTCCTTCGGACTCCGTCTCAAGCCGGGGGCCGACTGCGAGATCATCGATCCGCACGATTCCGAGGTCTACTCAAAGTGCGCAGATGTCTATCACGGGCGCAGGAAGCGCGACGGCGTGTCATCCGCGTTGGCGCTCTCGGAGACGCGCAGCAACGCGAGCGTGCTCGCCGCGATCCTGCTCGAAAGAGGGCTCGGCGATGCGATGCTGTGCGGGGTCATCGGCAGAACGTCCGATCACTTGGCGGCGATCCGCAACGTGATTGGACCGCGCGAGGGCGTGCGCACGCTCGCCGTGATGCAGATGCTGATCCTGCAGCAGCATCAGCTTTTCATCTGCGACACCCATTGCAATCTCAATCCGACCGCCGAACAGATCGCCGACATCGCACTGATGGCTGCGGCGGAGGTGAGGCGCTTTGGGATTACCCCGCGGGTGGCGTTGCTGTCGCATTCGAGCTTCGGAAGCTCCGCGGTTCCGGAGGCGCACAAGATGCGGGAAGCGCGGGCGATCATTCTCGCGCGATCCCCCGATCTTGCCGTCGAAGGCGAGATGCGCGGCGACGCCGCCTTGTCGCCGTCGGTTTTGCACCACGAGTTTCCGGAGTCCGGCTTCGAGGGACCGGCGAACGTGCTGGTGATGCCGAATCTCGACGCCGCCAACATCTCCTACAATCTGCTCAGAATGGCGGCGGGGCAGGGACTGACGGTCGGCGGCATCTTGCTCGGCGCGGCGAAGCCGGCCCACATCCTGACGCCATCGTCCACCGTGCGGCGCATCGTGAACATGGCGGCGGTCGCTGTCGCGGATGCGGTGTCCGAGCGGGCCTGATCCGGAGGATATTCGTAGACGCGTTGTGAGCGCGCTTGGTCGAGGCCATCATGGGCAAGTCGCAATTGGAAAGACCCCGGATTGTGATCGTCGGCGGCGGAGCCGGCGGACTGGAGCTTGCGACGCGCCTCGGCGACAAATACGGACGCAAGGGCAAGCTCGACGTCACGCTGATCGAGCGAAACCGTACCCATGTGTGGAAGCCGAAGCTGCACGAGATCGCAGCCGGCAGCATGGATATCTCGGCTCACGAGGTCGATTATCTCGCGCAGTCCTATTGGCACGGCTTCCGCTACCGCATCGGCGAGATGATCGGGATCGACCGTGACAAGCGCCAGGTCCTGGTCGCGCCCTATCTCGATTCCGAAGGCCGGGAGGTCACTCCGAAACGGGCCTTCGACTATGACGTCCTCGTGATGGCCGTCGGAAGCCAGAACAACGATTTCGGCACGCGCGGCGTCGCCGATCATGCGATCAAGCTGGAATCGCAGCTCGATGCGCGGCGGTTCCACGAGCGTATGGTCACCGCCTGCATTCGCGCCCATGCCCAATCGGCGCCGCTGGCAATGCACCAGCTGAAGGTCGCGATCATCGGTGCCGGGGCCACCGGTGTCGAGCTGGCCGCCGAGCTCCACAGGACGACGCGGGAGGTGGTGGCGTATGGCCTCGACCAGGTCGATCCGCACAAGGACATCAGGATCACCTTGATCGAAGCCGCCGATCGAGTGCTTCCTGCTCTGCCCGAACGGGTCTCGAAGGAGACGGAGAAGCTGCTCGCCAGGCTCGGGGTCAATGTGCTGACCGGCGCCAAAGTCTCCGAGGTTGGTTCCGACCGCGTGAGCCTGACAGACGGCCGGACCATCCCCGCCGAACTGATCGTCTGGGCGGCTGGGGTCAAGGCGCCAGACTTCCTGAAGGATATCGCCGGCCTCGAGACCAATCGCATCAATCAGCTGGTGGTGCGGCCGACATTGCAGACGACGCGGGACGACGGCATCTTTGCCATCGGCGATTGCTCGGCCTGCGCATGGGGCGAGCGCGGCAGCGTCCCGCCGCGCGCGCAGGCGGCGCATCAGCAAGCGTCCCATCTCTATTCGCAGATCCCGCGCTATCTTCGGGGCGAGCCGCTGAAAGACTATCGCTACCGGGACTTCGGATCGCTGGTATCGCTCGGCGAATTCAGCACGGTCGGCTCGATGATGGGGGCGCTTGTTGGCGGCAGTCTGGTGTTCGAAGGCATGTTCGCACGGATGATGTACCTGTCGCTCTACAAGATGCACGAACATGCGCTGCATGGTTCGACCAAGGTCGTGCTCGATACGCTGGCCCGTCTGATCACCCGGCGCACCGAGCCGCATGTGAAGCTGCATTGACACGCTTTTGAGCCAATTACGAGATGTTGCCTGGGACGGGGAGGGATGTTGATGGACGCCGTGTTCCTTGCGCGCATGCAATTCGCCGCCAACATAACCTTCCATATTCTGTTCCCGTCGATTTCGATCGCGCTCGGCTGGATGCTCCTGTTCTTCAGGTTCAAGTACCTGCGCGCGACCGATCCGCAGCAGAAGCGCGACTGGCTCCGCGCCTACCGTCAGTGGACGAAGGTGTTCGCCCTGACATTCGCGCTCGGTGTCGTCAGCGGCGTCACCATGAGCTTCCAGTTCGGAACCAACTGGCCGGGCTACATGGAGCGCGTCGGCAATATCGCCGGCCCGCTACTCGGCTATGAGGTGTTGACCGCGTTCTTCCTGGAGGCGGGCTTCCTCGGCGTCATGCTGTTCGGCCATCGGCGCGTCGGCGAGATCGTTCACCTCGGTGCGACCATCCTGGTCGCGTTCGGCACGCTGATGAGCGCCTTCTGGATCCTGGCTCTCAATTCGTGGATGCAGACGCCTGCCGGTTACGAGATCGTCAACGGGCAGTTTCATGCGCGCAGCTGGCTGGAGATCGTCTTCAATCCCTCGTTCCCGTATCGCCTGGTCCATATGGTGCTCGCATCCGTGCTGACCTGCGCATTCCTGTTAATCGGGATCAGCGCCTGGCAGCTGCTGAAAGGCGTCGCGACCACCAGTGCGTCACGCGTGCTGCGCACCGGGCTGATCCTGGCCGCGCTGGCGGCGCCGGCACAGATGGTGGCGGGCGATTTCCACGGGCTCAATACGCTCAAGCATCAGCCGCAGAAGATCGCGGCGGTCGAGGGCATTTGGGAAACCACGCGAGGCGCGCCGCTCCTGCTGTTCGCCATCCCCGATGACGCGGCGAGAACGAACCATTTCGAGCTGGCGGTGCCGAAGCTCGCGAGCCTGATTCTACGGCACGATTCGGACGGGGAGCTCAAGGGGCTGAACGAGTTTCCCTCGGCTCATCCGCCGGTCCTGCCCTTGTTCTGGTCGTTTCGGATCATGGTGGGCACCGGCATATTGATGCTTCTCGTCAGCTGGGTCGGCCTGTGGTGGCATTGGCGCGATGGCTGGGATTTCGCCAGAGTGCCGCGGCCGATGCTGCGGATGTTCGCGGTCATGACCTTCGCCGGCTGGGTGGCGACCATAGCCGGATGGTATGTCACGGAAATCGGCCGCCAGCCCTTCATCGTGTCCGGTCTCGTTCGAACCGCTGATGTCGCTTCCCGGGTGCCTTCGTCGAGCATCGCGGTGACCCTCTCCGTCTATGTCGCGCTCTATCTGGCGCTGCTCGCGGCCTATATCGGCGTGCTCAAATACCTCGCCGAGACCGCCGATAAGAAGCCGTACGCAAGTACGTCGGCCGCCGTGCCGGGGGAGCCGAAGCCATATCAGCGCGAGGGAGAATTCGCATGACCTCGATGTCATTCGACGAGCTGCTGCCGCTGATCTTCATCGGGCTGATGGGGGTGTCGCTGCTCGTCTACGTCGTGAGCGACGGATACGATCTCGGGGTCGGCATGCTGATGCACCGGGCGACGCCCGAGGAGCGGGATACGATGGTCGCATCGATCGGTCCGTTCTGGGACGCCAACGAGACTTGGCTCGTGCTTGGTGTTGGCCTACTCCTGATTGCCTTCCCCAAGGCGCACGGGCTGGTGCTGTCGGAACTGTACCTGCCGACCACGCTCATGCTGGTCGGACTGATCTTGCGCGGCGCAGCCTTCGATTTCAGGGTCAAGGCCAAAGCCAGCCGGAAGGTGATGTGGGACCGCCTGTTCATCGCGGGCTCAATGCTTGCCTCCGTCTGTCAGGGATGGATGCTTGGCCGCTATATCAGCGGTTTTGGCCAGGGCTGGAATTATCCGATCTTTGCCGGGGCCATCGCGGTCGCGCTGCCGATGGCCTACGCGTTGCTCGGCGCCACGTGGCTGGTGATGAAGACGGATGGCGCGCTGCAAGGCAAGGCGATTGCGTGGAGCAAGATCGCCTGGCCGCCGATGGTCCTCGGCCTGATCCTGATTTCGATGGCAACGCCGTGGATCAGCGAGACCGTTCGTGCGCGCTGGTTCACCTTGCCGGCAATCATTGCCGTGGCATCGATTCCGGTAACCGCGGGGATCGCGCTCGTGACCGTGCGCGTGGTGCTCGGCTCGTCCGCCGTGCGCGGCGCGCTCTGCTGGTTGCCGTTTGCCTTGCTCGTGCTGGTCTTCCTGCTGAGCTTTCTCGGCCTCAGCTACAGCATCTATCCCTTCGTGGTGATCGACAGGCTCACGGTATGGGAGGCTGCCAGCAGCCCGGATTCGCTCAGGATCATCCTGATCGGGGTCTGTCTCACGCTGCCCGTCATCGTCGCCTATACTGGATTTTCCTATCGCGTATTCCGGGGCAAAACCATAGAGTTGGACTATGCGTGAGCCATCGTTTGCCATGGCCGACGCTCCTCGGTTGGTCCTGGTTCGCAAGATGACGGAGATTCCATTCCCGGTGACCATCAAAGGGAGGTCTGAAGTCGGTTCGGCTGCGTCCAGCTCCATGCGTTGGCTTGTTCGCGGAATAGCGGCTCTCGCCTTGGTTACAGCCGCTTCGTGGCTCGGATACGCCCTGGCGTTCCAGCGGGGACTTGACCATTTGCACGTTGCCGCCCAGCAGCGGCTTGCGGTGGAGGCTGCCAGGCTCGACGGTTATCTCTCCCGATTTGAATATTTGCCGTCGCTGCTCGAGACCTCGCCAAGCGTCTTCAAGTTGCTTGGCGCTCCCGCCGATCCCGCGCTGCAACAATCGGTCAGCCTGTACCTGAAGTCGATCAATCTGCTTGCTGGGGCTGACAATCTTTACGTTCTGAGCGTCTCCGGCGAAGCCTTGGCCGCGGCCGACTTCGAGGATCCCGGTACGCCGGTCGGCCGCAATCTTTCATATCGTCCCTATGTGAGCGAGGCCCTTGCGCGCGGCCGGGGTGCGTTTTTCGGTGTTGGCATCACCAGTGCGCGCGCCGGCTATTATCTGTCCTATGCCCTGAAGGACGGCGGAGTCACCAAGGGGATCGCAACCGTCAAGATCAATCTGGATTCGTTCGAACGCGGATGGCGCGATCTTGCCGGCGATGCACTTCTCGTCGACCAACGGGGCGTGACGATACTCGCCTCCCGCGACGCGTGGCGCTATCGCCCGATGGCGCCGCTGTCGCTCGAGATGCTCGACGATATTGCGCGGTCCAAGCCTTATGCGGACTACAATCTGACACCACTCGATTGGACCGTCGTCGCTCGGCCGGAAGACGGTAGCGCGCGCGTCGCGACCGGGAACGGAACGGCCTATACGGTCAGCGAGCTTCCGATCAATCGGGGCCTCTGGAAGCTCGTCCTCCTTGATGACGAGGCGCCGATCCGGCAGACCGCGCTGATTATCTGCACGCTGTCGGGGCTTGCCTCCGTCGCTGCCTTGCTGGCGCTGGGGCTCGTGGTGCAGCGGCGCAGAGCGATCAGGCAACGGCTGGCCAATCAGGCCGCGTTGCAGGCGGCGCACGACATGCTCGAGACCAGGGTGCAGGAACGAACCGCCGAGCTACGCGCGGCGCAGGATGAGCTGGTCCATGCCGGCAAGCTGGCCGCCCTCGGACAGATGTCGGCTGGAATTGTGCATGAACTGAATCAGCCCTTGGCTGCGCTGCAGACTGCTGCCGACAACGCTGTTCTGCTCGTCGATCGCGGGTCGATCGCCGATGCCCGCAGCAACCTCACCCGGATCGGCGAGCTGGTACGCCGGCTCGGGCGGCTGACCGGCCAGCTCAGGGTTTTCGCCTACAAGTCTAGCAGCCCCCTTGGCGCGACATCGGTTGAACAAGCCATGAGCGAGACGCTCAAGATATTCGCCGCGCGCATCAAGGAGAGCGGCGTTCGCGTCGCCACGACGATCGAGGCCGACCTCAGCGTCGTTGCCGACCAGACGAGGCTCGAGCAATTGCTATGCAACATCGTGGCGAATGCGCTGGATGCCGTCGAGGGCGCCGAACGAAAGTCGATTGTGATTGGGGCGGCCAGGGAGGAGGGGCACGCTGCTCGCTGCCGCATCGCGATCAGCAATAGCGGGCCCGCGATCGCCCCCGATGTCCTCAGGCGCATGTTCGAGCCATTCGTGACGACCAAGCCGGCGGGCAAGGGCCTCGGTCTTGGCCTGATGCTGTCCAACCACATCGCGCGTTCTTTTGGCGGCGAATTGCATGGGCGAAATCTTCCTGATGGCGCCGAATTTGTCGTGACCCTTCCATTGGCCGAGATGACAGAGGCGACGTCGCATGGGCGATGACCAATCCATTGGCGTGATTTACGTCGAGGACGACGAGGATGTCCGCATCGGCGGCGTTCAGGCCCTCGAGCTTGCGGGGTTCTCGGTCGCAGGCTTTGCCTCGGTCGAGACCGCCAACGCATCCGTGCGCGCCGACATGCCCTTTGTCGTGGTCTGCGACGTGCGGCTGCGCGGCAAGAGCGGGCTTGATTGGCAGGCCGATCTGCGCAGGCTGGATCCGGACCTGCCCGTGATCCTGATCACCGGACACGGCGATATCTCGATGGCCGTGCAGGCGATGCGAAACGGTGCCTACGACTTCATCGAGAAGCCGTGCTCGTCGGAGCAACTCGTATCCGTCGTACGGCGGGCGGCCGAGAAGCGGCGCCTCACTCTTGAGGTTCGCTCGCTGCGGTCCGCGCTGTCGGATCGCCAGGGAATCGAGGCGAGCCTGCTCGGCCGGTCGCCGCAGATCCAGGAAGTGCGCAGGCTGGTCTCCACCCTGGCCTCGACCAATGTGGACGTGACGATCTACGGCGAGACCGGCACCGGCAAGGACGTGGTCGCGCGTTGCCTGCACAATCACAGCGGGCGGCGCGCCGGCAACTACGTCGCCGTCAATTGCGGCGGCCTGCCGGAGTCGCTGGTCGAGAGCGAGCTGTTCGGCCACGAAGTCGGAGCCTTCACCGGAGCCACCCGCCAGCGCATTGGCAAGATCGAGTATGCCAATGGCGGAACGCTGTTCCTCGACGAAATCGAAAGCATGCCGCTGAGCGTTCAGGTGAAGTTGCTCCGCTCGTTGCAGGACCGGTCGATCGAGCGCGTCGGAACCAACAAGCCGATCTCGGTGGATTGCCGGGTGGTCGCCGCGAGCAAGACGAACTTGTTGGAGCTGAGCGAAAAGAAGCTGTTTCGTGCCGATCTCTATTACCGCCTCGGTGTCGCTTTCATCGAGCTGCCCCCGCTTCGCGAGCGCCGCGAAGACATTCCCCTGTTGTTCGAGCATTTCACGCTGGACGCCGCCAGGCGGTTCGAGCGTGATGCGCCGATCTTGGACGAGCAGACGATGTCCGCTCTGCTGGCCTATTCCTGGCCCGGCAATGTACGCGAGCTGCGCAACGTCGCCGACCGCTTCGTGCTGGGTGTCCTCGACGGCAAGGCCATCAACAAATCCGGGTTTGGCACGTCGGATCCGTCGTTGCCGCGACAGCTCGAGAACATCGAGCGATCGATCATCGAGGATGCGCTGCGGCGCAAGCAGGGCGACGTGCAGGCAACCGCGACGCTCTTGGGCATCCCGAAGCAGACCTTGTACGACAAGATCAAGCGTCTCGCCGTGAACGTCGACGGCATCCGCGAGGGCTCGGTCGTTCGCGCGGGAAACTGACGTTTCGAAGCGACGGTGCCATGCAGGCAGGCAGATGTGGCATGCGCACGGCGAAGAATGAAGAGGGCGCCGAATAGAAGCCGCCCCCGGTCGAAACGCAATACATCATCCTGGGTGCAGAGTGAGGGAAGTCCAATGGATCGGCCATTCAATATGCCTGATGAGTTCGTCGACGCGTTCGCGAAGGCGGGCGCGAGCCTGTGGCGATCGCTGGGATGGCCGACAAGCGATGAACGCGACGGCGCGGCGATAACCCCGTCTCTGGCGTCGTCGGGACGAATCGTCGAGTTGCAGGCCGACTATCTGAAGGGCCTGTACCAACTCACGGAGCACTTCATGACATCCGCGGCAGGAGGGCAGGGCAATGGGGGCGTCGAACCGGTGCGCGGCGACCGCAGGTTCAGCAGCACGGAGTGGCGGGAGACTCCGCTCTACAGCCTGTTGAAGCAATCCTATTTGTTGAATTCGCGCTACTGCACCGCCTTCGTCGAAGCCCTGGATATGGACGAAAAGGGAAAAAATCGGCTGCGCTTCTTCACGCGCCAACTCGTCGAAGCGATGAGCCCGACCAATTTTATCGGCACCAATCCGGATGTGATCAAGCTTGCGACCGATACCGATGGTCAGAGCCTCAAGACCGGCCTGGACAATCTGGTGGCGGATCTGGGCAAGGGCAATTTGACGATCACGGACGAGACCGCATTCGAGGTCGGCAAGAACGTCGCGACGTCCAAAGGCGCGATCGTGTTCGAGAACGAGCTGTTTCAGCTCATTCAGTACGAGCCGGCAACCGAGCAGGTGGCCGCACGGCCCCTGTTGATCGTGCCGCCGTGCATCAACAAGTTCTACATCCTGGACCTGCAGCCGGCCAATTCCTTCGTCCGGTTTGCCGTTGAGCACGGCCAGACCGTGTTCGTGGTGTCCTGGCGCAATCCCGACGCGTCCTGCGGGCATTTTGGCTGGGACGACTATGTCGAGCACGGTGCGATGCGCGCTATCGAGATCGTCCAATCGATCGCGGGAGCCGACAAGATCAATGTTGTCGGCTGGTGTGTCGGAGGCACTATCCTGTCGTCGGCGCTCGCGATCCTGCGGACTCGCGGCGACGAAAAGGTCGCCAGCGTCACCCTGCTGACCACCATGCTCGATTTCCGCGAGCCGGGCGATCTCGGCGTGTTCGTGGACGAAGAGAGCGTGCGACAGCGCGAATTGACGATCGGAAATGGTGGCATCTACCGCGGCGCGGAGCTGGGATTCGTCTTCCAGACCCTGCGTTCGAAAGAATTGATATGGCCGAATGTGATCAACCATTATTTGAAGGGAAAGCCGCCCGAGCGCTTCGATCTCCTGTTCTGGAACGCAGACGTAACCAATCTGCCTGGCCCGATGTATTGCTGGTATATCCGCAATATGTATCTGGAGAACAATCTCCGCGAGCCCGGCAAGTTGATGATGTGCGGCACGCCTGTCGATTTGGGGCAGGTCGATTTACCGGCCTATGTCCTGGCAACCGTCGAGGACCACATTGTGCCATGGCGATCCGCCTACCGGACGACAGGCTTGTTCGGGGGCGATACGCGCTTCGTCCTCGGCGCGAGCGGACACATTGCCGGCGTAATCAACCCGGCATCGAAGAACAAGCGGAGCTATTGGGTTTCGGACGAGCGATGCGAGGATCCGGCAACATGGCTGGCGGGTGCGGAAGAGAAGCCGGGCAGCTGGTGGAACGACTGGATCGGCTGGCTCAAGCCGCAGTCGGGAGAGCAGCTACCGGCGCGCGCGCAGCTCGGAAGTAACCTCTACCCGCGTGGCGAACCGGCGCCCGGCCGGTACGTGAAGGCGAAGGCGAACTGAAGGTCGAGCCTGCAAGCTGGCTGCCTTACGGACTCGAGTGGGAATGGCATCCGGGATCGCTCGGCTTCAGTGACGAGCACGTTCAAGACATGCTATGGTCGCTCGGATCTGGGAATTGGAAGCGAAGCCCGTTTAAGAACTTTTCTATTGTCTCTAGTCGGATATCGCTTGCCGGAGCTGGCTCAAGCTTGCCCATGATGGATTGGAGCGAGAGTTTAAGTTTCTCAAACAGTTAGTGGGCGGCGTGTGCACCGGGAGATCAAGAAAAATCTCATAACAGCCAATGCCAGCAGGGCTTCCCGACGTGGGTAGGGGCATCATTGGTCGGCGTAATGCCGATCTACGATTTTTTGGCCAGGGCACGGAAGCGACGCTTGCCGGCACGCGCAAGACGAAAGGCGCGGTGGGCAGCGAGCACAGGGACAATCTGATTCAAGCGGACATTTGTTAGCGCCATGTCTGCGCGCTTGATCTGACTTGGACGTCACTCGGGTAGAGCGGAAGTCTGCGCGACCTTCGAAGAAGACAGGCGACTAGCCCTTACGTGAAATGCTGCGCAGTGCCGTGCGAAAACGCACTTGGGACGATGTATCGAGTAAGCAGATAGGTGAGTTCGTCCGAGGCCGTCCCAGTGCTGGGTCGCGCCACAAGCTCTATCTTGAGTGCGGCAAACCGAATGGGCCAGGCGCGCCGTCGCCATAAAAAATCGCTATGGCGGCAGACCGCAGTCGTGCTTCCCCCACACGCGGGCGTAAATCTATTTTTTACCGTCGGCCGAAGCAAAAAATTCTAAGCGCAAGATCAAAAACGCGGCGGACTTAGCAGATGCACAAATCTTGGCAGCAGCGGAGCGGGGAAATGACGATTGACGTGAGCCGGCGGGGATTTTGCATCGGAACCGCCCTGATTGGCCTTCAGGCCATTTCCTCCGGTGCGTTCGCGCGAAGCGAAGACGGCACGGTCAAGCTCGGCCTTGTTGCGCCGATGAGTGGTCCGAATGCGCGATACGGCGCGTTTTCGCTGCGCGGCGCAGAGATGGCGGCGAAAGAGATCAACGCAGCCGGAGGCGCGGGCGGGCGCAAAATCAAGGTCCTGCCGGCGGACAGCCAGGGAACACCGGTCGAAGGTGTTTCGGCGACCCGGCGTCTGATCGATCAGGACCAGGTCGACTACATCATCGGCGACGTTTCCAGCTCGGTTACGCTGGCGATGCAGCCGGTCGCCGAGGACGCGGGCGTCCTTCTCCTCAACGCGGCTTCGTCGAACCCGATGATCACCTACAAGGCGGGCGTCGGTGGCTTCAAATGGACCTTCCGCAATTATCCGACGGACGAGAACCGTGCGCTGATCGTGCTGCAGTATGCCGCCGAGAAGAAGGGCTTTACGAAATACGCCGTCCTCTCGGTCGACACCGATTACGGGCGCGCGGCGATCGCCTTCACCAAGAAGTACCTGCCTCGCTTCAACAGCCAGATCCTGACCGAGGACTACTATAAGGAAGGTGAAGTCGATTTCCGCAGCGTGCTTTCCAAGATCCGCGATTCCGGCGCGCAGGCCATCATCATGTATGGCAACGCAGATACGACGCCCATCGTCGGACGCCAGATGATCGAAGGCGGGATCGCCGGCAAGATTCCACTGATCGGGAATGCCGAGTTCAATACGGCAAGCACGATCAAGGCGGCGCCGAAGGCGCTCGAAGGGGCGATCGAGGCGGCGGCCTGGCTTCCGGCGTACGATTCCCCGAAAAGCAAGGCCTTCGTCGAAAAATTCATCGCCGAGTACGGCGAGGCGCCGAACAATCATGCCTACGTGCACTGGGAGACGGTGCATCTGCTGGCCAAGGCGATCGAGCAGGCCAACAGCATTGACCGCGAGAAGGTCCGGGCTGCACTCTCGGCAATTCACTATGAGAGCGCGGTCGGAGAGGTGACCTTCGATGACCATAACCAGGCGCGCTTGCCCATGATTCTGCTGGAGATCGAGAAGGGCAAGCCCGTCATCAAGGGCACCTTTACGGGCGAGATCGACTATCCCAAGTAGGCCCAAACGGAACGGTCAGGCGCATGTTCTACACGGTCGTCGAGCAGGTCATTAACGGCATCGTCTCCGGATCGGTTTATGCGATCGTTGCCGTCGGCATGACGATGATCTTCGGCGTCCTGCGGGCGATCAACTTCGCCCATGGCGAATACTACATGCTCGGTACCTTCGGGGCATGGTTCGCCATCGACTATTTCGATTTGCCATATCCGGTGGCGGTGGTGATCGGTGTGGTGGCGACTGCATTGATCGCGGTCGTCGTCGGCAACTTCGTGATGCAACGGATCGTGGGGGCGCCGGCCGAAGCCGGCGTCCTTGCGACACTCGGTGTCGCGCTGATCCTCCAGAACACGACCATTCTCCTCTTTGGCGGCAGCTACAAGTTCTTCTCGGGCGGCTATATCGAGCCCGTGAGCATCTTCGGATTCACGCTGGCCGAACAGCGAATCCTGATCCTGCTCGTTGGCCTCGTCGTGTTCATCGGCCTCGAATTGATGGTCACCTATAGCCGCATGGGGAAGGCGATGCGTGCGGTGTCGCAGAACATCGAGTGCTGCGCCGTCGTCGGCATCGATGTTCGCCACATTGCGCTGTGGACGTTCATTATCGGCGCCTCCCTTGCGGCTCTCTCAGGCGTGCTGACCGCGCCGGTGAATGTCAGCGTCTACGGCGGCATGGGTGAGCTCATCACGTTCAAGACGCTGCCCATCATCATCATGGGCGGCCTTGGCAATGTCCGCGGCACGTTCATCGCGGCGATGATCCTGGGTATCGCGGAAAGTCTGGTCGCGACCTATGTCGGCCTGCAATTCCGCGACACCGTGGGGTTTGCGACCCTGATGCTCGTCTTGATGTGGCGTCCGCACGGGCTGTTCTCCGCCCAGGCACGCTTTTAACCGAGGTAGTCGCAGTTGTCCGAGATCGTGCGAGGGCCCAACATGACACCAGCCGAACTCCCATTGCCAGTGACGGCGCGGGATCTTCGACTTCCGTTCGGTGTCGCGCTGATCGCCCTCGCATGCATCGCGCCGCTCTTCCTCGGGAACTATCCGCTGCATGCGCTGATCATCGCGCTGATCTTCCTGCTGCCCGCGCACGGACTTAACCTGCTGCTCGGCTATACCGGGCTCTTATCGCTCGCGCAGGCGGCGTTCTTCGGCATCGGCGCCTATGCGTCCGCGCTGCTGGCGGTGCATTTCGGCACGCCGTTCTATGTGAACTTCCCGGCGGCCGGGATCGCCGCCGGCGCCATCGCGCTGCCGCTCGGCGTTCCCGCATTGAGGCTGCGCGCTACGTCCTTCGTGATGTGTACGCTCGGCTTCGTCATCATCGGCCAGGCCATCGCCAAGAACTGGATCAGTCTGACGCGGGGCGACATGGGCCTCGCCGCCATTCCAAAACCTTACTTCGCGCTGGGCCCGGCCTCGTTCACGGTCTCGGGGACAGTGGGTTTTTACTATCTGGTCCTCGCTATCGCTGCGATCGCGACACTGATTGTCTACCTCATTGTCCGGTCGCCGGCGGGCCGGAATATGATCGCCATTCGCGAGAACGAGACCCTGGCAGAATCCGTCGGCATCCCGACGTGGCACTACAAGCTGCTGGTCTTCATGATCAGCGCCGCCTTTGCCGGCTTCGGTGGCAGCCTCTATGCACATTACCTCACCGTGGTCAGCCCACTCACTTTCCAGATGTATTATTCGACCACGATGCTGATCATCGTTCTCGGGGGAGGGGCAGGGACCATTTCGGGCGTTATCTTCGGCAGCCTGCTGTTCGTCGGCCTCACCGAAGCCCTCCGCGTTGCGCCCGAGCTGCGCATGATCGCTTACGGCTTCTTCCTGCTCGGTCTCGTGTTCTGGTTCCCGAGCGGCTTCGCGCCCCTCATCGGCCGCTTCTGGTCGTTCCTGGAGAGGCGTAAATGACCGGCCTTCCCATCCTCGACATCTCCGGCCTCTGCAAATCCTACGGTGCGGTCCGCGCGGTGGACGCGGTCGATCTCCACGTCGAGCGCGGCGAGATCTGCGGCCTGATCGGCCCGAACGGCTCGGGCAAGTCGACGTTCTTCGATTGTGTGACGGGACTTGCGAAGCCCAACGCGGGAGCGGTGAAGCTGGATGGCCAGGACATCACCGGCTGGTCCCTGAACGACATCGCGCGCGAAGGCCGCATGCTGCGTTCGTTCCAGAAGACGGTCGTGTTCAGCGCCCTTGATATCGAGGAAAACCTGGTCATCGCGGGCCAGATGTTCACCTTTCCCGGTATTCTGTCGACGTTCGGGATCGGTGCGGCGGCGCGCAACCGGGTCGCGGCACTGCGGGAGCGGGCCCGCGAGTTGATCAAGATCGCGGGTCTGTGGGACGTGCGTTTTCAGCCCGCCGGCAAGCTGTCGGGCGGCCAGCAGAAGCTGATCCAGTTCGCCTCGATGCTGATGCCGGAGCCGAAGCTGATCCTGCTTGACGAGCCGATGGCCGGCATCAACCCCAAGCTCATCGAACGCGTCGTCGACAGCATCCGGCTTGCCAACACGTCATTCGGCGTCAGCTTTCTGATCATCGAGCACAACATCGACGTGGTCACGAGCCTCTGCAAGCGCGTGGTCGTGCTCGATCAGGGACGCAAGCTCGCGGAGGGAACGCCCGACGAGATTGTCCGGAACCAGGCAGTACGGGAGGCCTATCTCGGTGGCTGAACCCTCTCTCTCGATCAAGGGACTGCGCGCGGGCTATGGCTCGCTCGACATCCTCAATGGCGTCGATCTCGACGTGCCCCAGGGGCAGTTCGTCGCCCTAATGGGCCCGAACGGCGCAGGCAAATCGACACTGCTCAAGACGCTCTATGGCATGACCACCGTCAAAGGAGGCAGCATCAACTGGCGGGGCAAGGACATCAGCGCCTTCAAGTCCCGCGCGATCCTGGCCGAGGGCATTTCCTGGGTCCCACAGGGGCGCTGCAATTTTCCGGTCATGACGGTCGACGAGAATCTCCAGATGGCCGCCTACACTTTGCGCGATGCCAAAGTGAAGGCGGAGCGGGATTATGTCTACGACCTCTTTCCGATCCTGAAGACGCGCCGCAATACGCTGGCGGGAAACATGTCCGGCGGCGAGCAGCAATTGCTCGAGGTGGCGATGGCGGTGCTGCAGCGACCCAAGATCCTGCTGGTCGACGAGCCCTCGGTCGGCCTTTCTCCCACGGCCATCGGCATCGTCTTCGACGAGCTGTTGCGCATCAATGCCGCCGGGCAGACCATTCTGCTCGTCGAGCAGAACACCAAGAAGGCCATGGCGGTCGCCCAACGCGCCGTCATCCTGCGCCTCGGCAAGGTGATCTGGGACGGTCGGCCCGCGGATATCACGCATGACGAGTTGGGCGAGTTGTTCCTGACCGGCCGCATGCGCGGCGAAACCGACGTCGAACACTGACGTCATCTGCAACGCGAAGGACCACAAAAGTGACGATTTTCGTGCCCGCCGCGCGGGTCTCCCGCATCAAGATCTCACCGACGACAGCGGCTTCCGCGCGGGTTCGTGAACTGAAGGCAGCAGGTCGTGACATCATCGATATGGCGATCGGCGAACCGGACTTCGATACCCCTGATAACGTCAAGGCCGCCGCGCATGAGGCGATCGACCGGGGGGAGACGAAGTACACTGCGGTGAACGGCACCGTCGCCCTGCGCAAGGCGATCATTGGCGATTACAAGCGGCGCCTCGGGCTCGATTATGCCGACAACGAAATCTGCGTCGGCGGCGGCGCCAAGCAGATTCTGTTCCTGGCGCTGATGGCAAGCGTGGAGGAGGGGGCGGAGGTCATCATTCCAGCGCCCTACTGGGTCTCCTATCCCGACATGGTCATCGCCAATGACGGCAAGCCCGTTATCGTGCGCTGCTCCGAGAACCAGGGATTCAAGCTGACGGCGGACGCGCTCGAGGCCGCCATCACACCGCGCACGCGCTGGCTCATCCTCAATGCGCCGTCGAACCCGACGGGAGCGGCCTATTCGCGATCGGACCTGGAGGCGCTGGGCGCCGTCCTGCTGCGGCATCCCAACGTGTTCGTGCTGTCCGACGATATCTATGACCAGATCTGGTATCGCGACGAGCCCGCAACCACCCTCGCAGCGGCCGTGCCGGCCCTGAAGGAGCGCATTCTCCTCACCAATGGTGTTTCCAAGACCTACGCAATGACCGGCTGGCGGATCGGCTATGCGGCGGGCCCTGCGCCGCTGGTTGCGGCGATCAACAAGCTGCAGTCGCAGATGTCGTCATGCCCCTCGTCGATCAGCCAGGCCGCCGCAGCCCATGCGCTCACCAGCGATCAATCCTTCGTCCGCGAGAGCGTCAAGCTCTACAAGGAGCGGCGCGATTATGCCTGCGCGCGGCTGAACGCGACACCCGGCCTGTCGTGCCTCGTTCCGGATGGGGCTTTCTATCTCTACCCAGGCTGCGCTGGCGTGATCGGCAAGACGACGCCGGGCGGGAAGGTCATCGAGAACGATCTCGATTTCGTCCTCTATCTGCTCGACGATGTCGGCGTCGCTGCCGTGCAGGGCGCAGCCTATGGACTGTCACCCTATTTCCGCCTGTCGATCGCGACGTCGATGGAGGCCATCAAGGAGGCCTGCGACCGCATCGAGAAGGCGTGCAAGGCGCTTCGCTGAACGCCCGACCTTGCAAAGAATCTCATTGAAATCAACGACCTAGATAGAGGATATTGCCAGCCTAGGCACACCGAGGGGCAGCGTTCCGTACACATGAGCGTCGATTTCAGGAAGCTGAAGAGCTTTGTCAAAGTCGTCGACGCCGGCAGCGTTTCCCGGGCGGCCGGTCTATTGCGGACGGCGCAGCCCGCGCTCTCGCAGCAGATCGCCGCCCTCGAAAGCCACTTCAAGCACAAGCTGCTGCTGCGCAGCAATCAGGGCATCGTCCCAACCGAAGCAGGCCTCATCCTCTATCGTCACGCACAATTGCTGCTCAAGCAGATCGAGCAGGCGCAGATCGACATCGACCAATCGACAAAAGCACTGGCTGGGCGTGTCTCCATCGGGCTTGCGACCTATTCGGCCTCCAGCACGCTGTCGTTGCCGTTGCTCAAGGAGATGTCGAGGCTTCACCCCCAGATTATCGTTCATATCAACGACAGCTTCGGCCACGTGCTCAGCGAGCTCATCATGACCGGCAAGATGGACATGGCCATGATCTACGGGTCCGGTCCGATCAAGGGCGTGAAGCTCCAGCCCCTGTTCCGGGAAGAGCTGTATCTGGTGTCGCGCGCGGATCCGGAAACGAAGAAATCGAGAGATGAGCCGCTGCAGCTTTCGGCACTCGCCGACGTCAAGCTGCTGCTGCCCAGCCAGGGGCATTTCCTGCGCCGGCTGATCGACGAATCCTTAGGCCGTGCAAGGGTGACGCCGAACGTCGTGTCCGAGATCGAATCCGTGTCCGCGCTGGGCGCAGCGGTTACGGAGGGGCTCGGCTCGACAATCTTGCCGGCGTCGGTCGCAGCGAGCGCGTCGAGCTTTGCCGGCGTCGAAGTTCGGCGGCTTGTCCGCCCGGCGATCGAGGCCACCGTTTCGCTGTGCGTGTCCGATCACCTACCGCTGTCGGAGCCGGCGCTGGCTACGCGATCAGTGCTTCTGACCGTGGTCGAGAAGCTGATGCGCAATCATCCCCGGGGCATTCGAGCGGTCTAGTCTCAAATCCGGGCTGCTTCGACGACGCGAGCCCCATGTGCTTAAGGGCAGTGCTGCGTTCTCGATGCCATAAACAAAACCTATGGCGGCAGACTGGAGTTGTGGTGGCCGGCCGCGACTGCATTTCTTACCCTCAAAACCATCTTGGAATCCGCATTTGACCCCATGCCCTGATCGCAAGGTCAGCAGGGAAAAATTCGACGGACCAGCGTCGTCTAGAAGGCGATCGCTTCGAGGAAAAAGATGGCCAAGCTTGCATTCGATACCGGCGGGACCTTCACCGATTTCGCGCTTCTCGACGACACCGGCGAATTGCATCTGCACAAAGTCCTGAGCACGCCGACTAATCCGGCCGAGGCGGTCGTCCGCGGCGTGTCCGAACTGCTCGAGCAGTTCGGTGACGTCATCGATCTTGACAAGCTTCAGGTGCTAGGGGCAACCACCGTTGTTACCAACGCGGTGCTCGAACGCAAGGGCGTCAAGACCGGCTTCATCTCGACGGCCGGTTTCCAGGACATGCTGCGGATCCGCAACGAGGGACGCTACGATCTCTACGATCTGAACCTCAAATATCCCGATCCGCTGGTGACGCGGGCCGACAGCTATGGTGCGGTCGAGCGCATTTCGGCCGATGGCGACATCGTCACGGCATTGAAGGAGGAAACGGTTCGGGAGATTGCCAGCCGGCTGCGCGACGAAGGCATCAAGTCCGTCGCCGTCTGCCTGCTTCACGCCTATAAATATCCGACCCACGAGCAACGCATCGCAGCGCTCTTGCGGGAAGAGAACCCCGACATCTTCGTCTCGCTGTCCTCTGAGGTGTGCCCGGAGGTTCGCGAGTTCGACCGGGCCTCGACCACGGTCGTCAATGCCTACACGCGCCCGCAGATGTCGGGCCACGTCGCGCATCTCGAGCATGAATTCGCCGCCAAAGGCATCAATCGCCAGGTTTTGTGGATGACCTCGTCCGGCGGTCTTGTGCCGAGCCGTCGCGCCGCCGAGCTGCCCGTGCGTCTGATTGAGTCGGGACCGGCGGCGGGCGCCGTCGCAGCGGCCGAGTTCGGCCGCATTGCGGGCGAGGGTAGTGTGCTGTCCTTCGATATGGGCGGTACCACCGCGAAGCTGTGCCTGATTCCAAATGGCGAGCCGACGGTCGGAACCGATCTCGAAGTCGCGCACTATCACCGCTTCCGCAAGGGCTCTGGCTTTCCGCTGAAAATCCAGTCGATCCGCATGATCGAGATCGGCGCCGGCGGCGGCTCTATCGCCGCCAAGAACCCACTCGGCCTGCTCGATGTCGGCCCGCGCTCGGCTGGCGCGCTACCCGGCCCCGCCGCCTATCAGCGCGGCGGCACCGAGCCGACGGTGACCGACGCCGACATTCTGCTCGGCTATATGGGGACAGAGTCCTTCGTCGGCGGCTCCTTCAAGGTCTCGAAGGATGCGGCTGAGGCGGCAATGGCCAAGCTCGCGGCGTCGCTGGACGTCAGCGTGCCGCGCTGCGCGTGGGGTATCCACGACCTCGTCAACGAATCCATGAGCAAGGCGGCCGCGGTACATGCGACCGATCTCGGCGTCGATCCGCGCAGCCTGCCGATGGTGGCTTTCGGTGGTGCGGGTCCGGTGCACGCCTACGGCATCGCGCGCAAGCTCGGCATCAAGCGTGTAATCTGCCCGACCGGCGCCGGCGTCACGTCGGCGATCGGGCTGCTCATCGCGCCGGTCGCAGTCGATCTGTCCGCGAGCTTCCCGATGCAGCTCGACGTTTGGGATTTCGCCACCATGGATCGCCTGCTCGGCGAGCTCACGGCGCAGGGCGCGGAAGTCGTCACCGCAGCTGGCGTCGCACCCGAGACGATCACTAACACCTATACGGTCGACATGCGCCATGTCGGCCAGGGCCACGAGATCACGGTTGCGCTGCCGGATCGCAATCTCCCCGCAAACCAATTCCTGGAGCAACTGCTCGCCAACTTCTACAAGCTGTACCGCGAGCTGTTCGGCCGCACTGTTGCCGGTTCGTCCGTGGAGGTCATCACCTGGCGCCTGCGCTCCAGCGGCGAGAAGGATCAGGTCACGCGACCGCACAGCAGGGAAGCTGCCCAGGCCAAAAAGGGCGCGCGCTCGGTCTTTTTCAACGAGCTCGGCGGTTACACCGAGACCCCGGTCTACGACCACTACAAATTGCCTATCGGCGCGGAAATCCAGGGCCCGGCCATCGTCGAGCAGCGCGAGTCGACCGCGGTCGTTGGACCGAGCGGCCGGGCTCACGTCGATGCTCACGGCAATCTCGTCATCAACATCGCCTAGAGGACGCCGCGCATGTCCGTGAATGCAGCCGATTTCAACGATCCCATCAACCTTCAGGTGATGTGGAATCGCCTGATCTTCATCGCCGACCAGGCCGACATCGTTCTCGGGCGCACAGCGTTCTCGCCCATCGTGCGCGAGAACCACGACTACGTGACCGTGTTGCTCGACAGCCGTGGGCGGGCGCTCGCCCAGTGCACCTGGTCAATCCCCGTGTTCATCACGTCGCTGCCGATGGCCGCGCAGAAATACTTTCTGCCGAAGTTTCCGCCGGAAAGTCTGCAAGAAGGCGACGTGCTCGCCACCAACGATCCCGAGATCGGCACTGGTCATCTGCCCGACGTGACCATGATCACCCCGATATTCAGGAAGGGCAAGGTCGTGGCCTATGCGGGCTCGATCGCCCATCTGCCCGATGTCGGCGGCCGCCCGTTGCACTCCGAGGCCAGCGACATCTTCGAGGAAGGCATTCGCTTTCCCATTGTGAAGCTGCACAAAGCCGGCGTTCCCAACAAGGACGTGCTGGACATCATCGCTGCGTCCGTCCGCCTCCCGACCGAAGTGATGGGCGACCTCGAATCCATGGTCGCTGCCAACAACGTCATGGGACGCGAGCTCGTCAAGTTCCTAGACGAGTACGGTCTCGATGGCATCGACGAGCTCGCCGATGCCATCCATACGCGATCCGAAGCGCAGACGCGCAAGGCTATCAGGCAATGGCCGAAAGGGACCTATTCGGCCGAAGTGCTGCTCGACGGTTACGACACGGATGTGAAGCTCAAGGCGTCGGTCATCGTCCGCGACGACTCCATTCATGTCGACTATGCCGGTACCTCCGATCAGATCCTCCATTCTATCAACTGTCGCACCAATTATCGCTACGCCCACTCGGTCTATGCGCTGAAGTGCCTGCTCGACCCCGACACCCCGAATAACGAGGGCTGCATTACGCCGATTACCGATGAAGCACCGCTCGGCTCTATCCTCAACCCGGAGCAATGGACCGCCGGAAATTCGCGAAACCTGATCGGCCACGTGATCCCGTCGCTGATCTTCAAGGCGCTGGAGGGTGTCGTGCCAAGCCTCGTGATGGGCGATAGCGGCGGCGCGCCGATCTGGGCTGCGAACTGCGTCGGGCAGCGCGACAACGGCTCGCAATACAGCTCCGTCCAGAATTTCCACGGCGGACAGGGGGCTCGTGCCGCGTACGATGGTTTGGACACCCTGAGCTTCCCGTCGAACTGCAAGGTGACGGCGGTCGAAATGTTCGAAATCGCCGTCCCGGTTCTCACAGAATGCAAGGAGCTGATTCCGGATTCTGGTGGCGCGGGCAAGAGCCGTGGTGGCCTCGGCCAGCGCGTCGTGCTGCGCAATCGCGGACGCAATCCGATGAGCATTTATCTCGCCTCCGAGCGGGTACGTCATCCCTGCTTCGGCGTCGTGGGCGGCCAATCCGGCAGCGCCGGCAAGGTGACCAAGAATGGCGAACCACAGTTCCCCAAGGGCAAGGTCGTTCTCAGGACCGGCGATCGGCTGGAGGTCGAGACGCCGGGTGGTGGTGGCTGGGGGCAAACAAGTGAGCGTAGCCCTGCAGCGATCGAGCTCGATCTGGCAGAAGGGTTGATTACGCCGGCGGCAGCGAGGCAGACTTACGGCTATCGACGCTCAAGTCTGGCAGCGACCGCTGCCGAATAGAGGTACGTAATGGGCCTGCTCGACGGAAAGATCGCGCTCATCACGGGCGCAGGTACGGGAATCGGCCGAGAGACCGCGATCCTATTGGCGCAGGAAGGCGCGACGGTCGTCCTGACTGGCCGCCGGATCGGGCCGCTGCAGGAGGTCGTCGCAGAGATCGAGAAAGCAGGCGGCAAGGCCGTTGCCCGTGCGCTCGATGTCGCCTCGCGGGAGGAGATCTTGGAGACGGTCGGCTGGGTCAAGAACAATCTCGGGCCTTCAGATATCCTCGTTAACAATGCCGGGAGCGCCAGCAGAGTGCTGAACGCGCGGTTCATCAGCGAGGAAGAATGGAATGCCACGGTGAACGTCAACCTCACCGCCGTATTCAACCTGACGCAGGCCGTCCTCGAGGACATGATCGCCCGCAAGGAAGGCACGATCATCACCGTCTCCTCGTTGGCGGTCGTCAATCCGAACCTGCTCGGTGGCGCTGCCTACGGCGCGGCCAAGGCGGGCGTGAAAAATTTCATGACCTTCCTGCACAACACCTACCGCAACCAGGGCATTCGCGCGACGACGATCCTGCCCGGTGAGACCGATACGCCGATCATGAACAATCGCGCGCGTCCGCCGGCGGAAAGCGAACGGGCGATGATGCTCAATCCGCACGACGTCGCGCGCGCGGTGCTGCTTTGCGCCAGCCTGCAAAAGGGCGCCGTGATCCCCGAACTGCACATCTGTCCGACCTTCATGCGCGACACCTCTGCGGACATCGAGATGGCCCGGTGGGTCGGGTCGCCGGAAGGCCTGGAAGACAAGCCGAAGAGTTAGAAAGGATTTCCCATGAACGGCGCCAAACTGCGCGAGCGTCTCGCTAGGGGCGAGGCGGTCACCATGCTCACGCCCCACCACGCGTCGTCGGGACTGGCGGTTCGCCTGGTCGAGCTTGGCGCAGATGCCATCTTCGTCGATTGCGAGCACGGCACCTGGAGCTTCGAGGATGTGCGCGTCACCGCGCAGGCCATTCGCGGGGCGCGTGGTGCGGCTATCGTTCGACCGCACTCACACGAGCGTCCGCTCCTGATCCGCTATCTCAACGCCGGTGCCGACGGCCTGATGGTTCCGATGGTGGATACCGCGGACCAGGCGCGCGCCATCGTCGACGCCGTCCGCTACGCCTGTCCCGCCGACCACGAGAAGCGGTTGATCATCGCGATGATCGAGACCCCGAGCGCGATCGACAACATCGACGAGCTGCTCGCGGTGGACGGGATTGACGTGTTCTTCATCGGGCCGGGCGATCTGTCCCAGAACATGGGCTATCCGCCGGCGCCCCCGTTTGGCCAGCCGCGGCCAGCGGCGGTAACTGAGCGCGTCGGCTTTGTCGTCAAGAAGATTCGCGCCGCAGGCAAGGTCGCCGGCACGCTGGTGACCTCGGACGAACTGCCGTCCTGGCTAGAGCAGGGTGTACGCTATTTCTACATTCATTCCGATCCTTTTCTTCGCGTTGGTTTGGCCGGCGTGAAGAAGCTGCTCGGTCGGTAGCTGCGTCCACCACCACCCGAAGAAGGTCTCACTTGCCATTCGAATTGTTTAACCTTGCCGGCAGGCGGGCGCTCGTCACGGGATCGTCGCAAGGCATCGGACTGGCTATCGCGCGGGGACTTGCCGAGCACGGCGCCTCCGTGGTGCTGAATGGACGCGATCGCGGCAAACTCGATGCGGCTGCTGCAACCCTCAGGGCCGCTGGGCACGACGTCGCAGTGACGAGCTTCGACGTCACCCGCGCCGACGCCGTTCGCGGCGGAGTTTCACGCATTGAGGAAGCGATCGGACCGGTCGATATTCTTGTAAACAATGCCGGGATGCAATTCCGCACGCCGCTGGAGGAGTTTCCGGTAGAGAAGTGGGAGGAATTGTTCAGGACCAATGTCTCGAGCGCCTTCCACGTCGGACAAGCCGTGGCGCGCCATATGATCGCGCGCGGGAAGGGCAAGATCATCAACATCGCGTCGGTTCAGAGCGAATTGGCGCGTCCCGGTATTGCACCGTACACCGCGACCAAGGGCGCGATCCGCAACCTGACGCGCGGCATGTGCGCCGATTGGGCAAAGCACGGCCTCCAGGTCAATGCGATCGCGCCGGGCTATTTCAAGACGCCGTTGAACCAAGCGCTGGTCGATGATCCCCAATTTTCTGCTTGGCTGGAAAAGCGCACGCCTGCTTCTCGCTGGGGCAATGTCGACGAGTTGATCGGCGCTGCCGTCTTCCTGGCGGCGGACGCCTCGTCCTTCGTCAACGGGCATACGCTGTACGTGGACGGCGGCATCACGACCTGCTTGTAAGCCACGCGCCACGCCGTCCAGATCGCAATTCTTGATAGAGGAAGCCTCCCAAATGTTGGGAAAGCCAGACGTGCTGATGATGGGTGCCTATCCCGCCTGGGACATGGAAGAGTTGGACGTGCGTTACGTCGTCCACAAGCTTTGGGAAGCGACCGACCCCGGCCGGATGATCGAGGCAAATCGAAGCACGATCCGGGCCATAGCCACGCGAGGCGAGCTGGGCGCCTCGGCGGATCTCATGAAGCGCCTTCCGAAGCTCGAGATCGTCTCCTGCTACGGCGTCGGCACCGATGCGATTGATCTTGGCTACGCCAAGGCGAACGGGATCAGGGTCACCAATACGCCGGACGTGCTGACTGCGGATGTTGCCGATATGGCCGTCGGCCTGCTGTTGTCGGTAGCAAGGAACATTCCCCAAGCCGACCGGTTCGTGCGCGATGGAAGCTGGGGCAAAAGCAGTATGCCTCTCGTCACGCGAGTGAGCGGCAAGAAAGTGGGCGTGGTCGGGATGGGACGTGTCGGTGCCGCCGTTGCCAAGCGCTTGGCGGCGTTCGATTGCGAGATCGCCTATTTCGACGTCAGTCACCGGTCCGATATTCCCTATGCATTCCTGCCTGATCTCGTCGGCCTGGCGCGCCAAGTCGAGTTCCTGGTTGTCACGCTCGCAGGCGGCGAGAGCACGATGAACCTCATCAACGCCGACGTGCTCCATGCGCTCGGACCGGATGGCATCCTGATCAATGTCTCACGCGGATCGACCGTGGACGAAGCAGCTCTTCTCCACGCGCTCGAGGCCAGGACGATCAAGGGAGCAGGCCTCGACGTGTTCTGGCACGAGCCGCGCATCGACGAGCGGTTCAAGGTCTTCGACCATGTTGTCGTTCAGCCCCACCATGCCTCGGGCACGATCGAGACCCGGCGCGCTATGGGGAAACTCGTGCGGGACAATCTCGCCGCTCATTTCGCGGGGGCGGCGCTGGTCACGCCTGTTCTCTGAACTTCCGGCGAGGGATGAGGAGCATCTAGTCCCAGTGCGCCGTTGAGCATTGCATTTCGACATGAGCTCGATTGGTACGTAGGACGAACCTGCGCCCCCTGCAAAAGCGTTTCTCCAAACCGGCGGCTTTTGGCGGGACACAGCGGACCACTATTGATCACTAGGAAGCTTCTTGTCCGTGGCTAGACCAAACTGGCCCATGATGGATTGGAGCGAGAGTCCAGGTTTTTCAATGCGTTAGAAGGTCGCGTGTGCGCGACGTGTGCACCGGGAGATCAAGAAAAATCTTGTGAAAGCCAATGAGAGCGGGCTCCAGGCTGGCGGGGCGCGTTTGAGCGACAGGGCATGGGCGCTCGCGCGAGTGACGGGGTCCGTGCCGCTAGATAGTTTTCGGGTTTTTGGCGCAAACGGACGTTCGCGACGGCGCGAACCGGGCACGCTAGACTCACTACGGTCGCAAGCCACGGACAGCGGCGCCAGCGCCCCCCTTAGGCGCCGATCCCATTCGACCGGATTATCGCTCGTCTCGCATGTATGGGCTCCGTGCGCTCACCAGTCTCAAATCTTGATCGGCATAGAGTTGCGGCGGGCGCGTCAGCGTCGTCTCGGAAAGATGGTCAACGCCGGCGCTGATCTCGCGATCCGTCAGGTAGAGGACCGCATGCGCAATTGCCGCTGTCGCGAGGACGAGCACCCAGACACGCAAGCCCATGATTGTCTCCTTCTGCGAGGCTAGACGCTCGCAAGAATCGGACCAGTCGAACCGAACCCGGGAACAACGCCTTTAAAAAAAGCCCCGGACGAACCGGGGCCGAAGGAGTCTGGAGGTTTGCAGAGCTAGTCGGGTAGAAAGGTCAGTACTTGGCGACGACAGGGCCGTTCCAATTGAATTTGTAGTTCACGCCGACCAGCACGGTCGAAACCTTCTGTTGGAAGTTGATGACTTCGCCGGCCGGCAGCAGGGCCTGGGCGTGATCGTCGTAGAACCACATGTAGTTATACTCGGCAAAAACCGACCAGTTCGGCGTGAACATGTATTCACCGCCAATGCCGACCGTGGTGCCGGGATCGGTGAAGGTCGCACCTTCAAAGAGCGCGCCGCCGGGGGTGAACACCTGGGCACGCTGCCGGGTGTAGACCGCGCCACCCTTGAGATAGCCAAGGAATTGCGGCGTCCAGAGATAACCGATGCGGCCAGTGATTGTGTAGAGTTCCTTGAGGTTGTTGGTCTCGGAGAAGGTCGGGAAATCGGTCAGCGCGTGGCGCCCATTGATGTTGCTGAAGTCGAAGCTCCCGCTCACGCCGAACACGAGATTGCCCGTCTGGAAATCACAGCCGACCTGGCCGCCGCCGATTACGCCGCTATCCTTCTCGGTTCCATAGTTTGCGGGCGCCGGTGCTCCAGTGACATCCAGCACGCGAAAGGAGTCCACCTTGGTCCAGCCGCCGCCGACATTCGCGCCGAGATAGCAGCCCGTCCAATTGTAAAGTGGCGCCACAGCCATCGGGCGCGCCTTCACCGGCAGATCGGCGGCGGATGCAACGCCGGTCGCGGCGATCCCCATCAATGCGGCCACGACAACGGCAGTCTTCAGTCGTTCGAACATTCAAGCCCCCTGCATGGCCACACGGCCAATTCATCTGTCTGTCGTGATCTTAGGTTCGGCAGAAAGATTCCGCGACGCAGAAAGGGCGGCAAAGGCGTATGGAATTCGCTTTTTCGGTGCTCGTTGCACGCTCGCGACATCGCAAACGCCAAAAAAGAATTAAGAGAAAATATATTCCGAGAGACGTGCAGCGAATTCGAGAGTTGTCGTCGTTCGCGGCGCTGGGCCGGCATTGGCCCCGCGAGATCGCGTTCATCTCACGCGTGGACGAGGCAGACGCGCCTAAGCATTGTCGCGGCTGCGCCAGGCGATGATGATGAAAAATACGACAAGGACTGCGCTGGCGAGCATCCAATACTGGCCGTCGAATCCAAAAACGCTAAATTTTTGAATGAGGAAATCCACCGCGCGAGCACCTTTCTTGGGCAAACTACGCGGTTTGCAAAGAAAAATATATTATTTTTCTACACGCGCGAATTCACACGGCGGTGCTGCGATTTACGCTGCGGATAGGGGGCTGAAGGGAGGAGAGGGCGCAGTCAAATCGAGGTTCGCGAGGCGCGCTCGATGACCAGCCCGTTGAGGAAATCCTCTAGCGCGAGGCGGCCCGCCTCGTGTGCCGAGCTGTGAGACCTGAAGCCCGTCCCGCGCAGCCTGATTCCCATCGGCTTGCGCTTGCGCCGAATCTCCCAGGTCCATCCGTCGTCGGCCGACCAGGATACTGCAATGTAGAACGACCGGCGCGGCGAGGGGCGCAGCATGGGCTCAGCCGATCTCGGCCATCGGCTCCGCATCGAGCCGATTCTGGAGCCGATAGCCGACACCGGACTCGGTGATCAACAGGCGAGGGTGGTTGGGGTCGATCTCGATCTTTTGTCGAAGCTTGCGAACGAGGATCCGCAAGTACTGAATGTTATCGCGCTGATTGCCGCTCCAGATATCCTTCAGGAGCTGGTCGTGCGTGACGACGAGTCCGACATGCGTCGCCAGAACGTGCAGCAGGCGATATTCCTTGCGCGTCAGCCGAACTGGTGCCTTGTTCAGCGATACGGTGCGGGTCACGAGATCGACCGAGAGGGGACCTGCGACGACTACGGGATTTTCCGTCGCAGACTTGAAATAGCGGCGCAAGGCTGCCTCGCTGCGCGCCAGGAGCTCGGCCATGCCGAACGGCTTCACCACATAATCGTCGGCACCGGCCTGGAGCATGCGCACCTTTTCGTCTTCGCCAGCAGCGACCGACAGGATGATGATCGGTACGTTAGACCAAGCCCTGATCCGCTCCATCACCTCGGCGCCGTGGAGATCGGGCAGCGCAAGGTCGAGGACGATGAGGTCAGGCGTGCTGAAGGTCGCGATCTTGAGCGCCTCGGTCGCGTTCTCGGCTTCGAGCACCACGAAGCCGTTGAGCTCGAAGCCCGCGCGCAGGAACCGCCTGATCTTGGGTTCGTCGTCGATCACGAGGACGACGTTGGCAGGCTTACTCATTGGCGAGCGCTATCGTTTCGAGGGAGGGAGTTGTTGCGGCGGGGAGCGCGATGGACACCGTCGTGCCCTGTCCGGACCCTCGGCTCTGCACGGAGACGGTCCCGCCATTGGCGTGAACGAAGGTCGATGCGATCCAGAAGCCCAACCCTGAGCCGGGCACGGAGGCCTGGTGCCGCGCGCTTCGAAACGACCGGTGGCCGAGCTGCTGCTGCTCGTCCGGCGTGATGCCGACGCCCTGATCCGAAACCAGCACGATCACGCGTCCAAGTTCGGACCGGACCTCAACCGCGATCGTCGAACCGGCGGGTGAATATTTTGCGGCGTTCTCGAGGATCTGCCCGCAGGCCTCCTCGATCAGGCCCGAATCGACCTGCAGTAGCGGCAGCTCTTCACTAAGGTTCGTCTCGATGCGATGGCCGGCGAGCCGTCGCGCACGCCGTTTGATCGCCCCGTTGACGAGATCTTTCGGATCGGCCCATTCCAGCCGCGGACTGAGGCCGCCTGCACTCACGCGCGTCGCGCTGAGCAGGTTCTGGATATAGCCGTCGAGTTGCGCCGTTTCCTCCGAGATGGCCTCGACAAGGCTGCGCATGCGGGCGTCCTCGCGGATAGCGGGCACGGTTTCGAGTACGCTGGCCGAGCCCTTGATCGCGGCGAGCGGCGAGCAGAGCTCGTGCGAGAGTGTGCCGTGGAAGGCATCCCTGAGCAATTGCGCCTGCAAATGCAGCCGCGCGCTTTCCATGGCTTTGCCGATATCGAGGCGCTGTAGCGTCAGCGACGTTTCGTCCAGGATGGCCTCGATCCGCCGCGTTCGCGATTCGATGCTTTGCCGCGAGCCGAGGCCGATATTGATGGCGATGACGCCGTGCACGGAATTGTCTGAGGATATCGCGCGCAAGAGCCAGAGCTCCTCGCGTCGTTCGTCGATGATCGTGCGTGCGAGCGGACCGACGCCGGAATTCATGGCTGCGGCGCCGGTCTGCACGTCCGGCGGGGCGAAGCGCGCCTCGGAGGGTTCGAAGTGACCGTCGGCCGTCGCCACGAAGAAGGTCGCGGAATGTCCGAGCACGCGCGCGAGATGCTCCTGAATCGCCGCGACCAGGTCGGCGATGGTGAAGCACGCGGCTAGCCGCCGCGAGAAATCGTAGAGCGCGTGCATCTCCTTTTCGCGCCGGCGTAGCCTCTCGGTCTCCTTGCGCAGGCGCGAAGCAAGATTGCTGCTGACCAATGACACGATCAGAAACAGCAAAAGATCGACCGCCTCCTGCGGGTCCTCCACGCGCAAGCTGTAGATCGGCGGAAAGAAGAAGAAATCCGCGGCGGCCATGCCAGCGACGGAAGCCAGCATCGCCGGCCAAATTCCCCATCTGGTCGCGGCGAAAATGACCGGAACGAGATAGGCGACCGGCACCAGCATCGTGGCCACGTTGATCTCGACTGCCAGCAGGACGGCCGTGATCAGCGCGATGCTCAGGAGAGAAAGAAGCAGCGGGACGAGATTGCGCTCGACCATGCGAGAGGGAGAAAGCTCCTCCCCAGCTGTGGTTTCGCTCAAGCCCAACGCGGTCCCCGTGGGCCATTTCCTCGCCATTGAGGGCGTGCGGCCTATAGGCAGATGAAAAATCAAAGTACGGACAGCCCCAGCAGGAGACATCAAACGAATTGCGCGCGTCTCCGATCAAACGTGGCGAATGCAATTTGGCTTCGATGTCGTCGACTACCCAGCAATGCGACGATGTTCCAAAACGGCGTAGAAAATCTATGTTGTTGGCGGATACGAGAAATAAAAAAGAAATAGTCATAGTGGTCCGTGAAACTACGGAAACACCCGCAAATTTGCCTCGCAGCGGTAGTGCCCTGCAGGCTTCCTATAAGAGGAGTTGCTTTTTAGGATCGCGCCGGAGCGGGCGCACGGGCTGGTGTGCCCTCGGTATCGCGAATCATGCTCGCGTATTGAAGTGATCGTCTTTCCCCGGCCAGTTCGGGGCTCGAAGCGCGATAGAGCGCAGCATCCTCAGCCGGGCGGTTGGTGGGAAGGGCCAGAGCCGCGACCGCCGACGCGCTGATCTGCTTTGGTGGATAGAGATAGAAATCCATTAACGGCATGTGTGGGCCGTGGGCGTTCGCCTGCAGGATGTCACGAGCAGTTTGTCCGGCCAGCGGGAAAAGCGCGCTCCAGCCGGCAAAGCTGCTCCCGAGGATTTCGAGTGACAGGATCGTCGTTGCGATTTGCACGAAACCTTCATTAGCCTTCTTGGCGCTGCGCGTCGTCGATGCCTTGCGCAAGAGATGGCGGAGCTCGCGATGTCTCTCGATCAAGGTGCCGAGGCGAAATTTCCAGAGCATGTTGGGCAGCGAGGCGAAGCCGTGCACCTCGTGATACGACTCGATCAGGCTCCGGCACTGGCGTGTGAGGTTCGCCGGCAGGAAGGTGAGATCGAAGTCAACAGCTGCCTGCGTCGACCCTCTAGCGCTACGCGCTGCATGAGACGCGGCTTCCGTGGACGAGCCTCGCGAAACAGATTTGCTCATGCGGCGAGCTTAGCGAGTCCCGACATAAATCTTCGATCGATAAACTAGGTCGATCTCGTAGAAAAAAAATAGCCTGAGGCTGCGCTCCGCGGGTGAAGAGGCGTGGTTGTTACGGGAAGTATGACGAAAATGACACAGCGCGCAGGAAAGGTTTGCGTTGCGACATCGTTCGATCGCGAAAAACACCTTTTTTCGCTGACGATTTGAGCAAACGTGCTGTGCAAATGATGATTACGAATGCAATCGGAATTCAACCGCGTCAGTGCACTATTTTATTTTAACGAAAGCGCCGGCCAAACCGTATCGCTTTTTATCAGCCTCATCACGAAGGATTGCACCCGAAGCTTAACGAAGCCGAAAGAGCGCGTGCAAGGCGTCGGTGGCAGCAACTTGGGGCAATATGATGAAAAGGTTTCTTTTGGCAGGCGTGTCGTTGATTGCGGTGGGGCTGGGTGGTGCAGCCCACGCGGGAGACACACTTCCGCCGATGGGCAAGACGTTCTGCGATCCCTACAAGAACTATGGCTGCCTGGATTCCTATCTCGGCAGTGACTTCCTGACACGCTTCGTCAATTACTACCGCCTGGAATGGGGCAAGGATGCGGCACCAGCCGATCCCAAGGCGCCGCCGTCGCGACGGGCCGATTGGCCAGCCACGCCGCAGACCATTCCGCCATATCCGTTCACGGAGTGGCCCTATGGCGGCTCCACCACGATCGGCGTGACTCGCCCGAGTTCGGTCGACAGCCCTCTGATGGCGGCGCTCGGCAACACGGCCGTCGGATCATGGATGAACGATGCACACATCCAGGTCTACGGCTGGATCAACGCGGGCGGCAACGTGTCCAACAACTCGGTCCACGGCGGCAACTGGCCGGCGGCGTATCTCTACAGCCCGAACACCGTTCAGCTTGATCAGGCGGTGCTCTACATCGAGCGCCTGCCGGACACGGTGCAGAAGGATCACATCGACTGGGGTTTCCGCATCGCGCCGATCTACGGCGAGAACTATCGCTATACGACGGCGTACGGCCTCTGGAGCAACCAGCTTCTGCAGCACAACGCCAACAACGGCTATGACATGCCGATGGCCTATGGCGAAGTGTTCATCCCGCAGATCGCCGAGGGCCTCTTGGTTCGCTTCGGCCGCTACATCTCGATCCCCGACATTGAGGCCCAGCTCGCGCCGAACAACTACATGTATACGCACTCCATGACGTATACGTTCGACAATTACACCAACACCGGTGTCCAGACGACGCTCGCAGTGACCAAGAACTGGATGTTCCAGCTCGGTCTGTCCGTCGGCACCGAGGCGATGCCGTGGCACTACAAGGCAATGATCGCCAACCCGTTCCCGAATGCGCTCTATCCGAACAGCACCATGCCGAAGGATCCCGGCGCCGTGCCGACTCTCGCAGCCGGTGTTCGCTGGACCAGCGATTCCGGCAAGGATAGCTTCTACGTGGTTGCCGACGGCATCAACGGCGGCCAGTGGGGCTACAACAACCTGCAATGGTATGGCGTCACCTACTACCACAAGTTCAACGACCAGTGGCACATATCGTTCGAGACCTACAATCTGCATCAGAACAATGTGCTGAACGCGAACAATCCCACCGCCGTCGCGGCCTGGGCAGCGGGCGGCACGCCGTTCTCGCCGCAATACATGCCGTTCAATGCGCCGTCTCTGGCGCAGTGCTCGAGCGCAACGGTCTTCGCCTGTAAGGCCGAGGTGCAGACCTATGTTGCTTACCTGAACTACAGGGCCACAGCGCTGGACAACATCTCCTATCGTGCTGAGTTCTACGACGACAAACAGGGCCAGCGCACGGGCACCAAGACCCGCTACATCGAGACCGGCATCGGCTGGCAGCACTGGTTCTCGCCGCAGATCGAGATCCGGCCAGAGTTCACGTACTACCGCTCGCTGGATGCGGCCGCGTTCAACGGCAACGCGAACCTCGGCATTGCGCCGACCAAGAGCAACGCGCTGATCGGATCAGCGGACATCATCATCCACTTCTGATGTGAAGTGCCCGGCGGCCATCCGCCGCCGGGCCTCTCGGCAGACGCAATTCCACAGGGGCAACAAATGAAAAAAGTTCTTCTCACCACGGTTGCGCTCGGCGCGTTGG
Source organism: Bradyrhizobium ingae (assembly GCF_055791185.1). Taxonomy (NCBI): domain Bacteria; kingdom Pseudomonadati; phylum Pseudomonadota; class Alphaproteobacteria; order Hyphomicrobiales; family Nitrobacteraceae; genus Bradyrhizobium; species Bradyrhizobium ingae. The sequence goes on from NZ_JBVUBB010000001.1 coordinate 469,475, forward strand.
GGCTGATGTCACCGGCCCTCGCCGCGGACCTTCCGATCTATGGCAAGGCGCCGGCGGTGGTGACGCCGGAGTACGACTGGTCCGGTTTCTATGTCGGTGCCTTCGGCGGCTACGCCTTCGGCAACCATAATATCAACAATGGTACACCGACCGGATTCTCCAACAACATCGCCAACTATGAATCGCACGGACCATTCGGTGGCGGCGAGATCGGGGGCTACTGGCAGTCCGGCCAGATCGTCGTGGGTTTTGATTTCGACGGTGCCGGAACCAACGTCAACGGCAATGACAATGGGACGGCCGGCAACCCGGTTCTCGCGCAGATCGACTCCAGCAAGCTGAACTGGGTTGCTTCGGCTCGTGGCATTGGCGGCATTGCAGTGGACCGCCTGCTGCTCTACTTCAGTGGCGGCTGGGCAGCCGGCAACATCACCCACACAGATGTCAATCCGGGTGTTGGCACCGACACGTTTAAGGTCAACCGAAACGGCCTGACGGCTGGCGGCGGCATTGCTTATGCGATCACCAACAACCTGATCGGCAAGCTCGAGTACCGTTACTACGACCTCGGTACCTTCAGCCGCATCACCCCGACCAACGGCGTGACGCCCTATTCAGTGTCTGCCACCTATTCGACGGTTCTGGTCGGTCTCGACTGGAAGTTCGGCGGCGGTGCTGTGGTCGCCAAATACTGACGCCTTGGGGGCAGGGGGACAGCAATGATCAACTCGAGACTTCTGCGGCTGGTCGTCGCTTTATGCGCCGGCGCGATGCTGATGGCGGCGACCGGCGGCGCCGCACAGGCCCGGCACGTCCATCGGCATTGGCACGCCCATCACCACGTAAGCGCACCGATTAACGTTGCGCAGGAGCCGGGTGCGCTCGGGCCGATGCGCTACTACGGCGGACCGAAGTCGCCGATGTGGCGTGCTCCGGCCACCGTATCGTCACAGCAGAGGGTTGCCGATGCCCCGGCAGCCCATCTCGGCCCGATGCGTTACTACGGCGGTCCGAAATCCCCGATGTGGCGAGGCCCGGCGGAGAATTGAGCCCGCGTGTGATTGGCACGTCCGCTCGGCAACTGAGGGGAGTGCATATGCAAATGTGCAGGTGTGCGCCATGAAGATAGGGGCAATTTTGACGCGGCGACGGATCGTCGCCGCGTCCGCCATTGGGGCTGTCGTCGTCCTCGGTGCCTTCGGCGCCAAATGGATCATGACGCCGCACGCCAGGGCGACCGAAAGCTCGAGCCAAGCGAAGGCGAAGCTCCCGCGCTATGTGCCGACCGCATCTGAGCTTACCACGCTTTCGATCGAGCCGGTCACCGAGCGCGTCTTCCGCGCCGAGCACGCCACCGAAGGCAAGATCGCGGTCAACGAGGACTCATCGACGCCGATCTTCTCGCCTTACGCTGGACGAGTTGTGAAGCTCCTGGCCAAGCCGAGCGACGTCGTCGAACGTGGGCAGCCGCTGTTCGTGGTCGAAGCGACAGATACGGTGCAGGCGCTCAATGACTTCGTCACGGCGCTCGGTGCGCTGAACACGGCGCGCTCCAAGCTCAATCTCGCCGAGATCGTCGAGAAGCGCGCCAACGATCTCTATGCCGGCAAGGCCGTGCCGCTGAAGGACTGGCAGCAGGCGCAGGCCGATCTGACCGCGGCCCAGAACGACATGCGCTCGGCCGAGACCGCGCTGGAGGCCGGCCACAATCGCCTCCGCATCCTCGGCCGTTCCGAGGAGCAGATCACGAAATTCCAGGAGACGCGGCAGATCAGCGCGGAAACGCCGATCTATTCGCCGCTCGCCGGTACGGTCGTGCAGCGCAAGATCGGTCCCGGACAATTCATCAATTCCGGAGCCAGCGATCCTGTTTTTGTGATCGGCGATCTCTCGTCGGTCTGGCTGACGGCCTTCGTGCGCGAAAGCGAAGCCGCCGATATCGCGGTCGGCCAGGACCTCTCGTTTGCGGTGCTGGCGCTGCCCGGCCGCGAGTTCAAGGCCAAGCTCGACTATGTCGCGGCCGCAATCGACCCGTCGACGCGGCGCCTTCTGGTGCGCGCCACGATCGACAACAAGGACGGCCAGCTCAAGCCGGAGATGTTTGCCAACGTCACCATCTATGCCGGATCAGGCCGCCCCTCGGTTGCCGTGCCGAGGCAGGCGCTGATCTATGAGGGCGAGCGGGTTCGCGTCTGGGTCGCCCACGACGACAACTCGATCGAACTCCGCGAAATCGAGATGGGCCTGATCAACGGCGGTCTTGTCGAGGTCCGCAACAATCTCAGGGCGGGAGAAAAGATCGTCACGCGCGGGAGCTTGTTCATCGACCGTGCCGCTACGTCCGGCAGCTAGTCAGTCTGGAGTCCGGATCGTATGGATCGTCTCGTCGCGTTCGCAGTCAGTCGTCGCTTTCTCATGGTCGGGCTCTTCGTGGCCATGATTGTCGGGGGGCTGGTCGCATTCCAGCAGCTCAATATCGAGGCCTATCCCGATCCGACGCCGCCGATGGTTGATATCGTGACGCAGTCACCCGGCCTCTCGGCCGAGGAGATCGAGCGCTACATCACGATTCCGCTTGAGACCCAGGTCGCCGGCATCAAGAACATGAAGGTGATCCGCACGATCTCCCTTTATGGTCTGTCCGACGTCAAGCTGCAGTTCTCCTTCGACTACACGTATGAGCAGGCGCTCCAGCAGGTTTTGAACCGCCTGTCGCAACTGCCACCCCTGCTCAACAATGCGCAGCCGCAGATTTCGCCGCTGAGCCCGATCGGCGAGATCTATCGCTACCGGCTGGTGGGCCCGCCGAATTATTCGGTGCTGGACCTCAAAACGCTGCAGGACTGGGTGCTGCAACGACGGTTCCGCACAGTGCCAGGCGTGATCGACGTGACAGGGTGGGGCGGCAAGACCAAGACCTTCGAGGTGCAGGTCGATTTCAACAAGCTCGTCGCCAATGGCCTGACCCTGCCGCAGCTGCAGCAGGCGATCAACAACGCCAATGTCAATGTCGGCGGCAACACCGTCGATATCGGCGCGCAGTCCGCCGTGGTGCGCGGCGTCGGGTTGATCCGATCGATTTATGCGCTTGCCAATACCATGGTGACCTCGAACAACGGCACGCCGGTCCTGGTCAGCGATGTCGCCACCGTGACCGTCGGCGAGCAGCCGCGTTTGGGCATCGCAGGCGAGGATCAGGACGATGACATCGTCCAGGGCATCGTCCTGATGCGCCGCGGTGAGCAGAGCTCGCCGACCATCTCGCGGGTCGAGCAGCTCGTTAGCTCAATCAACAATTCCACGATCCTGCCACCCGGCGTCCGGATCGAGCGCATCTACGACCGCAAGGATCTGATCGAGACCACGACCCATACGGTTCTGGAAAACATGGTGGTCGGCATCGGCCTCATCGTGCTCCTGCAATGGATCTTCCTCGGCGACCTCCGCAGTGCCTTCATTGTGGGAGCCACGATTCCTTTCGCCTTGTTCTTTGCGGTTTCGATTCTCGTGCTGCGCGGCGAATCGGCCAATCTTCTGTCAGTCGGTGCAATCGACTTCGGCCTGATCGTGGATGCGACCGTCATCATGGTCGAGGCAATCTTTCGCCGACTGTCCCACACCGAGCGGCTGACGGCGGGCGAGCAGGCGACGATCTCGGCCCATACCATCATGGGCATGAAGCATCACGCGATCCTGACGGCGGCTGCCGACGTCTCGCGTTCGATTTTCTTCGCGGCTGCGATCATCATCGCGGCCTTCCTGCCGCTGTTCACGTTATCCGGCGTCGAGGGAAACATTTTCGGTCCGATGGCCCGGACTTATGCCTATGCGCTGGCGGGTGGATTGCTGGCGACCTTCACGGTGACGCCCGCGCTCAGCGCCATCATTCTGCCGGCCCATGTCGAGGAGACCGAGACATTCCTGATGCGCTGGATGCACCGGCTCTATATGCCTGTGCTGAGGCGTTCGTTGGCGCATCAGCGGATCGTGTTGATAGGCGGTGCTGGCCTGATCGTGGTGACGGTATTCTGCGTGCGACTGCTCGGACTCGAATTCCTGCCCAAGCTCGAGGAGGGTAATCTCTGGATCCGGGCAACTCTGCCGCCGACCATCTCGCTGCAGGAGGGCAACACCTACGTCAACGAGATGCGCAAGCTGATCGCGGAGCGGCCGGAGGTCGAGTCGGTCGTCTCCCAGCACGGCCGTCCCGATGACGGCACCGACGCCGCCGGCTTCTTCAACGCCGAGTTTTTTGCGCCGCTCAAACCCGCCAAACAATGGCCCGACGGCGAGGACAAGGACGAATTGACCGCCAAGCTGCTGGCGCAGCTTCAGGAGAAATTCCCTGGGGTCGAATTCAACTTCTCGCAATATCTCCAGGACAACGTCTCGGAGGCGGTGTCGGGCGTTAAGGGCGAGAATTCGATCAAGCTCTATGGCGGCGACCTCCAGGCCCTGACCGACACGGCCAACAAGATCAAGGCGCAGCTCGCCACCGTGCAGGGCATCACGGACCTTGCGGTCTTCACCTCCTTGGGGCAGCCGACGATTCAGATCGACGTCGACCGCGCCCGAGCCGCTCGCTATGGACTTTCGCCGGGCGACATCAACACCACGATCAAGACGGCGATTGGCGGCGACAGCGCCGGCGATCTCTACGAGCCCGGAAGCGACCGGCATTTCCCGATCATCGTCCGGCTTGCGCCGCAATACCGGCGCAGCGCCGAAGCGATCCAGAATCTGCGGATTGGGGCACAAGGTCCGAACGGTATCACGCAGGTGCCGCTGAGCGAGGTCGCCACGGTAAAGGTCGTCTCGGGCGCCGCCTATATCTATCGCGAACAGCAGGAGCGCTACCTTCCAATCAAGTTTTCGGTCCGAGAGCGCGACCTTGGCAGCGCCATCCAGGAGGCACAGGACAAGGTTGCCCAGAACGTGCCGTTGCCGGGCGGCTCGCATCTCGAATGGGTCGGCGAGTTCGGCAACCTGCAGGACGCCATCAAGCGCCTCTCGATCGTGGTGCCGATCAGCCTGGCGCTGATTGCGATGCTGATCTGGTTCAATTTCGGCTCGGTGATCGATACGGTCCTGACCATGAGCGTGATCCCGATGGCGGTGCTTGGCGGCATCCTCGGCCTGCTCTTGTCCGGAATTCCCTTCAGCGTCTCCGCCGCGATCGGATTCATTGCGCTGTTCGGTATCTCGGTGATGGACGGCATCATCATCCTGTCGCAGTACAACGCGCTGATCGACGAGGGCATGGAGCGGGGCGCTGCCATCCTCCGCACCGGCGAGCTCCAGCTTCGGCCCGTGCTGATGACCTGCGTCGTTGCCGGCATCGGCCTCCTGCCGGCTGCGCTGTCGTCGGGTATCGGCTCGCAGGTGCAGAAGCCGCTCGCCGTCGTCGTGGTCGCGGGCATGATGCTCGCGCCGATCGTCATCCTGGTCACGCTGCCGGCACTGATCGCGATGTTCTCGCGACGGACCCGACCGGGCCTGGCGATGCAGCGCCAACTGGCACCCGCGGAATGAGGTGCCTCGTGCGTACGCTGCTGTCCCACCGGTCGCACCTTGCCGCGCTCGTTCTCGGCGCAATGCTTTGCGGCGCCGCTCCGTCATACGCCGAGAACCTCGCCGAAGCATTGGTCAGGGCCTATCAGGCGAGCCCGATGCTCAACGCCGACCGGGCACGGCAGCGCGGCACGGACGAGAATGTGCCGCAGGCGCTGGCCGGATATCGCCCGCAGGTCGTTGCCAGCCTCAGCGCGGGCTTGCAGGCCGTGAGAAATACGCTGCCCGATAACACGATCCAGGGCGCAACACTGCGTCCCTGGACCATCGGGGTGACGGTCAGCCAGGTCCTGTTCAACGGCTTCAAGACCGCCAACAGCGTCCGCGTCGCCGAATTCCAGGTGTTGTCGGGCCGCGAGGCGCTGCGCAATACCGGGCAGGGCGTCCTGCTCGATGCCGTCACCGCTTATATGAACGTGATGGCGAACCAGGCGCTGGTCGAGTCCCAGCGTACGAACGTCAACGTGTTGCGCGAGATCCAGGCCACGACAAAGAGGCGCCTCGACGCCGGCGACGTCACCCCGACCGATACGGCGCAGGCGGAGGCGCGGCTGAGCCGGGGCCTTGCGGATCTCAATGCGGCTGAGGTGGCGCTCGCCATCAGCAAAGCGACCTATGCGCAGGTGATCGGCGCGCCGCCCGGTCAGCTCGCGCCGGCAACGCCGGTCGATCGCTTCTCTCCACCGTCCATGCCGGCATCGATCGAGACCGCCAATCACGAGCATCCGGCCGTGCTCGGCGCGGGTTATGACGTCGACACCGCGCAGACCACGATCAAGGTGGCCGAAGGCAGCCTGCTGCCGCAGGTCGCCGTGCAAGCCAACGCCAGCCGTTCGAAGCAGTCGGATTCGACGCTGGGCACGTTCGGCACCGATCAGGCTTCCGTTCTCGGCCAGATCAATGTCCCGATCTATGATGGCGGCACGGCGGCCTCGCAGACGCGCCAAGCCAAGGAGCTCGCATCACAAAGCCGCCTGGTGCTGGAGCAGGTGAAAAACCAGGCCCGAACGGCGGTCGTGAGCGCCTGGGTTTCGAACGAGGGGAGCAAGGTCGCGCTCGGCGCGGCCGAGTCGGAGGTTAAGGCCGCCGACGTCGCGCTGGCGGGTGTGCGGCGCGAGGCGGCCGGCGGCCAACGCACCACCATCGATGTCCTGAACGCGCAGCAGGACCTGACCAACGCACGCTCACGGCAGATCGCGGCGCAGCGCGACCGGGTGATCGCATCCTACACGTTGCTGAGCGCCGTCGGGCGGCTCGACGTGCACACGCTGAACCTGAATACGCCGGATTATCTGCCGGAAGTTCACTATCACCAAGTGCGTGACGCCTGGCACGGCGTCCGGACGCCATCTGGTCAGTAGGTTGTACGGGAGGAGTTGCATGAACGTTCGCGCGCGCGCACTCCGCGGTGTGATCGCCGCCCTGGTCGTGGTATCGGCGCTCGCTATGCCGGTCCATGCTCAAGACTTTCACCCGAAGCACGGCAATTCGGGTCCGCCGGTCGAGAACCATCCGAAGGTCGACGAAAAGGCGTATAAAGCAGCTCTCGACAGGATTCCGGTGTCGGCCGAGAAATACGATCCCTGGGGCGGGGCGCGCGCCAACGTTCCAGCCAAGCCCCCGAAAAAGAACAACTAAGTGGGCGCTGCGGATTCATTCGCAATGATGCGAGGAACGTCATGACCGAGCACATCATCGTCACCGACGAAGGTGCCACCCGCACCATCACAATGCGCCGGCCGGAGAAAAAGAATACGCTGACGCAGCAGATGTACCTGGCGATGAGCGATGCCATCGACTCCGCACAGTCCAATCCCGCCATCCGCTGCCTGATCCTGACGGGGCGCTCCGGCGTATTCACTGCCGGCAACGACATCGGCGATTTCCTCAAGGCCGCCACGGGAGAGCAGGACGTCGCTCGTCCCCGCAACTCTGTCATCTTCCTGCAGTCGCTGATCAACAACAGAAAGCCGATCATTGCTGCCGTCGACGGCATCGCGATCGGCATCGGCACGACCATGGTCGTGCATTGCGACTACGTGCTTGCCAGCACGACGACGACCTTCTCGTCACCCTTCATCCATTACGGTCTCGTCCCCGATGGTGCCACCAGTCTTCTCGTTCCGCGCATGGTCGGGCACCAGCGCGCTTTTGCCATGTTGGTGATGGGACGAGAGATGAGCGCGGAGGAGGCCAAGGAGGCGGGCTTCGTCAACCAGATCGTGGCGCCGGGACACGCTGTGGTCGAGGCCCAGAAGGTGGCGCGCCAGATCTGCGCGCTGCCGGCCGAGGCGGTCGCCATCTCGCGCAAGCTCCTGAAACTGCCGACCGAGGACCTCGTCCGTCGGGTCGGCGAGGAGGATCGCTTCTTCAAGGAGCGCATGCGATCGCCCGAAGCGCTCGCGGCGTTTCAGGCGTTCTTCGCGCGCAAACAGAAGTAAGGAGTATCAATTCGCCATCGACGCGCGCGCAACATTTGCGCGATGTGGGTCTGCTCTCATTTTGACCCGTCGGTTCCCATGCACATTGTTTCGGCATCTGCTAATTAATCTTGCGTATGCGCGGAATTGGGATCAGCATTGGAACCAAGGGACAACACGACGCCGGAAAAGAGTCGTCGATTGGAAATGCCCGCGCCTCATCCGTTGTCTCGCTTCAGATGGAGGATGCAGATGTCCAAGACCATCGCTCTCGCAGGCACAGTTGCGATCGCCGCCGCGTCGCTGCTGGCTCAACCCGCGTTCGCCGGCGGATCCGTTAGCGCGCCTTCGAAGTACAGCAACAACCAGAACCGGCAGATCGTCGTCACACAGCATGTGCGGCAGCCGAAGGCGATCGAATATCCGATTACGGAGTATTCCTCGTCCTCGGTGAAGACGTCAGTGCCCCACCGCTGATTGCGCCTGCGCTCCAGCGCCGTCTCCCTGGTGGCCAGAGGCGTCTGCCGTCAGTTCGCGCCCGTCGGTATGGGCGCGCTTGCCTGGTCGAGCGGGTTGTTCCTGCTGACGAGATCGCGCGCCTCCGGCAGCACGGCAGGGAGAAGGTCTTCGACCTCCTTCCTGGTCATGCCGGGCCGGATGCGCGGATCGTAGAGGATGTTGAGCAGGAGCTGGTCGTAGATGTCGAAGAACCCCATCTGGACCTCGTCGTTGAACATGGTCCAGGGCACGGATGCATCGTCGTTGATCGCACCGAGCCCCTGCAACAGCTCCTCATAGGCACAATCGTAGAAGGTGAAGTCGCCGGCGTCAGCTGGCAGGATCACCTCGGTTCGCCGGATGCGATAAGCGCCGTCCTTGGCGATTCCCGACAGGCATTGGGGATTGAGCGAGTGCGCAATCTGCCGGGCGCGTTCCTTGCCGAACCGGGCGCGGATGGTCGGCATCAGCTTTTGTGCCTTGACCAGTGTGACGACGAAATTGGCGTCCTTGCGATCGGCAGTCACCGCGATGTCGAGACGATCGATGCGGTGCCGGATGTCGGCGACGATGCCTTCCAGCACGTTAACGCGCTCCGGGGCGGCCTTGCCGTCGAGAAAGATGCGCACGGGTTCGTCGAACTTGCGGATCCGGTCGACACGCGCGCCGATCTGCAGCTCGGCGTGAAGCGCGATCTTGATGAAGCCGTCGCGCAGTTCGGCGTCGCTGAACGTCCGTCGCTGTTCTGCGCGCCGGCTCGAAATATCGGGATATTCCGCAAGCACGGGGCTTGCGAGGACTCCGATTGAAACTGCAGCGCCCAGAGCCGTCGCCAGAAGCCGGATCATCGTTCGTGGATGCCTCATGAGATCGCCCGCTCTTCAAGCAAGACTCGTACCGATCGCCTCGATCGTTGCCGCACAGATGCGGCGCTGAATATCTTCGAGAGGCGGATAGGAATTCGAGAGGAGGCAGCCTGCGATCGCATAGGCGCGGCATAAAGCCGGTCCGAGTAAAAATGATATGCGATTGATATGGAGATCCCGTCGGTAAGGGACATAAATTTGCTATGTCTTGTTGGGCAAACGTCCGCGATGCCCGTCAAGCGATGTAGCCGGGATAGAACCTTGTCGCGCGAAAAACGCGAGATCTGTATCAACCCTTCAAGAATGACGGCTGGATGCACCGTAGATTGACGCCCGGGCCGGTCAGATAGGCGGGTGATTTCAGAAGAGGTTGACTGACATCCGTTCCGTCATCTGCATACACATGTGCGAACGTTAGGTACTGCAGAGTCCCTGTCCGGGGGATCCTCTCTTGTGGCGCAAAACGGACCACTCTTCATTGGCTGCGACCCAATTGGTGCTACCTAGCTCAAACTTGCCCATGATGGATTGGAGCGAGAGTTCAAGTCTTTCAATTAGTTAGAACGTCGCGTGTGCACGACGTGTGCATCGGGAGATCAAGAAAACTCCATAAAGCGCAAGCATCCGCCGGTGCCAAACTGGGATCGTCAGCGGTAAGCGATAGCCCGAGGTGTGCTGAAGCGAAACTTGGTAGACGAAGGAGCTGATCACAGGCAGCACTCATCATCGATCGGTCGCGCGTGACAGCGACACAACGAGACTATTTTGGGGGGAGCTCGCTAACTGATCAGGACCCGAAACAAACTCGATGGTGTCGCGAGCGTGTCGGAACTGGCGTCGGCGTAGCGACCACATGATAGATCTCCTTCTCCGGGGAAGCGGGAGGGCGGGTTGACGCCGCGGGCATCTGGGTGCGCACTGACATTAGAGGCGGTGTGGCACCTTGCCGCTGGAGGGACTGAAGGTTCCGGAGGTAACTCAGCCGACCGAGAAATGTAGCCGGCCAACGTCAGTCCGATAGTAGGCCGTATAATATTCGATGGGCTCCTCATGTGCGGCAAAGCCGATCGATTCGATTGCGATCAGCGGCGTGCTCTCCGCCACCTCCAACAACTTGGCTTGTTCTATGGTTGCGTTCACTGCGGCAAGCCAGCGTTCAGCATGTCGCATCTTCAAGCCGAATTTTCGGAAGAGCGTGTCATAGAGCGAACGGTTCTCAAGCGGAACGCGCTCAAGGCCTGGTACGTTCGCTGCGGCTATCTTGGTGTACACAAGGATGCGAGGAATACCATCGACACTGAGCACACGATCCAATCCAATGACCGTTCGATCCGTCGTCAGGCGGAGAAGTTGTGCCGCTCGATCATCGGCTTGCTCGATCTCTTGCCGGAGGATTCGCCGTGAGACCGCACGATTCCGCTCCCGCCACTCTCCGCTGAAGCCGATGTTTGATCCCAGAAAGTCCTGATCTTCGCGCCGGCTCGCAACGAAGGCTCCCTTACCTTGAAGCTTGTAGATCACGCGCTCGAATACAAGCTGATTCAGGGCTTCGCGAACCACGGTTCGTGAAACGCTGAACTGAGCGCAGAGCTCTGCTTCCGAAGGAAGCCGCGCATGTTCGGGAAGAGGTGTATTCGCAATCATGTCAAGCACGGCTGCTTTGACTTGCGACCAAAGCGGCGCAGAGGCATTCCGGTCGGCTGCCTCATAGTGGATCTTGCTTGATGAAGCCGGATCTGAAGTCTCTACCGCCAACTTTAGCTCCTTCTTACGGCGTACCGTTCAGTGAGCAGCGTCGTCGTTGCAGTAATTTCATATCGAATGCGGTCATTTGTCCAGCCTAGGGCAGCCCCCACGATCGATCCGAGCTCTGCGATGGCAGCTTCCACCGCTTCGCCCAAGAGAGCAATTGACGTCCTGCGCAGCACGATGTCTGCCAAGCGCGAAACGCGCTCTTGTGTCGCAAGGAACGTGATTTCCTGCACCGAGTAGCCGGGAAGGTGCCGAAGCATAGCTTCGGAAGCTTGCGGCGCCAACTGATCCAAATAGGCGATGGCTCGTGCGCCGTAGCGACTGAGTAGCAGCTCGATGCGCGCCTCCGGCAGGTCCCGGATCTTGCTCTGGCGGCAGATGACGTGCGCGCGCTCGCTCGGGTCACTTGGCCAATTTCGCCCCCCGCCTATCATTGCATGTGCCGTGCTGGTATGTCGCGGCACTCCGAGTCGTACGAGAACTGCGTCGCTGATTTCTTCGGCGCAGGCCCGATACGTCGTCCACTTTCCTCCAATCAGCGAAAGCACCGGAAACGGCCGGTCTGAGGTGGGCTCAAACATTCGCAAGGCGTGATCGCGACTGATCGCGCCGGCGGCGGCACCTTCGGTGAGCGGCAACGGTCGAACACCTGCGTAGGCGAAGACAATCTGGTCTTGATGCACAGATAATTTCGGCATCAACTCTCGTAGGGCGGCATAGAGGTAATCGACTTCTTCTTGCGTACAAACGGGATCATCGGGATTGTCGGTCGGCATGTCGGTGGTGCCGAGCAGGACGTGCCTATCGTCCAGTGCGTATGCCAAGCATATGCGATGGTCTCGCGTTTCAAAATACAGCATGATCTCGCCGAGCTGTCTTGCAAGCTCCGGGTTCCGGAGCACGAGGTGAGATCCTTTGGTGCCACCGATCATGCGCTCCTTAATGCAAAGGCTTTCGTCGACACGATCGAGCCAGGCTCCAGCACAATTGACAACAAGGCGCGGCCTGACTTGATAGGACTTGCCGCCGATCACGTCGCGCAACCTGATTGTGCCACAATCAACTCCGCTGACCTCCACGTAAGGCAACGCGGTGGAGGATGGGCAAATTGCTTCGGCGTCCTCGATAAGCTCTACCCCAAGCCGCTCTGGCATTGTGACCTTTGCGTCGTAGTACTCCGCGATCGCACGAATATCCTTGGAGAGGCCCGGCAGGCACGTTCGCTGCTCGGACGCTGGGACAAAGCGGTGGCGCGGCATGGTGCGCAAACTCGTTCCGAGAAAGTCGTATAGAAACAGACCCAGCTTGATGACCAGCCCGCCCTTCGGTCCTGGATCACGTTTCAACCGCAGAAGACGTCCAACAGCATCGAACGTCCCGCCTGTCCAGCCGCGGAGCGGTATCCAAACGCGAATTGGCTTGACCGCATGCGGCGCGTTCAGCAGCAACCGATTGCGTTCTATGAGCGACTCCCGGACCAGCGAAAGCTCGCCGGTTTCCAGATAACGAAGTCCGCCGTGGATGAGGCGCGACGGAGCAGCGCTCGTGCCGGAGCAGAAATCCCCACGTTCCACGAGGAGGGTCTTGATGCCCTGTTGGGAAAGGTCGTGAAAGGCGCCAATGCCATTAATGCCACCCCCGACGATCAGGACGTCCGGCTGTTCACTAGAGTTCAATCGACCCAGCACGGCGTCACGCGCGAGCATTTCGAGCCCCTCCCTTCCGCTTTTTGATCATCGTAAAGCGCGCAAACTTATAATTACAAGTCGGAATTTTTACCGACTCGTATCTGAGGTTGGGCAGCTCATACCGAAGGCACGACGCCGTAAGCAGCGTCGCTGCTCAGCGAATATGCAAGAATGAGGATACAAGTTCGCGGAAAATAGCGGCTTGACCGAACGGGCCCGCATTCTCCAGTCTACATATAATTACAAGTTGGACTTCCGAAGGAAGCCGTTGCGCAGGGGAGGGGTGAATGCAAGAGCGCATCATCGGCATCGATGCGGGTGGCACCATGACGAAGGCCGCCTTGTTCGATGGGGCCGGCCAAGAACTCGCCTGCGAACGGCAGCCCAATCGAATGCTGTTTCCCAAACCTGGTCACACCGAGCGGGATGGCGAGGCCATGTGGGAGGCGACGGCCAAATCGGTCAGAACGTTGCTGGAAAACACTGGGACACCGGCCGCGAACATAGCCGCGATTTCGGTCACGGGTTACGGCAGCGGCATCTACCTGGTCGATAAGGATGGTCGCACGGTACGCCCGGCGGTGGTCTCTACTGATTGCCGCGCAACCGAGATCGTCGACACTTGGCGGCGCGAAGGTCGCGCCGAGCGCAACGAACGCCGTATCCAACAACGCATCTGGCCGGGCCAGGCAATCTCGCTCATGGCTTGGTTTCAAGCTAACGAGCCAGAAGCCGTCGAAAGCACGGCGACCGTCCTGATGTGCAAGGACTTCCTCCGGTGGCATCTCTGCGGCGAGCAGGCAACCGATCCAACTGATGCCGGGATCGCCGGCTTTATCGACGTCAGCACCCGAGACTATTCCGAGCCGATGCTCGATGACCTCGGACTTATGGCATGGCGCGCGAAGCTGCCGCAAATCCGACCATCGGTGGAATTGGCGGGCGCTGTCACCGCAGCTGCAGCGGTTGCGACAGGATTGAAGCAAGGTACACCTGTGGTACGCGGTGTCGTCGACGTGGTTGGCTCCTCGCTTGCATCGGGTGTCGTTGAGCCCGACCAACTCAGCATGGTTGCGGGCACATTCAGTATTAACTCCACACTGCACGCCTCTCCGCGCTTGAGCGTCATGCCATTCTTGCAGACGCCCTATCTAATCGACGGTTGGATGCTCGCAACCGAGGGGGCGGCCACCTCTGCCTCCAATTTCGAATGGTTCTGCCGCAACGTGCTCGACGGTGAAGCGGCGCGCGCGCTTGCAAGCGGTAGATCCATCTACGATGTGTGCAATGATCTCGTCGCGAACGCCCTCGCGCGCGACAACGACATTCTCTTCCTGCCCTATCTCTTTGGCAGCCCGAATGGCGCTCCAGCCGGGCTCGTCGGCATGAAGGCCTCGAGCAATCTCGGCGATCTGATCAGAGCGATCTTCGAAGGTATCGCATTCGCACATCGCATCGACATCGAGCGGTTGCTGTCGGGATCTGATGCCGCTCGACCATCCTGCATCCGTTTGGCGGGGGGAGCCTCCCGCAGCCGCATCTGGGCGCAGCTGTTTGCGAATGCACTCGGCCTTCCGGTGGAGGTGACGGACGGCTCGGAGCTCGGAGCGCGCGGGGCGGCTATCTCGGCTGCCGTTGCCGTGGGGCTGCATAACAGCACGCGCGCTGCAGTCGGAAAGATGGTTCGCGTTGTCGACAGGTTTGAGCCAGATCCGGAGCGCCATCACTTCTACTCACGGAAATATGCGCGCTTCCGCAACACGACCACGGCGCTCGGTTCACTTTCCTCAGCGTCTTGAACTCAACACCAAGAAAACACCTGGAAGGAAACTGTAATGGCACATGTGGGCGATCTCCTCGCAGAAATGCTGCTGCAATTGGAGGTCGAGTTTGTGTTCGGAATGCCAGGTGGTCAGACTGCCGCGCTGCACGACGGCATTGCACGGCGTTCGCCAGCCATTCGGCACATTCTGGTTCGTGATGAGCGCAGTGCCGGCTATGCAGCCGACGCCTATGCCCGCTTGACGGGCAAGCCAGGCGTTTGCGATGTCACTGTTGGTCCAGGTGCCACGAAGTTGCCCGACAGCCTTGTGGAGGCACTGAATGCCTCCATTCCGCTGGTTGCGATCGTGGGCGAGCTACCGCTCAATTGGACCTCTTTGCGCTCGAAGGGCGTCGCATCGCAGGGCTTCGACCAGACTGCCTTTTTCCAGCCGATCACCAAGGCGACCTTCATGGTGCCAAGTGCGGCAGCGCTGCCCGACCTCGTGCGCTCTGCTTTCCGCATCGCAACCGCACCACGTCCTGGTCCGGTCGTGCTTATTATTCCGCACGACGTCATGGATGCCGAATGGGATGAGGCGGACATCAAGGCGGTGGTTGATGACCGAGCCATCCGCATGCCCTCCATTCGCTATGCTCCGCCTCAAGCTGATATCGCGCGGGCTGCGCGACTGATCGAGAGTGCCAAGCGACCAGCCATTATCGCCGGAGGAGGTGTGCACAGCTCTGGGGCGGCCGAACTCCTCACGCGCATGGCTGATCGGTTCGAGCCTTTGGTGGTCACCAGTCTTTCCGGCAAAGGGTCCGTGCCCGAAACGCGCCGTTATGCCGGTGGCGTGCTCAATCCGCTGGGCTCGGCAGCGGCGATCGAATTGATCAAAGATGCTGACGTCGTCGTTTGGTGCGGCTCCAAGGCGAGCCAGAACACCGCGATGAATTGGACGCTGCCATTGCGCGATCAGGTCACGATCACCATCGACTCCGATCCCCTCGAACACGGCCGTACCTTCCGCCCCACCATTCCGCTCTGTGGCGATGTGAGGATCACGCTTGAGCTGCTCGATGCCGCTCTTTCTGCAAAACCGCAGATTGCTTGGCTGGCCCGGATCGAGGAAGTCAAGGCTCATCATGCCGCCGGCTTGGCGGAGGAGGTCTCATCGGACTCTATGCCCATTCAACCGGCTCGCCTTATGCGCGCCCTGGCGGAGAGGCTTGGACCGCGGGACGTCGTGATATCAGACGCCAGTTGGGCTGCTGGCTGGATTGGTGTCCACATTCCAGCCATGCGTCCGGGGCGTCACTTTCTTTACGCGAGGGGACAGGGCGGGCTCGGCTATTCCATTCCGGCCGCGATTGGCGCGGGAGCTGTGCTCGGGAAAGCCGGCGGCCGCGTGATTACGGTCGCAGGAGACGGCGGTCATTCCTTCGCGATTGGCGAACTGGCAACTCATGCGCAGAACGGGATGAAGATCATCAATGTCGTCCTCAACAACGGCATCCTCGGCTGGCTCCAGATGTGGGAGGAATTCTACTTTTCCAATCTTCGCCAATCGGTCGACCTCTCCTTCGATGGCGGACCGAACTATGCCGCTGCGGCCGAAGCGATGGGGTTGAAAGGCATCCGCGTCAAAACACCGGATCAGATCGAACATGCGGTCGACCAGGCCTTCGCATGCGACGGCCCGGTCGTCCTCGAAGTGATAATCGATCCCCGTGCAACGCCGATCCACAGTTTCCGGCGGCGACTGGCGCAGCCCGGTAAAATCCAGCCGCGGCCGGGCACGGTCTATGAGCTGCGAGAGTGGACGAAATCTCCCGATAGCATCTCACGTTGATCTCGCGCGTAAGAGTGAACTGTTCAATGCCGATCGAACTCCAAAATGTCAGCAGCAGAGTGGGCGCTATCGACCACATTGCCAATGTGTCGCTCACGCTGCACGAAGGGACCGTCAACGTGCTGCTCGGGCCGACGCTTGCTGGGAAGACGTCCTTGATGCGGCTGATGGCAGGGCTGGATCGGCCCACGGAGGGTGGCATCATTGTCAATGGTGTGGACGTGACAGGTCGCTCGGTCCGCCGTCGCAGCGTTGCCATGGTGTATCAGCAGTTCATCAACTACCCCGATTTCTCTGTCTACGACAACATAGCCGCTCCTTTAAGGACCAAGGGTGTCCCGAGAGCGGAAGTTGATCGTAAGGTCATGGACGCCGCTCGATTGCTCAAGCTCGATACCTCGCTGGAAAAGAAGCCCCTTCAACTGTCGGGCGGACAGCAACAGCGGACCGCAATTGCTCGTGCGATCGTCAAGGACGCGGAGCTCGTGCTGCTCGACGAGCCACTTGCAAATCTTGACTACAAGCTTCGTGAGGAGCTGCGGATCGAACTTCCGAAGATCTTCGAAAAATCGGGCTCGGTCTTTGTCTATGCGACCACGGAACCTGGCGAGGCGCTGCTCCTGGGCGGATACACCGCCGCCCTCCACCAGGGCAAAATTGTGCAGTTCGCGAACACTGCAGATCTCTATCGACGGCCGCGCAACTGCATTACCGCTCAGACGCTCTCCGATCCGCCGATGAATTTCATCGGAATGGCCGTCGAAGGCGGCGGAAATGCAAGCCTTCATTTTGCAAACGACAACGCTTCAACGGCAATTGGGTTCGACCCGCCTTCCACAATCTCGCAGTTACCACCGGGACGCTACAAGGTAGGATTCCGCGCCCACCATCTGGCGCTATCGCCGCGGACCGCCGTCCCAGTCAGGGTCACAGGCGAGGTGGCAGTGGCCGAATTGTCCGGCTCTGATAGTTTTTTACATCTCGATACCGACGGCGGCGAGCGCTGGATCGCTCTGTTGCCAGGCATTCACGAGCACGCTCCCGGCGAGCGCGTTGCGATCTATCTCGATCCTGCCCGCTTCTACGTGTTCGATTCTCATGATGATTTGGTCGTGGGTCCCGCGGACTTGGCAGCTCACGCTGGCAGGATCTGACGATGGCCCAAATAGAGCTCCGAAATCTGGCACATAGCTACTTCGTCAATCCAACGCATTCCTGGCAATGGGCGCTAAAGCCGATGAGCATGACCTGGCGTCAAGGCGGTGCCTACGCCCTGTTGGGGCCGAGCGGTTGTGGCAAAACGACGTTGCTCAACGTGATCTCAGGTCTCGTCAAGCCATCGCACGGGCATATTTTGTTCGATGGCCTCGACGTCTCGGACATTCCCACCGAGGCACGCAACATAGCTCAGGTGTTTCAGTTTCCGGTCGTCTACGACACCATGACGGTTGCAGAGAACCTTGCTTTTCCACTCCGCAATCGCTCCGTCCCGGGCGCCACGGTCGAGGCGCGTGTGCGTCAAGTGGCGCGTATGCTCGGGCTCGAAGGCATCATGAGCCGTCGAGCGCGCGGACTGACCGGCGATCTCAAGCAAAAGGTTTCACTGGGCCGGGGATTGGTCCGCTCCGACGTGAAGGCAATCCTGTTCGATGAGCCTCTCACGGTCATCGACCCGCACCTGAAGTGGCAGCTACGCGCGCAGATCAGGCGCGTCCATGCCGAAACGGATGTGACCATGATCTACGTCACTCACGATCAAACGGAGGCGCTCACCTTCGCAGATCAGGTCGTCGTGATGTACCAGGGCGAAGTTGTGCAGATCGGGACGCCGCAGGAATTGTTCGAGCGGCCCGCTCATACATTTGTCGGCTATTTTATCGGATCGCCGGGCATGAACGTCCTGCCCGCCCGTATCGAAGGCGATCAGGCAAGGGTCGGATCCCAGGTGCTGCCGCTCGGTCGTGAGATCGAGCGCATGGACTCTCACGCGAAGACAGAAATTGGGATTCGGCCGGAGTATCTCAAAATTGAGCGAGGTGGTTGCGGCCTCGCGGTAAGCATCCGTCGCGTCGACGACATAGGCCGTCTCAAGATCGTGCATTGCGATCTCGATGGGACGGCGATTGCGGCCTGCGTTTCCGAGGATGCCGAGGTTCCTGCCGATAATGCCGTGCTCGTACCCCAGCGCGAGCAGATCCATGTCTATAACAACAGCCGACGGGTGGAGTGAGAGATGCAGAAGCCCGTCGATAACCGTGCTTGGTTTCTTGTGCTACCGGTATTCCTGCTGGTCGCCTTCAACGCCATTTTGCCGCTGATGACGGTCGTGAACTATTCGGTTCAGGACACGTTCGGAAACAACCAATTCTTCTGGAATGGTGCACAATGGTATGTCGAGCTTCTCGATCCCAGTAGTGAGCTTGGCGGCCGTTTCTATGCCGCGCTTGGCAGGAGCCTTGCGTTCTCGATCATTATACTCCTGATCGAAGTGCCCCTCGGGGTGGCGGTCGCAGTATCGATGCCGAAGCGCGGCGCTTGGCTCGCTTTGTGTCTGGTTGTGATGGCGGTCCCCTTATTGTTGCCCTGGAATGTCGTTGGCATCATTTGGCAGCTTTATGCCCGCGACAATATTGGTCTGTTTGGTTGGACTGCAAACGCCGTCGGGATTCCGTTCAATTACACAAGCAGCGCGATCAGTTCATGGGTCGTCATCGTGCTGATGGACGTCTGGCACTGGACCAGTTTGATTGCATTGCTTTGCTACGCAGGGCTGCGGTCTATTCCGGACGCTTATTATCAGGCGGCAAAAATCGACGGCGCCTCGCGATTTGGCGTCTTTCGGCGCATCGAGCTGCCAAAGCTACAGCGGGTTCTGACCATCGGCGTCCTGCTCCGCTTCATGGACAGCTTCATGATCTATACCGAGCCGTTTGTGGTCACTGGAGGCGGCCCGGGCAATTCCACAACGGTGCTTTCGATCGACCTCGTCAAGATCGCGCTTGGTCAATTCGATCTTGGAAAGGCGGGCGCCATGTCGATCGTATATACGCTGATTACCTTGAGCGTCTGTTGGGTGTTTTACACCGCCATCACGACCAGGGAAGGCAACGAGGAGGTGGCGTGATGGTGCGGCGGATCACGGTCGTTGTTTACTTGATGTTCCTGGTGCTGCCGCTGTATTGGCTGATCAATCTCAGCTTCAAGACCAATTTTGAGATCACGACAACTATGACGCTGCTCCCGCAAGCGCCGACATTGCGGAATTATACCTACATCTTCAATTCGCCGGACTGGCGCGGCGGCCTGTTATTTTCGATCGGCTATGTCGCGCTCAACACCGTGATCTCGCTCGTTGTCGCGCTGCCAGCAGCTTACGCCTTCTCTCGCTATCGCTTCCTCGGCGACAAGCACCTCTTTTTCTGGCTGCTATCGAACCGCATGGCGCCAGCCGCGATCTTCGCTCTGCCTTATTTCAATCTCTACTCTGCGGTTGGGTTGTTCGATACGCCGTGGGCGGTGGCGCTCGCGCACTGCATCTTCAACGTGCCGTTGGCGGTGTGGATTCTCGAGGGCTTCATGTCCGGGGTGCCGCGCGAAATAGACGAAACTGCATTCCTCGATGGGTATTCGCTGCCGTCTTTCTTCTTGCGCGTGTTCGTGCCCTTGATCACGAGCGGCATCGGCGTCGCAGCGTTCTTCTGCTTCATGTTCTCCTGGGTGGAGTTGTTGCTCGCGCGAACACTGACAAACAATAAAGCGATTTCTGCGATCATGACGCAGGCCGTGTCAGCAAGCGGCATTGACTGGGGATTGTTGGCCGCGGCCGGCGTTCTCACGAGCATCCCGGGCGTGCTGGTGATCTGGTTTGTCCGCGACCACATTGCGAGCGGTTTCGCGCTCGGGCGGGTTTAGGGAGGGGAGCGTGGAATCCATCGCTTGGATGGCCTGGACCGGTCCGACGGCAGTCTTCTTCGCAACCATCGCCTGCACGCTGGCGGTGCTGACGTACTTGGCCGCCAGATATCCCGAGGCCGATCACGTCGGCGCTCTGCGCATTCCGACCACGCGCGGCGATCGCCTGTTCATCTCGCTGATCACGGCGGCCGTGATCCACCTGCTGTGGATCGGCCTTGTTGGCACGAGCGCGATCGCTGCGCTGCCGATCGGGGTGGACGGATTTGAAATTTCGAGCCTGTGGCTCGCATCAGTGATTTCGCTTGTGATGGCCGCGCTCATATTCCGCACGGTTTGAAGCTCGCGAAGAGGCAGATCTAGGGTCAACCTGGACGCCGTACGTGCCGCTGCGATGGAGGATCAACGTGTCACAAGAGAAGGATCATTCCCTTGACCAAGAGCAGGTTTCTAACCAAGTCCAGCGCAGCGGCGTTGATTGCCGCTTCAATAAGTATCGCAGCGCCCGTCCGTGCCGCTGACGACGCCACGCTCCAGAAGTGGATCGCGGAATTCCAGCCCTCGACCCTGACCAAGGACGACCAGAAGAAGGAGCTAGACTGGTTCGCAAAAGCCGCCGAGCCCTTCAAAGGAATGGAGATCAACATCGTATCTGAGACGATCCCCACGCACGAATACGAATCGAAGACGCTTGCCAAGGCATTTGAGGAAATCACCGGGATCAAGGTCAAGCATGACACGATCCAGGAAGGTGATCTGGTCGAGAAGATCCAGACCCAGATGCAGTCGGGCAAGAACGTGTACGACGGCTGGATCAACGATTCCGACCTGATCGGCACGCATTTTCGATACGGGCAAACCGTCGCGCTCTCGGACTATATGACTGGCGAGGGCAAGGATGTCACCGACCCAATGCTCGAGGTCAATGACTTCATCGGCAAGTCGTTCACGACCGCGCCGGACGGCAAGCTCTATCAGCTTCCCGACCAGCAGTTCGCCAACCTCTACTGGTTCCGCTACGACTGGTTCAGCAACCCCGACTACAAGGCCAAGTTCAAGGCCAAGTATGGCTACGATCTCGGCGTGCCCGTGAACTGGTCCGCCTATGAAGACATCGCCGAGTTCTTCACGAACGACATCAAGGAGATCAACGGCGTCAAGGTCTATGGCCACATGGATTACGGCAAAAAGGATCCATCGCTCGGCTGGCGCTTCACGGACGCCTGGATGTCGATGGCCGGGAACGGTGACAGGGGCATTCCGAACGGTCTTCCTGTCGACGAATGGGGCATCCGGATGGAAGGCTGCCGTCCGGTTGGTTCGAGCGTGGATCGCGGCGGAGACATCAACGGTCCGGCTGCTGTTTACGCGGTGACCAAATATCTCGAATGGCTGAAGAAATATGCCCCCCCGCAGGCCCAAGGCATGACCTTCTACGACTCGGCCATGGTGCCGGCGCAGGGCAATATCGCCCAGCAGATGTTCTGGTACACCGCCTTTACTGCCGACATGGTGAAACCAGGAATTCCGCTGGTTAATGCTGACGGCACGCCGAAATGGCGTATGGCACCGTCGCCACATGGCTCGTACTGGAAGGACGGTATGAAGCTCGGCTACCAGGACGCGGGCTCGCTGACGCTGTTGAAGTCGACCCCAGATGACCGCCGCAAGGCGGCCTGGCTCTATCTCCAGTTCATCGTCTCCAAGTCGGTGTCGCTGAAGAAGAGCCATGTCGGTCTGACCTTCATCCGTGAATCCGACATCTGGGACAAATCGTTCACCGAGCGTGCGCCGAAGCTCGGCGGCTTGATCGAGTTCTACCGCTCGCCGGCGCGGGTGCAGTGGACCCCGACCGGCAACAATGTGCCTGACTATCCGAAGCTCGCGCAGCTCTGGTGGCAGAACATCGGTGACGCATCATCCGGGACAAAAACACCGCAACAGGCGATGGACACACTCGCGCTGGCCCAAGATTCGGTCCTTGAGCGACTTGAGAAGTCCGGTGTGCAGGGCAAGTGCGGCCCGAAGCTCAACAAGAAGGAAACGGCCGAATACTGGTTTGCGAAATCGGAGAAGGACGGCAACGTCGCCCCGCAGCGCAAGCTTGCGAACGAGAAGCCCAAGGGCGAGACCGTGGACTACGATACCTTGATCAAATCGTGGCCCGCAACTCCGCCCAAGCGGGCCGAGGCCAACTGATCAGAGCTCCCTCGCGGCGACTTTCGAGGGCCAACTGGCCCTCGCTTTTTTTGGCCGGGCGCAATCGGTAGACAATCGCAAACCACCATTCGTTGCGCGGCGTGTCCCTCTGTCGCCGATAAAATTGGTAGAATGGTTCATCCAGCTAGTTCTTGGGCGGGCGCAAGTCGGAGCTGCATCGATTCCTCGTTGTGAGCACCGAGATCGATCGGGCGAATTGGCGGCTTTTGGTGCAAAGCGGACTACTATTGCTCTGCCTCGATCGAATTGGCTAAAGGTTGCTTAAACTTCCCCATGATGGATTGGAGCGAGAGTTCAATTTTATCAGTTGGTTAGAAGGCGGCGTGTGCACGACGTGTGCACCGAGAGATCAAAGAAAATCTCACCAAAGACAAGCTGAGCAGGTTTGTGGCGCACGTGCAGGATCTGAATTTCCGAGGGTCGAACGCCGACGAGTAATTACGTGCTACCGAGCTGTTCTGCGGGAGCGATCGAGACTCGTGGGTTTGACTCCCACTCTCTCCGCCATTTGTACGATTTTGCACGCCAACTTGCGATTTCGACTAATTTCCTCCGCGCGCCTGCTGTGGCGCGCTCGCGACGGCTATCGGCCGGTGCTCGGCCGCGCATATCGCGCATGATCCTTTCCAGCAAATATGCAACGGGCGTTGCTATAACAATCGTCGCACGTCGAACCTCCCTTGAGGCGGCGGGAGAGAACAGCTTCGCTGAACGTTGTGAGTAACTGAGTAACAGACGGTGCGCAACTAAGACGGGCGTGGCGCGCACGCATTATCCGACGCATTTCGGGCAACCATTCCTTCCCAGCTCGCGTTTTTCAATTGTTCTTCGAGCCGAGCGTTTTCAGCGTACATGCGTTCGTCGAACGTATGGCAATGTACCGGTCTTAAGTAACATCGCTCTCGAACATAGAACCGAGATCGCAATCACCAAATAAACTGAAGGATCTTGCGGAGACTCTTGGTCTTCAGAGTAGCGTCGGCTATCGCTGGCAGTTCGCTCCATCGGGTTGGGACAATAACCCGGCTGACTTCATCCCCATTTAGATAGAGCGCGGCGCCTAACTTGGAAGCGTCGAAGAGGGACGCCGATAGCGTAAGCTCTCGCAGTTACAGACGGGACCGTCCGACCAAGCTGTTTCGCGGCTGATGCCGCGGATGCGCCCGAAAGAACTAGCTGCCGCAGATGTTCGTCGTCACCTGCCGTCCACGGCTTGCGTTTGTCTTGCGCCATTCCAATTCTGCCTTCAGATTCGATCGCGTGGTTCGGTCGCATGAGCCCGACTAAAGCGCTGGCGCAGTAGCGTGACACAAGAGATTGTGACATTCTAAGGCAAGTATCCGAGGAGGACCCGTCATGTGCAATTTATTTGCGCACCAACCTCAACGCAATTACGAAACGCAGACGCGTTCGCTGCGGATTGGAGGTCACTGCACATCGATCCGTCTCGAACTCACATTTTGGGATACTTTGGAAGAGATAGCGGCAGGAGAGAACGTTAGCCTTGCCAAATTTCTTACCACGCTCCACGACGAGGTTCTCGAACATCACGGCGAGGTGAGGAATTTCACCTCGCTATTGCGATGCTGCTGTCTCGTCTATCGCTCCAGCGATGATAGCCCGAAAAGAGATTCTGATACCCCTATATCAGTCTTGTCCAGTAGCCGGCCGGAGCCCCTGCTATCCACCTTGGAGCGCAACCAGCAAGAGGACGCAGCTCTGTCACTCTCCGAGTGACAGAGCTGGTCGCCCGCAAATCGCTTCTAGATTTCTTTTTTCTGCATCGCGGCAGCTATATAATCCGCTTGTCGGATCGCCAGGGAAACAATTGTCAGCGTGGGATTGCAGGCCGCGCCCGAGGTGAACTGACTGCCGTCAGAGACGAACAAGTTCTTGATGTCGTGAGTCTGGCCGAACTTGTTCACCACGCCGTCCCTGGGCTTGTCGCTCATTCGGTTGGTGCCGAGATTGTGCGTGCTCGGATAGGGCGGCGTCGGGTAGGCCACGGTGGCGCCGACAGCCTCATAGACGGCAGCCCCTTGCCTATAGGCATGGGCACGCATCGCGATGTCATTCGGATGATCGTCGAAATGCACACTGGCGACCGGCATGCCGAACTTGTCCTTGACCTTCTGGTCGAGTGTGATCCGGTTCGTCTCCTGCGGCATGTCCTCGCCGACGAGCCACATGCCGGCCATCCGCGGATAGTCTTCCATCGCGCTGGCGAAGGAGCGGCCCCAGCCACCCGGATTTAGGAACGCCGCCATGAAAGGCAGGCCGATCGACAGCGTCTCCATCTCGTAGCCGCCGACGAAGCCACGCTTCGGGTTGTTGGCGGCCTCGTCGCGGACGATGCCGGCCATGGTGGTGCCGCGATACATGTGCACCGACTTCTCGAAGACGGCGTAGACGCTGCCGGTCATGTGCCGCATATAGTTGCGGCCGACCTGGCCCGATGAGTTGGCTAGGCCATCCGGGAACATGTTTGACGCGCTGTTGAGCAACAGTCGTGGGCTCTCGATCGAGTTGCCGGCGACCGCCACCACCCGCGCCTTCTGACGCTGCATCGCGCCGGTCTCGTCCGCGTAGACGACGCCGGTTACCTTGCCGCTCGCATCATGCTCGATCTTGATCACCATGCTGCCCGGCCGCACCTCGAGATTGCCGGTGGCCTCGCCCTTCGGAATCTCTGTGTAGAGCGTCGACCACTTCGCGCCGGACTTGCAACCCTGGAAGCAGAAGCCGATCTGCTGGCAGGCGCCACGGCCATCACGCGGCTGGCTGTTGATAGCCATCCGCCCGGTGTGGACTTCCTTGTAGCCAAGTTTCTTAGCGCCGGCCTCCAGCACCTTGAAGTTGTTGTTGCCGGGCAGCCCAGGAATGCCGTTGGTCCGCGTCACACCCATTTTGTCCTCGGCCTTCGCGTAATACGGCTCCATCTCGGCGAGTGTAATCGGCCAGTCCAGCAGATTCGCGCCCGGAATGTTGCCGTAGGCCGACTTGATCCTGAACTCGTGCTCGTCGAAGCGCAGGGACGCGCCGGCCCAATGCGTGGTCGAGCCACCGACAGCTTTCACGATCCAAGCCGGCAGGTTCGGGAAATCCTTCGCGACGCGCCAGCTTCCCGATGTCGTGCGCATGTCCGACCACGCCAGCTGCCCGAAGCTCTCCCACTCGTCGTTGATGAAGTCCTGGTTCTCGACACGCGGACCGGCTTCGAGGATGACGACCTTGACGCCCTTCTGCGCAAGCTCGTTGCCGAGCGTTCCGCCGCCTGCGCCTGAGCCGATGATGACGACCACGCCACTCTCATTGAGATCGAATTTTGCCATTGTTGTTCCTCCCAGACCGCCCCTGCCTAGACCTTCGGGAGCCAGTCGATGTCGGCGAACCCGCGATTGATGTAGCCGCCATGCTCGGCCGAGGAGCCCTCGTAGCCGAATTTCGGCCACAGCTCTTTCTGGTTGTAGAGCGATACGACGAGGTCGCCGCGGACCTTCTGGAAGAAGTCGGTCTGATCGATCTGCTGGAGCAGCGCGACGCGTTCGTTCTCCCATTGCACCAGCGCGTAGGGGACCTTGTGGTGGTCGTTAGCCGCCTTGTCGAGTTGGGCGACCCCATCTGAGATCAACGACTTGACCGCGGGATCCTTGGCCGCCTTGCCGTCCCACGGCTTGACCGCGGTTATGTAATAGCTGTCGCTGAGGAAATCGTGCGGATAGATGTCGCGCGCCATCTTCACCAGCGTCTTCAGCGTTGCCGGCGTCAGCGTGGTGGCGTCCTCCGCCCAGCCGTTGCTGACGCTGATGCCCATGCTGGTCGCTATCGCAACCGCCGGTGCCGTTGCAGCCGCCCCCCTCAGGAAGACGCGGCGATCATATTTGTTGCGACGATCGACTTCTCTCATGAGTTTCCTCCGTGGAATGCTCTTTTTTGATTGCAGTTAACCGAAGCGCCCGCCCCGCTGGATCACTTCGATCTTGTAGCCATCTGGATCGGAGACGAAGAAGAACCGCGCCAGCGTCGCGCCATCATGCTTGAAGTCGCGCAGAGGTCCCGGTGATAAATTCTCGCGCTCGAAACGCTTATGTTCCGCATCGACGTGGTCGACGACGACCGCAAGATGGCCGTAGCCGTCGCCGAGGGCGTAAGGCGCCTTCCGATCGAAATTGACGGTCAGCTCGACCTCGAACGGTGAAGACGGATGGCGCAAATAGATCAGGGCGAAGTCGGAGAATTTGAGGTGATCTGCGACCTCCAGCCCAAAAGCTCGCTTGTAGAAGTCCAGCGATTTCGCTTCGTCGAGCACGCGGATCATTGAGTGAACCGGTTTGGCCATTCAGTTGAGCTCCTTCAGATAAGCGATGATCGCGGCGCGTGTTTCCGGTTTGGCCTGCCGATAGGCCATCACCGCACCAGGGATCATCGCCTGCGGATTGGTCAGCCAGGCATCAAGCTGCGCGTCATCCCAGACAAAATCCGCTTTGGCGAATCCGTCGGAATAGTGAAACCCGTCTGCCTTGCCAGCGCTACGGCCGACGACCTTGTAAAGTGATGGCCCCTGTCGGACCGGGTCCGAAACATTCGTGGTATGGCATGTGGCGCATTGCTGCTTGAACAACGTTGCCCCGTCGGGAGGCGGGACCGCGGGCAGCGGCACCTGAGCGCCGGCCACCGATATGGAAAGCAACGCAGTACAGACGCCAGCTGCCGCTACGCTCATCAAACCGCACTTGGCCATCGATCCTCCCTAGCGATTTTCGACTGTAGGGGACGCCAAGCCAGACTTGGTAGTAACGGGTTGTTTCATTGCGAATGACGACTTGCTCCGCGGTGCACCGCAGTACTGCGGTTATTCCGTCCGAAGGAGTGGCTGTTGGCGCTGCGAAATGCATTGGCATAGAAAATGCTGAGGCTCGATCACCAATGGAGACCCGAAGGTCGCCGAGGAGACGGAGGAGATCATGAGAGCCCAAGTATTGAGAGCGTATGACGAGAAGCTGTCCAACGACCGGTGGGTCAGCGAAGAAAAAGTGCCTGATCCCAAGCTGACCAAATCGACAGACGTCATCGTCCGGATCGGCGGCGCGGGCGTGTGCAGGACCGATCTTCACATCATCGAAGGCGTCTGGAAGCCGCACATGGATCCGACAGGCGATAAGCTGCTGCCCATTATCATGGGACACGAAAATGCCGGCTGGATCGAAGAGGTCGGCAAGGAAGTCGAGGGATTGAAGAAAGGTGACCCGGTCATTGTTCACCCGAAGATCAGTGGCGGCACGTGTCTCGCCTGTCGTCGTGGCTTCGACATGCACGGTCCCGGCACATTTCCGGGTCTCGATTGCAACGGCGGCTACGCGGAATTCCTTTGCACCTCGGAACGCAATATCGTGCCGTTGCCGCGGACACTTGCGCCGAAGGAAGTCGCGCCGTACGCGGATGCGGGACTCACGGCCTATCGAGCTGTCAAAAAAGCCACGCGTCACCTTCTGCCGGGTGAGTATTGCGTCGTTATCGGCGCGGGTGGGCTAGGGCATATTGGAATCCAGTGCCTCAAGGCCATGTGTGCGGCCGACATCATCGTGGTCGACAAGTCCGAAGCGTCGCTGACGCTGGCTGAAAAATCGGGCGCTGACCATATGGTCAAAGCTGATGGCAACGAAGTGGCAGCGGTGCTGGCTCTGACTGACGGAAACGGCGCAGAAGCGGTGATCGATTTCGTCGGCGAGAAGGGCACGACCTCCAAAGGCCTGGCGATGACCCGCCCGATGGGCAGCTATTATGTCGTTGGTTATGGTGAGGATATCCGAGTTCCGACCGTCGACATGGTGATTACCGAGAAAAATATCATCGGAAATCTGGTCGGCACGTGGGCCGAGCTAACTGAGTTGATGGCGCTTGCGGACCGAGGTCTCGTCGAACTTGCAACTGCCGAATATCGCCTGGCGGACGCAAACAAAGCATTGCACGATCTCAATGCCGGCAAAATTCACGGGCGCGCTGTATTAATTCCTTGATTGCTGCTGCTACCCGTAATCCATCGCGAGGGTGACTCGCGATGGATCTCGTGTATTTGTCACGGTGCGAAATCCCGCTTCCCCAAAAAAGGTACCCAGTCGATTCTGCTTCGGAATTCTGGGAAAGCGGCGCGAAGCAGTCCTGGGCCTGCTGTTTATGTTGCGATGCAAACCTCGCAGCCGAACCGAACGCAGTGCCGCATCGAGTCTCAATTTGCGTCGTTGTCGCAATTTGCAACTCGGCCGGTCTCGGATCGATGCCAGCGACACCAGTCCGATCGAGTCCGCCTTCCTATCTGTTCATGTGACCTATCTAAAAGCAGCCATCGAACGATCTGGCACGACCGTTGCACGCCGTCTGAGTAAGTACAAGCCGACGAAGCGCGCCGACACGGCCAAGACTGGGCGCCTCGCCTTGAGGTACGCAGAGGCGAGTTCTCGAGCGTCCGGCGATCGTATCCGCCGTGAGACATGGCGTGCAATCACAATGACCGAAGCCGCAATATACGAGGGGTCGCGCCGACGAGGAAACGCAGTCGGACCATTCGCGTGATGCCGAGAGGAGGCCAGAATGGAGGGCTCCAGGAATTCTGTTCACGCGAGTAGCTACGCCATTTGCGGCGGAAGGTTTGGGCCTGTCTGCTACTACTGTTGGCGAATGTCGTTTGCTCCAAAAGGCGACCGGTTCTGATCGCGCACGTAGGCCGACCACAGGTGGCTACGCCGTTTGCGAGCCGCGTGGCCGTTCAACGAGCGGAAGGTGGGATTGCAATGCTTTGTATCGGGATGCCGCGCATGAGGTTTATTCTGGTGAACGGCAGGACGCCGTGGCTAAAGACCTTCTGTATGCTCTGCTGTGAGCCAATTCAGGCAAGCTATCTTAGAGAATTCAATACTGGGCTGCCGTTCTGCGATCATGATTGTTACGCTCTGTACTGCGATCGCTGGATCGCGAGAGCTGGGGAGTCAAAGCGCTACGTTGCCACGGATGAATATCGCTAGTTCGGATAGGCGAGAATAGAGCCGGCTGGGAGCAAGCATCCCAAGCGTTCGATATCGATTAACAGCAGGACACGTCGTTGTCGTTTGGTCAGCATGTTGATGTTGCGATGCAAATCATGCGCTGCAAGATCGATGTCTCAACTCGATGAGAATCTCAATTTGCAATTCTCGTCGCAATTTGCTCCTCGCCAGATCCTTGGCCGACGCCAACGACGGCTGCGTCTTTCGCAAGTTTCCGCGCTTAGCCAGTTATAAATCGTGCGGAAAGGCCCTCGGACGCACTGGCACGCCCATTGCAATGCTTGTGAAGACAACAACGCCGACTGGTCCGTCTGGGCGAGCCGCGAAAAGAACGAGGGAAGGGGACGTTTAGACGAGGGGCACTTTGTGCGGGATGTCACCGCTGCGATCGGAGGACCGCTGGTTCAAGGATCGCTACTGTCATCCTTCGAGCGCCTCACAGTCATCCCAAGACCCTTGCCGATATTGAACGTCCGGTCGTGCGAACGACCGCGAGGTGGCCCGTAACGCACGGGTGAGCGCTGCTCGGTCCGTCGAGGTCCCGGGCGGGCGAAATATCGAAGTGGTTTCTGACCCGATCAGGAGGATAGACGAGATGTCTGGAACTTTAACACTCAACAAGATCACCGCCCAGCGCGGCATTTCCGTCGGCGAGGCTGCAAAGAAGATTGCGGACCTCGGCTGGAATCCGTCCTACGTCCAAGAGGCGATGACCTTCCCCACGGATTACAAGATCACCAAGGCGCCGAAGGACCCGATGAAGCAGGTCCTTCGGTCCTACTTCCCTATGCAGGAGGAGAAAGACAACCGCGTCTATGGCGCGCTTGACGCGGCACTTCGCGGCGACATGTTCCGCAACGTCGAGCCTCGTTGGGTCGAGTGGATGAAGCTGTTCCTGGCGATCATCCCGTTCCCCGAAATCTCTGCGGCGCGTTCGATGGCGATGGTCGGCCGCCTGGCTCCCGGCGAAGATCTCCGCACCGGCTTCACGATGCAGATGGTCGACGAGTTCCGTCACTCGACGATCCAGATGAATCTGAAGAAATGGTACATGGAGAACTACATCGACCCGGCCGGGTTCGACATCACAGAGGAGGCGTTCGGCAAGTGCTACGCCACCACCATCGGCCGCCAGTTCGGCGAAGGCTTCATCACCGGTGACGCGATCACGTCGGCGAACGTCTACCTGACCGTGGTCGCCGAGACGGCGTTCACCAACACGCTGTTCGTCGCAATGCCGTCGGAAGCGGCCCGTAACGGCGACTACGCGCTTCCGACCGTCTTCCTCTCGGTGCAGTCGGACGAAAGCCGCCACATCGGCAACGGCCACTCGATGCTCATGTCGATGCTGAAGGAGCCGGAAAACCACCTGCTGCT
The DNA here is from genome assembly GCF_055791185.1 of Bradyrhizobium ingae. Lineage (NCBI taxonomy): Bacteria > Pseudomonadati > Pseudomonadota > Alphaproteobacteria > Hyphomicrobiales > Nitrobacteraceae > Bradyrhizobium > Bradyrhizobium ingae. The sequence continues at coordinate 500,436 of NZ_JBVUBB010000001.1, forward strand.
CGAGCGCGACATGCGGTATGCCTTCTGGCAGAACCACGCCATCGTCGATGCCGCGATCGGAACTTTCATTGAGTACGGCACCACCAATCGCGACAAGACCAAGGAATCCTATGCGGAGATGTGGCACCGCTGGATCTTCGAGGACTATTATCGCACCTACATGCTGCCGCTCGAAAAGTACGGCATCAAGATCCATCACGACGACGTCCAGACCGCCTGGAAGCGACTGACTGAGAAACACTACGTCCACAAGGTCGCCCAGTTCTTCGCGGTCGGCTGGTCGGCGAACTTCTGGCGCATCGAGGCGCAGACCGACAGGGACTTCGAGTGGTTCGAGCATAAGTATCCGGGTTGGTATGCCCAGTTCGGCGAGTTCTGGAAGTGGTACGAGAAGCTGTCACATCGTGGCCAGACCAACATCCTGTTCAACAGCGATGTCGGCTACGTCTATCCGCATCGTTGCTGGTCGTGCCTGGTGCCTTGCCTGATCCGTGAGGACATGGTCACCGGCGAAATCGACGGCAAGCTGTACACCTTCGCCCACGAGCTCGATCGCTGGACGGCTGTCGAAGCCTTCGCCGGCGAGTATCAGGGACGTCCGACCCCGGCGATGGGGCGGTTCAGCGGCCGTCGCGAGTGGGAAAGCGTCTACCACAATGTCGATCTCGCCGACGCGATCAAGGACCTCGGCTTCGTGCGCACGGACGGCAAGACCCTGGTCGCCCAGCCGCACCTGCGCTTCGACGAGAAGGAAATGTGGACGCTCGACGATGTCCGTGGCCACATTCTCAAGAGCCCGCTGACCATCTTGCGGGAGATGAGCCCGGCCGATCGCGAAAAGCATCTCGCCGACTATCGCAAGGGATTCACCATCAATCCCTGCAATTAAACGCGTCGGAAGGAGCCGGCTTCAGCCGGCTCCTTCCCCGAACAATCCCCGAAAGAATCGCAAGCCACGCTTGAGGAGGCCCGTATGGGCGCGCCTACCAATATCGTTCGTCTGCAACCCGTAGGCATAGAGTTCGAAGTCGAGGAGAACGAGACGGTTCTCGACGCGGCGTTCCGCCAGGGAATCGCGCTGCCGCACGGCTGCAAGGAGGGACAATGCTCGGCCTGCAAATGCGTGCTTACCGACGGTGATATCGAGCTGAAGAAATACTCGACGTTCGCCCTCAATGAGATGGAGCGAGGCCAGGACTACATTCTGCTGTGTCGGACGCTGGCCTACTCGGATCTCGAAGTGGAGCTCCTCAACTATGACGAGGAGGTGCTGTCGAAATCAATCCCGGTCAGGGATTTCACGGGCTCAGTGACGGGCGTCTCGGCGCTGACCCACGATATCAGGTACCTCGAGATCTCGCTGGAGCAACCTCTGAAGTTCTGGGCGGGTCAATATGTCGACATCACGCTCGCGGGGGCAGAGACGATTACGCGCTCGTTTTCCATGGCAAATTCGCCGGGCGAAGGCCAAAAACTCGCATTCATCATCAAAAAGTACCCGAACGGACGGTTCTCCTCCCGGCTCGACGGAGACCTCGCCATCGGAACCGAGGTCGGGATCAAGGGACCTTACGGCACCTGCTTCAGACGAGAGAACAAAACCGGAGCCATGATCTTGGTTGGCGGCGGCTCGGGAATGTCGCCGCTGTGGTCGATCCTGCACGATCACCTCAACTCTGGAGAGGTACGCCCCGTCCATTTCTTTTATGGGGCCCGCACGCAAAAGGACCTGTTTTATCTCGATCGCTTCGCCGAACTGTCAGAGAAGCACCCGGAGTTCACGTTCGTGCCGGTCCTTTCTCATTCGGCGGACGACGCGACTTGGCAAGGCGAAAAAGGCTTCGTGCACGAGGCGGTCGGAGCACACCTGCGCAGCTCGGGTTATGGCGATGACGTTGACGTCTATGCCTGCGGGCCATCGCCGATGATCGAGGCGCTGACACCAGTTTTGCAGATGAACGATGTCGAATCGGAGCGCGTCTTCTTCGACAAGTTCACGCCGGCCACCAACTGAGATGTTCTGAGTGACGACCTAGCGAGCGTAAAGCCACCAATGGGAGGAGAGAGACTATGACTGCCGTTCCAAGCGTTTCAGTAGGATCCGGCGCCGCCGGTGCTGCAATATTTCCTGATTCGGACAGCCGCAGGTACCGGTATTTCGAGCCACGTAGCAAGCGAGCCACGCACTACGAGGACGTGACCGTCGACGTGCAGCCGGATCCGGAGCGCTATCTGCTGCAAGACTGGATCATTTCTTTCCCGAACGGGAAGGGGGCTTACACCAAGGACAACACGGCCGCCCTGAGCTCGAATTGGCATGCCTTCCGTGCTCCGGACCAGGAGTGGGAGCGAACCCACTATCAGCGCCAATCCAAGATCGAGGCGATGGTCCAGGCGGTCATCGCCAATGGTCGCAAGTCCGGCGCCCCGAAGTCCTTCGACAAGGCCTGGGTCAAGATTCTCCAAACCCACCTCGGCGCGTGGAAGCACGTCGAGTTCGGGCTCGGCACGTCGCTGATGCAGGCACAGCGCTACGGCTACACACAGATGATCAACAACGCGACGCTGACGAACTCGTCGTACAAGCTGCGCCTGGCTCAGGATATCACGCTCTATCTCGCCGAGATCGGAATGGACATTCCCGGCTTCGACGATGCGGCGGGCAAGCGCACCTGGCTCGACGACAAGGGCTGGCAAGGTACCCGGGAAGCGATCGAGTCGATCATGGGATCGGCCGACTATCTCGAGCAGTATTTTGCCACCAATATCGTGTTCGAGCCGCTCGTCGGCGAACTGTTCCGTAGCGGCTTCTTGATGCAGGTGGCCTCGTCGAACGGCGACTTCATCACGCCGCCGGTGATTTCGGCGGCCGAGGCCGACTATGAGCGCAATCTCGCGAACACGATCGACCTGGTACATCTGCTGGTCACCGACAATCAGCACGCAGCACACAACAAGAAGCTGTTCCAGGGTTGGGTCAACAAGCATGTGGCCCTCGCCAACAAGGCGGCCGCAGGCCTGCAACCGATCTGGTCGCAGCCGCATTCGAAGCCGGCGCAGTACGCCGACGCGCGCGCGCAGTCGGTCGAACGCATCAAGAAGATTCTCGGCGAACTCGGCCTCACCCTTCCCAAGGAGTAAATTGCAATGTCCGTTGCTTCCAGGTCTGCGACCAACCAGAACATCTTTCAGAAGATGGGAGATCTTCGTTTCGAACAAACGATCTCGCATCAGTGTGGTGTCACGATGAACGACAGCGTGGAGGCGCGCGCCATCGCCGAGTTCATGGGCAAGAAGCCCAGCGTGACCGTGACCTACCAGCCGGCCCTGATCCGCATCGACGGTGAGGGCAAGCTGATCTTCAAGATGGACGAAATCAGCGAAATTCTCGGCAAGGAGATGACGGCCGAGATCTTCGAAGTGAACACCTCGACGCATTACGGCCGAATGGTGCGCATTGACGACAACACTGTGACTCTGTTCGGCAACATGGACGAGGTCTTCGAATACATCGAGTGAACTGAGGCCTCCCTCGTGACTAGGAGGAGCCGCTTTCCTCGGATCGCGGCTCCGCCACTTTCCCGCACCGTCGGTGACGGATTTATCGACAAACACGCAGAAAACTTGGAGAGATTGTCATGTTCAAAACCCCGACCGGCGAGGAAGTGTTCGTCATCGATGGTCATACCCATTTCTGGGATGGCAGTCCGGCGAACCAGCTCAACATTCACGGAAAGCAGTTCATTGATTGCTTCTACGCCTACCACACGTCGCTGAGCCCGAAGGACAAACTCTGGCCCAAGGAACAGTTCGAGAAGTACAGCGCGGAACAGATGTATCGCGATTTGTTCGTCGACGGTCCGGACGATATGGCCATCGTGCAGTCGACCTACCTTACGGAATTCTACAAGAACGGTTTCAACACCATCGACCGCAACGCCGAAATGGCGAAGAAGTACAAGGACCGGTTCATCGTCAACGGCGCTTTCGACCCACGCGACGGTGAGCGGGCGCTTGAGTACATTCACTACATGAAGGAGACGTTCGGCATCAAGGGCGTCAAGCTCTACACTGCCGAGTGGAAGGGCGATTCGCGTGGCTGGAAGCTGACCGATCCAAACGCCTATCGCTGCTTCGAGCTCTGCCAGAAGCTCGGCATCACCAATATCCACGTCCACAAGGGGCCCACCATCATTCCGCTGGACAAGGACGCGTTCGATGTTCACGACGTCGACCATGCGGCCACCGATTTCCAGGGCCTGAATTTCATCATCGAGCATTGCGGCCTGCCGCGCCTGGACGATTTCTGCTGGATCGCTACGCAGGAGACCAACGTTTATGGCGGTCTGGCCGTCGCGTTGCCGTTCATACATGGGCGTCCGCGTTACTTCGCCGAAGTGATCAGCGAGCTGCTGTTCTGGGTCGGCGAGGACAAAATCCTGTTCGGCAGCGATTACGCCATCTGGACGCCGCGATGGCTGGTCGAGAAGTTCTGGAACTTCGAGCTTCCAGAAGATCTCAAGCAGGAGCACGGCGTCGATCTCACCCCGCAGGCAAAGAAGAAGATTCTCGGCCTCAACGCCGCGCGCCTCTACGGCGTGGACGTCGAGGCGCAAAAGGCCAAACTGGCGAAAACCGACTACGCAAGCGCGGCGGGATGACGGCCCATGAGCGCGTCGGTCGAGGAGCATGACCTGAAGGCCAGCGAGGTGTGGAAGCGTCTCGCATTGGTCACCGACCCAGAGCTGGATGAGTCGGTGACGGAGCTTGGCTTTGTCGAAAGCGTTACCGTCGACGACATCGGAGGGGTCGATATCGTTTTTCGCCTGCCGACGTATTGGTGCTCGGCAAACTTCGCGTTCCTCATGGCGGACGACATGCGTCGGGCGGTCTCTTCGCTGCCATGGGTTCGTGAGGCCCGGCCGCAGCTCCAGGACCACATGGTCGCGGAGGAGATCAACCGTGGCGTCAGGGAAGGCAAATCATTCGGTGACGCCCTTAAGGACTTTGCGTCTGGCGGGTCGCTTGAGGATCTCAGGGAGAAGTTCCGCCGCAAGGCATTCGAGCGGCGCCAGGAGGTCATGATCCTGGCGTTACGGGGGCTAGGTTACGAGGATCCGGCGATCTGCCGGATGAGTCTGGGCCTTTACGACGAGGTTGAGTTCGCCTCGGAGGAGGTTGCGCGCCAGAAGCTGCGCTATCGCGAGCTTCTGGTCGAACGAGACCTGGCTCGTCTCCCTGGGGACCGTGTGTTCGTCACTTACGAGGGGCGAGCCATCAAACGTCACGATCTGGCCTCATATCTCCAGCGGTTGCGTGGGGTGCGCATCAATATGGAGTTCAACAGCTCACTGTGCCGGGGCCTTCTTGCCGTTCGCTATCGCGAGTTCGATGGAGGCGGTGCGGACCGGACGGCTCAGCCCTGCGGAGGCTGCGGCAGTGGCTGTGCCGTGCGGTCCATCGGACCGCCCGGGAGCGGCGAGGGACACAGCGCTCCGCCCGCGTAAGGCCGCGTTTATCGCGGCACCTGCGAGTGCCAAAAACGAGAGCGGGCAGCAAGTCCGCCTGAGTAGATCAACAAGAGACGACTGCCTCGGAGGGAAACCCAATGCCGAAAGTCCTGCTGCACGACAAAGAGGCCCGCCGCGCTCTTGCGCGGGGAGTCGAGAAGCTTGCCGCTGCCGTCGAATCGACGCTCGGCCCAAAGGGCATGAACGCCATGGTCGACAGGCCGATCGGTACGCCGATCGTCTCGCGCGACGGCGTCACCATCGCCTCCGAGATCGAATTGCCCGACCGGTTCGAGAATATGGGGGCGCAGGTGGTGCGTGAGGTCTCGATGCAGACCAACGCGGTCGCCGGCGATGGCACGACGACAGCGATGGTGCTCGCAAACGGTCTCATTCAGGGTGGCGTTGCGGCCCTGGAGCGCGGCGCCAAGGCGGTGGATCTCTGCAAGGGCATAGAACGCGCCGTCGAGGTAGTGGTTGAGGCGCTAAAGAGCTCGGCAATCGCGGTGTCAGACCGAAAGACGTTGCAGGCGGTGGCGACGATCGCATCGACCGACGCCCATCTGGGCGGCCTTATCGCCGAGGCGGTAGAGCGCGTCGGTAAGGACGGCATCATCAGCTCCGATTACGGATTGACGACCACGACGACGCTCGAGGTCGTCGAGGGCATGTCGTTCGATCGCGGCTACATCTCCCACCACATGGTGACGGACGTCGAGAAGATGGAGGTAGTGCTGGACCAGCCCTACATTCTCCTGACCGATCTCAAGATCAGGGCGCCGGGCGAGTTGTCGTCAGTGCGTGCCACCGTTGCCGCGACCGGGCGACCTCTTGTTATCGTTGCCGAGGAGATCGCGCCCGAGGTCGTCGTGACGCTCCTTGGCGACGGTAACCGCGGCAAGATCCTGGTGGTCAATCCGCCCGACTATGGCCACTGGCGCAAGGCGATGATGGACGACCTCGCCATCATCACCGGCGGACGGGTGATCGCCCGCGACCTTGGCGGCAGGCTGGAAGAGGCTGGGCTCACCGATCTCGGCACCGCGCGGCAGGTTCGGGCCAGTGCCCGGGAGACGGTGATCATTCGCGGCGGTGGCGACGATGCGGCGATTGCAGCGCGGCGCCAGCAGGTCGCCAAGCAGCACGATCTGGCGCCACCCAATATCGAGCAGGACAAACTCAAGGAACGGCTGGCGAAGCTCTCGGGCGGGACAGCGGTGATCTTTGCCGGCGGCGTCACACCCGTTGAGCAGAAGCGGACGATCCAACTGATCGACGATGCGCTCAGTGCAGCGCGTGCCGCAGCCGACGAGGGCATTGTGCCGGGCGGCGGAACTGCCCTGGCGCAATGTGCGCCGATGGTGGCCCGCACACTGGGCAACATCAACGGCGACCTCGGCGAAGGCATCAAATTGGTACGCCAGACATTGTCCCGCCCGGCCGCTTTCATTGCGCGGAACGCAGGGCACGACGCTGAAAGGGTCGTAGCCGACTTACAGAGCGCGCCGGCAGGAGTAGGGTTTGACGCTGCCAACGGAAACTTCATCGACATGGTATCGGCCGGCATCGTCGACCCCGTTCGGGTCACCTACACTGCGCTTCGAAACGCGGCTTCCGTCGCCACGCTCGTGCTGACCACGAATACCCTCGTGGCCGACGTGCCCGAGTACATCGATCCAACTCAGGGACCGGCCTTGGGCGGTGGAGCAGAGAAGCTCGGACGCGCATGATTGGACGATGACAACGATTTAGATTGAGCTACAATCTTGCAAGTGTGGATGCGACCCGAAGGAGGCGGCCTATAAGCCTTTACGGTCACCCGTCCAGGCAAAGAAGGAGGGAAGGAAACGTGGTCCATATCATTTCCAAGCGGGATGGTCCGTACCGTGAAGAGGTGGCGGCCAAGGATTTCATTCAGAAAAACCGCACCGGGATTGACGCCATCGCCAATCATTTGACTGGCGGGCGCTGGCAGGAGCTGCGCAACCGGACGCCACCTCCGCAGCCCCAGCCATCGGGGAAGCTTTGGTCGACACCGCCCAGCCGTCCCAGGGAGAGGGAGCCCTACGTGCGGATTAGCCTAAACGGACGAGTCGTAATCGCTGATCTGGCGTCGGGGCGACAACTCCATTTTTTGGGTGAACTGCGCGGAAGGGCTGAATCGCGACACTTCGCTCTGGCGACCCGCGAGAACGGGATTTTCGACCCGCTTGATGATGAGTCCCACAAAGTCCTCGCCGACCTTGAGGGGGCAAAAGTGCCCAACGAGGCTGCCGAGCAGCAGCTCGAACAGATCATCGCAGACCGCCTCGGGCTGAACGCGATTGCTAAAGAAATCGAATGATTCTCTCGGGCCGAGGCCCAGCAGATCGCGGCCGACAAATAGAGCCTGGCCCCCGTTATCTCTGCTGATTGGGGAGCCTTTTGCCAAGCGGAGCGCGGTGTTCCAATGCTAACGGAAACGCTAATGGCTAAGCCGCCGTTTTCCATGGAGGGGGTTCCGGCCGACACTTCGGACGCGGATCAAGGGCGGCCATACGACGAGCGGGAAACCAACAAGGCTTGGGAGAATTTTCTCACCTTTGGACAGGCCAACCGTGAGAACGCACTGGTGCGGAGCGTTATCGAGGAGTCGTGGCAGCGGAGTGTGCATTCAGGAGTCGATGCTCATTGCAAAGGCAGCAATCTCGTCGCTTCGCCGGACGACCTGTATGAATTGCGTCTGAAGAATGATGACCTGCTTGGCTCGAGCGCTCAGACATTCCGTCGTGTCGCGGAAGTGCTCGGCGACGCCGCGACGATGTTGGTTATCACCGATAGGAACGGTGTCGTCCTCGACGTCGGTGGTGATCAGCGGACAATCGACGCAGGGCACGATATCCGCCTTGAAGTCGGCGCCGCCTGGGGTGAGACGATCACCGGCACCAACGGGATAGGCACGGCACTCGTTACGGGAAAACCGGTTCACGTCCACGCTGCCGAGCACTTTTCCGAGGGTATCAAAGCTTGGACTTGTGTCGGCAGTCCCATTCGCAGCCCGATCGACAGCAGCATCATCGGTATCATTGATTTTTCTGGACCACAGGCGATCTTTCACCGCCACAACGTTGCACTAGCGGTGATCGCGGCCAATCACATCGAGCTTGCGCTCTCGGAAAAGATCCGGCTTGAAAGAATACGGCTTCTCGAGGCCAGCATTTCTCGAATGCCGGGAATGGGCAGCGCTGACGGTGTGGTGATCCTCGATCGTTTCGGTCGCGTCATCCACCACAACGACATGGCTCGGGTTCGCTGGCAACGGATCGTGGAGTCGGGCGACCTGAACATCGGAAATCGGATACTTCCGAGCCACGATGGTCGTTTGGCTAAAGATTTGACCAATGGCCTGCCCGAGGGACTGCGTGAACAACGGATTGAGCCGCTGCTGGTCGATGGTGCTGTCCAGGGAGCGATGCTCGTGCTTGCGGCGAGGCCCCGAATAAATTCTGCCAGCACCCAAGTTTCACCGATAGCGCGCGCAGCGCTCACGTCGGCCAAGGAAGCGATTGTCGGATGTAGCCAAGCACTCACGCAAGCGGTCGAGAAAGTCGAGCGGGCGGCGCTCGGTCGGACGGCAATTTTGCTCGAGGGCGAGACCGGAGTTGGCAAAGAATTGTTTGCCCGTCTCGTTCACGCCGGGGGCCAGAAGACCGGTAAGGAGCCCTTCGTCGCGTTCAATTGCGGCGCGGTCTCGAAGGAGCTTCTCGGCGGCGAATTGTTCGGGCATGCCCCGGGCGCTTATACGGGCGCCACTCGCGAAGGGAAGCCCGGCAGGTTTGAATTTGCCAATGGCGGCGTGCTCAGCCTCGACGAAATCGGTGAGATGCCGCTAGATCTGCAACCATACTTGCTCCGCGTGCTGGAAGAACGAGCGGTATACCGGCTCGGCGACAACAAGCCTCGCCCCGTAGACGTCCGGCTCGTGGCGTCCACGAATCGGAATCTGAAGCAGGAAGTGGCGGAGGGACGTTTTCGCAAAGACCTGTATTTTCGGATCGGTGTCGTCAGGATCACTATTCCACCGCTTCGGGAGCGGCTCGGTGATGTTGAGATACTGATCGACCACTTCAGCCGACAATTTGCGGACACCTATAGCACACAGCCTCTGCGGTTCGAGGCGGCCGCAATGGAGTTATTGCGGCGCTATAGTTGGCCCGGGAACGTTCGCGAACTGCGCAATCTCGTTGAGAATCTCGTGCTAATGACGCTCACCGGAGTGGTGACGCCCAGGGACTTGCCGGAGGATTTCGTCGAAGCGGTTCAACCACCCTCGATGCTCTTATCGACGGGGCATGGCCCAACGCCGGAAAGAGACGAGGTCGACCGCTTCGATGAAGTGGAGCGTCGCGCCATCGAGAGGGCCGTCGCCAACGCCGGCGGCAACATTGCCGTCGCCGCGGAGAAGCTGGGACTTTCTCGTGCCACGCTGTATCGGAAATTGCACCAATACCGTTCGCGAAGTTGAGGACGCAATCCGGCATGGCGACGGTCTGGAACGGGCAAAATGGAGGAGAGGAGACTGCCGCTGCGGCGCTCGCTTCGCAGATCCTGTCGCGTGCGGACCGCGACGTAACGTTCATGGTGCACCTGGTTGGCGAAAGCCAAAATCTGCTAGTACGGCATTTCGTAGTGTTCATCGAGACCGAACTCGCGAAGCGCGGCATCAGCTATGGTGAGCATCCGCTATTGCGTCCTTTCATCGAAACCCATGCGCGCGAGTTGAGCGATTTCGTTCTGCAGGGCATCGGTCTACGGCACCAGTTCGGTTTGCAGGCGCTCGAGACCATGGCCGGCGATCCATCGCGGTTGCTGAGGGTTGACCTATGGGATTCGTTGGCATCGCACATCAATGATGCGCAACACCACTTTCTATCGGGCGTGGGTGGCCTGCATCGGATCCTGGTCCAGATCGAGACTGATGCATGACAGCCGCTTCCCTGACTGTTGTCGAAATGCTGGCCCAGCGGCTGCAGGTCGTTCAGGCGATATCGGCCGCTCATTCGCGCAATCTGCTCAACCGTCAGCTTGGCGGCGGCGCCGAGCTCGATATTCAGCGTATAGAGCAGGAGATTGCGGCCTCCGGCTGCTCGCGTGACCTTGCCAGGCCCCTCGAGGACGCTTGCGAGCGCTTAAGAAAGGCAACTGCCGAAATGGCAGAATGCGACGCCCATTGCGCCGCACTGGAGCTGCGCCTTGAAGAACTAGATAGGTGCATTGCCGATAGTAGTTATGACGATCACGAACCGTGAGGCGACCGATGGATACGATGGAAGCAGAGGCCCCGACGCTCTATGACTTGCTTGGGCGGCACTGGACGGTAGGCGCGGGCGTCACGAATACCGCCTTCGATCCCGCGGGACGATCTGTCGCGTTTGCTCTCGCCGATGGTGCTGTTGCGATAGCTCCTCTGAACGACATCGAGCCGCCGCAAGATCGCTGTCGCGTGGAATTGGATATGGGGCGGACGACGATTTCACCCCGACAAAAACCAGTCCCGCCGTTGACGAAAGTGATCATTAGCGACGGCCCGCTCCCTCTCTCTCCGATTGGGGCATCGGAATTCGTAACCAGTGACCACGGCCGCTTGCTTTGCATTTCGGCGTCTGGCGTCACACGGGCAATATCGAACAACGCGGCGCCCGTCGATTTCATTGCCCCCGTCGCGGGCGGCGGTATTCTAACTGCTTCCGGAAGGGCGATCCTATTTTACGATGGCAATGGCGAGGTCGTCTGGCTGCAGGAGCGGGTTGGTGGGCCTGCCTCGGCGATGGCGGCATCATCGGATGGTCGCAGCTTCGCGATCGGGGCCGACGATCATCTATTTGTTCGAACGCTTGGGCCACGGCCGGAGCCAGTCGCTTCGTTCGAGTTGGGATCCGTCTCTGCGTTGGCGTGGAGTCCCGATGGGAGCTGGCTGGCTGCATCAGTGACAGGAGCGGGCGTTGTCTTGATGCGCCTTGCGGACGCGAAAATCATCCGCATCCCGGCATATCCCGCAGCCGTTGCATCTCTTTCGTGGAGCGCGGACTCCCGTATCCTTGCCACAAGCGGAGCCTATCGGACCATTGCATGGGACGTGTCTAGGCTTGACGACCACGGCGGGCAACCGACGAACCTCGCCACCGGCCGCGCTCGGTTCGTGCCCGTTGAGGCCGTGGATTTTCATCCGCAGAGTAGATTGGTCGCGACAGGTTATACAGACGGCTTGATCGTTGTCGCTAAGGTTGGACGATCCGACGAATTGGTCGTTAGGCGGCCAGGCGGAGGCGCCGTTCACGGGCTGCGTTGGTCCAACGACGGCCAACATCTGGCGCTCGGAACGAGTGAGGGCGAGGCAGCGATCGTGACGTTCCCGCCGCATGTCTTCAAACAGCTTCCCGTTCGAGTATGAAATACGGACGAAGCGAAATCGCGAGGAGAAATAACTATGTCCACCGATCCTTCCGTTAGTGAAAACGAAAGTAAAGATCGATTCTTTATAGAGCTGGCCGAACTATCCGAACGCATGGTCGCCGCGCACGGAAAGGACTTTTCGATGGGTGCCTTGGTGCTGGCAGCGAGGTTTATCGCCGAGAACAAGCCCTTTGAGCGAAGCGCGGTGACCCAATAAGAGTGTCTGCGCCTTAGTGAAGTGCCAATTGAATCTGGGGGAATAGTATGTTGAAGCGACTGTTTCGGGACGACGAGCTCCTCCACAAGGCGGAATGGCTCGAGACGCTTTCACTTTATTCGGGCATCGGATTGTGGGACGCGATTCTTCACGAAGGAGACGCGATGCATCCCAAGGCGCGCTGGACTTGGTCGAGCGAATTCCGTCGTTTGTGTGGGTATAAGACCGAGGCCGAATTCCCCAACGTCGTGCAATCCTGGTCGGACCGCCTTCATCCCGACGACGCCCCGGCCACGTTTGCCGCGTTTGGTTCGACATGCGAGACGGGCGTCGGCTATGACGTAAAGTACCGCTTGAAGGTAAAAGACGGAAGTTACCGCTGGTTTCGAGCGACAGGTGGAGTCGTGCTCGATGAGAGAGGAAAGCCGAGGCGCGCTTGTGGGTCTTTGGTCGATATTCACGAGTTGATGACTGCAGAAGCAGAGAAAAAAGCTCTTATCAACAACCTGGCCAACGATTTTGAGGGTGCAATCGGCAAGGTCATCGAGACGGTTTCGTCAGCCTCGACTGAACTCGAGAGTTCCGCAAACAAGCTGAGCAGTACCGCCGAGCGGTCGCAGGAACTAGCGACGACCGTCGGTACTGTTTCTGAGGCAGCGTCTGCGAACGTGCAGTCCGTCGCTTCAGCTACCGAGCAACTTTCCTCATCTGTTAGGGAAATCAGCCGACAGGTGCAGGACGCTGCTCGCATTGCCAACGAGGCCGTTAATCAGGCGCGAAAGACCAACGACCGCGTCAGCGAGCTCTCTAAAGCGGCTGCACGCATCGGTGACGTCGTCGAGCTCATTAATTCAATTGCGGGACAGACAAATTTGTTGGCCTTGAACGCCACCATCGAGGCGGCGCGGGCGGGCGAAGCCGGCCGTGGCTTCGCGGTCGTGGCGTCCGAAGTGAAGGCCCTGGCAGAGCAGACGGCGAAAGCTACTGGAGAAATCAGCCAGCAGATCGGCGGGATCCAGGCCGCTACACAGGAATCAGTCAGCGCAATTGGTGAGATCAGCGGCACGATCGAGAAGCTGTCGGAGATTTCGTCAACCATCGCCGCGGCTGTCGAGGAGCAGGGTGCGGCTACGCAGGAGATTGCCCGCAACGTTCAGCAGGCTGCGAACGGTACCCAACAGGTGTCCACAAACATCATGGACGTGCGGCGCGAGGCCACCGAAACTGGTGCGGCTTCTTCCCAGGTGTTAACCTCGGCACGGTCGCTGTCGAGCGAGAGTGGTCGGCTGAGAGACGAGGTGAGCCGGTTCCTCAACACAGTACGTGCCTCATGAGGTAAAAGCCGAGAATTAGTGATTTTGCGACACCTCAAGGCCCGGCGAGCAATGGGCAAACTCGTGCGGGACAATCTCACAGCTCATTTTGCGGGGCTCCGGTCGTCTCAGAGGGAGGGATAACAGTAGTAGCGGCCAGACGCTCGGCTCATCGACAGACCGGGAAAGCTCCAGTCTCACAATGCGAGCACAATCCGGCCCGGGTTGCGAAAACCAGCCTCTGCTTCTGCGATCGTGGTCAGAGCCTCGCTGAACGGCCTCTCGAAACCGATCGCCGGCCGTAGCACACCCTCGTTGGCAAGCTTGGCGATCTCGGGTAGTTGCTCGGTTCCCATGGTTGCGAAGACAAGTTTGTAACGGCCCGACAGCATCCCACGGATGGCTCTTCTCGGAGTGGGATTGATGTCGACAAACATGCCGCCACGCTTGAGCATGGAAATTCCTTCGCCTACGGGCATCGTTCCGGCCGTATCGAAGACCACATCGAACTTTCCAGCCTCTCGGTACGAGGGGCTATCAGCGTAGTTGAATACCGGATCAACGCCGGCGGCCTTGGCCGCTGGCATGCTGGCTTTGCCGCAAGAACCAGCGACCGCCGCGCCTCGTGCCAACGCCAACTGCACAGCGAACGCGCCGACCGCCCCGGTACAACCGTTGATAAAGATGCGTGACCCGCTGCGGGCTTGTGCCTTGTCGATGATTGCAGCCCAGGCTGTCGTTGCCGGAATGGGAAGGCAAGCCGCCTCGCTAAACGAGAGCCGCTCCGGTTTTCTCGTCAAATATCGACTATCGACCGCGATCGATTCGGCAAAAGCGCCGGCGTTCTTGAAGTCCATCGTGCCGAAGACATCATCACCAAAACAGACGTTCGTTACGTTCTCACCGACCGCCTCAACGGTTCCAGCGTAGTCGGAGCCGACTCCCTTTGGAAATGCTCTGCCGATGATTAGCTTCATGGCACCCCGGCGGAGCTTCCAGTCGAGGGGATTGATGGCGACGGCCTTCACCCTGACCCGCACCTGGTTGCGGTCGAGCGGCGGCGGCGTGTAATCGCCGAAATACATCTGCTCGGGACCACCGTAGCGATCGTACTGCACTCTCTTCATGGCTGCGTCTCGGCTTTGTCAGTAAACGACTGCAAGGTTCTCGATCTCAGCAGCGGCAGCAGCCATCGCGGCGGTCCGGTTCTCCGGGCTGCGTCCAAGGCCCTCGGCACGGATGACTGTTACGTCACTGACTCCGAGAAAGGTGAGGAAGCTTTTTAGATATTTCTCCTGATGATCGAGCCCGGCGGCAGGCTGACCTTCACGATAGAGATTGCCCCGCGAGGACGCGATGATCACGCGTTTGCCCTTTGCAAGTCCTTCGACGCCGTTGGCGGTATAACGAAATGTCTTACCCGCGACCGCCACGCGGTCGAGCCAGGCCTTGAGTTGCGAAGGAAGCGAGAAATTGTACATCGGCGCGCCGATGACGATCACGTCGGCGTCGAAAAAGTCGTCGAGTACCTTGGCATTGCGCGCTGCGCTCTCCTTCGTAGCCGCATCCTCCGGGGCCGAGCCCCGCTGAGCCAGCAACTCCGGACCAGTCAGGTGCCCGATTGGCTCTGCGGCAAGGTCGTAGCGAATGACCTGCGCTTCGGGACTGAGGGTGGTCAGTCGCTGCACGATGGCGGCAGAGAGTTGCCGGCTGGCCGATTGGCCGCCAAGGATGCTGGCGTCGACATGCAGAAGTTTCATGGTCCAAGTCCTTTCATATGATCCACTAAAGCGTCGATAGAGGTGACGCCTTGCACGTGCTTACGCTTGTTCGCGCGCGCACGGATGAGAACCTGCTCCAGCCGGAGAGGTGAGGCAGAAAATTACAGTCAGTGCGATTTTTAAATATTGCAGTGACTGCGAATTTACAAGGGGTGCCATAAGTGGTATTTGAAATGCCATGAAGCAGGAAGCATCGGCCCCTGAAGGTTGGCGTGAAAGAAAGCGTCGCGAGACGCTGCAGCGCATTGCCGAAACCGGGCTCAAGCTATTTATCCAGAATGGATACGAGGCGACGACGCTGGAAGCGATCGCGGCAGCCTCCGGCATATCGGCGCGGACGTTCTTCTATTATTTCAAGTCGAAGGAAGACATTTTGCTCGCCTGGCAGCAGGGATTGCCGGATGCAGTCCGCGCCGCGATCCTTGCAGAATCGCCGAACCAGAGTCCGGTTCACCTCGTGCGGAACGCGTTCTTGAAGCTGCCGGTGCAATTCAGCTCCGAACACGCCATGGCGATCGGTCGCATTCTGCGCTCGACCGAGCAGTTGAGGGCAAGCAATCAGGCGAAATTCGTGTCGATGGAGAAAGCGGCTTTCGAAGCTCTGTCGGAGCACTGGCCTCAAGCGCGCCGGCGCAGAGCGCTCCAGGTCGTTGCGATGGCTTCTGTCGGGGCCATGCGTCTTGCCGTTGACGCATGGGCCGACGAGGGAGGTCAAAAGCCGCTGGCGAGCTTCATCAAACAGATGTTCTCCGCGTTGGAGGACGAACTCTAGTGCTCGCGAGACGCCGGCGGTGAGTGCGCTTTACGGTGGCGGACTAGGGAGGAATTGTTCTCCCTATGGAAAGAACGACGCCAAATCTTCGGGCGCTGCGCCACAAGTGTGCCCGGAAGGGGCCTGGGGCGTCGCAATCGACAATGCCCTTCGGCGTTTAGCCGCCGATCAACCGGGTAGGCCGTGCAACGCCAGCCATTCGATAATTGCACGCTCGATCGGCTTCTCTGTGGCGCTTGCCGCGAGGCTCGTCGCTGAGAACAAGCCCTCCGAACGGAGAGCGATAACGATGAGCTTTTGCGCCGGAGGCAGTGTTTAAGGATCAGCATCCTTTGTGGTCCGAAGGGACCGGGGTCTCGCTAAGCTTCAGTTGGCCCTTGGAGCCTTGTTTGTTGAGCGGCACAAGGTCGCCTCGTAGACTTTCGCTTCATAGGATTCCAAAAGGGGTTTCCTCCTCTCGTCGAATGCTACGTAGTGCGGCATGTTGATGTGGTCTTCCAGATCCTTCAGCGTCTCCCACGTTTCGAAGACGAACATTTCGTCTGGGTGTTCCAACGAGGGATAGTGAGAGTAGGCCAGATTTCCCTTCTCCTCTCGCGTGTTCTGGACATTGTCCATTACAAACGACAATAGCTCATCCCGCTTCCCCGGCTTAAGGACGTACTTCACGGATACTACAATGGTCATGGTGAACTCTTCCAGTGCGGCGCCACCGCATGAGGGTGCGACTCGATATTGAGATCGTGAATTGGCGCAGTCAACCTACGGGTGCCTGCATCGCCTTTTGCATGGCATTTGGTTCGCAGCTGTTGTCTGCTCAAGAGCGCCGGACATTCCGTCAGCCACCGGACGGAGGACGATGGTCTTCCAGGGACAGTGAGTAGGCCGCGACTTGTGATCCGTGATCCGGTGTGCGGCGAAGGACAGATTAAGTCGAAATGCCGCTCTCTGGTATCCAAGAGCGCACAATGCATCGAGCTGCTCGGCCGCCAAACGGGACCTCTGCAGCTTGGCTCGTAGGCGAGTGGTAACGCGTTGGCCGTGTCACGGCCGACGCGCTTTCGGCTAGTCGCAGAAGTCAATCTGCCGATTTAGAAGTCTGCGGCGATCTGATGTGATCGTGACGATCAACGGTGTCCTGCCCTCGTGGCGCGAGGGGTGTCAGCAACGCCATTTAGCTCTTGGAGTGCATGATCCGGCAAATTGAGCTCCGCCGCTGCGAGGTTCTCGCGCAGGTGCGCGGGGGACGAGGTGCCGGGGATAAGGAGGATGTTGGGCGAGCGATGAAGAAGCCAAGCGAGCGCTACCTGCATGGATGTTGCAGCTAGGCGAGCGGCGACATTGGTCAGGGTGGACGATTGCAGGGGAGTGAACCCACCTAGCGGGAAGAACGGCACATACGCGATGCCGTCCCGTGCGAGGTCATCGACCAAGGCGTCATCAGACCTGTGAGCCAAGTTGTATAGATTCTGAACGCATACGATCTTGCAAATCTTGCGTCCTTCCGCGATCTGCAAAGGAGTGACGTTGCTCAGTCCTATATGCCTTATTAAGCCCTGACGTTGGAGGTCTGCCAAGACGCTCAGTGGTGCTTCGATGGCCTTTGCCGGCGTATTCGGGTCCATCATGACGCGAAAATTGACGACATCGAGCGCGTCGAGCCCGAGGTTGCGCAAGTTGTCGTGAACCGCCTGGGTGAGCTCTTCGCGCGAGAAGGCCGGATTCCATGAAGCGTCCGCGCCGCGCCGAGCGCCGACTTTGGTAACGATGACGAGATCTTTGGGGTAGGGATGCAACGCCTCATGGATCAGTTGATTCGTAACATGGGGGCCGTAGAAGTCGGAAGTATCGATATGATTCACGCCCAACCCGATGGCTTCGCGCAGGACAGCCAACGCTGCGGCGCGGTCTTTCGGAGGACCGAACACGTGGGGACCGGCAAGTTGCATGGCGCCGTAACCAAGGCGCTTTACGCGGCGGTCTCCCAGATCGAAGCTGGTAGCTGAGTTGGCTGTGGGCATAGGTCGTCTCCGTAAAATCGATGATCTGTAGCTAGATGTTGCCGGCCCAGTCGATAACTAGGTACTCTCCGAACGGGCCGTTCGGAGAAGTGAACAGTGAAAGTCGATCTGGGTGAACTGAACGCCTTCGTGACCGTGGCGCAGGCTGGAGGCTTTCGGGACGGAGCGCGGTCGAGCGGGGCCAGTGCCTCGGGGCTCAGCGAAGCTGTCACTAGGCTGGAAGCGCAACTTGGCGTCAGGCTGTTGAACCGAACGACGCGGTCCGTCGCGCCTACCGAGGCGGGGCAGCGCCTCCTCGAGCGGCTCGGGCCGGCATTCGCCGAAGTTGAAGCTGCGGTCGACGTGGTCAACAACTACCGCGACAGGCCTGCAGGTACGCTGCGTCTCAACGTACCCGTTAGCGCGGCGCGTCTTGTGCTGCCGACAATCGTACCGCGCTTTCTCGCGGCCTATCCCGACATTCGGCTGGAAATCGTTGCCGAGGACACTTTCATCGACGTTCTGGCGGCGGGTTGCGATGCCGGCATCCGATATGACGAGCGTCTTGAGCAGGATATGATGGCAGTACCGATTGGACCGCGCATTCAGCGCTTTGCGACCGCTGCCTCTCCAATCTATCTCGATCGTCACGGCCGGCCCAATCATCCTCGCGACCTACTCAACCATGCTTGTCTTGGGGGGCGTTTTTCGTCCGGTGCGCTGGTGGCCCCGTGGGAGTTCGAAGGCGAGGGAGAAATCGTTCGCGTCGAGCCCAAGGGACCATTGTTGGTCAGCGTGGGGACGGCGACAGACCTTGCTGTTGCCGCGGCCATCGCCGGTACTGGCATCATCACTCTCTTTGAAGAATGGCTGCGCCCCTATATCGCCAGTGGTCAGCTCGAGCCGGTCCTTGAGCCCTGGTGGCAAAGCTTCTCCGGTCCATTCCTCTACTATCCCGGCCGACGGCTCGTGCCAGCGCCGTTGCGCGCATTCATCGACTTCGTAAAGGGTGAATGATCCTACCCGCCGTGTGGATCCAGTTCCTGCTCCCGTAGCGGGCTCGCCAGCAGCGAGACGCTCCCTGGTTGAGCGCTCAAAGCTGCGCGCGGAGCGTTACTGCGATAGAGGAGCGTGGCGAAACGAGATACCGGCCTCGTATCAAGTAGCAGAGAGCTCCGATGGCTTTTCCCGGAGGAGGGGGGAGGCGCGAGATATTGTGGCCAAATGTTCCACGCGTCCGCAATGGATCGCGTCAGTAAAACCAAAACCTTGGACATTCGAGATTGCCGATATGAGCGATAGATTCCCCGATGGCCCGCGTCGTAGCGCGCGAAAAGGCGTTCATCAGGAATTGTCGATGGCACTTGAGACATTCACAGTTCGAGTTGGCGCAACGGTCGGTGCCCCGGAATCCTTCAATAGTTATCACCGCTTTACTTGACGCATATCAAAATCGGACATATATCAATTTCAGGTTTGCCGCAGCGAAGGTCGGTAGCGCGGTTGTCCCTGGCTAGACAAGGAAGACTGATGAAACTGTACTATGCACCAGGCGCCTGCTCGCTCTCGCCGCATATCGCCCTTCTGGAAGCTGGTCTTCCGTTCGACATGGTCAAAGTCGATCTGCGAACGAAGAAGCTCGAAAGTGGGGAGGACTATCTGGAGGTCAACCCCAAAGGCCAGGTCCCCGCGCTGCAACTGGATAGCGGCGAGGTCATCACAGAGGGTCCGGTCATCGTTCAGGTGATCGCCGACAAGGTCGGCAATGGCCTAGCTCCGGCCCGTGACAGCGCCGAGCGTTACAGGCTGCTCGAATGGCTCAACTTCATCACGACGGAGCTGCACAAGAACTTCGGCCCGCTGTTTTCACCAGTACTAGCCGACGACGCTAAATCATTCTTCAGGGACCGCGTCATCGCCAAGCTAAAGTATGTCGACAGCCAGCTTGCTGGCCGCAATTTCCTGATGGGCGACCAGTTCACGGTCGCCGACGGCTATTTGTTCACAATATTAGGCTGGACCGATCCCTTAAAGTTCGATCTTTCGGGTATGGGGAGCCTGCTCGCCTACAAGGCCCGTATAGCTGCGCGCCCGAAGGTGAAAGAGGCCCTCGCTAAGGAAGGTTAGATGAAGGCGGGGTAAAGCGCGGCGCTCGGGGGAGGGACCCGTCTAGAGCGTCAATCGGTTTGGAGGGTGCGGAGCTGGGGGTAGAAGGCGACGAGGTCCGCGTAATCAAAGAGGACGCGGGAGAAGCCTCGCGGGAGCATTTCACGAGGCTTTTGGCAGTGCCTAAACACATGGCGCACGTTTGCGGAGGAGCGTGACCTGTCGCGTGAGAGGCGGCGCTTGCTCTGCAAAGATCGGCGCTCAAATCGGAGGAGACAATGATCTTTAACAGGAACGAGTCAAACGACAACGTCGGCCAAACCTCCTCCAACGTTGATCAAGAGCCAGACGTGGCCGCGTCGCGTCGCCAATTTCTCAAGACAACTGCGGTTGGCGCCACAGTCGCTGCGGCAGCTGGGCCGCTCATGCCATTCGGCGCGAATGCGCAGCCTTCCGGAGAGCAAGCCAGTGAAGGCATCTTGAGCCGGCTGCAGGGCTCTGAGAGTGATCGCAACCGAAGGATACTACTCAAAGGCGGAATCGTGCTGTCCATGGATCGATCCGTCGGCGACTTCATGAACGCCGACGTATTGATTGAGGGAAAGACGATTAGGGCTGTGGGGCCAAACCTTTCGGCCCCCGATGCCATTGTTGTTGACGCCACGAACACAATCGTGATGCCCGGCTTTGTCAATACACATCACCATCAATTTCAGACGAACACACGTGGCTACTTCGCCGACGCGTTCTATTTTACCTCTGGACGTCGACCGGACTACCGGCGTGCGTTCATGCCCGGCGGCATCCATGAGAAGTATACACCCGAAGACGCCTACATCGGCCAGCTCGTTGGCGGGCTCACCAACATATCCGCGGGTGTCACCACAGTGTGCGACACGTCGCAGGTGTCAATCACGCGAAAACATACGGACGCTTGCATAGATGCGTTCAAGGAGTCCGGTCACCGCACCGTCTTTGTCTTTACGAGTGGTCCGGGCAACGCCGCTAGTGTGGCGGACTATGCATTTCCTCAAGACATCCATCGCATAAAATCCCAATACTTCAGCTCCGAAGATCAGCTTATGACGGTTGGCTTGGGGGCCTTTCCTCCCGACGTCAAAGCGGTTTTCCCGCTCGCTCGCGAAATTAAGATGCCAATTTACGTTCATGTGACCGGAGCAGCCCGAAGTGCGGTGGTTGAAGAGTTAGGGATACGCGCCGACTGCACCATCATTCACGCGATGGAGCTGCCAGAGAGCGCGTGGCGGCAGATCGTAGACAACGGTGCGAAAGTGTCCATGTCCTCCGTTACCGAACCTACTGTGGCAAACGGAATTCCGGCAATCATGGAGGTGATGAAGTACGGGATCATGGAGCGGGCGAGTTTCAGCACCGATGCCGAGGCCTTTATGACTGCCGACTTCTTCTCTCAGATGCGCGGCGCATTTATGCTTCAACGACTTCTTGCTGTACAGCTCTCTGATAACGGTCAGCGTGATGTGCCCCGGCCGATCACTTGCCGTGAGGTTCTGGAGATGTCGACGATGGGAGGCGCGGTCGGTGCGAACCTGGCCCACAAAGTTGGCTCCCTGACTCCGGGTAAAGAAGCAGACATCATCATGCTACGAACCGACATGATAAATGTGTGGCCGATCACCAACGTTCCGGGAGCGATCGTAACGCTGATGGACACCAGCAATGTGGATACGGTCTTCATCGCGGGTAAAGTGAGAAAGTGGCGAGGCAGACTTGTCAACGTCGATATGGTGAAACTGCTGCGCTCGCTCGAGACCTCTCGAGACCAATTGTTTGCTCGCGCCGGCTGGAAGGTCGAGCCCTTCGGAACATGCTGCGAACGTTAGAAGACTGCGGCACGAGGGTCGAACAGGCCGCCTAGCAAAGGAAGGGCCTGGTAGCTGAGGCCGTCCGGCAAATCTGAGCTATCCCGATTGAGGATTCGCTCCGGACAAGGCTCAAATGTAGTCTCGGTGGGACGAGGCGTAATATCATGCAGAGAAGTACCGGCGCAGCCTGAGCGGTAACAGCAACGAGGATTGTGACGATCGCCGCGGCCCAGGCAGGGTTGTTACGGCCCAGCGGGCCAACGTCGCCACGCGTCACCGATAACCCCCAGCTCGCCGATAAATTTGACAAAGCACAAAATCGTACATAAACTGGTTTTATAGAAACTCCCTTATAATTTTCGGGGATGATCTTTCTGTTTCGCGTTCTCCGTCGAACCGGTCTCGCAAGCCTTCGGAAGCGGGCGCAGGGGCGGGGGTCGGGACTCTTGTCCGTTCGGGGCCACTAAGTGCACCTGGACCAATGCCGAGCTCCAAGGGGCCACCGTTTTCTTCGGACTGTAACTATCCAGTGAGTGAAGGCGCCGTTTGCAAACGAGCCTACGAACTGCGGCGTGCATTGCTGGCCGCTTGCTTGGCTCTGCATGCAGCACTTGTGGGCAAGCACTCGGAAGTTGTTCCTCACATTCACGGCGCCACTAGCGATGCTGCGTCTCCGATCGCGAGCGCTTTTCTCACCCCATCAGTCGCATCGCGGATTCTGCATGCCGTGTCGGAGCATGCGTGCGATCGACGAAGTGGGAGGGCATGCCAGTAATAGCCGCGAACGACATAGGCGGGCGCATGAGCTGATGCCTGGGCTCACAAGGCTCGCAAGGCTGCATTGCCGAGGCAGTGCTCGAACTCTCGTCGAGAAGGCGAGTGGCACGAAAGGGTCGACTTCATTCAGAGCGGTCGCTCGTACTGTTGCCGAATTATGACTCCGCCGTGGATTCAATGGTGAGGACCTAGATTGGGTTCTGAGAACCACAAGCGAACGGCTCCTTGGTGTCAATTCAGAGTGTTCGCGGTCCGACTGCAAATCAGGCGCGGCAAATGGAGGAAGCATAGGGTGAGGCCGATGCATCATGCGCGGCCTTGGCCCGTTCATATCGAGGGGGACAAATGTTAAACTATGAGAGACTACGGGCGGCAGCACTTTCCATCGCCATGATTGGGTCAGCTAGTGTGGCAAACGCTGCGGACCTTTCGGTCAAGGCGAAGGAGGCGCCACCGGCAGACCCTCCATTCTTCCTGGTGAACGACAATCGGCTGACGTTTTCCTGGATGCCACAAGGCACGGAGCCGGGGGCTTATTCGCGGCGTCCCGACGGGTCAATCGACGGTAAGACTGCAAAGCAGGTCTACTCCTTCACACACTTCGACGTTTGGGCCTATGGCACCAACTCGTTCAATATTTCTCTGCTTAAGTCGGATCACAATAACCCGGCACACCCGTGCACAAACGCCGGGATAATCCAGACGAGCTTTACCAGTCCGGTGGTTTTGGCCACTTGCTCGGGAGCAACTGACATTACCGGGCAATTGCGCTCGACCTTCGGATGGAATGAACTGTTCAACACGAAGGCGTTCACTGCGGGGCCCCTGAAAAATATCTCGTTCGTAACCGGCTTGGATGGCGGCACCGAAAACAACTTCTTGACTCCGGCCAGGCGTGACGTCGTCGCTGGTCTGCAATTCCAGTTCGATTTGCCATATAAGGGCTTCTTGAATGTCGCGCCGATGGCGTTCTGGGAGTTCTCCAACAATAGCGCGTACGCTCAATGCGGAAGTAGTTTCGCCGGCACTATTCCGGGTGTGAACTGCCTAATCGACGGCACCAGAAGATACAATCCGACATGGTCGATTGAGGCCAACTACTACATGGATCTCGGATTTCTGCCAGAAAACATGCAGTTCTTCTCACTTAGCGGCCGTACTGCAATTATCGGACAAAGAGGATATGAGGCCAATCCGCTCCCTGGCCTCAGTACCGCTATACAGTACTTCTCCGAGCCCATCCGCCTGACCTTCGACGCGAGCAAGGCGGTTTGGGGAACCAAGTACTCACATTTTGTCGACCTATGGGTGTCTTACCGATACTGGCAAAACAAGTTCGGACTTGACCACAGCGTGAGCAGGACCTGCAACATTTCTCCAGGCGTGAGCAACAACACTTGCACCGAATCCACCGTCTACGCCGGCATAACGGTTAAATGGTAGATCCGAAGAAGTGGCGCCTCGAGCATCCAGCCCTTAGCGCCGCATGATGATCTCGACGAGAGGGGCTTCCGATGGAAGCCCCTAAAACGTTCTCTGAATGGCCCGGTTCAGTGATGGGCGACGTACCTTCTGAGTGTATGCGGTGCGTCTGCATGTGAAGTACGTGCCAGGAGGTCTCACGTGAAGCCGTATGCGGCTGTTCCGGAAGCGCGTTGAACCAGTCACAGTGCCGATCATAGCCCGACCAGGCGTCTCGCAGCTGATACCTGATCTAATGGAGGTTCATACCGTGTCGATTAGTGATTCGAGCCGCTCCGCCAGCCACATTGATTGGCACCAGGATGTCCTCGAGACCGCGTTTCTGCGTGGCTCGATTAGTCGTCGCAGATTTGTCACCATGTCGCTGGCCCTGGGTCTTCTCTCGGCCAGTCGGATCAGCGCGCTCGCGCAGACGTTGGAGGAAATCAAGGCTAATCAGGCAGCCAGAGCCAGATCCTTGTCCGCAAGCTATGACTACGTCGTGTGTGGAGCTGGCACCGCTGCATGCGCGCTCGTTGGCAGGCTGGCGCTCGACAGCAGCAAGAGCATTCTTCTGATCGAAGCAGGCGGATGGGATGATGCGCCGTCGATCCTCAATCCAGGCATTTGGTTCACCAATATCGGCACCGAGCGAGCCTGGAGCGACCTTACGCCGCCATTCGCCGGCATCAACAACCGATCGATCCTTGAACAAACAGGTAGGGTACTGGGTGGGGGGAGCAGCATCAATGCGGCCTGCTGGGTGCGTCCGTTCAAGGAAGATTTCGAATTCTGGGCCAAGGAAGCCAAGGATGAGAGGTGGGGCTATGAGCACGCGCTTTCCATATATCGGCGGGCCGAAAATTGGAGAGGGGCACCAGATGACCGATATCGCGGAAAAGATGGGCCGGTTTGGTGTCAACCTGCACAGGCCCCTTCGCCGGTTGCGCCAGCGATGCTTGAGGCCTGCCGGGCCCTCGGCCTGCCGGTGATAGCAGACTCCAACGGTAAGCGTGAAGAGACCGGCGAAGGATTCGCTTACTTCAATCACATTGTTAGGGACGGCCAGCGACAAAACATGGCGAAGTCCTATCTCTACCCTGTGCTGAACCAAAAGAACGTTACGCTGTTGGTCGATACGCAGGTCGATCGCCTAATAATCAACAACGGCAAAGTGAGTGGAGTCGAGTTCGTCCGCGATGGCAATAGGCGAATCATTGGAGCAAACCATGAAGTCATCGTATGCGGCGGCGGCATCAACACGCCACGATTGTTGATGCTGAGCGGCATCGGTGACGAGAGGGATCTCAAATCCGTCGGCATCGAGCCCGTGGTTCACAGCCCCGAGGTCGGCAAGAATTTCCAAGATCATATTCTACATCGGGGCTGTCTCTGGGAGGCACCGAAAAAGGTGGAGCTACGAAACTCTGGTGCCGAAGTGTTGGGCTATCTAAAGAGCGACCCGTCGCTAAATCGTCCCGACATAAGCGTGGTACAGGTGGAGTCGCCAATCACGACAGAAGTCATATCCAAGAAGTATAGCCCGCCGACAACGAGCTGGGCACTCTGTGCAGCTGTGGTCGCCCCGAAAAGCCGTGGTCACCTCCGCTTGAAATCCAACGATCCGAAGGACCGGCCAGTTGTCGAACCGAATTACTTAAGTCAACCGGAGGACGTTGCTGCGCTGGTGCGGAGCATTGAGGTTTGTCGCCAGATCGGAAACTCGACTGCGTTACGTCCTTTTGCAGTGCGTGAAGTTGCCCCAGGCAAGGAACTCAAAGGAGAGGAACTTGCAAACTTCGCCCGTGACGGAGCCTCGACATTCTACCATTCCAGTGGCACGTGCCGCATGGGCGCAGATGCGCAGGCAGTTGTCGACGCGAAGCTGCGCGTCAATGGGGTCAGCAACCTTCGCATTGCCGATAGTTCTATCATGCCGCGGATTCCTGCCGCTGCTTTGATGGCCGCATGCGTGCACATTGGTGAGCGTATGGCAGAGATACTCTCGGACCCACCTTAGCCGCAAGGTTGACCGTAAGCCGAGCCTAGCTCGATCGCGATTCTAAATCGCAGTTCCCGCGCTGGTTCTAAGTCGATCCAGCATCATAATAGCAGTGTTGATCGTTGGGGACGAAAAACGGTCTGGCCCCGACTAGGCCGTGTACTCATTAAGCAGTTGGCCGCCGATGTCCGCTCTACCTCCAACAGCGGCGAAAAAGCGGACATTTCCCGACGTCGCTGAAGGGCCGTAAGCTGACTTCATTCGCGACGGTGGTCTGCTAACGCACCCGTTTTAAGACGGCAGACCGGCTAACTGAAGCACATACAAAAGTGCTGGTCTTGCCACTGTCCGCCATAAATCCACTTGTCCCGAACGACGACTCGATGTCCTAAGAGCGGTGGCAGCTCCCTTCCTGGGGGGCTAACCTGTTTGCTGCGGCCAACTCGTTAGTGTGAAGCCTATCGATCGGTGACATGTTGCCATACCGACCTCTGGCTGGGTGGCCCGTTCGCCATCATGTGCTGCGATCGGCTGGCTGTGCTAAACTCAGGTAGCAACCAGAGATCCGTCGATAGTTGATTCATTATCCTAAGACTCACTCAGGGCACCGTACAAGTACGGTCTAGCAACGTTAGTAATTTCATAAACGGGTCGATGATATTCTGGTGCACAGAGATGCGAGCCGCGCGCCACATCGCGATTTTTGCAGTGCCTCTGGAATGCCGCACCGGCTTGGACGAGCTATCTCGCCCATGTTTGCCGCTCAACCTGCCTTTTGCGGCCGTCAAAATACTCTCTCAGGACCAAGACAATGATGTCCTTGTTCAACAATCTGAAAATGGCCGCCAAGATCGGCCTCATCACGACAGCGCTTGGCGCCGTGATGATCGCACTGGTCGGCTATATCTCGACCAGGATGGCTTCGCTGGATGCGACTTACTCGGATATCGTCAGCAGGATCGACACCTCCACCACGGTGGTGGCGCGTACCGCCCGCAGGGCGGAAACATATCGCGCCTCAGCTTTCGAGCTGCTGGTTGAAACAACCGACGCCGGAAATGCGAGGCTGTTGAAGGCCACCGTCGACAGCGCCGAAAGCGTTCTTTCCGGCCTCGACAAAGTGAAGAAGAGCGTGCCCGAAAAGGCAGCCGAGCTCGAAGCCCAGATCGGGCACTTCACCAAGGCATTTTCGGCCTGCAAGCCAGTCATCCAATACGCATCCACCACGACGACGGCCGAGGACAATGCAAAGGCTGCGGACCGCATGCGTGCCGAATGTAACGATCTTCTCCAGTCTGCCGTCGCTTCACAGCTGCAACTCGTCGACAACATGGTGGCATTTGCCAAATCCCGCGCCGACGAACAACATGCCGGAGCAGCTGCTGAGATCCGGAATTCCTACATTCTATCCGCCGTCTCCGGCATCGTTGCCATATCTGGTGCTCTTCTGCTTGGCATTTTCGGCATCGCACGTCCGCTGAGGGGCCTGGTCGATCTGCTTCGGCGGATGGCTAAAGGCGAAGACATCGAGATGACCGCCCTGACCCGTCGCGACGAAATCGGCGACACCGCTCGCGCGGTCGAGAGCGTCAAGACCATGCTGGCCGAGAAGGCCAACCGGGAGGCGCTGGCGAAGACCGAGCAGGACAGGCTGGCGGCCGACCAGCGGCGCCAGGACATGTACCGCCTCGCCAATCAGTTCGAATCCGCTGTCGGCGAGATCATCGAAACGGTCTCGTCGGCGTCGACCGAGCTCGAGGCCTCCGCCGACACGCTGACCAGCACGGCCGAGCGCTCGCAGGAGCTGTCGGTCGTCGTCGCGGCCGCGTCCGAAGAAGCCTCGACCAACGTCCAGTCGGTCGCTTCCGCCACGGAAGAACTTTCGTCGTCCATCAACGAGATCAGCCGCCAAGTGCAGGACTCGGCGCGAATGGCCAATGACGCCGTCGGACAAGCACGCGCGACCACCGAGCAGGTCGGCGAGCTCTCCAAGGCGGCCAGCCGTATCGGCGACGTCGTCGAACTGATCAATACGATAGCCGGCCAGACCAATCTTCTGGCGCTGAACGCAACCATCGAGGCCGCCCGCGCCGGCGAAGCCGGGCGCGGCTTTGCCGTCGTTGCATCGGAGGTCAAGGCGCTCGCCGAGCAGACCGCGAAAGCGACCGGCGAGATCGGCCAGCAGATTTCCGGCATTCAGTCCGCGACCCAAGCTTCCGTCGGTGCAATCAGGGAAATCAGCGGAACGATCGAGAGGCTTTCCGAGATCGCTTCGGCGATCGCCGCGGCGGTGGAGGAACAGGGCGCCGCGACCCAGGAAATTTCGCGAAACGTGCAACAGGCGGCCGAAGGAACGCACCAAGTCTCGTCCAACGTCGCGGCCGTGCAGCGCGGGGCGGCAGAGACGGGCTCGGCCTCGTCACAGGTTCTGGGCGCGGCACAGTCGCTGGCGCTGGAAAGCAATCGTCTAAAGGTAGAGGTCGGCAATTTCCTTAATACTGTGCGAGCGGCATGAATGGTCGAAGAACTTGTCCCTCCTTCTCATCTTTTAGAATAGTCCTCGCGCCTTTGGCGGGGCGGGGGTGGGGGTAGCCGCCGCCGGGCGTATCTACGTTAACTAGGGACGACGTCGATGATTACGCCTCCGCTCGCACGGAATGAGGACCGCCAAAGGTCCACTCAGGGTCATGAATGACAAAACTTACTCTGAGCACAATAGGTCTTCTTTCGGGTGCATAGCGACCAGTTGAGCTTGGGCCCCGAACCATGATTCAAGCCCTCCAGATCGCCGGCTCGAATCATGCGCTACGAACTCGCCGACCATGAATGGACCGCCATCAAACCGATGTTGCCGAACAAGCCGCGTGGCGTCCCTCGGGTGAACGATAGACGGGTCCTTAACGGCATCTTCTGGGTCCTGCGATCAGGAGCACCTTGGCGTGATCTACCTACGGCGCTTGGCCCGTGCACCACTTGCTACAACCGCTTTGTCAGGTGGCGGCGGGCCGGTGTCTGGGGCCGCATCATAGAAGCGCTTGCCACTGCCCATGATGCCGCTGTCCAGATGATCGATACCTCCATTGTCCGCGTGCATCAGCAAGGAGCCTGCGTCACAAGAAGCCAACGCCAATCGATGGGAAGGTCCCGCGGCGGCTCGACGAGCAAAATTCATGCGGTGATCGATAGCAATGGTTTGCCGGTACGCCTCGCGCTGAGCCCCGGTGAGGCGCATGACGTTCGACTTGCCGGAAAACTGCTCTCTCGTCTGAAATCCGGGTCAATGCTGCTTGCTGACCGTGGCTACGACGCGGATTGGTTCAGGGAGCTTGCCATGAGTAAGGGCGCGTGGGCCAACATTCCACCGAAAAGCAACCGCAGCGATCCGATCTGCTTAAGCCCCTATCTCTATCGTGCTCGCAACCAAGTCGAGCGCGGTTCTTCAATAGGATCAAACAATGTCGTCGGGTGGCGACGCGCTACAACAGGCTGGCCGCCAACTATCTTGCCTTCGTTCAGCTCGCGTCAATAAGGCTTTGGCTGCGTCTTGATGAGTCCGCGTCCTAGCAGTGGCTTCCATGAAGATCTGATTAAGGATCGAGCTGTTGGTAACTTACGCTGCGCCGATTGAACTAGCTAGTTTGACGGTCAGCGTCATCGGCACGTCAGCCCGGGCTGCGCCTATATGGCGCGTTGCCAGGCTCGGAGGCGAGCAGCGCTCAAGGTGCGGACCTAGAGCGCCGGCAGAGAAAGCGGTGCATCTCCGACGCGAACCGGCACAACCATCTACGCGCCGTAACCGTTGCGCCGGCGCCGTCGCTTGTCGGTAGAATGGCGCCGGCATAATGCCTTAGGTAGGCGTCGATGTGCGTGTGCCGCTTGGCGTGACGGTCACCGGCGAATCCGAATAGGGCGGGAACGTTCGTTAGAGCCTGCCTTCTGAGGATCAATGTTCTCGCATCGATGATCATGCAAGCTTCCCGTCTCGGGGCGTCTTGTTGGTCCCGCTGCGCTTGTCCATGAACTTTCTGTCCGTTTTGCTTGCACCGCTGCGGTGCTCACTTCACCGGCAGTCTCTTACGGCGTGAATTGTTCGAATTGTGCGGGATAGTCGCACGGTGTGAGCGCAGCGAATATGCGTCTTCCATTCGCGAGCGGCAGTTCATTGATTCGGCCTTGCGGGTTGTTGGCAATGGGCCCAGTTGTTGGCAATGGGGCCCGGGACGTCCGCCAGCAAGGGCTTGCGGATCGACCTCTAGAGCTGCATGCGGCGCGCCGCCGTACGATCGGAGCCGGCGAAGAGACAGTACGCGCGTCCCGTGTCGAAGCCGCGCACCGCGCATTCGGGTTGTCAGGTAGATCTGGCCCGTCATCCGCCGCCTCGACGCGCATGCCTTCCAAGTGAAACTCTGATTTTGCTACCCGCAGCGATTGCGTATCCCGGCGCCTTCAGCCGCAGATATGCTCGATATCATTAATCGTCGACAAGTTCGTTCGTACGCGGCCTTCGAGAGCCGGAGACTGGACATAACCTAATTTCGGTCGTATCATAATTTCGTGAAAACGCGCATGTTCTAGGTGGGGGAACTGAGGGAGGAGGAATCTCGAATGCCGCCGTTAGCGAAAATGCCAATCACCGAACTGCGTGAATGTACCATCTTTTGTAGCTGGCTTGATTTCTACGATGCGGCGCCGGCTGAAACGCGGCCGCCGACTATATAGTCGTGCGTCGCGCCCAAACGTCACTCCATTTCCATTTTAGGTCCGAGGAAGGCTCCAATGCATTGGTCGCCTCGACCCCACACGCGGGAGTAGCAAATGTCCCCGAGTCGCCTCTTGTTCGAGTCGCGTCCTGGTCCTGATGGTGAAGCGGACCATAGAGGAAGCATTGTCGATACGCTGAGCCGGGATGCCATGGGAAGAAACAGATCATTTGTCGCTCGAGGAAGTATCGATCAGACCGGCGAGGAGCGGGCGTTGGAGCAGTCGGCTTTTGATGCCGGCCATTGTTGGCCAGGCGACATTCAGAAGAGCCGGGACAAGATGGTTCGATTGTTGCGCCTATTTTCGTCGCCTCGGAAACGGCTCGGTCTCACGCCCGATGAGGTGCTGATCTTCCTGGCGATCGGTTATCTCTGCACAACCACCACGAACTGTACCGTTCAAGTCACGCCGATCGGCCTAATCGATGTGGCGGCTTTACTCGGAATACCCAAAGAAACGGTTCGTCGAAAAACGGGCAGGTTGGCAGATCTCGAGTACGTGACCTGCACTCCGAAAGGAGTCATGATCAAGCAACCGAAGGTCTGGTGTGATATGTTGAATCGCGCTCTCGCCTGAAATCTTGAATTGCTGCTGTCTGGAAAACAAAAAAAGGGCTGCGCATTACTGCAGCCCAGTCTTGGGAGAACCTACTTGGACGATAGCCCAGCGATCGGGAGGGCTCAGAAATCTTTCATTACAGCCCTCGGAATCGACTAAGGTAATTTGACCATAGAACAAGCATTAGATGTGGTTTTGAAAGCCCAGTTTGAGGCGCCGCGCTGATTTCGGACAAGCTCCATCCGTACATCGTCCTCGATATGGTGTGCCAGGAAAATGAGAGAAAATCGCTAATAGATCGGCGGCATTGAACGGCACTCTTCGGCATGTCTTCGCTCGGGCGCGATCTCGACCGCGCGCTTCTTCAAGTGTGAGGAAGGGGAAAGCGGCCTGCGAGGGAGCAAGCGGCGTCCACCGAGTTGCTATCACACTTCGGCGAACATCAGTCGGCGCATTCCGGAGGCCTTAAGAAAGCTCGCCTCAACAGGGATATTGAAACGAGACACGTGATAAGCCTCGCACCAACTTGACCATTTTCGCACCGTCTCACGGCGGAATGGCCGACACCGAGTCACGTGGCATTTGCTGCTCAGCAAACGAATCTGTTGAGATCAAAAAGGCGCCTATAACGACAATCGCGAATGTAGATCGGAAACTCGTCGAGCCGGTTGCGTCGGCCTAATCAGTGGCCTTCGCAAGATGTGAGGTTGCAGTCGCAGGGAGCGAGTAGCACCTCAGGCTTCGAGTAGGCTACTCATAAGTTGTTCTCTGCTGAAAGGTAATGACCGTATTCGGACGCCCAGGGCGGTGGCAATCGCATTGCCAATCGCAGCTGCCGTCGGGCCGAGCGCTACCTCTCCAATGCCGAGCGGCAGATCCTTTGGGCTGCCGATTAGCTTGACGTCGATCTCCGGTATCTCGCTGAACCGTAGTACCGGGTAGTGTTCCCACGCGTTCGACTTTATGACCCCATCTTCGAATCGCACACGCTCCTTGATTGTCCAGCTCGCTGCTTGGATTGCTCCGCCTTCGATTTGATTGATTGCGCCGTCGGGATTGATGACGAGACCAGCATCTGCTGCTATCCAAAAACGCTCGAGTCGTACTTCTTCGTCAACCAAAAGGTCGACGACCATGGCGACGTAAGCGGCGCGGTTCTTATAGCGGCTAAAGGCGAAACCTCGGCCCCGACCGCTCCCGATCTCGCCCGGTCCGCGCCAGTCGGCCATCGCAGCCGCAGCCTCAATTACCTTCCGCCCGCGAAGATCGGACAGATTGTCTAGTCGATAGTCCAGAGGATCTCGTCCCGCCAGCTCCGCCAGTTCGTCCATCATTGATTCGATGGCGAACACATTTGCGAGCGCGCCTAAGCCCCGCATCGACGAACTGCGCACAGGGGGATCCGTAACAAGCCGATGCAGGATGCGCTGCCGCGGAATGTCATAGATGGCAAAGCCATTGCGGATGCCACCACCACCGCTGGCGTCGGGTATATCGACTGGCATGGATGGCAACGGCGGATTTGGCATAAGTTGCGCGCTCAGGAGGTTAACCCGTCCTCCCATGCCCGGCCGTGTGCCGTGCACTGGGCTCAAAATATTCATTCCCCATGCGCGCGGCTTGCCGTCGTCGCCAAGATCTACCTCGACCGTCACTTCCGCAGCGGGGCCAAGGGGAGATACGGTCATCTCATCCTCGCGCATCCACATAACCCTGATCGGCGAGCCAGGCTTCGAGCATGCGATCAGTGCGGCCTCGAAAGCCGCGTCGTCGGCCCCGTTGTGTCCGTAGCAGCCCGCTCCCTGGCGATGGATGAGGTTAATGGCGGAAGGATCCAGGTTGAGCGCGGTGGCGATCGCCTTACGAAGTGGATTCACACCTTGCGCATGGGTCCAAACAGTAAGGTGCCCAGCCTCAAAAAGGGCGAGCGCACAGGACGGTCCGATCGAGGCGTGGGCGAGCCAGGGCCGCGAATAAGTCGCGGTGACCGCTCTGGCGGCCATTGGAGGCTCGTCGCGCTCTTCATCGCCCAACGTGCGCTCATTGATGGTCCGCTCACGTAGGCCGCTCGGGTCGTCGTCGCCCCGCTGAAGAGGGGTTCCGCCGGTCCAGGTTATGAAGCGTTCGCGAGCCTGCCAAGCGGTTACAACGTCCTCTTCCCGCTCTCCAACGAGTGCAGCAAAGTCTCCCATCCTTACTATCTCAACCGCATCGACGTAGCGCTTGGGTAGGTTGGTTCTCTCGAGCCGTTCGATCCGCGCGCCTGGCCAAGGTTGGTGCAGCACGCGTGCATGCAGCATGCCCTTAAAGGACACGTCATGAATAAACCCCCCGCCGAAGACCTTCGCCGGAAGGTCTATCCGCTTCAGGCTGGTTCCGATGACCTTGAAGCCGGCTGGCGACTTGACCACGGCGGATCCGGTAGCGGGGCGATGGAGATCGACCACACCGGATAGGCTCCAATAGCTTTCGCCCGTTTCATGACCGTCACGCAGGAACGCGCCGTTTACAATCGAAATGGAGTCGTTTTGGCAATTGAGCTGCTCTGCAGCTTGGCTGCGAAAAATCTCGCGGACTTCAGCGGCCACTAACCGGACAGCAGCCCCAGATTTCTCTATCGATATGCTACCGGCCGTATAATGCTCATCAGGACATCCATCGGTGTCACCTGATACGATGTCGAGCCGGTCCGGCGAGACGTCCATCTCTTCAGAAACTAATTGAGCAAGCGCAGTTAGCACACCTTGCCCCAGCTCCACCTTGCCCGTGGCGAAGCGGACGCGTCCGCCCGGTTTGATCGTGATCCACTGATCGAGCCACGGATTGTCGACCAAAATTGGCGGAAGATCGTTGGAAATCATGATGCGGCTTTCTCTGCTTCTCGGGCGAGGAGCTCAGCCGCGCGCTCAACGGCCCGCAAAATTCTGAGGTGCGCCCCGCAGCGGCATAGATTGGGTTCTAGGGCGGCCCGAATTTCTTGGCGATCGGGGCGGGGACGGCTGTCAAGAAGCGCCTTCGCCGAAATCATCATACCGGACAGACAGTAGCCGCACTGCCCAGCTTGTTCCTCAAGAAATGCCTGCTGTAGCGCGTGTGGCTCCCCGAGCTTGCCAAGGCCTTCCAGGGTTGTCACCGGCCGCCCAAAGGTTTGTAAGACCGACGTCGTACACGAATAGGTCGGCTCCCCATCGACGAGCACCATGCAAGCGCCGCACTGCTCGTGACCACAGCCAAACCTCACGCTAGTCAGTCCCAGATAGTTTCGCAACGCCGTCAGAAGCGGTGTGTCTTCTGCAATGTCGACCTTTGCGATGCGCCCATTGACTTCCAGTTCAACTGTCATTTCTAATTTACCTGCAAAGCAACGACGGCCGCTGTTCGATAGTCGATAACGAAGGATTGGGGGTCTCGCGGTTCTAGAAGCGAGCTTGCGGCGCCGCAACGCCGGGATCGCGTGCCTGCGGCAGAGATTGATCCACTCTCGATGGCGTGCCCACGAATGTGCGGTCCATTGGCACGCTGCTAGTATCGAGCGATATGGGCCATCCCGAGAGAGCGACGATGGCGCACCCTGATCGACTAGAGTTCCGTTTTTGGTTCATCAGTTTGTTGACCCCGCGATACAGAGAAACCTCCGGCGGGCATGCCGAAGGCTTCGGTAGTCGCGCAAAACTTGGAGATGAGAGCCCGCTTTGAAGTGCTCTCTTTTGGGTTCTTGCTCCCCGCCATAGTAGTCCTCGGTCCACCTCCCTCGACCAAGTTATCTGACTTCGACCTACAACACGTTCTAGGGAGACAGATTCGTGGCCCGCCGACTTGTTTCTCCCGCCTGCGTTCGCATTGCCTTCTACACGTCGACAATTTGGCGGGGAGCAACGCAGAAAAATAGTACATGTACGAATTTGTGGGTGTCAATTGTTTTGTTAGCCCCCGGCCGGGTAAGGTCCGCGAAACTGCCTTGGCAAGGGCAGCTGACGGGTCACCATTAGCTTGCACTCTGGAGCACCGCGCGCCAAACGCCGGTCGACAAGTTGTCCTGTTCCGTCCAACACACTTGACGCCGCCTACGCCGCAGACGTCGGGCTCTGCCTCATGAAACAAGGCTGCGTGCAATTGTCTCGAACGTTGCGGGGGCACGGCCTAAGAGCATGCGCATGACGTTGTTGTTGCCCAAAAAGCCGTGTTGATCGTAGTGCTCGTTCATGGCGTGCCAGTCTGCTAACCCTTCGGGAGAGCGGGCAGCGAGGCGGGGCGTCAATTTTACCTCGAACGTACTGATCTGAACTGGATCCAGCGATACGTCGCGCAGGCGGCCAATCGTGCGTACCATATCTGCCATTGAACCTTGCGTGCTGCTCAGTTCATAGCTGGCGTATTCGTGGCCACTCTCTGCGATCGACTTGACTCCGACCTCAGCCAACTCACGTAGATCTATGAGCGAGAACAAGCGGTCGGGATTGAACGGAATCGGAACCCGCCCTGCCGGCGAGTTGCCGCCATAAGAGCGATATACCACCTGGGCGTACATTGCCGGCTGCAATATCGTCCAATTCAGCGAGGTACTACGGATTGCAGCTTCCGCCTCGGCCTTTCGCATGTGATGGCGCAGGCCGGGCGTATGGGGTTGAAGGACCGATACGTATACGAGCTTCCTAATCTGTTCGTTCTCGGCCACACGCGCAACCGTCATAGCATACAGGGCTTCGGCACTGACCATGGCCGGGGGGATAAGATAGACCGCGTCTGCGCCCTTGAGAGCCGCTCTGACTGTTTCCACGTTTGAGAGGTCCGCGTGAACCACCTGGTCCGCAGAGCTGCCGATTACCTTGGCACCCGAGTCTGTATGTGTCGTCGCACGCGTCCGAAACCCGGCCGTGCGTAGGGCGCGCAGCACGTATCCACCGCTTATGCCAGAAGCGCCGAAGACGACAACCAGTCGCTTATCTTTAGGGCTGTGCTCGGAGAACATCGCCTCTTCATCCTTCACACTGTGGTCTTTCGAAAAGGAAGCCTCTGCTCGAATGGTTCTGTAGACACGTAGCCGCTATGATCGGCCGAGTGACGTGTCGCGCGATGAACGCCTTGCGCAATCCCGCAAGCGTGGAACACTTTCATGGAGGAGATTTCGTTAAGATCGCGCATTGACGAAAATCTCGCGTCTAAGCAGTTCCGGAGCTCATCGTCCAGAACGGACAAAACGTGTTGGGGCGAGACTCGCGTCCGCTCGTATCGCTCGGATGAGCAGCGAATTGTTGTGTTCGGCCTTGCCACCGGTGTTGGGCGTGCCCACTGGCAATGGTGCAATACATCGGGCTGATGTCCAGGTAGAGGGCACCAGCCCGAAGATCCTCTCGCAGCTACGGTTCAAGTCTCTACGATCGGAAGCCGCTGGACGTGTTTTCCGGTCAGCTTCCGCCAAGCGTTCGCGACGGCGGGGCCGACCGGAGGCACGCCAGGTTCGCCGGCGCCGGTTGGCTTCTCGCCGGAATTGACTATCGACACTTCTACCTCCGGCATCTCATTGATGCGCAACACGCGATAGTCATTGAAGTTCGACTGTTGAACGCTGCCACCATCCGCCAGTGCGATCTCGCTGAACAGGACCGCGCCCAGTCCGAAAGCGATACCACCTTCCATCTGAGCTCTCACCGAATTCGGGTTGACGACGACGCCGCAATCGACCGCACACCAGACTTTGTGCACGCGGGGGCTACCGTCGGAATTGCGCGACACCTGGGCAACCTCCGCGACATGGGTACCGAAGGACTTGACCACTGCAACGCCCATCTGATGGCCTTCTGGGAGGCGCTTGCCCCAGTTTGCCATTTCCGCTGCGCGTCGCAGCACGCCCTTGTCACGCTCGTCGGCAAGCTGGGAGAGGCGGCCCTGCACGGCATCTTTGCCTACCATTTGCAACATTTCATCCACGAACGTCTCGACGGCAAAGCCGGTGTGTGTGTGTCCGACCGAACGCCAGAACATGGGCGGAACGGCCAGGACAACATTGTGGGCCTTTACTCTCAGATTCGGGATGGCATAGGGCAGATCGTCGGCGCCTTCTACCATGAAGTGCTCAACATCTTCGCCAGGAGTGAGACGCTGACCGACAATCGCATGATCCCAGCCGACGATCATGCCCTTGCTGTCAATGGCGCCCCGCAAGTTATGGAGGAACATCGGCCGATAAAAGCCTCCTCGGATGTCGTCTTCACGCGTGTGGAAGTGTTTGACGGGCCGGTTTCCTCCAGCCGCTTTGAACACCTCTGCGGCGTAGCTCATGCCGGGGCCACCGAAGGTAGTCCGGCGACCGAATCCGCCGCCGGTGAGCTGAGCGTTGAGACGGATCTTGGACGCATCGATCCCGAGCACTTTGGCGGCCGCCTTCAAATCGACGCCAGGCATTTGCGAGCCGCAGAATATGTCGAGCGTACCATCATCCCGGGGCACGAACAGCTCGTCCATCGGCTCCATCGGCGCGTGCGCCAGGAACGGAAATAGAATGCGCGACTCGTGGGTCCGGACGCTTTTGTCCGCCAACACTCTGTCGACATCACCCTTTTTGATGGCGTCTATACCTGGTTCTCCCAGTTTCTCGGCATAGGCGGCAGCCAATTGTTGGGAACTGCGCGTCTCGGCCTTCGACAGATTCCATTCGACCTTTAGCAGGTCGCGCGCCTTGATAGCCGAGTAGGTATCGGTCGCATAAACCGCAACGCCGGTGGAGACCGCCTTCACATCGACCACGCCCGGAACCTTGCGCGCTTCTGAATCATCGAAAGACTGCACGCTGGCGCCAAATTGATCCGGGTGCTTGACCAACGCCACCACCATGTTCTCGGCTTCGAGATCCAGAGTGAACACCGCTTTGCCTGTCGTTTTGTCTGGGATGTCCAGCCGCTGAAGCTCCCGGCCAATCAACTGGAAATTCCTAGCATCCTTCAACACTGGATCGGCTGGCGGGGTCTGCTTTGCCGCTCGCTCCGCGAATGCGCCGAAGCCACCCTTCCTTCCGGAGGCCGAGTGCCCGATCACGCCCTTTGAAACAGTAATCTCGGCGGCTGGTACGCTCCACTCCTGCGCCGCTGCCGCCACCAACATGGCGCGCGCCGTGGCGCCGGCTTTACGATATTGCTCGTACGAGTTGGCAATGCCGGAAGAACCAAAGGTCCCCTGTAAGAATATGTTCCGGCTGACCAGTATGAGATTGGCGTAGGCTTTGTCATCGATAGGTGAATGAACGACCCTAATCTGCGACCAGTCGGCGTCGAGCTCCTCGGCAACGAGAGCGGCCAAACCTGAATGGATTCCCTGACCCCATTCGAGATGCTTAGAGAGGATAGTAACCGTGCTGTCCGGTCCCACCTTCACGAAGGAATTCATGGAAGAAAGTCCGTCCGGGCCGCCTGGAAGCGCGCCTAAAAGCGCCGCGCGGGCCATGCTCTTCGGCATCACGGCAAAGCCAATGACGAGGCCGACGCCCCCAAGGAACGTTCTGCGCGAGGAAGGGAGTTCGTGGACGCTCATCGCACTATCTCTCTATGTTTACCGAAGGACATTGTTGCGGGGAGAACACTACCTGTATGAAATGCGTCTATCATTTGCCCTCGACGCTATCTCAAAGACGCCGCGTTATGCTCCGCGAGTAAATCCCTTAGTGCGGACCTTATTCGGCGTTGCAGGTGCCAAGAGGATATATTGTAAGCCAAGCAAATGTTTGTCGTTTTCCGGCCGTTTACAGGCAGGTTGTGCGCGTAACACATTGAATATTTCGTGCAATTGGCGAAATGAGCCACATACTGCCGAAGTGACGTGCTGCTGAACGGCGCGTGATGCCGGCAATCGATACGGCGGTGATCGCTTTTGGAATTGCGACATATCATGGCGCTCTGGACTAGTAGCGTGCCATGAGCTGGTTACGCAGATGCTCGGAAGCTCTAGGACCGAAGAGTGCGATTAACGAATTCGAACATGTCGAGGCGCGCAGTCGCGGGGTCGGATACGGACATCGTGCCGGTCTCGCTGAAGTTCATGATGGCGTCAGGTTCGATCGAACTAGCTGTCCACGGTGGCAAACCATGGCCATTCGGATTGCCTGTCTTGACGAAATTGGTCCAGTATCCGTTCATGGCCTTTGCCATCTTCCGGTCGTCATCCGTGAAAGTCAGAGGCTCGTCGAAGAGCGTATTCGTCCAGTCAGGTCCCATTGATGTCGCCGGAGTTTGCGGCAGATTGTCGAGCATAAAAGGCAGCTCGGACGCATGTAGAGCTCCGGCAATCTTTGCACGAAGGGCATGTGCCCTATACGAAAAGCGGTATGAATAGACGGGCTGCTTCAGTTTCGCGAAAGAGCGGGCGATCGCGCGAGCTGGCTCGTAATAGAGCGCTTCGGTCAACAGGCGCGCGGCTCGCTCAGACTCAGGGTATAGAGATTCAAAAGCTCGCAGCAGCGGCTCACGATTGGCGCCCAAACGGCTAAGAAGTCCGTCAAAATCGATGCCTCCAAGAAACACCTGTGCTTCGTAATCAGTCGTGCCAATGATGATCGGCACAGCAGTGAACGCTCCTTTCTCGAAAGCGCGTCCGAACGAGTCAGTCATGATCTGTCCGTCGATCATCGGGCCAGCGAACGTTGTGCGCTGCGGCGAGGTTTGCCCAAGGCCGCTGACGATCGTCTCGGCAGGTAGGGCCCGTAAACCTTCTGCA
Source organism: Bradyrhizobium ingae (assembly GCF_055791185.1). Classification (NCBI taxonomy): domain Bacteria; kingdom Pseudomonadati; phylum Pseudomonadota; class Alphaproteobacteria; order Hyphomicrobiales; family Nitrobacteraceae; genus Bradyrhizobium; species Bradyrhizobium ingae. The sequence goes on from NZ_JBVUBB010000001.1 coordinate 540,673, forward strand.
TCGAGTTGTCCCAATCGAAAGTATTCTAAGAAAGCCTCGCCCAGGGATTCGCCCGTACGCGCCACTCCCGCCTGATGATGCAGCGGCGGCTCACGATGCATTCCGTGCGTCGACGATTGTAAGATGGCTTTCTGAAAGAGTCCTCTGGCTTGTGGGGCTATCAGCATTGCCGCAACGCTGCGCGCGCCAGCCGACTCGCCGCAGATTGTAACGTTCTCGGGATCGCCTCCAAATGCAGCGATATTGCGCTTCACCCAGCGAAGGGCCGCAATTTGGTCCATAAAACCGTAGTTTCCGACCGGCTCGTCGGCGTGCGCTTGCGTTAGCGAGGGGTGGGCAAAAAATCCGAAGCGACCAAGCCGGTAATTGAAGGACACGAAAAGAATGCCCGCGTTCGCGAACGGTGTGCCGTCGTAGAGGAGGGTGCCACTTCCCCCATTGAAAAAGCCGCCTCCAGGAATGAGCACCATTACCGGACGTTTGGTCCTGTCGGACCCGTAGGGTCGCCACACGTTGATGGTAAGGCAGTCCTCGCTCGTTCCGTTCACGGGTGGCGTGAATGGAACTTCCGATTGCAAGCAGGCTGGGCCAAACTCGTCGGCGTTGCGGATGCCCTGCCAAGAGATCGTGGGTTGCGGTGGTCGCCAACGCAACGGCCCCAAGGGGGGCGCGGCATAGGGTATCCCCCTGAATACCTCGGTCCGTTCCTGTGAAATCCCACGGACGTTACCAGAATCGAGTGCAACGACCGGCCCGCTGGTTGGGTTAGACGCCATCGGCTTCTCCATTTTCGAATGCGTCCCGCCAGCCGTGTTTCGCCAAGAGTTCTTCTTGAGTGATTGCGGACGACGATATCCAATTCTGCTCAGGCCCGAAGGAAGGTCCGCGTCGTCCCCTGGGCTGCACGATCGCGCTGTCTCCCCGGCCGTTCGCGAGACGAGAAGCGGACTCGTGAAAATTGCCCTCCAGAAATGATCTCGGACACATAAAAGTTGCCTCGATAGGACCGGATAAGATCGAGGCATTGCCCTCATCCGGATGGTCTCCTAGATATGCGTCTTCACAAGGTGGGTAGTGCTCCGCAAGCCGCAACATCGGACTCGTCCTTGGCTATCAAGCGGGGGCTTGCCGCTGGTTTCGTCTGTTCCGCAAGGCAGCCCACGGCCGGCGCGGGGCCATTTTTGACATATGACAAATTCGGACATATTGCAATTTTATCTCGTTCGTTCCCTCCTTGGGGATTTCCATCTCTAGACCCGGGTTCAAGCCCACGGTCGCGCGACTCGCGTTAAGTCCGACATCGCCCGCGCTCGAGCTCTGTCCGTTGCGCCTGCAGATCGACATGGGAGACAACAATGCGTGAGCCGGCCTTCTGGTATCAGCCACGCTCGCCGTTGTCGTGTGTGCTCCGCCCGTTGGGCGGGCTGTATGGCGCAATCGCCGCCCGGCGCATGGCGCGCGAGGGCCTCGAACCTTGCGTCCCCGTGATCTGCGTCGGGAATTATCACGCCGGCGGCGCAGGCAAGACCCCGACCGTGCTCGCATTGACAAGCCTCTTGCGTGAGCTCGGCGAGAGCCCAGCTGTGGTGAGCCGCGGTTACCGTGGCCGGTTAAGGGGCCCGGTAATGGTCGATCGCGAGCGTCACAACGCCTCCGATGTCGGCGATGAGCCGCTGATGATGGTGAGTGAAGTGCCGGTCGCGGTGGCGCGAAACCGTCTCGGCGGCGTCACGCTCGCCAAGTCTCAGGGCGCGACCGCCATTTTACTCGACGACGGCTTTCAGGACCCGCGCATCATGAAGGATGCCGCGCTCATTGTGATCGACAGCGAACGCGGCCTTGGCAACGGCCAGGTGTTTCCGGCGGGTCCGCTTCGCGGGCCGCTGACACCACAGATCGCGCGAACTGACGCGCTGGTCCTGATAGGCGATGGTCATGCCGCGGACTATGTGGCGGCTGAGATCGCGATGCGCGATAAGCCGGTCCTGCGTGCGCGTCTGAAGCCTGACTCCGCCACGGTTGCCAAGCTGGTCGGCAAGCGGGTCCTGGCATTTGCCGGCATCGGGGATCCCGAGCGCTTCTTCCGAATCCTGCGGTCGAACGGCATCGAGGTCGCATGCACGCATCGTTTCACAGACCATCAAATGTTCTCCAAGGCCGATATTGAAGCGCTCTCCGCCAGGGCGAAGCGCGAGCAGCTCACGCTTGTGACCACGGAAAAGGATCTTGCGCGACTGCTCGGCAGCAGTCTGTACGACCAGGCCGTGCCTTTCGCGGTCGAGATCGAGTTCGACGATCCGGCAGGGCTCCGGGCAGCGATCAGCACTTATCTCTACAGGGCCCGCGAACGGTGTCGCTTGGCTGAGCGGCTTCAGGCCAGCGTCCACGCGCCGGCCGGTTCCACCGGCTGAACCAGGCGCGTCCGAATTTAGCGAACGTGCTCGTAAGGCCTGCTTGCGAGGGCTGTTCACTGTTCTCGAACGCGCTCCACGAGCAACGCTCATAACGGATGATTATAGCCATGCGACTACCGTATTCGGCACCGCGTAGCGTCTGCAATATGCGCGCGACAAATGCGTATCGATGACGCTGCGGATTGATCGCGCCGCGATCAACCCTGAGAGCGGTTTCCATCCTTTGATCGATGGTTTCGTCGACATTCTGGCGCCAGCCCGCGCTTCCCGACGAACTTCGCAGCTTGATGTTTTTGCGCTCGCAGCGTGGGCCGACGCTTTGCCGCCGCGCGTTATTCTTGACATATATCAAAATCGGACATATTACAATTTCGCGGCACCCGGGTCCATCGAGGCATCGGGTGCGGCGCCGACTTCCTATTTTGTTGAGAGGCTCCCCATGTCGATGCCGGCGTTCATGCCAACTGCGCGCGCAATTCCTTCAGATGCAGTACCGACAAGTGCGCTCAAGCAGTATGTACCGCATCTCAGCATCGCCGAGCGGGATAGGCGATGGGCCCAGGCCAGGAGCAGGATGATGTTTGCCGAGCTGGACGCTCTGGTCTTTCTCGGCAACGACATTTACTTCGGCATGGGCATGGCAAACCTCAGGTACATGTTTCAGCTGGATGCGCAGATCGGGGGCGATGCTCTCTTCCCTGCCGTAGGTGATCCGGTTGTCTGGACCGGCATTATTCACATGAATCGGCCGTTCAATCCCTTCGCGGCGATCCAGGATTGGGTTTCCGACGTTCGCGGGCGCGCCGGAACACCGGGGATCGTCGACGAGCTGCGCGGTCGCCGTCTCGAGCGCGCGCGAATTGGGCTGGTGGGCTTTTCGTCGACCATTCAGCGTACCCCGACCTTGCTGCACCGAGAGGTCGAGGCTCTCAAAGCGTCGCTGCCGGGGGCGACCTTTGTTGACGCCGGCTGGCTCATCGAGGAGATGCGCGTCGTCAAGAGCGAAGAGGAGATTGGGATGCTACGCAAGGCGGGTGGTATCGCCCGCAAGGCCGTAGACGCCCTGATCGCTACCGCACGCCCGGGAGTACCTGAGGCGGTGGTGTTTGCAGAGATGATCAAGACGCAGATCGCCAACGGCGCCGAACCCAACATCTTCAATCTGTGGGCGGCCGGCCCGGTCGAGCACCCTGCGAACGAACTATGGCACACCTTGCATGGGTCGGATCAGCCGATTGCGCCAACCATGCGCCCGTTGGCTTCGGGCGATATCATCATATCGGAACTCCACACCAAGTACGGCGGCTATCGCTGCCATACCGAATACACGGTGTATCTCGGCCGTCAGGCGCCGAAGCAATTGCTTCGCATCTGGGATGTCGCAGTCGAGTGTCTGCAGGTTAGTAAAACCGCATTGACGCGAGGCCGAACCATTCGTGAAGCCGTTGCAATGATCCGCAAGCCGGCCGAAGCGGCAGGACTAGACTGGGTCGAACTCGGTTTCCACGCCATGGGAACGGCGTCGCCCGAACACCCCAGCGTGGTCTACCCGAGCGGGTACGGCGTTGACGCAATCAACGGCGCGCGGGTCGACGATATGGAGCTCGAAGTTGGGATGGCCTTTGGGAACAACATCAACCTGCACGACTCAAACTGGAAGGTCGATGTCGGGGTGATGCTGGCAGATTTCATGGTTGTTCGCGACAAAGAGGCCGAGGTGCTGGTCAATACGCCTCTGGAGTTGGCTCAGATCGCCTAGCCCTCATCGCGTTTGCAGCGGGCCCAGTTTTGGAGGTGAGCAATGCCTATGCGTAAGAGATTCGCTCGGCGTGGGTCTTGCCCTACTTGCTCTGATCTGTGGGCTCGCGAGTTCAGTGGCCGCTGCGGCGAGCCGAGTTTACTAAAGAAAGTGGTGTAAGCATGCTCGATACGCGCGTTGGGAGCGGCTTGCCGTCCGAAGGCCTGACGGCCTCCGCCAATACCGTGCTCTCCACCGTCGAGGTGAAGAATCTCAAGCACGTCTATGTGCCGGCAAATAAGCGGCCTGTCGTTGCGCTCCAGGACGTGTCCCTCAGCATCAGGGCCGGTGAGTTCATCTCCCTGCTAGGACCCTCCGGTTGCGGAAAATCCACCTTGCTCTACCTGATCGGCGGTTTCCTGCCCGTCGTCGAAGGGAGCATTTCCGTCGACGGCAGCGACATCAGAGGACCTGGGCCGGACAGAGGCGTAGTCTTCCAGAGCTTTGCGCTGTTCCCTTGGCGCACGGTATTGCAGAACGTCACCTACGGGCTGCGAAAGCAGGGAATGTCGAAGGCCGACGCCGAGAGCAGAGCTCGCGAATTCATTAGGTTGGTCGGCCTCAACGGCTTCGAGGACAGTTTTCCCTCGCAGCTGTCGGGCGGTATGAAGCAGCGAGCCGCGATCACGCGTACGCTCGCGATCGATCCCAAAATTCTTCTGATGGACGAGCCGTTCGGGGCGCTCGACGCCCAGACGCGCAGCCTGATGCAGGATGAGTTGCTGGGTATATGGCGGCGGTCTCCTAAGACGGTTATCTTCGTGACCCACGACGTGCAGGAGGCTGCATATCTCTCGCAGCGCGTGGTCGTCATGTCGGCTCGCCCTGGCCGCATCAAAACCATCGTTCCCTGTGATTTCGACCGATCCGATCCTTCGTTCGTGCGAAGCGCCGAATTCGTGGCGAAAGTCGACGAGCTTCAGGAACTGGTCCGAGCCGAAGCCAGGCTGGCTCAGGAAGCTGCCGGTCGATGAAACGCACCATCGTCTACTACGCTCCGCTGCTTGTAATCGCCTTGATATGGGAGGGAGTCTCGCGTGCGAGCTTGGTCTCGACCGACATCCTCCCACCGTTGAGCACGGTAATCGTGTCACTCATCGAGCTGGTCCGCGATGGCGAGCTGCCTTCCAATGCATTTGCCTCACTTGAGCGAGCGGGATCAGGACTTGCCCTCGCGATTGCGTTCGGCGGCAGCCTCGGCATTCTGATGGCGTGGTCGCGTGGGCTGAATGCAATCGTCAATCCACTTGTGCAGATCTTTTATCCGGTGCCCAAATCGGCCCTTATTCCGGTTACTTCCATCTGGCTCGGATTTGGTGATGCATCGAAGGTGCTGCTTGTCTTTCTCGGGTGCATGCTCCCAATCACCATCGGTGCCTACAACGGCGCACGATCTAGCGATGCGGTGCTCGTCTGGTCAGCGCGCAGCATGGGATCATCGAGGCTCGGTGTCTTGTTCGACGTCGTCGCTCCCAGCGCGCTGCCCGAGCTTCTCAACGGAGTCCGCACGGCATTGGCGCTCTCATTCGTGCTGCTGGTGGCCGGCGAGCTGATCTCTGGCCGCGACGGGCTTGGCTACCTGATCGGCTTCTATGGGGCCGCCGGCTCCTACGCTCCGATGTATGCGGTTATCATTACGGTCGCGCTTTTGGGCTTTGGTTTCGATCGCATGTATCAGATGTTCACGCGGAGGCTTCTACTATGGCGCGAGTAGCGCGCATTCAGGGATCCTCGCCTCGGCAGGACTCGGTCAGGTTCATCGCCGTGATGACAAGCGTCGCGAACATCGGGCGTAATTCGATCGCGTTGGTGGTGCTCGCGATCTCCTGGGAACTGTTCGCCAGGAGCGGATTGGTCACGCCTTTTCAATTGCCGTCGTTCAGTTCGGTGGTCGCAACCATCTACGAAAGCGCGATATCAGGCGAACTCTGGCGCAGCCTGTGGCTCACCCTCTACCGTACAATGGTGGGTTTTTCGATCGCCAGCGCTATCGGTATCCTCCTAGGCGTGTTGATTGTTCGCAGTCGGGCTGTTCGGTGGTTTTTTGACCCTATCATCTCGATCGCGTTTCCCATTCCGAAGATCGTCTTTTTGCCGATCATCGTGTTGTGGTTGGGTTTCGGTGATGCGACGAAGCTCTCCATGATCATCATCGATGCAATCCTTCCGGTGCTCACCGCCACGATCGCCGCTGCTACGGCAGTTCAGCGAGATCTGATCTGGTCTGCAAAGAGCATGGGAGCAAACGATACCGAACTGGTCTGGGATGTGTTGCTGCCGGCGGCCCTTCCGCAAGTCCTGACAGGCCTACAGGTAGCTTTGCCGCTCTCGCTGATCATATGTATCGTCGCTGAGATGCTTACCGGCGGGGCCGGGCTCGGAGCGGACATGATGAACGCGTCTCGCTACTCAAATTCCAGAGCAGTCTTCGCGGGCATCGTTGAGGTCGCCGTGCTCGGCTTCCTTCTGATCAAAATCCTGGGGACGCTGCGGCAGCGGCTGCTGCGTTGGCATCAGGAAGCAGTCGCACCGACGACGGTGTGACCAGATCCGCATCCGGCGCGCAAGGACAATCGTCGCCTGAAGGCGGCAAATCAACGGGAGGATAGAACAATGATGCTGCTCGCAAGAGTCGCAGCCGTAGCAGGCTTGGTGCTGTCGATGGATGCGTCCGCTGGTGCGCAACCTGCGGCAATCAAGTTGTCCTGGGTTGTCCCGGTCACCAACTGGGGTTCGATCGTACTCGAGAAGAAGGACTTGATGCTGAACAACGGCAAGACCTACAATCTGGAGGTTACGCGTTTCCGCGGAACCTCCGAGGCTCTACAGGGCCTTGCCTCCGGCGATCTCAACATCGCGGACATTTCGACCACTGGTTTCGCCGTCGCCTACGAAAACGGGGTGAAGGACGTCAGCATCATCGCCGGCGAGCTAGAGGACGGCATATCCGACTATTATTCGACTGAGTTCCTCGTACGCGATAGCAGCAGCATTCGTACCGTACCCGACCTCAAGGGTAAGACGATCGCTGTAAGCGCGCGCGGTAGTGCCAACTACATGCTTCTTGTTGCGATGCTGCGCAAGAACAACATCGACGAACGCAAGGACGTGAACATCGTCGAGGCCGCTGCTCCGACAATGGGCGCGATGCTAAAGAGTGGGAAGGTCGACTTGATCGCCGTGACCCGTCCATTTTCGGCACAACGAGGGGTCAGGGATGGCAATAGGGTCTTGTTTACAGCTGCAGATGCCGTGGGAGAATGTCAGGCCATCGTGTGGGTAGCGAAGAAGACCTTCATAGAGAAGAACCGCGCGGCGCTGATCGACTTTCTCGCCGACATGCGGCGGGTCGCACATTGGTTTTCGGATCCTGCCAATCACGCTGAAGTCGTAAAGATCGCGGCGAAGGTGACGAAAATGCCCGAAGCGTCCTGGCAGGACTGGCTCTTCACCAAGGCGGACTTTTATCGCGACCCCAACATGATGCCGAACGTGGCGGCGATGCAAGCCAATCTGGACCTGATGGAGAAGCTGGAGATTATCAAGGACCCTATCAATCTATCGGACACTATGGATCTGAGCCTGGTCGAGGCAGCGATGAAGCGTGAGTGATAGTCGATCTGGGAAGGCCTCCGAGCTGGAGGAATGTTGTTCTCCGGCTCAACGCTTGCGCCGGTAGCGCGGGAAGCGTGGACCAGGTTTCGATAGCCTGGTCGGCCGGGCATGAGCTCAACGGCGCAGGGGCCCCATAGGAGTGCCCGGGCGGCGACTGCGTCCAGTGGGACCCTCACCGAAAGGCTGCCGAACAACAAATAGGAGCGACCTGCAACGGTCCCTGCCATCGCGGCTTTCTGGCGACTGCAGGACGTCCCGCAATGCGGTCCGATGAGAGGTTGAGATGGCGAGCGACAATGGCGTAAAGGTGGTTGTCTTGTTCCACTCCCGCAGTGGGAATACGGTGCGCATCGCTCAGGCCCTCGCCGATGGGGCTAGGCGAGTTAAGGGTGCTACCGCGAAGGTCTATCGCGTCCCGGAGCTTACGGATGAAGCGGAATTGCTCGCGCACCGACATACCGGGTCCGCCTTCGCGGAGATCCAACAGTTCCCTGTGGCGCAGCCAGACGATCTAAGCGCGTTTGACGTCGTGCTGATGGGAGCGCCCACGCGCATCGGCTCAATGTCGGCCGAGATGAAGCGGTTCATCGACCGCCTCGGTGAGAACTGGCAACGGGGAGATCTTCGAGACAAGATCGGCTCAGGATTTACGTCGGCTTCCACGATACACGGAGGTCATGAGATGACCCTGATGGGTATTCTGACTAGCATGATGCATCTCGGCATGATCGTAGTTACCCCCGGCTATAGCGATCCCATCTTCAATCTCGTTGCAGCACCCTACGGCGCGACCGCAACGACGAAGCCCGCCGGCACTCGGGTGAGACCGAGTGCGGATGATCTTGAGGGCGCAGCCGTGCTGGGCGAGCGGGCTGCCACTCTGGGCTTATGGCTACTACGGGGGCGCACGCACGATTAGACGTTGCTTTAATTCTCAAACTTGGGAGGGGCGGAATGCGCGTCATTGCAATTGAAGAACACTTCGTTACGCCGACATTCGTATCCAGCCTTGGCAAGGCCAGCACAGAACGGATGCGCCAAGCCCCGGGTGGAGGCAAGCTTTTCGATAGGTTGATGAATATCGGGGACTCGCGGATCGCCGAGATGGATGCTGCCGGCATCGACATGCAGGTCCTCTCTCTTAATTCTCCCGGTGTCGAGCAAGCCGATGCTCCGGAAGCAATCGCATGCGCGCGGGACGCAAACGATTACCTCGCAGCCGGAATCAAGGCTCATCCTACCCGTCTGGCGGGCTTTGCTTCGCTACCGATCCAGTCTCCGGACCAGGCTGCAATTGAGCTCAAGCGTTGCGTTCTTGAACTTGGATTCAAAGGTGCCAATGTCAACGGCCACGCTCGTGGCCGCTACCTCGATGATCCCTATTTCAGTCCGGTTCTTGCCTGCGCCGAGAGCCTCGGTGTTCCGATCTACCTCCACCCGACGATGCCACCGGAGCCGGTCATCAACGCGCTGTACGGCGGTTTCCCTCCGGCAATCTCGAGCGTGTTCGCAGGGAAGGCCTGGGGTTGGCACATCGAGACCGCAACCCACGTTCTCCGGTTGGTTCTCGGCGGTGTGTTCGACCGCTATCCGGCGCTCCAGGTGGTGATCGGCCATCTCGGGGAGGGAATACCCTTCATGATCGAGCGGCTGAACCGGTCCTTTCCCGTGCAAATGACAAAACTTAGACTGCCAGTCGCCGACTATCTTCGCCAAAACCTGCACTATACGTTTGGCGGGTTCAACTTCATGCACACGTTTCTTAATGCAATGCTCGAAGTCGGCGTCCCGCGGATTATGTTCTCTGTGGACTACCCCTACGGGACGATGGAAGAGGGGAGGGCATTCCTCGATAACATTCCTGTTAGCCCCTCAGATAGGCAGCGCATTGCCCATGGCAACGCGGAGGCGTTGCTTAACCTTTAGAGCTGACAACGCTTTTATCTGCCCCAAATCTGTTCGGATCGCAGACATTCTCGCGAGCAGACCACCAGGTCAGCCTGCGTAGTTGCGCAGTCCTGCCGGTACATCATAGATAGAGCCGCCGTTATCGAGGTCGATAGCGTGCCTCCAAATCTCTGTTGCTCGAGACCATGGCGTTCTCGAAATCCGCACAAGATCACCCGTTAAGGACAACACGCTGGTCTGCCACTGGGAATCGCTCAGATCCCGCCATTCAACACTGAGATGCACCGCAGAGTGCTGGAAGAGATGGCGCAACGCGTGCGCGGGAAGGGTCGCGCCGAGCTCGACGTTCTCGATCTGGTGCTCAGGTTCTGCCAGAACCTCCTTCGCCGTTCCCTTGCGTGCGGCTTCGGCGAGTCGCGCAAGGCTGCGGGCCTGATAGCCGATGTGAGCAACGACATGGCGACGCGTCCAACTCGGAATGAGGGAGGGCGCGTCTAGTGCGTTGTCGGAGAGTTCGTTCAACTTTCGAGCAAAGTAGGCCGTCCCTTGGCGCGCCCACAAAAGATCTCGAGCGGGCGCCGCCGGACAGTCGTATCGAGAGTCCGATCCGAGCCGGTCTCGCAATTGCCTCCGGGCCTCCTCTTCCACGCGACTAGTCATTGTAGACATCCGCCTTTGGTACCAGGGGATTGCCGTTCCGGCTTCTCTGCACCTCCAGGCACGATGGGATCAGACCTCAAGCCGCCTGGCCCTCGGACTAGTCAATTTGAGTCCTGGCGAAGTGCAGACGCTCCATGATAGGTGCATCCGAGAACCGAAACAGATCGAACTGCGTCTCAGCTTGAAGGGACCAGCCGATCCAGGAGGGCACAACGAAGAGATCCCCCTTTTCTAGTCTTGTCGTGGTGCCATTGAAAGAAACCGCCCCTGATCCTTCGAAGACCTGGAATACCGACGATCCGACCTCGCGTCGTGGCGGCGTAGACGTTCCCGCTCGAATGCGGTGAAACTCGGCGCGGATTGTCGGCATAACATCGCCTCCGGTCGTCGGATTGATGTAGCGAATCGCTGCGTGCCCTTGCTCGACCGTGGCCGGCTGTCCCTCGTCCTCGAGAAGCAGTTGCTCAGTCAGTGCGCGGTCGGTGAACTCCCATCGATACGCACTGAGCGGCGAACTGACGGTGTCCTTAAGCTGCGAAAGCGGCCGCAGGCCCGGATACGACCAGAGCCGCTCTCCGCGCGAGAAGTGCGGTGTCGCGTAATCAGTCACGCGATCGGATCCGAACTCAAAAAATCCGACGTCGTTCTGGTAGGAGAATGGAATGTCGAGACCGTCAATCCATGCCATCGGAGCGTCCGTGTCATTGTGGTGGCCGTGAAAATGCCAGCCGGGTGTCAGCAGAAGGTCGCCTCGGCTCATGCGTACTGGGTCACCGTTTACGACGGTCCATACGCCTTCTCCATCTACGACGAACCGGAAGGCATTTTGAGCATGGCGGTGTTCTGGCGCGGTCTCGTGCGGACCAAGATATTGGATCGCCGCCCAGAGCGTTGGACTGATGTACGCTTTCCCACCCAGGCCGGGATTGGCCAGTCCGATGGCGCGGCGCTCGCCGCCCCGCCCGACTGGAACGAGCTCACCTGAACGTTGCGCAAGCGGAAGCAGTCGCGACCATTTCCATATGTGAGGCACAGCCTTGGGGGCGGGTACGACCGGCATGAGGTCGTCGATCTGCGTCCACAGCGGCTTAAGATATTCGGCTTCGAACTCCGAATACAGTTGACGTAGCTCCGGAGTGTCCTCCGGCTTCATCATGTTGCTGTGGTCTTGATCATTCATGTTCCTGGCCTTGTCGTCGCATAGTGATGATCGCGTGAGTTGATGCGGTCGTTCCGGGGCAGGAGGTGAACAGCATGGCTGGTGAGTAACTCGCTCCGCATCGAGATCTACTTAGTTGTGAAGGAGCAGTCGGCTCATCCAACCGGCTCTGCAATCGTGGTGGTGAGCGCGCCCAATCCTTCGATCTCGACGACGCAGACGTCTCCGGGCACCAATGCGCCGACGCCTGCGGGGGTACCGGTATAGACGAGGTCGCCCGGCAATAAGCGCACAGCATGTGAGAGAATCGAGATGATCTCCGGCACTGACCAGATGAGCTCGGAAAGGTCAGCGCTCTGACGAACAGTTCCATTGACGGATAGCCTGATCCCACCCGAGGCGAGCCGACCGATCCGTGAAGCCATGTGGATTGGACCGCATACGGCTGACTTGTCGAAAGCCTTGCCCCAGTCCCAGGGCCGCCCCTTGTCACGCGCCTCCAATTGCAAGTCTCGGCGCGTCAGATCATTGCCGTTCGCATAGCCCCAGATCAAGTCCCAGGCGCTGTCTTCCGGCACGTTGAACCCGCTTCGCCCGATCGCGACAACAAGTTCGGCCTCGTGCTGGAAGTCCTTCGTCAGCGGCGGGTAGGGAACAATGGCACCATCGTCCACCACTGCATCCGCAGGTTTGGTAAAGAAGAACGGTGCTTCGCGAGACGGGTCCTTACCCATTTCGCGGGCATGGGCCTCGTAGTTTCGCCCGACGCAGAAGATGCGGCGAACGGGAAAGCGTGCGGCTTCTCCATAGACGGCTGCGCTTGGAGTAGGAGCGGGGTCGAACACGAAACTCAAGTTGGTGATCCTCTTCGATACGCAATTTCTATCGTAGCCCGGATCCACCCGAAAGAAGGCGGAGCATCGGGCCGTCTTCAGCAACGATGGTTAGGGGATTGGCAGTGCTTCAGAACGCTTCATTTGTACCAAAGCGAAGCTAGTCTCAATTGACGCTATGCCTTCAACGCGCGCCAGCTTCTCCCTCAAGAAGCGCTCGTAGGCCCTTAGATCACCGGCGGCTATTCGTAGCAAAAAGTCGCGCTGCCCTGTCATCAGGTAGCAATCGACAACTTCCGGCCAGCTCATCACGGCAGCCGCAAAGCGCTCGACGTGCTCCTCAGTCTGACGTTCGAGTTTGACGGATGCGAAGGCACTGACCGGCAATCCGACCTTTTCCTGGTCAATGATGGCCGCATAGCCTTTGATGATGCCGCTGTCCTCAAGCTGCCGCACTCTGCGGGCACACGGAGACCCGGATAGGCCAACCTTTTCGGCGAGGTCTCCAATCGTGATCTTGCCATCGCACTGAAGGGCTTTGATGATCTTTTTGTCGATCGCATCTAGGTTGGAAACCGACATCCTCAGTCTTCCCACCTTGTCGTCATTGTAAGTGACCAGGTCGCTACTCCCGGTTCGAGTCGTCTGAGCTCTTTGTGTGAGGGGCATGTCGGGAACCTAGTTGATGAACCGCGCCATTGCCCGCTTTTGACCAATCCCTGAAATCGGTAGAAACAGGATTAGATCTGCATTGCGGATAGGCGGCTTCAGACCGCCGCATGCGCGAAGCGGCATCACATGCCCCTTCGCGAATGCTACGCCGCGAACCGTTCACACTGTCCCGCGGCCTCGTGTCGACCCATCCGGATCTGAATCAGCTCCGCGTATGTGGCCAGTTATGGTTCAAGTCTTTCCATGGAATGAAGCCGACCCCCGGCGCTCCCATCATCCTCGCTTTATCCTCGGGGTACCCCTCCCAAGTGCAGATCTCGAACTTGTGGCCCTCCGGTGATTTGAAGTACACGGAAACAATATCGATATCACGGTGACTCATCGGCCCGAAGAAGGGGATGCCTTCCTTCTTCAGACGCGCGATGTTCATATCAAGTCCTGCTACCGTGGTCCTGAAGCCATAATGCGGGGATATATTGGGGTCGTCGGGCTGCGGCGTAGACGGGCCTGCTTCTTCTGTACATTGCAGAAGCGAGTGACCGATCCGCAGGAAAAGGTGGGGCTTACGGCCCATCTTCTTGTCCGTCTCATCGAAGCCCGCGTAATAATAGGGTTCGCCCCCCATAAACTCGCGCACGAAACGCTCCATGAGAGCTACGTTTTGGCTGGTCAATGCAAAGTGGTCCAACCCCCACAACCCAAAGGCATTGTCGACCTTTTCTTCGCGCCCGCCAACCTTGGGATTAAGGTTGGACAGGTGCGAGGTCGTCTCTTTCGTGGTCATCCGTCAAACTCCTCCTCTTGTTCAGACCATCACATGCGCTTTTCAGAATGCCGTCCCGTACAGCGGGCCTGCGTTCGCTCGACTTCTCTCTTCAAGTCGAATGCTCGCCGCTTATCTTTCCCGGCCCAGACCTTCTCAAGCGCGCCGTGGCGACGGAAAATGATATAGGATCGAAATTGATATATGTCCAGTAATTGTTCGTCAGCTGGGTAGACCGGCGGCCGGTGGCTCTTCCTCGCGATAAGAAGGCGCGGTTGGCGCCCCCGAAACGGGAAATAAATGCCGCCTTGCCGCCGCGCCGTGAGCTTCTTTCAGCAGTCGGCAAGGTCTGAATCGCGTCCGGTGCTTGACCAAGAAAAATGTACCGTGTACAATTTTTACTTGCAGTCAGTTTGCTGCTGAACAAGCCAAAAAATGGCGTCGGTTGCTGGGGCACTCTATCTGCGAGTAGCATTGTCAATTTCATGATTCTTGTACGGTGCTGTCGCAGGGAAAGTGAGATCCTCGACATGAGCGCTGTTAGGGTTCGGCAGATAGCAACCAGCGGATAAGATGAAGTCAAAGGCAAAATCGAAGACGCAGCGTTCCAGCACGCGCGCCATTTCTCGTGAAAAGGAACAGCCTCACGACGTTTATCGCATCCGTGGTGCGCATGCGGATCACGCGGAGACGCTGGGACTTAGGGAGCAGAATAAAGTCGACAAGTTTCAGCGGATCTACGCGGCCGCGCGCCGGCAGTTCGCCGAGGTTGGCTATGACGGCACAACGCTTCGCGACATCGCCAAGGAAGCGCGTGTAGCACTCGGAACTCTCGGATTTTACGCGGAGAACAAGCGTGAGCTAGTGCTGCTCATTTTCAATGAGTTCATGCCTCCCGTGATTGAACGTTGCCGAGAAGCCGGCGTCTATCAAGGATCGCTCGTGGATGCGGTTGTCGCCCATTTTCGACCAGTGTACGCCGCATACGCCGCCGAGCCGGATCTTTTTCGCACTATCCTGCGCGAGAATGTTTTTCACACCACGTCTCCCCATGCGCGCGAGTTCAGCCGTATTCGCCTCGAGACGATCAGTCATCTTCGCGATCTCGTATCCAAAGCGCGGGACGCGGGGGAGATCATGCCATATATCGACGTCGATTTGGCCGCTCGTACAATCTTCTATCTCATGTTCGCGTCCGTGCGTTGGTGGCTCCACACAACCAATAAGCCGTCGGTCGAGCCCGGACTGGCGGAGCTGAGAACGATGACTGCCCTGCTTCTCGATGGAATGAAAAGCGGTAAAGCGGAGGTCGCTCCGGCCACGCGCCGCGGCCCTGTTCGCAATCGCACATAGCTGGATTGGCTTCGCGCCTTATTGCCTGTGGTCGACGGCGCCGACTACCATGGCGCTAGCCAAATATTGACACGTCATAAAATCGGACATATTGCAATTTGAGGGGCTCGCATCTATGAGCCTCTTGATAGCTGGGGTTGCATTGGAGCTCCCCGTCCGCGCCTGCGTCAAGCCGAGCGCGCGCTTTTCCTTTTGCAACAGGCCCAGTTTGGAGGTGTGCAATGCGTGCGTCTGAGAACTCATCTCGGCTCGGGACCTCTACAGCGGAAGATGACCGGATCACTGAGGCGTTTTCGGCGATCCGCGCTCGGGGCGGCGAAATCCTGAATATACATAGGACATTGTGCCATTCTCCCGCGATGTTAAGGGCTCAGGCGGCCTATGCGACCGCTCTCCGCGGAGACTCCTCGATACCCAGGCCCCTACAGCAGTTGATGATCTTGCGTATTTGTCAACTGAACGACGGCGCATATGAATGGAGTGTGCACGTCGGGGTGACGGTAAAACTCGGTGTGCCCCTTTCAAAAATTCAAGCACTCAAAGCCTGGATTGAGTCAGATTTATTCTTGACCGACGAGAGGGTGGCACTTGCATTCGTTGATCAAGCTTGTGGTGCCGACGGGGTGGATGACGAAACGTTTCAGGCGGTGATCGATGCGTTTGGCGCGCAGGGCGCCGTGGATTTGGCCGCCCTAGTGGCTTGGTATGTCGGGAATACGCGATTTACCAAAGCGCTTCGAATCACGCCGGAGACGAGCGGGGTGGAAATGTAGTCGGTCGACGCGAGGCCCGCGCGACCAACTCCGGGTGGATGCTGATAATGCGCGCCAGCGCGCGCGGCTTCCAGGCCCTACCTGCGGGAGGACCTGAACGCCAGCGCTAAGAAAGCGGCCTGATTGCGCCGTCAATATGCCGGCCGTCGTCCAGAATGGAACGAATGTTAGGTTCGACTACGCCGCGCGAATCTTGCCGAGGAAATTACTCACCTGCTCGCCGAGTCCGCGGCTTTGTACTTCCAGCGTTTCGGAAGCGAGCTTCACGCTCTCGGCCGCACCTGCTGCTGTATCAGCGTCTACTTTGACGCCGGAGATGTTGTCCAATACGTTTTTGGTGCCTTGCGCCGCGTGTTGTGTGCTGCGCGTGATCTCTGCGGTCGCCGCGCCTTGCTCCTGAACGGCAGCGGCAATCGAGGTTGCCACCTCATTGACCTCACCGATAATACCGCCGATCGCCTGAATCGCATTGATAGCATCGCCAGCCACTCTCTGGATATCCGCAATCTGTTCGGAGATTTCCTCGGTTGCTTTTGCCGTCTGGCTCGCCAGAGACTTAACCTCGGAGGCGACCACCGCAAATCCGCGACCCGCGTCTCCCGCTCTGGCGGCTTCGATGGTAGCGTTAAGCGCAAGCAAATTGGTTTGCGCTGCGATACTGGTAATCAGACCGACCACCTCACCAATCCGGTCGGCCGATTTCGCGAGCCCCTGCACCGTGGCATCCGTTTCCCGAGCCTGGTTCACAGCACGGCTCGCAATACCTGCGGCATGCGAGGCCTGCCAGCTGATATCGTTGATCGAGGCGCTCAATTCCTCCGAGGCTGAAGCTACGCTTTCAACGCTTATGGAAGCGTCGCCGGAAGCTTTTTCGGCAACCTGAACGCGGTGGTTGGTCTGGCGCGACACGGCCGATAGATCGCCGGATGTCTTCCGCATCTCGGCGGAGGCTTCGTTCAACTCATTAAGGGATTTGCGAACGCGGCCCTCGAATTCGCCGACATACCCTTCGATGGCCCGCTGGCGCGCGATAGCGCCGGCATTGCGCTCGCGCTCTAAGCCTTCCATCTTCAGCTTCTCGATGGCTTGATTTTTGAACGTCTCCAGCGCGCCGACGAGCGATCCGATCTCATCGCCGCGATGAGCGTAGCCCGTTTGGACGGAAAGATCGCCAGCGGCGACCTTTAGCATGGCATCACGGATCTTATGCAACGGGGTGATCACACGTCGGCTGATCACCACCATAGCGCCTACGCTCAATAGGATTGACCCGGCCAGCACCGAGAGCTGCAGGACTAGCGATCTAAGGGCAGCGGAATACAGGATCCGGGCGCGCTCCTTGGCGGCATCGAGAGCAGCTTCGGCAACGCGAACCGTCGTTGACAGACGACCCGAAGTGAGCACATTCCACTGAGTCGCCGTCAGTTCGGGCTTCTGGCCATTCTCAAGGGCTATAAGCAAGCGATCACGCAGCGAGAGCAACTCTGCGTCGAAATATGCGCTCTTGTTCGCAGTCATGGCGGTGGAAATCCCTTGTGGCAACTGCATGGTAGCGGTCGTCAATTCAAGCGCCTTCCACGCAGCGTCGACGCCGCCGCCGGATCTAATGTAATTGCTCTTCAACTCCGGCGTGACGCGCCCTTCCATGAGGCCAGCTGTAACAATCGCAACACCTTCGCCAGCCGTGCTTCGTAACAACCAGGCGACCTGCTTTATTGCAAGCAGTTGGTCGATCACAGCGTCCTTGTGGTTGATGTCGACGGCCAGGACAGCCGACAACTTCGCCAATGTGGCAAGCAGCGCATTTGCCGTTTCTGTATACTCTTTTGCGAGCCCTGGACGACGAGGCGCCTTCGGTTGCCCTATGAGTTCCCAGAATTCCCTTTGCTGGGACAACAACGTTTTGAAGTGCTGGTCGAACTCGTAGAACAGGATATTCTTCGACTCGAAATCGATCTTCTCAAGGACAGCGAGCGCGTTTTCCATCGCCGGTACTTCCGCGTCGCGGACTTGACGCAGATATTTTTCAGTGTCGCTATCGATAGGGGCGTCGGCATTGAGATAGCTGCTGGAGAGGCGGTCGGTGCGCAGATTATGCATCGCCGCGAATAAGTTTGCCGAAGCGTCCGAGACCACGGAAATTCGGCTTGCGACCAGTAAGCGCTGCCAGCCATCCCAAGCATTGAAGGAGAATACGACCACGACACAGAAAGCTGCGGCGAAAATCACGATCTTCAGTAGCGCCGATATAGTCAACCGATTCAACATGCGTTTCTCCAGAAGCTCTCTTTAGATGAATTGCATCGCTATCAGCTGGCGGCAGCCCCATCCGCTCCCACCGGCATCGAGAGAGAAAGCCGCCGTTTTGGAGGCGATTCTAAAACTAGTATATGACCGAAAAAAGCTAACCGCTCCTTGACGTCGCGATCGCGGTATAAAGCGGTGGGGGATGAACGCAGAGTTCCTTCCAGGATGGCGCGAATCCCCGGATTCATTGAGCAATCCACTTACTTGGGGCGTATTCCACCCGCTGCCTGGCCAGTCCTAGGCAGCCGCCGCCCTTGCCCTCCAAAGCGCCCAAAACTGATTGACGGCATTAAATCGGACATGTACATTTTTCGGTGTGATTTGTCTGAGCGTAATCTGCTAGGGGGAGGAATGGCTGTCTCTGGGGGGCGTCTTCACGCGCGAGCACTATTGCGGGCAGCGCATATGCCGACGACATGAAGCAAGTCGTGGTGACCGGTCCATGCGGTCTGTTCGTCAAGGGTGCCTGTCACTACTTCGTTGTCTGCGGTTTGGAACGTAACGCTGCCGTCTTAGTTCGGGCCCTCGGCTGAGCCATCGCGGTTCATTCACAATCAGTTCTTGCCGGCCAAAACGTTCCGAAGCCGAATCCATGAAGCTTTCGAAAAGGTGTAGTGACTGCGCCGTCAGTTTTCGGTGCCCAACGTCTAACGGTAGCGCCGTTTTCTTGGTGGTGAGCCAACTGCCATAGCTGATCGTGATGATGTCCGGCGTTCGATGAACATGCGCTTCACGCCATTAGGCGAGCTGCAACCGTTCGTGCGCTCGGGCATTCGAAATTGCGGGTGCTTGGCAATACCCACCAACTCGACGCGATCCAACGAACAAAATTGGCAAGAAACACCCTTTTCAATGTGTAACAATGCGGCTTGGGAGAAACGGTCTAATGAGCGCGCGGGCGAGTTCGAACAGAACGCGGCGGTTGCACGAGGCGAACAAAGTGAAGCTCGATGCTGCCGCGCCAAGCGGCGTTCGCATCGTTGCGGTTGGAATGAAGCGCGTTTCCCTCGTTCGACAAGCACCGAATTTCACGGACTCGGCGCTAGTGCCGTGGTCGGCACAATCGAAACAATCATGTCAGCCACTTTGCTGCGCGACCAGCCCTGCGCAGTGCCACCTGATGATGGCGAAAGCCGTGGCCGGTGATCAGAAAAAGCCCTTTCGCCGATCATCGCTCACCAACCGACCTGCCATGGGCCCTTCAGTGTTTTTGGTGGATTCGGCGATCCGCATGCGCGGAGCTTTACCAACGAGATCGATGCGGAAGTTCGGATAGTTCATGCGTGCAGGCGCTCTATGGCGCTACTTGGAGGAAGTCATGACGACTAGCTTTACGATCAATGGCAAATCGGTTTCTGTCGATGCGCCGACCGATACGCCGCTCCTATGGGTGATCCGCGAAAGCCTCAAGCTGACCGGCACAAAATTTGGCTGCGGGGCCGGGCTTTGCGGCGCCTGCATGGTCCATATTGATGGAAAGCGCGCGTATTCTTGTCAGACGCAGCTTTCGGAGTTGGCGGGCAAGACGGTTACTACGATTGAGGGCCTCTCAGTGGACTCTAGCCATCCGGTTCAGAAGGCGTGGCTCGCTGAGAGCGTACCGCAGTGCGGCTACTGTCAGTCCGGACAGATCATGAGTGCCGCTGATTTGCTGAACCAGAAGCCTAAGCCGACGCGCTCCGAGATCGTTGAGCACATGAGCAGCAATCTTTGCCGTTGCGGCACTTATCAGCGCATCATTCGCGCGGTCGAGCGCGCGTCGCGGGAGGCATGACATGAACAAGCGCATCGAGAAATCTGAAGCGCTTCTATCACGTCGTCAAATTATGATCGGCGCGGCCGGATTGTCGTTCGCGATCGCCCTGCCAGGGAACGCTGACGCCGTCACTGTTGCATCTGATCCAAGCGGAAAGACCATGAGTCCGTGGATCAGCATTTCCCCGGACGGTACAATCAGCATCATGTCGCCTGCCGCTGAGATGGGGCAGGGCTCGATGACGTCGCTCCCCTTGATCGTCGCGGAGGAGCTCGATGCTGATTGGTCCCGAGTCAACGTCGTGTCGGCGCCGATCGTAGATGAGATCTATGGCAGTCCGATCTATCGGATGCTGTATACTGCGGGATCATACACGCTTGAGGCTTATTACACTCCGCTGCGGGTCGCCGGCGCGCAGGTACGTCGCGTGCTGTTGGAAAATGCTGCACGTAAATGGGGCGTCCCTATCGAAGAGCTTGCCACCGAGCCGAGCGTGGTTGTGCATCGGAAATCGGGTCGTAGGTTGACCTATGGCGATATCGCCAAGTTCGCAGATGTGCCCGCAACGGCGCCCGAGATCACGTTGGATCAGCTCAAGAAGCCCGCTGACTTTCGCCTGATCGGCAAGGACCGCATGCGGATCGAGCTACCTTTGAAAGTGAACGGTAGTGCGACCTACTCGATCGATGTCCAAGTTCCGGGCATGCTCTACGGCGTGGTTTTGCGCGCGCCGATCGAGGGGGCGATTCCCGACAAGATCAATGAGGCCGTGGTCAAAGCGCTCCCTGGGGTAGTTTCTGTGGTTCGGCTACCGCACGGGGTGGGTGTCGTGGCCGAGACGGTTTGGGCTGCCCTCAAGGCACGCGAGGCGCTGAATGGCGCAGTCACGTGGACCCGCACCGGCCTGGCTTGGGGCTTCGACAGCGACAAGGGGCTCGACGCCTTTGCCGCGAGGGCCAGGAATGTGAAGGGACCTTCCCTCAATTTTACTGCGCGGGGGCAGGCGCGTGCCGAACTCGAGAAAGCGGCGAGCGTAGTCGAGGGCGAATACCGCACTGACTATGCCTATCACGCGCAAATGGAGCCACTGAATGCGGTCGCCTCTGTCGCGCCGGATGGCGGCTCAGTCGAGATTTGGGCGGGCACTCAGGGGCAGTCTATCGCGCAGACAACACCGGCCAAATTTCTCGATATCCCCCGAGACAAGGTGAAACTGAATAATTTCTTGCTGGGTGGCGGCTTTGGCCGCCGAGGCAGCCGCGACGCTGACTTCATCATGGATGCGGTCATGCTGTCCAAGGAAGTAGGGCGTCCGATAAAAACGATATGGACGCGAGAAGATGACGTTCGCAACGGCCGCTTTCGCTCTCTTTCTGCCAACTTTCTGCGCGCCGGCTTCGACGGAGCCGGCAAGCTCATCGCTTGGCATCATCGCGTTGCGGCGGATCGACTAACGCAATATCTTGATCCTGTCCGCTTCGTTGAACGTGGCGGTAGGGATGGCATGCTAATGAGCGGCACCGACGTAGACGGCTACGATGTGCCGAATTTTCTCGTGGAGCAGAGCTATCAAGAGACTGGTGTTCGCACCAGTCCGCTTCGCGCGATTGGAGCAAACGCTAACAAGTTCGCGACCGAAGCGTTCATGGACGATGTGGCGCGCAGTCGTCGGGTGGATCCGCTCGACTTTAGGCTCGATCTGCTCAAAGGCAGCCCGCGTGCACGCAAGGTGGTGGAGCGGGTGTGCCAAATGGCGGAGTGGAGCAAGAAGCGCTCCGGCCGTGCGTTGGGGTTGGCATATATGGACTTTCAGCACACCCACGTTGCAGGCGTCGCGGAAGTGTCGCTCGATCAACCCAGTGGCAAAATTACGGTGCATAATTTCTGGAGCACCGTCGATTGCGGGCTCGCAGTCCAGCCCGACAACGTCGTCGCGCAGATGGAAGGCAGCATCGTTTTCGGTATGGGCTTGGCGATGAGCGAACGCATCTCGATCAAGGATGGCGCAGTCGAACAGTCTAACTTCTATGACTATGCAATCCCGCGGATGAACGAAATTCCGGAGATTCACGTGGAGGTGATCAAGACTGATAATGCTCCGACCGGGGTTAGCGAAGCGGGAACGCCTCTGGTTGCGCCGTGCATTTCTAACGCAATCATGGAGTTGAGCGGGGTACGTCTGCGACACACACCGTTCTTGCCCGAGCGGGTGAAAAAGGCGATTGCTTGAGACGGGTAACCTCCCAGACTCCAACCGAAGCGCTTTTGCGTTTCGGTTGGCCTTCTGGTGCATTCAGCATTGCGACCGGCTCTCTTGGGAGAGGCGTTTCATTTTAGTGATCGCAAGGCTGGCAAGAGGTCTTGAGGGGCGCACCGGATGCATACGAGGAATCGTCGAAGTCCCAGGATCGACGACCTATCGGGTGTGCGGTGGTTGAAACAACGAATCTGCCTATGGTCTCACATGCAGAAGAAGGTGTCGTCGGCCAAACAGGCTGTCGTTGTCGGAAGGCTTTGTGATTGTCGTCTCCAGTGCGGGGCAATACACAAGGTCGGTTAGTATCAGAGTCATCACGGGTCGTTTAAATGCAGCGGGTTCTTTACATTCTTTGGATTGTAGGTCTCTTGACAACGGGGGCGGCGGCTCAGGAGCAATATCCGACCAAGCCGGTCACGATTGTCGTTCCGACAGCTCCGGGGGCCCTTGTGGACACAATCGCCAGAGCTCTTGGACAGCGCCTCTCCGAGACTTGGAAGCAGCCCGTGATCATCGAAAATAAGTCTGGCGCCAACAGTCAGATCGGTGCCGTGGCTGTTGCAAGGGCCCGGCCCGACGGTTCCGTACTGCTCATCGCGCCAGATGCTACATTTGCCATCAATCAGCACTTGTACCCTGCGCTCCAGTACGATCCATTCTGGGATTTTGTGCCTATTACTGGCGTGGGCCGCATCGATCAAGCACTGATCGTTAATAGCTCCGTCCCAGCCACGAGCTTTCAGGAGCTGATGGCTCTCGCTAAATCCAAACCGGGAGTCCTGACCTACGGCACTGTCGGGGCAGGATCGAGCATGCATCTCAACTTTGAACTCATGCAGCAGCTTGGTCAGTTCAAGCTAGTGGCTGTGCACTATCGAGGCGGAGCCCCCGCCTTGTCTGACGTCCTCGCAGGAACTGTCTCGATGATGCTGGTATCACCTGCTCCGGCAGCGGAAGCCGCGGAAACTGGATCTGTCAGGCTTTTGGCGACTGGCGGTCTCCAGAGACTATCAAACTTGCCGAATGTACCGACTCTCTCGGAGAGCGGGCTCGCCGGATTTGAGGCGTATACATGGGTCGGCATGGTGGCGCCGGCGGGCACACCACAGCCCATCATCGACAAGATCAACAAAGATGTAAGGCAGATACTCTCCGACGCCGACTTTGAACGAAAATTCCTGGCGCCTAACATGCTTAAGTCCATCGCGACTTCGCCTAGCGAGTTCGCAGTGTTTATGAAGAATGAGTCAGAGAAGTGGGGAAACGTGATCCGCGAGATTGGTCTCAAGATAAATTGAGGATCTCAGCGACCAGGCCCCCCCGCCCATTGACCCAGACGCAAGCGTCTTCTTCGTGCGGATGTACTGCCTGTTTGGACCGAGCAATGGTGACCGAGTGCCGATCGGGAGCGCAATCATCGAGATCCGGGTCAAACGGGACAGATTGGCGGCAAGCGATGCCGGTTTTTACGAGGAGTGCTTGAATGAAGGCGATCGTACTTCGCGAGTTTGGACCGCCCGAGGTCATGCGCTACGAGGACGTGGCAGAACCAGAGCCGCGGGAGGGCGAGATCCGCATCCGCATTCTCGCGTCTACGGTCAATCGGGTATTGGACGTTTCGGTTCGTGCTGGGAAGGAACATCACCGCGGCATTGTTCTGCCTCTAATTCCCGGGGTTGATTGTGCTGGTGTGGTTGACAAGGTTGGTCCAGGGGTGACCGGTTGGCGTAGGGGAATGCGCGCCGCCGCAGCCGGCATGATGCCGCTCGATACATGTGGCAACGTGGAGGACTATCGCGGACCCTTCGGTATGATGGGCATAAACAGACCCGGTGGTTTCGCCGAGAAAGTCACGGTCCCGGCTGCTGTCGCAGTCGAGATCCCGTCGGATATCGACTTTCATCACGCCGCCGTCGTCATGCGACACGTTCCGACGGCCTGGAATCTTCTCGTCAATGTCGCTGAACTGAAAGGATCTGAGACCGTGCTCATCATGGGCGCGGGCGGCAATCTCGGGACGCTCGGAATTCAGATCGCGAAAAACGTAGTCGGTGCCGAGGTCATTGCTGCGGCAGGTTCGGACGATCGCGCCAGACTGGCAACGTCCCTCGGTGCTGACTATGCCGTGAACTACAACTCTCACGACCTTTATGCGGAAGTCATGGAGATCACGAGGGGCAGGGGTGTCGACGTGCTCTATGACAACGTTGCAAATCCCAAGGTATTGCCGGCAGCGTTTCGCGCGATTGGCTCTAACGGTCGCCTCGTCACGGCGGGGGCGCACGCCGGCCCCGTTGTGCCGATAGATTTTTCTCATCTTTATCAGAAAAGCATCTCTATCAGGGGCCGGCCAGGCTACTCCCCCGCGGATATTCCCAAGATTTTTGCCGCCGCTGCAGCCGGAAAGGTTCAAGCGGTAATCGAGCAAGTACTACCACTTTCGCGCGCGGCCGAAGCGCATCACCTCATGGAAACACAGGAGGTGCTAGGTAAGATCGTACTTGACCCGACGTTGAAATAAGCTCCGCTTCTCACCTCTGTTCGCTGCGTTGATTGCACGAATAGAAGGAAATCCGCCAGATGAAACTGTTTTTGCCGTTTCTGAAACCGCTCTATAGCGGCCTCGAACCCTTCGCTTATCCCCTGATCCGTCTCACAGCTGGGCTTCTGCTGGTCCCGCACGGCGCGCAAAAATTGTTCGGATGGTTTGGCGGTAATCCTGCAAAGACGATTGCGGCCTTTCAGGCCATCGGCTTCAAGCCTGCCGCTTTTTTCGTGGATCTCACCGGATCGATCGAGTTCGTCGGTGGCCTGCTTGTCGCCGTCGGCCTTTTGACGCGCCCTGCCGCAGCGGTATGCGCTGGTCTTCTGACCGTCACCATCCATGTGACCTCGGCAAGGGGCTGGTCGGCGATGGAGTACTCGATCTTATGGACGGCCGCCTGCCTTGCGATCACCATTCTCGGGGGCGGCCGATTGTCGGTGGACAGGCTCATTGGTCGCGAATTCTGATCAACCGGGAAACTGGCCTTCGACGCTCGATGAAGGCTCGCCCAGTCCGAAATAGCGTACGAGTTCGATCCCGCGGGCGAGCTCAAGCTTATCGGATACGGGCTACATCAGGGAAGACAGATCAAGGTGCTAGTGCTTCTTCGACATCGCTGGGGAAAACGGACACCGGTCATCCGTCAGTCGACGAGCGCGGTCGCGGTCAGGCCACAGGCGCACGGTCGATGATGATGCATCAGGTTCCAGAGCAAGCCGGCAGAACAAGATGCTCTGCGCCGCCGGTGCACGGCATTCCAAATTGAGGAAGCGGAGATGCGAGGATGCCGACCGGCAAACGTGGGTCCACCTTCCGAATTGCAGCAAGTGCCGCCGACGATCGACGAAAATCGGCAGACAAATGCCGAGATGGTCCGAGCAAATGAATTCGATCGAGAATACGTTCCAGGAGTTTATTGACGCGATCCAGACAGCGGGCGATACGAACGCTTTCGAGCGGATCGCCGCGCGGCTTGCATCAAAGCTTGGATTTAAGCGATTTGCCTATTTGCGCTTGACGGACGAGGCGCCCATGCTGATCTCGTCCTACCCGAAGTCATGGACCAGCCGCTACTTTCATCTTGGATATCAGCAGCTCGATCCGATCGTCCTCCGTGCCAAGGTCGAACGGGATCTCTTCAGTTGGGGCGGGGTCGCCGGCGCGCCCGTCGGCTCGCGAGCCCAGCGCCAGTTCTTTGATGAGGCAACCACCTTTGGCATTCGATCCGGCATCACTGTGCCGATCAGGGGCGGTTTCGGACGAATGGCGGCCTTTACGCTGGCGACGGACGATCGGAAGACAGATATCGATCGTATCGCTGGCGAGTGCAAGGATTTCATCCACCAGGCCGGCTTGTATTTTCACGTCCATGTCGCCGCGCGGCTCGAAGCTGCTTTTGTCACGCGGCAACTCATTGGAAGTGAGTTGACCCAGCGCGAGCGCCAGTGCCTTGCATGGACAGCGCAGGGCAAGACGATCGCCGATATTGCCGTTCTGGTCGCGATCGCTCCGCGTACCGTCGTCTTTCATCTCGAAAACGCGCGCCGAAAATTGGGCGCGGCGTCGATCGCCCAGTGTGTAGCGATAGCCTTGCGCCGCGGCCTGTTGAGCTGACGGCCTTCTCATTCGATGTCCAGCGAAGCCAGATCGGAGGGCACGCGCGTGCGCCTCGATGAGGCATGGCGCATTGTATTCCAGCCAAAGTGGTCTAACGTGATCCGGCGGATCTCACGCCACCTGCAAAATCTGACAGGCGATCATGCGCCCGTTTTCTGCTGTCAAAGCCTTCCCAGTAGTTTGAGGAGGTCGACATGCATGCCATCGCGCTTCACAGGTCTCAATTTGGTCGCCATCTGGATCTTCTAAGATCGATGTATCGGCTCCGCCGCCGTGTTTTCAAAGACCGGCTGGACTGGAGCGTGTCAGTATCGGGCGACTTGGAAATCGATGTCTATGATGCTCTGAGTCCGACATATCTTCTCGTGGTTTCAGAGGAGAACAGGGTTCTGGGTTGCGTCAGGCTCCTGCCCACGACAGGCCCAAACATGCTCGCCGACACCTTTACCCATCTTCTGGGCAACCGGGCTGCGCCAAGTGACGTGGGCATTCTCGAAAGCTCGCGTTTCTGTGTCGATACAGAGCGCTGTGTCGACCCCGGCCGAAGCGGGTTCAATCGCGCCACCTTCGTGCTGTTTGCTGCGATGCTGGAGTCGATTCGAGCGGCGGGAGCGCAATCCATTGTGACTGTCACCGATGCGCGAATGGAACGCATCCTCAGGCGAGCCGGTTGGCCCTTGGAGCGGCTTTGCGAGCCGCAGCCGCTTGGGCAAACCATCGCGCTTGCGGGATTTCTCCACGATTCAGATCGGGCGCTCGAGGTCATGTACCGGCAAGCTGGCGTGGACGGTCCAGTTCTGATCGTGCCCGAATCGGTGCGCAACGTTGCTTGATCCCTCGCTCAGCGGTCGCTGACGTCTCGTTCCATGCTGGCCGATCCGCGACATAGCTGCGTTGTTCTTTTGAACACGACCCGAGGTCGTGGGGTGGACGCTCATGCGTCCATCCTTGGCATCGAGCGGCGCCTCGCTTTGCTGTCCGCGTGTCGGGAGGTCTTTGGCATTCCCCAAATCGCAATTGGCAAGCAGCGGGACCTACTTCCTGATCATATTGCCGCTTACATAGAGTGCTTGGATGTCGATCCCTTGGTGGTTTGGCAGGATCCACGGCTCGCCGCACGCCTTACGGAATTAAGTTCGGGCGTGATCTTTTTGGGCGGAGCGTTTCTTGAAGAAGAGGTACTGATCACGGCGTTGGAAGGAGTGCGGCATGGGTACGACATCCGGTTGCTCTCGGATTTGTCGGTTGCACGTGACGATGGCGATCGGTCGATTGCTTTGGCGCGATTAGCTCATCACGGCGTCCTCGCTACAACATTGCGCCAAGCTCTTCTGGAATGGGCCGTGTCTCTGGGCGATCAGGCCATCAGCCGGAAGGTTCGGGAATTGCTGTCCTAAACGGCGCCTCCCGCAAGCTGCTGCTTGCGGGCCGGG
Source organism: Bradyrhizobium ingae (assembly GCF_055791185.1). Taxonomy (NCBI): domain Bacteria; kingdom Pseudomonadati; phylum Pseudomonadota; class Alphaproteobacteria; order Hyphomicrobiales; family Nitrobacteraceae; genus Bradyrhizobium; species Bradyrhizobium ingae. The sequence continues at coordinate 568,536 of NZ_JBVUBB010000001.1, forward strand.
CTCTCGTGAACCGAGCCCGCCTTGCGGTCTCGGCCTTACGGCTTCGATCCCTGGCGCAAACACATCGTCCACCGCGGTTCTGGCGCGCACGTGCCGTCTACGTAATCGATTGCACGCGAAAGTCTCGATAACGTCCAGAAGACCGTTTGGGACGACGCTTTGCGGAGCCGGCCGCAGACGGCCGGCGCTTTTGATGAGCCCCCGGCAGGCGCGGTGGGCGGCGCTCCCGTATAGCCCCGAACCGGCGGGTCGCAACCGCGCTTCCTCATAGTTCGAAATGACGATTGCTTGCGTAGCGCGGTCCTCCGCTCTCGCTCCGGCCGTTCCGGTGCGTCCCGCCTCAGAGTTCGGGGCTGTCCGGTCGCTCTTCGCCGCCCACCCCGCCTTCCGGGGGCAGGGCGCGTAAGAGAAGGGAACGGAGATCGTCATGCCCAAGCGCTCATCGGACAACAAAGCGAGCAAGCCGAAAGCAAGTCTCTATGGGGAGATTACAGCCCACATCGTCGCTGATCTTGAGGCGGGTGTCTTTCCTTGGGCCCGGCCCTGGGGGAGTGGGGGCGGCAATCAGGCCTTCGCACTGCCTCGGAATGCGGCAACAGGCAAGGCTTATTCCGGGATAAATGTCCTGATCCTGTGGGGCCGGCTGTTTGAATGCGGCTTTGCCTCCCAACGGTGGCTCACGTTCCGCCAAGCGTCCAGCCTCGGCGGCACCGTGCGCAAAGGTGAACACGGCGTCACCGTTTGTTATGCCGATCGGTTCGTTCCCAAGCGCGAGCAGGGCGGCGCGACCAGCGCCAGTCATGACAAGCCGGCAAAGGAAGAGGCGTCCGTTCCGTTTCTCCGCCGCTACACGGTTTTCAACGTCGATCAATGCGACAACCTGCCGGATCATTGCATCGTCGCGCGGCCGTCGTTACCCGAGCGCGAGATCGTGCCGCAAGCCGAGGCGCTGGCCGCTGCGACGCTCGCCGATGTCCGCATCGGCGGCGCCAAGGCCTTCTACCAACCATCGGACGATACCGTCCATATCCCGCCGCAACCGGCTTTTTTCGAGCAGATCAACTACTACCGAACGCTGTTTCATGAGCTTGGGCATTATGCCGTAAGCCGGATTATGCCGCATGGCCGAGTTTGGCGGCTAGCTCACCGGGATTCGACCATGCGGCGATTAGGCATAATCAGAGCTAGCAGGAACGGCAAGTATCGGGCAGCAAGCGGTCATACCGATTATACATTTAACAGCCGCTCTCAGGACAAAGTGGACGCTGAGTGGTATTTGATGGTTGGTTGCGAGCGGGTCGAGGATTGAGAATGTCGTTAGCCGTCGTGTCGTTTGACGGCCCGGTGGGTGTCGGGAAAACAACCTTGGGCCGGGCTGTTTCAGCGCGCTTAGAAATTGGATTTGTCGATGGAGATGACTACTCTGCCCCAGGGCCATGGCTCCGCTCGATTTTGCAAACAAGCCGCCGGATTGTTGCCGCTTGTGAAGAGCAGCTTGAAAGCCGTCCTGCGGTGATTATGGCCTACCCACTACGGCGCACAAATTGGCTATTCTATAGAGAGACCTTCCGGCGGCGTGGGATAGCTTTCCACTGCGTCAGCCTGACCGCCGATCTTGCTCACATCTCAAATCGTGAACGCGTCTTGACTTCCGAAGAGATCGCCCGAACCTCCCAGATGATTGCTCAAGGGTACGGTCGACGTCCGTTCAGTGATCTTGTCATGCGCACTGACGAAGTCGGATTTGAACTTACCTGTCGTCGTCTTTCCGCCGCCGTCAGCAATCTCATATCTCGGCCAATCCTCAAATCTGCGGATACCAGCTAAGCGCTCGAAGCAGCCATTCCTGTCGCAAAGTATCTATGACCGAATAGAGGTCGGAAGCTGCCGAAAATGCGCTCAAAAGATATAGCTTTAGCATGAAGAATGTTGCTCCAACCACTTGGAGCACAAGAAATGGAAATAGCTGAACCAACGACCTGCATCGACCTCTACTTCGCATCGTTCGAGCATAGCCTTTCGTCCAAAAACTACAAACCCGAGACCCTCGCGAACTATCGCTACCTACTTCGACGCTTCGGTCGCCTGCTCGACGCCGCGGGCATTGCGCCGTCGGCTTTGACGCCAGACCTTGCTGTCGAGCTTGGGCGGCGGTTGCCGGCCACACCGAAGAGCCAGGTCAAGATTCCTAATCTTGCCAGGCTGTTCGTTGCGCATCTCATTGAGATAGGAGTGGCGACGCGACCTCCGCTTACGCCTGCGCAAGCTGAACGTCAGGAACTGCTGAGCAACTTCGAAACCTATCTTTTGCGGCAGCGCGGTCTCAGCCCTCGTTCGGTCTATCATGTGCTTCGGTTCGCGGATCGCTTTCTTCACCGTCGCTTCGGCGACCATATGCTCGATCTGCCGGCGCTCAACGCCCGGGATGTCGTGGCGTTCATGGAGCACCTTCTCTCGCGCAAGCGCCCGTTCCGCGACAAGACGCCGGCAACGCATCTGCGCAGCTTCTTCCGGTATCTGTTCGCACGGGGCCTCACGACCACGAACTTGTCGCTCTGTGTGCCCAAGGCCCACAGACCGTGGGGCGCAAGGCTCCCTCGTTATCTATCGCCGGATGAGGTGGAGGCCGTTCTAGCCTCGGTGCGCGTCAATCCGCGCCATGGCGCTCGCGATTACGCAATGCTGCTACTGATGGCTCGCCTTGGCCTGCGCGCGCCCGAGGTCATTGCAATCCAACTGGATGATATAGATTGGCGCTCCGGCGAGCTTCTCGTTCGTGGAAAAGGGCAGCGCCATGACCGGCTGCCGATCCCGCCAGACGTCGGCGAAGCGATCATCCGTTATCTACAGGAGGAGCGAACCTCCACGACCACGCGCTCGCTGTTCGTGACGCATCGGGCGCCAAACCGCCCATTCAAGGACAGCCAGGTCATCAACGCCATATTGAAGGAGGCGTTCGCGGCGACGGGCGTGAAGCCGCCGACACCCTACGTGGGATCGCATGTTCTACGCCACAGCCTGGCGACCAATATGGTTCGAGCCGGCGCCTCGCTGGAAGAGATCGGCGATCTGCTGCGGCATCGGTCGCGGGCGACGACGATGATCTACGCGAAACTCGACACGGATGGCCTGCGTTCCATCGCCCAGCCTTGGCCGATCGCGGAGGTGGCACGATGAGCTTCCTTGCCGAACTTGACCGCTATCTGACCGTCAGAAGACAGCTTGGCGCCGATCTGAGCACGGATGAACGGATACTACGTCGCTTCGCAATGTTTGCCGACCGCGATGACGTGAAGTACGTCAATGCCGACCTGATCATGCGCTGGCTCGAGAGCTTGTCCTCTGCCAGTTCCGGAACCCGGGCAACACGCTTCAGAGTAGCTCGCCAATTTGCCGAATGGTTGCATGGCATAGACCCCAAGCATGAAGCCCCGCCCCGGGGACTGGTGCCCGGTCGCATTCAACGCGTGCATCCATATATTTATAGTGAGGCCGAAATCGTTGCGATCATCGAGCATGCACGGACTCTGCCATCGGTCTACGGCATGCGTGGCCTGACCTGTTCGACGCTCTTCGGCCTTATCGCCGTGACCGGACTTCGGATCAGCGAAGCTCTCGGTCTCGACCCTGCCGATCTCGATGGCGAATCCGGCGTGCTTCACGTCCGCCAGGGGAAGCTCGGCAAGGAGCGGTTGCTGCCGCTTGATCCGAGCGTCGTGCAGCGACTGGAAAGCTATGGTCGCGAGCGGGACCGGCTGCTCGGACGCAGGCCGGAAGCATTCTTCGTGACTTGCGAGGGGCATCGTCTTGGCGATTGCGGTGCGCGCTACAACTTCGCGCATGTATGCCAGCAGATCGGGCTGCGAAAGCCGCAGCTTTATCTTCGGCACGGCCGTGGACCACGCATCCACGATCTTCGCCATACCTTCGCGGTGCGCACCATGCTCAGCTGGTATCGGTCGGGCACGGACGTCGGCCGCGAGATGATCAAGCTCACGACCTGGCTCGGTCATGCGAGCCCCACTCATACCTATTGGTATCTCGAAGCGGTCCCGGAACTGCTGGAGCTGGCCTCCGCTCGGATAACGGGCGCGGCAGTGGAGGCGGAAACCCGATGAAGGCGACCAACTTCCCCGCGCTGATCCAGCGCTTCTTCACCGATCGGCTCTGCACGCAGATGGAAGCGAGCCGCCACACCGTCGCTGGCTACCGCGATGCATTCCGGTTGCTGATCCGCTATGCAAGTTCACGGTGTGGAAAGCCGCCCACGAAGCTGACGATCGGAGATCTCGATGCCGATCTTGTTGCCGACTTCCTGACTCATATGGAAACGGTGCGCGGCAACTCGGCACGCACCCGCAATACGCGTCTTGCCGCCATCCGCTCGTTCTTCCGTTACGTTGCATTGACCGACCCGAGCTGGCTTCTTCATTGCCAGCGCATTCTCTCAATGCCGAACAAGCGGTACGTAAAGCGGAGCGTGACGTTCCTTGACGCTGAGGAGATAGCGGCACTGCTGGCTGCGCCCGATCGAACGACGTGGGTGGGGCGGCGTGATCACGTCCTGCTGGTGCTTGCACTTCGGACTGGGTTGCGGGCGTCCGAACTGATCAACCTGCGCTGCAACGACGTAATCCTCGGCACCGGCGCTCATATCCGGTGCATCGGCAAGGGGCGAAAAGAACGCAGCACGCCTCTTCGTCGTGATACGGCCAAACTGATCCAGGCCTGGATAGGTGAACGCCTTGACAGCGACGGGCCACTGTTCCCGTCGATCCGGGGCGAGCGACTCAGCCGTGATGCTTTGGAGCATCTAGTAGGCAAGCATTGCCTCACGGCATCGCGAACCTGCCCGCGCCTCGCAGGCAAACACGTCACGCCACACACGCTGCGCCATAGTACCGCGATGGAGCTGCTCCATCACGGCGTCGACCAATCCGTGATCGCGCTATGGCTCGGGCACGAATCCGTGGAAACAACCCAGATCTATATCCACGCCGACATGCGGCTGAAGGAAAAGGCACTCTCGCAGGTCGCCAGCCCCGAAACGCATCCCGGTCGGTATCGTCCCAGCGACGAACTGCTCGCCTTCCTCGAAACGCTCTAATTATGCCGAATGCCGCATGGTCGAAAGCAAGCGTGACAACCGCCAACCTCGGCCATGCGGCATAATCCGGCTTACGGCATAATGACCATTGGACGAAGCCGCTCCGCGGCAGAACACTCGGCAAGAGTGGCCCATCGTCGGATGAAGGAATGCGGCTGAAGCAACTGTAACTGCTTTGGCGTGCCCTGGTGAGACGTAATTTGCAGCGTTCATA